>NZ_JBHSOQ010000001.1:0-1114874 GCF_042656445.1 Flavobacterium sp. GCM10022190
CATACGCGTTACGCACCCGTGCGCCGGTCTCTAGGTCCGAAAACCTATACCCCTCGACTTGCATGTGTTAAGCCTGCCGCTAGCGTTCATCCTGAGCCAGGATCAAACTCTTCATCGTATATTGTTTATCCTGAATTAATTTCAGGATCATTTTATATTGACTCCAAGTTACTATCGGTTTATTCAAATCTCGCGATTCTATTACTCTTATTTTATTTGTCCCGTTTTAAAAACGAGACGGCTGTCAATTCAATATGTCTAGGAACGTGTCTTTTTGTTTTTAAACTGAATTTATTTCAGTTTCTCGCTTATCTCTCAAAGCGGCTGCAAAACTACAACTTATTTCTTTACTCACAAGAAAAATTTAAAGTTTTTTTTCGATTTATTTACCGAAGCTCAACTCCTCTTCTCTTGTCAATATTTCAAATAACTTTGCGTGTTTTGCGGGGTGCAAATGTAAATCGCTTTTTCAAATCTCACAAGCTTTTTTGAAACTTTTTTTTCAAACTTTCGTCCGAATCATTCTTCTTAGCTTGTCAGTATTTAATAGAACGTTTTCGCTGTTGCGGGTGCAAAAGTAGAACCTTTATTCGATTAAACAAGACCTTTTCAAAACTATTTTTTGTTTATTTTTTAATCAACTGATAACATGTGTTTTAATTTTTAAGAAATTTTTGGTTTTGTAGGAATTTGGAGTTTCAAGTATTGTTTTAACCGCAAAGAGCGGAAAGTTTCTTCGCAAAGAACACTAAGAACAGACCGATATCACTATATTACATAGTAGAAAATAAGCTTTTAAACAAATACCATAGCCCCGACCTGCCTGCCGGCAAGACTGGTAGAAATGGAAATCCTTATTGTTTTTTCTTTAAAAACAATACGATTGAAATGAATAGCAGGAAATAGCTCCAAAGAAAAAGAGGCTAAAACAGCATACAATCCGTTTTAACCTCTTGCCTTTTATTTTTACGTAAGATTCTAATCGAAACGTATTGCTTTTACAGGAGTAATCTTTGTAATAATATAAGAAGGTATCAGCAAAACAACAAAGCAAACCCCAACTGTCAAAACATTTAATAGTAAAATATAAAAGACATTTATATATACAGGCGCTTCGTTTACATAGTAATTTTCAGGATTAAGTTCTACAACCCCAAAATACTTTTGAATTAAAAGAATTGCAACACCAATAAGATTCCCCCACAACAATCCTCTGTATATTAAATAAGATGCATTATAGAGAAACATTTTTCGAATTGACCAATTATTTGCTCCAATTGCTTTCATAATCCCAATCATTTGAGTACGCTCCAATATCAAAACCAACAAAGCAACTACCATATTAATAGTCGCTACCAATATCATCACGATAAGAATCACCACAATATTAAAATCGAACAACTGAAGCCATTCAAAAATATAACTGTATTTCTGCACTATAGTTTGGGAATCCAAAGTTGAAGCTGTATGCTCATACACTTGTTCGCCTACCGTACTGATATTATCAAAATCATCTACAAAAACTTCAAAAGCACCAATCTGATCAGACTTCCATTTATTAATTCTTTGAACATGCCTTATATCACCCAAAACATAAGTAACATCAAATTCCTGGAAACCCGAACTAAAAACCCCTACAATCTTAAAACGTCTTATGTTTGGCAATTTATTTTGACCTTCTTTCATAAAGAAAGTATTGAACTCGTCACCTACTTTCAATTTCAATCTGTTAGCTAGATATTGAGAAATAATTACTTCCGGATTAAGTGAAGCTAATAGATTAGGTAATCTACCCGACACTAAATACTCCTTAATATTATCCCAACGGTAATCAGCACCGACCCCTTTAAAAACTATTCCTTCGAAGGCATCAGCAGTTCTAATAATTCCCGCCTTAGTTGCTACAGCCTGTATATGATCCACATCGGGCACAGAAGTAAACTTGGGATAAAATTTTTGATTTTTAGAAACCGGAACCAAAGTAGCATCGGATTGATTATTATCATAATTAGCAATAATAATATGTCCGTTGAATGCTGAAATTTTCTCTCTAATCTTTTGTTGAAGACCAATTCCAGTTGCCACCGAAACAATCATCATGATCATACCGATAGCAATAGCCGAAATAGCAATTTTTATAATTGGAGCTGATATACTACTTTTATTATCCTTTGCAGTAATAAGCCTTTTAGCAATAAAGTATTCTAGATTCAATTGATTTGGTTTTCGAAATTGATGTTCAAAAATACAGTTTTATTCTTAGCTAACCACATAATAAATAAACATTAAAGAGGCATTTTCTTTTTCATTTCTTCTACAATATTATATACTGCGGGACAAATTGGAATATTCTTTAAAGTAATATTGGTTATTTGTTGAAACTTCTTCCTGTCAGTATGCGGAAATTCACGACAAGCCTTAGGACGTACATCATAAATAAAACAAGTATTATCTGTATCCAAAAAAGAGCAAGGTACTTTTTGCAAAACATAGTCATTATCCTCATCAATTCGCAAATATTGTTCGATAAACTGTTGCGGTTTTTGACGCAAATGTTTTGAGATTCGTTCAATATCTGCCGATGTAAATAAAGGCCCGGTAGTTTTACAACAATTAGCACATTGCAAGCAATCTGTTTTTTTAAATTCAGTATCATGTAAATCCTGCATGACATAATCTAAATTCTTAGGCGCTTTCTTTTTAAGCTTATCGAAATACTTTTTGTTTTCAACTTGCTTATCTTTGGCCAACTTATTTAAGTTATTTAAAATTTCTTTCAAGTTTAAAGTTTAAAATTGAACAGCAAAATTAAACAACTTTAAACTTTAAACCATAAACTTTGAATCATAATACAATGAAGGACCTTTTTGGCAAAGCTATTCTTGATTACCAAACCAATAATTCGCCTCAAAATATTATTACTGAAACTACGATTTCTGAAGAAGACGAAATGAGCATTGCTTATTTATTTAGAAGCTTTGATGAAATGCCCGCTATTGAACAGAAAGCATTAGAGCTCGCAAAAGGCAAAATACTGGATGTAGGATGCGGTGCAGGAAGTCATAGTTTATATCTCCAAAATAAAAAGCAACTTGATATAACAGCAATTGATATATCGGCTAATGCAATCAAAACATGCAAACTTAGAGGTATTCAAAAGACTTTTGTTCAGGACATCTTGACTGTAGAAAATGAAAAATTCGACAGCATTTTACTCCTAATGAATGGAACAGGGATTTTTGGAACATTAGAAAACACTCCTAAATTTCTTCAAAAACTAAAATCTTTATTAAATCCGGGTGGACAAATCTTAATTGACAGCTCCGATATTATTTATATGTTTGACGAAGATGAAGATGGTGCTTTTGAAGTTCCAGCCAATGGTTATTATGGTGAATTAGAATTCACTATAAGCTACAAAGGACAAACTGAAGATTCTTTCCCTTGGTTATACCTTGATTACAACACCCTACAAAATGCCGCTTTAGACAACGGACTCCAATGTGAATTAATTGTAGAAGGAGAACATTATGATTATTTAGCAAAATTAACTCTCTAAATTTTAGCGCACAAAAAAACCAGAAAAGATTACTTTCTGGTTTTTTTATATTGAATGTCCTTAAGGAATATTTAAGTATTTATGTGTCTGAAGTGAAACTCTCCATTTTGGATTATCCATGACATAATCTACAATTAACGGAGTCATTTCTTCTTTTTTACTCCATTCTGGTTGCAAAAACAATTTGGCATTACTATTTACTTTCTCAGCTTGTTCTTCTGCAAAAATAAAATCATGCTTATTATGAATTATCACCTTCAATTCATCAGCATTATCATAAACGGTTTCGGTGGGTAATTTATTTTTTTTAGGAGAAAGACAAATCCAATCCCAAGTTCCTGACAAAGGATAGGCACCTGAAGTTTCAATATGCACTCTTAGATTACGTTCTTTTAATTTCGAAGTCAACAAACTCATATCCCACATTAAAGGTTCTCCACCAGTAATCACAATCGTATCCGCATATTTAGCTGCATTATCTACAATATGTTCAATTTTTGTCGGAGGATGTAACTCAGCATTCCAACTTTCTTTTACATCACACCAATGACAACCTACATCACAACCTCCAATTCTTATAAAATAAGCTGCTGTTCCCGTATGAAATCCTTCACCTTGTATGGTATAAAACTCCTCCATTAAAGGCAACATCGCACCTTTAATTACTTCTAATTGAATTTCTTTTGATAGCATTTTAATAATTTAGTGTGCAAAGATACATATTTTGCATTGGGTTTGTTTAATTTATGAATTGCTTAACAACGAACCATAAAAAAAGCCAGTATTGCTACTGGCCTCAATTATTTTTTTTAATCAACTATTGTAATGATTTAAGTGCTTGTATTGCATATTTATTTGCAGGATCAATCTCTAAAGCTTTATTAAAATGCTCTATTGCTTTTGCTTTATCAAAATTAGCATAACCAGCCCCCATCGTACTGTAGGCTTCAACTAATTTAGTTTTAACAGTAGGCTTAGCTAATTCCTCAGCACCTTTAGCATTTACATGATCTATATACTCTTGATAATACTTAATCATAGCTTGATCATCTTCTAACAAACTATTTGTTCTTGCACGAGAAATATAAGCATCAATAGTTTCTGGAGAAGCTGTCAACACATTTCCGTAAGCCACGTCTGCTTTTTTCAATGCCTCCATATCTCTATCAGCAACAGCTTTACCAGCATTAGCGAAATAAATAGAGTTACCTAAATAATAATTGTCAAGCAAGAACGATTTACTTTCTTTATAAGAAGTTGCTAACTCAAGAATAGCAGCGGCTTCTTTAAACATTTTTTTAGAATATAAATTTTGACCAAACTCACCTAAACCATCAACCACTGAAGGCTCAAGTTCTGCTCCTTTTTTAATTAAACCAACTCCTTCTTGAAATAATGTAGGGTCAATTGCAGATTCATCAGCATTTGTTCCTTTTTTAATTTTAGCTTGACCTAGATACAAATAATCTAAAGAAATAATTTTATTAGACGAATTATTGATAAATTCTTGCAAAGAAGCAATTGCATCATCAATATGTCCATTTTCATAAGCTGCATAACCTAAATATCTTAAAATTCTTGGATTTACTTTGTCCAATTCCTTCATCTTATTAGCTTCGATTTCAAGTGCTTTATAATCTTTTGCTAAAATCAAGAAATCAGCATGACGCATACGAGAAGCTAAAGAATAATCCGTCATTGTCATATACTTTTCATAAAAAGACAAAGCCTCTTTCATATATTGATCATAACGACCAGGAACATTCAAAGCCCAATAATAATAAGTCTCCGCTAATTCTCTATAAACAGGACCATAGTTCGGACTTAATGCAATTACTTCATTATAAGCAGCAACAGCTTCTTTGTATGCTTTTGCACCTTTCAACAAAACACCTAATTGAACTTTAGCTCTAATTAAAGAATTATCAGCTTGAAAAGCATTACGATATGCTGAGAATGCTTCATTTTGATTTTTATCACCATAATACGCATCTCCTAAAGCTAAAAGAACTTGTGGTTCAGCAGCATTCTTTTCTTTTGCCAACTCTAAAGTAGCCAAAGCAGCTTTGTAATCAGGATGAGCATTATTCATATAAGCTCTTGCAATATAAACCAACTCCTCAAAGTCTTTTTTACGCATTTCACTTTTTGCAGATTCAAACTTAGCTTTAGCAGCGGTTACATCATTTTTTTCTAAATCTAATTGACCCAAGCCAATGTAGTTAAAATGTGCTGCTTCTTTAGCTTTTAAACCTTCATCATAAGAGATTTTAGCAGAATCTAATACACTCTGATTTAAATAAATATTACCTAAAAGGAAATAAGCTTTACCTTGAGATGGATTAGATTTAATTATAGATTTTAAAGACGTTTTAGCCTTTTGGAATTGTTCAGCATCAATTTGTTTTTTCACTTCATTAATATCTTGTGCCTGTACAGCAAAAGCAGAAGAAAAAAAAGCAATACTTAAAATTTTAAATTTGTTCATTTTAATTTTATTTAATTTATTCATTTTCATTGTTTCTTAGCGCAACACTATATTCTATTCTTAATCAAAATTTTTCTACCAGGCATTACAGCAGGCAACATCCCCGATTTTAAAACAATTCTTTGCCCTATTTCACCGGCTAAAAAAGAAGCAAATCCCATTCCTAAACCTGTTGTTCCTTGACAGTTAACAATAAACAAATCACGTGCCAAAGGATAAGTTCCCTCTGCTAGATTATTTTGAGTTGGTGCAAAATAAGATTTTTTATTCAAACCTTCAACGTTTAAAACGTTAATATTAGTTAAAAAACCTTTAATTTCAGAAGAAGGTTGCAATAACCAATTAAGACCTACTACTCCTATCATACCATCATTTTCAGCAACAAATTTCACTACTTCTTCATTTGATTTAAATGAATAAACCTCTTTTTGAGGTACTTGCTGCACACCTGAGAGATTTGTTAAATAGCGAACAGTACTAGAATTTGGATTATCGAAAACCAAACCCTTTATTCTAGATTGAGAATTACCCTTTAAAAAAGATACAACATCTTTTAAAGCAATTAAACTATCCAAATCCTTTTTATTAGAGATTAAAGCAATTGCATCTGTAGCAAATTTAGTAACTCTTGGTTTGATTTTAGAGCGTTCAAAAAATTTAATTTCTGTCGAATCTAATGGTCTAGAAAGAATTACAACTCCAGATGTATCTTTCATGAAAGATTGCAATAATTCTTTTTCAGATTTAGCCACAAGAGTAATTTTAGCATTGTAGGTACTTTCAAAAACAGCTATCTGATCTTCAATCAGAGGCTTAACAGTCTCATCAACTAAAATTGTAATCTTACCCTTCAAAATCGACTCTTTTTCTTTTTTTATTTCGGATTGTTTACAAGAAACAAATAACGCAAAAACAGAAAAAACAGAAACTACGACTAACAACACTATTTTTTTCATTCTTCTTCTTTATTATCATTAATAATTCTGACACAACGAATAAAAGCATACACAATTAAAAGTGCTCCAAAAGCCAATCTATAATTGGTAGGTAAGGCTATAGGCAAATTTTTCATAAAAATAACTATAAGTCCCAATATGAAATAGAGTAGAAAAAACAAAATGCCTATAACGAAAAGAAATCGCTCTTTGAGCGATTTCTTTTGAATATTTGTAATAAATTTTCGTAGCATTATTCTGCACTTTGAATAGAAATCGGCAAAGAGTAAAGTACCCTAACTGGCTTTCCATTTTGAATACCTGGATTCCATTTTGGACATTTTTGCAACACTCTTATAGCTTCTTTTCCTGTTCCGTAACCAATATCTCTTAAAACTTTAATATCTGTTAACGAACCATCTTTCTCAACTACGAAAGTAACATACACTTTACCTTTCAAACCTTCTTCTTCAGGAGTACGATAGTTTTTACCCACAAAAGAATAAAACTTTTCCATACCACCTGGAAATTCAGGTTTTACCTCAATACCTGCAGTATTGTATACTTGATCATCTACTTCCTCAACAACTTGAGATGTTTTAGGACCATTTCCAGCTGGAGCTACAGTTAAAACAGCATCTGGATCTCCTTTAATTGTTTCCGTACCTGTTTTTTTATCTTTGATTTCTTCAATCTTAGGTGGTTCTTCAACTACTTCTTCAGCTTTAGCAACCACAGGTTTAACAAACTTCACCTGATCTACTGCTGGTGGAGGTGGTGGCGGCGGTGGTGCATTTAACTTAGGCGGTTCCACTTTCTTTGGAGGCAACTTTACATTTGTAAGCTTTACCTC
This sequence comes from Flavobacterium sp. GCM10022190, assembly GCF_042656445.1. Taxonomy (NCBI): domain Bacteria; kingdom Pseudomonadati; phylum Bacteroidota; class Flavobacteriia; order Flavobacteriales; family Flavobacteriaceae; genus Flavobacterium; species Flavobacterium sp. GCM10022190. The sequence goes on from NZ_JBHSOQ010000001.1 coordinate 7,836, forward strand.
TTTGATAGAGTTGTCTTCATCATCAGTAGATTTAGGAATCAAACTAATGATAAGAGGAGCACTAACAGCTAAACTAAAGAAGAAAGCACCAATAAGAAGGGCCTTAACAGTAGTCTTGCGGTTAGATTTTCTCAAATCGTAAGCTCCATAAAGTTTATTACGACCTTCGAAAACAATCTCAACCCATTGGTTTTTTAATATGTCTAATTTCATTTTTCTTAATTATTAGGTTATTAAGAAAACAAGATTGCTCTTATTTTCCCTCTAACAATTTTTGTTCGTCCGGTAAAAAATCGTTAACGATAGTATAGGTAGGAATTGAATTAATTGCCATCTCATCTAATACATCTACTACGTTCTTGTAATTTGATTTTTTACCAGGTTTGATAATTACAATCATACCTTGTTCAGGCTTTCCTTTAGAAGCAGTGTAAGCAGCCACTTCTTTTTTTCTCTTTATCAATTCTTTACGAATCCCATCCTTACCATAAGCGATAAGTTTTGGTGCCATAGGTGTATTAATAATACCCATGTAAAAGTACATTTGATCGTTATCTCCTAACAAAATAGTCATGGTACGATTTTCATCTACTTTCATATCATCAACCTTTTCCTTTGGATCTTTATCTGGCAAGCCCAAACTCATTGCTTGAGGTTTTGACAATGAGGTAGTAAGCATAAAGAAAGTGATCAATAAGAATGCTAAATCCACCATGGCAGTTAAATCCACCTTCGAATTCTGCTTCTTACTTCTTACCTTGCCGCCTTTATCACCACCACTGTCGGTATTTAATTCAGCCATTTTAGTATATTTTTTTTAATTAAAAATCTTTTCCTCTCAATCCTGTTACCAAACTAAAAGAATTGATATGTTGATCCTGCAAAATATCCATTACTTTTTTAATAACCGGATACTCTTCTTTAGCATCACCTTTAATCGCGATTTGTAATTCTTGTTTGCTACCTTTTGCATTGTTAAATTCATTGTTAGCAATACGAGCATTATAAATCCACTCTTTTAATTGATTATCCGTTGAATCCATCGGTATACCCGGCTGTTCAGCCTTAACACGATCAGAAGACTTCATATCAATTATTTGCTTAAGACTAGCAATTGGCACTCCAAAATCAGTCATTAAAGCAAACTTTTCTTTATCTTCTTCAGAAAAAGTCACACCATACTTATCCCCCATTAATTCTAGGGTTCTTTTACGAACATCTCTACCTTTTAAATCAAAGAAAACTTTATCTTTTCCATCTTTATTACCAACTGTTAAAGTTGCTAAATCAGACTCCGGTAATTTTGTTTGTACAGTAGACGCAGGTGTATCCACAGGCAATGCCTCAGGAACTTTAGCTGTAGCTGTCAAAATAAAGAAGGTAAGCAAAAGAAACGCAACGTCACACATCGCAGTCATATCTGTCGATGTCGACTTCTTTTTCATTTTTATTTTAGCCATTCTTTGTATTTTTTATTTTGATACAATTATATCAAAATGATTATTGTTTTAAACTTCCTCTAAATTTTCTGTAAGTATTTACAATTGTAGTACCTGCTTCGTCAATTGAATATGTTAAATCATCAATTTTTGCAGTAAAGAAGTTGTAAGCCACAATAGCTAAGATAGATGTAGAGATACCTGTTGCAGTATTGATAAGTGCCTCAGAGATACCTGTTGCAAGAGCAGCTTGGTCAGGAGTTCCAGCAGAAGCTAACGCACCAAACGCTTTAATCATCCCCGATACAGTTCCTAATAATCCTCCAAGAGTTCCTAAAGATACTAAAGAAGAAATAATAGTCATGTTTTTCTCTAACATTGGCATCTCAAGAGATGTAACCTCTTCGATTTCTTTATGAATAGTTTCAGAAGCTTCTTCACTGTTGAATCCTTCTTTTTTAACATCTTGGTATTTTACCAAAGCAGATTTGATAGCGTTTGCTACTGAACCTTGTTGTTTATCACAAGCAGCAATAGCCTCTTCAATTTGACCACCTTTGATACTAGCTTGAACATTTGACATGAAAGCGTCTAAGTTTCCTTTTCCAGCAGCTTTAGTAATTACAAAAAATCTTTCTAATGAAAAAGTAATTACCATTAACAACATACCTAATAATACAGGTACAATGAATCCTCCTTTGTAAACTTGTCCTAAAGTATTAATTGGGTGTCCAGTTTCAGGATTTCCACCCTCAAAGTTAGCAGGTGATCCCATGATGAATTTCCAAATCACAACTCCAACCGCCACACATAATAAAATAATGATTCCTGAAATCATTCCTCCTCCTTTTGAACTGCTCTCTTTTTTAACGTTTGCCATTTTTTTTTAAATTTTAATAGTTTTAAATAATTTATATTAGTTATAATTAACTTGTAGTTCCGCAAATTTATATGTTTCGTTCAAATAAAAAAATTTTTTTTCGTTATATTCAAACTATCCAAACACAAATTAACACTTAAGAAATATTAGGTTTGTTTTTTTATTAATATGATTATGTTTTTTCGGAGATATTAATAAAATTACATGTCAAATAGCTGATTTATACAATAATATTTCAACAAATAAAAAATGACTTTTTTTTTACATTTAACAAATAAAAACACTTAAAATTACAAAAAAAATAAAAAGAAGCACACAATTATGCCATTTAAAAACAATTACTAAAACCGAAACAACAAAATTCCTATGAATACTATTGAAAATTTCATCCAAACAATCAACCTGGGGCACGAATTCAAAGGTGAAAGCATATTACTAGGAACTGCCATTCTGGATGGACAAACTATTCCTGAAGCACAAATAAAAGTTCCATTAAAAACATTAAACAGACACGGTTTAATTGCCGGAGCTACCGGAACAGGAAAAACTAAAACCATTCAAGTTCTTTCTGAACAGCTATCAACTTATGGTATTCCTGTATTAATGATGGATATTAAAGGTGATTTTAGCGGTATTGCAAAAGAAGGTGAAGAAAAATCATTTATCACCGAAAGACACCAAAAAATCAACATTCCTTACACAACCACCTCTTTCCCCGTTGAATTATTGAGTCTATCCGAACAAAGCGGAGTCCGTCTTAGGGCAACTATTTCCGAGTTTGGCCCCGTTTTATTTTCTAGAATTCTAGATTTAAACGATACACAAGCTGGTGTAATTGCTATCCTATTTAAATATTGCGATGACAACAAAATGCCATTGCTAGACTTGAAAGATTTCAAAAAAGTCATCAACTACATTACAGAAGAAGGCAAAGATGAAATCACAGAAAGCTACGGAAAAATATCCACTTCTACCACAGGAATCATCCTCCGAAAAATAATCGAATTAGAACAACAAGGTGGCGATTTGTTTTTTGGAGAAAGATCTTTCGAAATTGATGATTTAATGCGAATAGACGAAAACGGAAAGGGCTATGTCAATATCCTTCGCCTGACTGATATTCAAGATAAACCCAAATTATTCTCAACTTTCATGCTTAGTTTATTAGCCGAAGTATACCAACAAATGCCTGAAAAGGGAGATACAGAGCAACCAGAATTAGTCATTTTCATTGATGAAGCGCACTTACTATTCAAAGAAGCAAGCAAAACGCTATTAGAACAAATTGAAACCATTGTGAAATTGATTCGCTCAAAAGGAATTGGAATCTATTTCATCACTCAAAATCCAATGGATGTTCCTAGTGGTATCTTGGCACAATTAGGACTTAAAATTCAACATGCCTTGAGAGCTTTTACCGCCAATGATAGACAAGCGATTAAACAAACTGCCGATAATTATCCAACTTCTGATTTTTATAACACCAGCGAAATATTAACCAGTTTAGGGATTGGAGAAGCATTTGTAACAGCTTTGAATGAAAAAGGAATTCCTACTCCACTAGCTGCCACCATGCTAAGAGCTCCTATGAGTCGTATGGATATTTTAACAGACAATGAAATACAAGAAATTATAAGCAAATCTAGATTAGTAAAAAAATACAATGAAGAAGTTGATCGCGAAAGTGCTTATGAAATGCTCAATAAAAAAATTGCCACAATAGAAACTGAAACAGAAAAAAGAGAAGCCGAAGAAACTGAAGCCAAACAAACAAGAACCAGTAAACAAGGACCTAGTACAACAGAAGTTGTAGGTAAATCGGTGATAAAAGTGCTCACAAGTGCCACATTTATTAGAGGTGCTTTTGGAATTCTATCAAAAATTCTTAAAAAATAAAAACAATTTCAATACCAAAAATTAATAGCAATTTCGAAAAGCAAAAACTACTTTGAAATTGCTATTTTTTTATTGCAATAATTCTAAAATTTTATTTTCTACTTGCTCACTATCCCAAATCGTTTCAATGTTTTCCATTCTCAAAACTTCTTCCATTATAGTATTTTGAAAATCTCCCAATGCTAGCGCTTCTACATATGGACGATCACTAAAAGTCACTCTACTATATAAAGGTATCCATTTGTCAGGATGTTTTTCTGAAAACCATTTTTCAATTTTCTTTTGCAACAAAAACTTATCATCCGCCGTTTTTGTACTCATTTCCATAAAGTTTCGATACGAAAGTTCAGCAATAGCATCAGCATTAGGTTTTCTAGATTTTTCATACTCTGAGAATACTTTTTCCCAATCATCACCATATTTCTCCATCATTTCATAAAGCACCGTAATATCTTCAAAACCAGCATTCATTCCTTGACCATAAAAAGGTACAATGGCATGACAAGCATCTCCAATTAAGGCAATTTTATCGGTATAAGTCCAAGGAAAACATTTCATTGTAACCAGTGTACTAGTAGGATTTTTAAAGAAATCTTCGGCTAAATTAGGAATTACTTCTACTGAATCAGGGAAATTCTTTTCAAAAAAGGCTTCGACTTCTTTTCGATCTGTTAAAGAAGCAAATGAATTTTCTCCTTCAAACGGCATAAACAATGTACAAGTAAAACTTCCGTCTAAATTAGAAAGCGCAATTAGCATATACTCTCCACGAGGCCATATATGAAACGAATTTTTATCTAATTTATGAGAACCATCTGCATTAGCAGGAATATTCAATTCTTTGTAACCTATATTTAAAAATTCCTGAGAATAATTAAACATACTTTGACGCTGCATACGATGACGAATTCTGGAAAAAGCGCCATCAGCACCAAAAACCATATCGTATTTTCGTTCTTCCCATTCGCCTCTTTCGGTCTCACCAATATGCAAAGTCGCAGTTGCCAAAGTAACATCCCAAATTCTTTGTTCAAAGAAAAATTCAGCACCTGCTGCTTCAGCAAGATCAATCATCTTACGATTCAAAGTTCCTCTCGAAATCGAATAGATAGATTCGCCCTCTTGTCCATAATTTTGAAACTTCAGACTATCCACCAGATGGATGGCACGTTTATCCATTGGGATAGCAATTTCTCGCACTGCATCACCTACACCTACTCCATCTAGCGCTTTCCAACCTCGGTTTGACATTGCCAAATTAATGGATCTACCCGAAAACTTTATTTTTCTTATATCCGGACTTCTATCGTAAATATGAACTGTATGACCAGCTTTTTTTAAGTAAATAGCTAATAAAGATCCCACTAAACCAGAACCTACAACTGCTATTTTTTGGGGAGTTTGCATTGTTTTTTATATAAAAAGTTAGGCAAAATTACTGATTTATTATTTGAACAAGCCTGAAAAAGGATAGTTTTTACCGCTTGAAAATATATATTTTGTTGGATATATCCAAAACCCAACTTCGAATTTGCAAATAATCATTTTACAATTTGCAAAAATACCACACAATATAAGGTACTAATATGATAATTATCAGTTTTTAAAAGAGAGATAATTCTAAAATTTGCACAAATTATTATTACAGGTATGAACAAAACAAAAAATCAACAAACAATTCATAATTTCCATATTCCGGTTATGGGACTCGCCTATACTATTGATAGTCCTATTAGAGTGGCACATTATGGAATTTCATCCGTAATTTCAATTGCAGACGATGAATTAATTGAAAAAATGAGTGCATTTTACCATCAAAAATTCAACTTACCGTATCAAGAAATTACAAAAAAAGTAGCCGATTATAGAGCAAAACGTATTACTTCTTATTTAAATCTAGTTGATACGATTGTAAAAGAGAAATTTGATAAATTTAAAAACGAATTAGCAGAAAGCAAGGAAGCTTTAGAAAACTACATTGCAATTCTACCTAACAAATCAGAAATCAAAAAAGGACTTGAATCGTTTATTGAAGGAGGAATAAATTGGAAGGAGAATGTTAAAAATTATATCGAAAAACACATAACTCCTGGGGCAATTGATGTCAATATTATGACAAAATTAGACAAAGACAACTTTGTAAAAAACGAACAATTGCCTGTTATTTTCAATGATGCGCACGCTGCCTTGAGAGGTTTTGCAAATAGTACTGTAAATTCCTCAATTGTACTTTCGGCGGGGATGAATCCGAGACTGTACAGCTACTTTGAAAATTTTGACAATTTTTACCCTGACGAAAACAACTGCTTAAAAAAGAAAATCACCTTGAAAGTGAGCGATTTTCGTTCGGCTATGATTCAAGGAAACTTTCTAGCAAAAAAAGGACTTTGGGTTTCTGAATACCGCATCGAATCAGGATTAAATTGTGGCGGGCACGCATTTGCTACAGACGGCTATTTATTAGGTCCAATTTTAGAAGAGTTCAAACAAAAAAAAGACCAACTAGTTCAATCTGCCCATGAATTGATGATTAAAGCCTTAGAACAAAAAGGAAAATTAATTCCAAACGAACCTTTAGAATTAAAAATCACAGTACAAGGAGGTGTTGGCACTTCTGAGGAGCACGATTTTTTATTAGAATACTACAATGTTGATTCGGTAGGTTGGGGATCGCCATTTTTATTAGTTCCAGAAGCTACTTCTGTAGATAAAGCCACTCGAAACCTGCTAATTAATGCTAAAGAAGAAGATTTATATTTAAGCCAAATATCTCCTTTAGGGGTTCCTTTTAACACTTTAAGAGGTACAACGAATGAAAAAATAAAGCAAAAACGCATCCAAGAAAGTAAAGCCGGAAGTTCTTGCCCAAAAAAATACTTGGCTTTAAATAAAGACACTGAAGGTAATGGAATTTGCACAGCATCAAAAAAATTCCAAGATTCTAAATTAGAAGAATTGGAAGCCAATCGAAATACAATTTCTAAAGAGAATTATGAAAAAGCGAAACAAGCCATCACTGAAAAATCTTGTCTTTGTGTAGGTTTAGCCAATGCTTCTTATTTAGAGAACAACATTAAAATAAAAGGACAAGATCAAGGTGTCGTTGTGTGCCCAGGACCAAATATGGCTTATTTTGATCAAGAAGTATCGCTGTATAAAATGATTCAACACATATATGGTTATACTTCTGTTTTAAGAACTCCAAATCGTCCTCATTTTTTTGCCAAAGAATTAAAAATGTATATTGACTATTTAAAAAATGACATTCAATCCATTAGTGACGAAATCAACAATGCGAAAACAAAAAAACTAGAATCTTTCAAAGCTAATCTTTTAGAAGGAATCAACTATTATCAAACATTATTTTCAAATATTCCAAATTTTGAATCCATCAAACAGGAAATCAATAAGCAGATTGAAAATTGTAAAAATGAAATCAATGCTATTGAAATTCCAAAATTACAACTGACTTAACAACAAAAAAGCAGCCTTCTCTATCTAATATTGAGAGGGCTGCTCTTTTTATAAAAACAACTTATTGCGATTTTAGTTTGTCAAATCTAATTTTTCAGCAAAATATTCGCAAAAATCTTTCATTGTAGCCGCCATTTTTTCATCACCAGTAGCGCGGTGAAAAGTATCGGACATAGCGACTAAAGTTTGATGAAAGAAAATTTTCATTTCATCTACAGGCATATCTTTAGTCCACAAATCAATACGCATACTTTCTTTAGCTTTACTATCCCAAACAGAAAGCATAATTGCTTTTGATTCTTCTAATTCTATTCCACCGTCTTTAGCCGTCCAATATAGTTTTTCCGGAATACGGTTTTCATCTAATTCTACTAGAAAATTAATTTCTGATTTATGTGTATTTGACATTATTTCTTAGGTTTATAATTTGATTTCTCGAAAATTTCTTTTGCTGATAATTGCATTAATTGGGGCAAAGATACTTCATTATTTTTCATAAACGAACGAACAATTTGCCAGCCTAACCAAGCCCCCACCCTTCCTGGTGATTCATTATCAATTTCTAAATAAAATTTTGAAAAAGGAGCCGGGCTTATAAAACGAGGTATCAACTTTTGATCGTCATCATACAGCAATTGTCCATCGATAAAGTAACGCCAAATATAACTTTCATTTTCCTGACACCATTGTAATTGCTCTTTAGTATAACCCATTTTTTCGGCATCGGTATATTCCTCTTCTAAAAGTGCATCTTTAAGATACAAGCCTTTTCCTGTATCAATCATTGCTGACAAGAACGATTTATCTCTTGTAGGCATTACTTGTCTTCTAGCAAAACTTTCTACCACATCAGGCAGCAATTGTCTCGGTTCAAAATTTTGTTTTATGTAGTTTGGAAATTGATAAAACTTATGGTCTTTACCTAAATACATTTCTAAGGAAATAATCATCAAACTATCAGCGTAAATCACCTTATTCGTATAATCCATTTCCGAGATAATAGTAAAAATCCTTTTAGGTGTTTGTACTTTTGGAAATTCATATTTAATCCTTTTTAAAACCCCTTCTATTTCTAATTGATAAGGCTCAAAATCAGGGAATTTTTTTTCAACTTCGACATACAATTCTCTCCATAGAGGGTTTTGCATTTTTTCTACCCAAACGGAATCATCATTACCTTCAGGGAAGAAAAAAGGGTACTCTTGTTTTATTTTTGATAAATCCTTAGGAGCCGTTTCAAAGAAGATTTTATCAAATCGAACTAGCTGAACATCCATAGGAATAGCCTCTATTTCTTGTTTTAACTTGTTTTTGGTTTCACAAGAACAAAAAAAGAAAAATAGAACTAAGGAAATTACACATGTTTTCATTTTATTTTAATTAAATTTGCAGCAATATATTTAGATAAACAGTAGTTTACATAAAATTTTGCCCAAAGATACGTCCCTAACGACTAAAATTTAAACTATAATGACTAAAAAAAGCACTATAAAAGTTGAAGAAGTTAATAACCAAATTATTAATTGGTTAAAAAGCTATGCAGAAAATTCTAAAGTTAACGGTTTTGTTGTTGGAATTTCTGGAGGTGTAGATTCTGCTGTAACCTCAACCTTATGTGCTCAAACTGGACTTCAGGTTTTATGCGTTGAAATGCCAATTCACCAACACCAAAGTCATGTAAGTCGTGCGAAAGAACATATCGAACAACTCAAAAAACGTTTTACTAACGTAAGTAGTGTACAAAGTGACCTTACCTCTGTTTTCGAAGCTTTTAAAAAGGAAGTCCCTACGGATTTTGATGAATACAAACTTAATTTGACACTTGCCAATACTCGTGCGCGTCTTAGAATGACAACCTTATACTATTACGCAGGAGTACATGGACTTTTAGTTGCAGGAACTGGAAATAAAGTTGAAGATTTTGGCGTAGGTTTCTACACTAAATATGGAGATGGAGGTGTTGATCTAAGCCCAATAGCTGATTTAATGAAATCAGATGTTTTTGCTTTAGCAGCCTACTTAGGCGTACCACAATCTATTCTAGAAGCACAGCCTTCAGATGGTTTATTTGGTGATGAAAAAACCGATGAACAACAGCTAGGTGCTAGTTATGATGAATTAGAGTGGGCTATGCTAGAAGACGAAAACAAAAATTCTCAAGAGAACTATTCAGAAAGACAAAAAGAAGTATTTAAAATCTACAAAAAATTAAACACAAACAACCAACATAAGATGAATCCTATACCCGTTTGTGTAATTAATCGATATTAATATGATTTTATCTATAAAATGTAGTATTATACTTTTTTTTTTCTACTTTTAGAATACAATTCACACAAAAATTAAACCCTAAAAAAAAAAAATCATGATTAAAGTTTGTCTAGCCGATAATTATCCGGTAGTACATTTTGGAGTAAAGTCTTACTTCAAGGACCATTCAGACATCTCAATTGCTGCCAATGTAGGTAGTTTTTTGATGATTAGAGATATCCTTCAAACAAAGGATATAGATGTTCTAATTTTAGATTTAGAATTAGAAGGTCTGTCAAGTATCTTTGAGGTAAAATCGCTATTAAAAGATTTCCCAAAGACTAAAATTATTATTTTCAGTAGTCTTTCTGAACAAATTTATGCGCCAAATGCAATCAAAGCTGGTGTTGCTGGATATGTTCATAAAAAAGAAAAATTAGAGACTCTTGGACAATCAATAATCAAAGTACACCAAGGTAAGGTTGTTATGAATGAAACAATCAAGAAAAATCTTGCTCTAATTGCTAAACAAAGTAAAAGCGAGCGCTTGTATCGTAAACTTTCTAACCGTGAAGTAGAGGTTTTACGTTATTTAAGTGGTGGAAAGAAAAATCATGAGATTGCAGAGATCTTAGGCTTAAACGAAAAAACAATTAGTACTTACAAACTACGTTTATTAACAAAATTAAATGTTACTAACCTAGTTGATTTAGTAAACAAAGCTAAGAATTTAGAGATCGTTTAATTCAAAAACGAGACATGACTCTACCCAGCTTTTTTGAAAAAGCACGAGTCAGTTCATTATAGTCTCTTATCATCATCAAAGACTCCATATTATCCTGATCAGGAGATATGGAGTTTTTTAATTCCTCAATAATTCTGCCTACCAAATACCATCTCAATGTTAGAATAGTTTCAGAAACATTTTGAGCAACAGTTTCCTGTTTGGTTTTAGGAAAAATATTTTGCCCTTCCCAATTATGCATTACCAAACGCTCATCTTCCATTAAAATATCAGTTACTTCCTGAGCGTAATCTGGTGATAAATGCATCAAATACTGCTCTAAACTAAATTTTTCGTTTTGTAAATAATAATTAATCAAGTCGTTAAAAATCTCACGAAACAAAGGATTTGCTAACTCAACCTCATCTTCTTGTAAACTCAAATAAATACGCTGAAATACTTTATAGGACTTCATTTCAGTCACGTTAACTATTTCTCCCTCTTCATTTGTTTTCATCAAAACATCTTCAAACTCCTCTGTTTTATTTCCATATAGCAATAAAATTTCGATAATCTTACGCTCCAAACGGTATAAAACATCTACTTTTTCTGCAGACTGAGCTTGATTAGTTTGATATCCCGGTTCTCCTGGATAATCCTCCGGTGGGCCAAATCTTGGATCTTCAGGATCTCCACCTGCATAACCAGTATTTTGAGGAGGTTGGTTTCTGTGAACTTCAAAAGGTTTTTGTTCCTGTTTTTGCTTTTTAGCAGCTTCAGTAGCATCCTTTTGAATCATCTGGGCTAACGTGCTAATCAATACCTGCTCAGAAATATCCATTATACGGGAACATTCCTGAATATAAACTTCGCGCTGAATACGATCCGGAATTTTAGAAATACTTCCTACCATGTCGCGAATCAAATCGGCTTTCTTGATAGGATCATTCTTAGCTTCATCCATTAGAAGCGAAGCTTTAAATTGTATAAAATCTTTAGCGTTATTCTCTAAATAAGCAACTAAATCATCATGCGGTGTTTTTTTGGCAAAACTATCCGGGTCATCCCCATCAGGAAAAGTACAAACTTTTACATTCATACCTTCTTCCAGAATCAAATCGATTCCACGAATAGAAGCACGAAGTCCTGCTGCATCTCCATCAAAAAGTACCGTTATATTTTTAGTCAAACGGTTAATTAATCGAATTTGGTCTGAAGTCAAAGCTGTTCCTGAAGAAGCAACAACATTCTCTATACCCGCTTGATTAAATTGGATGACATCTGTATAACCTTCAACCAAAAAACAGTTATTCAACTTTGCAATAGATTGCTTCGCTTGAAAAATGCCGTATAAAACCTTACTCTTGTGATAAATTTCACTTTCAGGTGAATTGAGGTATTTAGCCGCTTTTTTATCATTAGTTAATATTCGACCTCCAAATCCTAAAATACGTCCGGACATACTTTGGATAGGAAACATCACACGACCTTTGAATCGATCAAATGGGCGATCTTCCCTAGGGATTGTCAAACCGGTACTTTCCAAAAATTCCAACTTGTAACCTTTACCCAACGCTTCCTTAGTCAAAGCATCCCAGGTTTCCGGTGAATAACCTAAGCTAAACTTTTGAATGGTTTCGTTAGTAAATCCTCTTTCTTTAAAATAAGAAAGACCTATAGCTTTTCCTTCTTCAGTATTTAAAAGGGTTTTATGAAAATAATCCTTGGCAAACTCCGAAACCAAATACATACTTTCTCTCGCATCCATATTGGCTTTTTCAGCATCCGTTTGCTCCGTTTCTTCGATTTCGATATTGTATTTTTTTGCTAAATAACGAATAGCTTCCGGATACGTAAAATGAGAGTGCTCCATTAAGAAAGCCACGGAATTCCCTCCTTTACCCGAACTAAAATCTTTCCAAATACCTTTTGCAGGCGATACCATAAACGATGGAGAACGTTCATCAGAAAACGGACTCAAACCTTTAAAATTACTTCCCGCACGTTTTAATTGAACAAAATCGCCAATAACCTCCTCTACTCGAGCAGTTTCGAAAACAGTATCTATGGTAGCTTTTGAAATCAATTTATTTTTAAGATATAAAGTTGGAAAGCATCAAAGATACAATATCAATGGCAAAAATCAATTTCAATTTCAATGACAATGGCAATTTTAAAATTCAATTACTATTGTCATTAAATTTCTAATTAAAATCAAATCGTAATCCTAAAGAAACATTGTTTTGTTTCACCGGATTATCTTTAAACAACGGATTCAAATCATATTTTAAATACAGACTCGTTGCTTTGTAACCTATATAAGTACTTAATCCATAAACAAAAGTGTTCACGTTATAATCTCCTCGTGTTTTTTCTATTCTATGATACTCATTTTTATCATATTCAAGGATTTGTTTTGACTTCAAATTGGCTCCAAAATAACCGCCTAAACCAAAACGAAAACTATTATGGGATTTAAAATAGGTCTTACCGTCTTTTACAGTTGGTTTAGTAAAATCAAATTCCAAATGCAGTGGAAAAACCAAATTTACATTTCTAAATCGAGCATCTTTTTGAGGGATTGTATTTGTCATTAAATCAGTTTCATTGCCATTTACTACAAAATAACGATTATCAGTAGGACGTAAATCATTATACATCAAAGAAAAACCATATTTGGCACGCAACAAATTGTGATTAGGGAATATTCTGGAATTAAGCGTCAAACCCCATTCGTAAAAACGAGATTGGGCATATTTAAAATTGGAATGTGCCACTGCTCCATCTGTTACGAGATTATTAGCTCCCATTGCAAAAACAATCTGACTTGTTGTTCTTTTTATATGACGATTTAACTTATCTTTTTCTCCATTGTAAACCTTCATTGAAGCGATATTAATCTCTCTACTGTCATCAAAAGAACCATTATTACTTCCTAAAATTAGCGTTCCACCTTTCTTTTTCGGATTAACTTCTTCATCAACTTTTCCATCCACTTGATCCTGAATTAATTGATTTAACTTTTGTTCTTCAACAGCAACTTTTGTTTCAATGCTATCAGCATGTTGTTTTGCTATTTCCAGTTTAAGCTCTTCTGCTTTTTCTTTAGAAATCAACCCTTGTTCTAATTCCTTATCTAATGCATCAATTTCTTTTTTTAAAACTCTCTTTTCATATTCAGTAACCATTTTAATTTCATTACCAATCGCTTTTGCTCTTTTTTCAAAAGAAAGTATTTTATGTTCTCTTCCTTTATTTGGCCCCGTTTCAGGCACACTATCATCTACTATTTCAAGTTTAACATCTTTAAACCAAATCTGACCTGTTCCACTCAATAAAACACCGTAGGAAATCGAAGTTGCTTCATCTGGAACAAATAAAACAACTTCATATTTTGTCCAATCGTTCGTTCCTTTTATAGGTCTTCTCTCCATATTATCGAAAGCAAGAACATTAGTTGAATAATAATCTACACGCATCCAAAGTCCTGCCCAGGATTTCACCTTATCACTTTTTACATAAGCAGTCATTTTAAGCGTTTTTCCTAAATACGAATCCGATTTGATCGTTTTCATTAAAGTACCAAAATCTTTAATTTGACTTTTTACAGATTTAATTGTTAGAATATCTTGACTATCAAATTGTGCACTTTTTTCAGAATTCATTTCATAATTTGGAGATTCAGGCTGCCAATAATTCCAATCTAAAACCTGCTTATAGCTCCCTTTATTTTGTGCATTTAGTACAGTTGTCATTGCCACTAAAACTATTACTGCAAACAATATTATTTTTTTCATACTATTCATTATTAATTGATAATTGCTTTTATTCCTCGTAATTTCTATTAACTAAAACTGTTTTTATAACATTGAATTTTTTATTCAATCTGTCGAATGCCGATTCTCTATAAGATTGATTTAATTCAGTCTCAACATCAGATAACAAAGTATTTGGATCAACCGAAATAATTCTTTTTGTCTTTTGTTCTATTTTTTTGGACTCTATAATTTCAAATTTAGAATCACTAACTTCAGCTAGTAATTTTTCTGGCGAAACATATTTATATGTACTTACTGATTGTTCCTTCTTTTTATTAGACAAAATGATTGCAGTATCACTAGCTTGATTGAGATTTAGAACTTCCCTTTGATTCTTTATAGGTATTTGCTGTTTACTTTGAATACCACTAACTGCAAAACCTTTATGCAATTTCTTTTCGTAAATTTTAGGAAGTAAAATCTCTTTTTGGTTTACATTCTTTTCTTCTAAAACATCTTCACCTATTTTTTGTTCTAAAACCACAGGTGTATTTATATTTATTTTTGCAGAATCAAATTTGTTAAACAAAGCCGTTCCTACCAATAAAAAACCTAATACACTTGCTGCAACATACCACCAAGGAAATCTTCTTCTTGGTTTATCCTCAGCCGAAAGCATTCCCTCCAGTTTTGTCCAAGCTGCTGCTGAAGGATGAATTTCGCGTTCATTTAACTTATTTCTGATTTCTTCTTCAAATTTATTCGGTTCCATTGTCATACTTTTTTAAATTACTAAGCTGTCCTTGCAGCATTTTTCTGGCGTGAGACAATTGCGATTTTGATGTCCCTTCACTAATTCCTAACATAGCCGCAATTTCCTGATGCTTGTATCCTTCGATTACATATAAATTGAACACCATTTTATAGCCATCCGGCAAACTATCTATTAAATACTGGATTTCATCTACCGAAAACTGACTATCAATGTTGTTACAACTTTCTTCAAAATAGTTTTCATCTTCAACATATTTCACTTTCTTATCAACTCGAATGAACGAAATACATTCGTTTACCATAATGCGTCTTATCCAACCTTCAAAACTTCCTTTATGATGAAAATTATTTAGATTCACAAAAACCTTCATAAAAGCAGTAATCATTACATCTTCGGCTTGATGAATGTCTTTTATATATTGACGGCAAACGGATAACATCTTTGGAGAAAACTGAGTATAAATCTTTTGTTGTGCTTGCCGATTGCTCTCGACCGCTAACTGGATTAATTCGTTTTCTTGTTGATGTAAGTTGATTACTTTCAAAATAATTAAAGTGTTTCTATTAGCATAGACGATTTGCAAAACAAAAAGGTTGCATGGAGGGTAAAAAAAATCAATGACAATTTCAATATCAATGACAATAAAAATATTCCAAATCACTTCTAAATTAAAATTGAAATTGATTTTTGCTTTTGTGATTGCTATTGAAATTGCTTATTTTTTTCTTTCAATCACGTAATTAACCATGATTGTTAGAGCTGCTTTAAAATCAGAATCGGGGTAATTCTCTAATAACTGTAAGGCTTCTTGCTGAAATTGAATCATTTTATTTTCGGCATAAGCCAAACCATTATTGTTTTTGACAAAAGCAATTACTTCTTTGACGCGTTTTTTGTCTTTGTTATGGTTTTTAATCGAATTGATGAGCCAACTCTTTTCTTTAGAAGTACAAGTATTCAAGACATGAATTAAAGGCAAAGTCATTTTTTGTTCTTTGATATCAATTCCGGTAGGTTTACCAATGGCATCATCAGTATAGTCAAATAAATCGTCTTTAATTTGGAAAGCCATACCGATAAGTTCGCCAAATTTTCGCATATTCTCTACCTGAATCGCATCTTCAATAACTGATTTGGCTCCCAATGCACAACATGCAGCAATAAGTGTAGCGGTCTTTTTTCGAATAATTTCGTAATATACATCTTCGGTAATATCTAATCTTCTGGCTTTTTCTATTTGCAATAATTCTCCTTCACTCATTTCGCGAACAGCGACTGAAATAATCTGAAGCAAATCAAAATCGCCATTATCTATAGATAGCAACAATCCTTTGGACAATAAATAATCCCCAACTAATACCGCAATTTTATTTTTCCAAAGCGCATTAATAGAAAAAAATCCACGACGACGATTACTATCGTCCACCACATCATCATGCACTAAAGTGGCTGTATGAATCAACTCAATTACGGATGCTCCGCGGTAAGTTCTTTCATTTACATTTCCTCCCGAAATCATCTTAGCCGTTAGAAAAACAAACATAGGACGCATTTGTTTTCCCTTACGATTTACGATATAGTAAGTAATACGGTTTAACAACGCCACTTGAGAAGACATCGATTCATAGAACTTTTTTTCAAAAAGTTCCATTTCTTTAAATATGGGTTGTTTTATTTGAGAAGTAACATTCATTTGGAATTCAAAGGTACATTTTTTTAATAAATTAAAACAAAAATTAGCTTTTGATAAATTATTAAAAAATACTTAAAAATCCGGATGCAATAAAATATCTTTATATACTGGTTAGAAAAGTTAACCTCTCAATGCTGTAAATTAAACTTTTCTTAATACCACACCAATAAAAAGAACTCTATTTTTACCAACAAATAACTATTACATGAAAAAATTACTGATTGCATTATTGATTTTATTTAGCTCAATTAGCAATGCTCAAAATGCAGAAAACATTATTATCATTACCACAGACGGTTTAAGATGGCAAGAAGTTTTTGGCGGAATGGATGAAGTTCTAGCTCGAGATCCAAAATTCAACCAGAATGACAGCACCTATATTTTTAATACCTATTGGGACAAAAACCCAATTGAACGCAGGAAAAAACTAATGCCTTTTTTATGGAGCATTTTTGCAGCACAGGGACAAATATATGGTAATCGAAACTATGAAAACAACGTTAACAATGCCAATAAATATTGGTTTAGCTACCCTGGCTATAGCGAAATCATGACAGGATATGCAGACACACTAGTCAATTCTAATGCTTATCCCCCAAATCCTCATGTGAATGTTTTAGAATTTCTAAACAAACAATCAAAAATCAAGGGTAAAGTAGCCGCTTTTGGAGCTTGGGATGCGTTTGATCGTATTTTGAATGAAAAAAGATGTGGATTCCCAGTAATCTCAGCTTTTGACAAAGTAGGCGGTAACAAACCTACTGAAAACCAAAAACTAATAAATGCAATGCTAGAAGATTCATTTAGACCTTTTCATAATAATGAATGTTTAGATGTTTACACCCATTATGAAGCTTTGGAAGAATTAAAAATAAACAAACCACGTGTGTTGTATATTGCTTACGGCGAAACGGATGAATGGGCTCATGAAGGTTCCTACCGTTATTATCTGGATGCAGCACATCAAGTTGATACCTGGATGAAACAACTTTGGGAATTGATTCAAAAAGACCCTCAATATAAAAACAAAACAGCTGTCGTTTTCACTACTGACCACGGCCGAGGTGATGCCATAAAATCCCAATGGACTAGCCATGGTAGCCAAATTAAAGGAGCTTCCGAAATTTGGTTTGCAGCAATGGGGCCTAATATTCAAGCTAAGGGAGAAATACAGGAAAAAGGACAAATTTACCAAGAGCAATTTGCCCAAACTATAGCAAAAATTTTAGGCTATACTTTCAATGCTAATCACCCCATAGCAAAAGAAATCCTTGGAGTTATAAAATAAGCTACCTAAAAACAATAAAGGGGTTGCTTTTTAGGCAAACCCTTTATTGTTTTTACATTTAAAACTAAGCTTCTTTATTAGCCAATTGACCACAGGCAGCATCAATATCTTTACCTCTACTTCTTCTCACTTTTACCACCACACCTATAGACTCTAATCCTTTTATATAAGCATTAATTGCTTCTTCGGATGCTTGTTGAAATTCTCCATCATCAATTGGATTGTATTCAATTAAGTTCACTTTACAAGGAACATATTTACAAAACTTAACCAAAGCATCTACAGCAGCTTTATTATCATTGATACCTTTCCAAACCACATATTCATAGGAAACTTTACTTCGTGTTTTTCGGTACCAATATTCCAATGCCTCTCGCAAATCTGCTAGAGGGAAATTTTTAGAAAAAGGCATGATACGGGCTCTAACCTCATCAATTGCCGAATGTAAAGAGACTGCCAATTTGAATTTTACCTCATCATCAGCCATTTTTTTAATCATCTTAGGAATTCCTGAAGTCGAAACCACAATACGTTTAGGCGACATCCCCAATCCTTCTTCCGAAGTAATCATATCAATTGCCTTAATCACATTATTATAATTCATCAATGGTTCGCCCATTCCCATGAAAACAATATTCGACAACGGATGATTAAAATACAAGCGACTTTCTCTATCTATAGCAAGAACCTGATCGTAAATTTCGGCAGGTTCAAGATTTCGCATTCTTTTTAATCGCGCAGTTGCACAAAAATTACAATCTAAACTACAACCTACCTGACTAGAAACACAAGCAGTAGTACGGGTTTCGGTAGGAATCAATACCGATTCTACTACCAATCCATCATGCAAACGAACCGCATTTTTAACCGTTCCATCATCCGAACGTTGCATCGTATCGACCTTGATATGATTGATAACAAAATTATCTTCCAGCATGGCACGAGTTCCTTTGGAGATATTGGTCATATCCTCAAAACTGTGTGCTCCTTTGCTCCACAACCATTCATAAACTTGATTTCCACGAAAGGCTTTATCCTTATTGGTCACAAAAAAATTGCGCAATTCCTCTTTAGATAGGGCTCGTATGTCTTTTTTCTCAATTTGCATGCTGCAAATTTAATGACTATTTGTTTATTTATTACATCAATTCAAATAAATGCTCGTGTGTTGTTTTGATAATTTGGTAACTTTGCCCAAAATTGAAAAAATCAAAAAATGCATTTCATCTCTCCGGAATTAGAAGATTACGTTGAACAACATTCTGAAAATGAACCCGAATTATTAAAAGCTTTAAATAAAGAGACTTACCAAAAAATTCTTTTGCCTCGAATGCTAAGTGGCCATTTTCAGGGTCGCGTGTTAAGTATGCTTTCTAAATTAATTCGACCTGTTAACATTCTTGAAATTGGCACTTATACAGGATATTCTGCGCTTTGTCTATGCGAAGGAATGCAAGAAAACGGTATTTTGCATACTATCGATATCAAGGAAGAGCTAGTAGATTTTCAAAGAAAGCATTTTGACAAATCGCCTTGGGGAAAACAAATTGTACAGCATTTAGGGGAAGCTATTGATATTATTCCAACTTTGGATGTCAAATTTGATTTGGTTTTTATTGATGCCGACAAAGAAAATTACCTGAATTATTTTGAAATGATTGTTCCAAGAATGAATAAAGGTGGTATTATTTTATCTGATAATGTACTTTGGAGCGGCAAAGTACTGGAACCATTAAACCCTAAAGACATTAGTACCAAAGTACTATTAGAATACAATCAAAAACTGAAAGAAGATCCAAGAGTTGAGACCGTATTACTTCCTATTCGCGATGGATTAACGGTTAGTAGAGTATTATAAAAGAGTACTTAAACAAAAAACGCACATCTAAACTTTTAAATGTGCGTTTTTTGTATATCGTTTTTACACCTACAGCGGAAAATATTTAATTTGGGTAAACTGATATATTTTGTAAGCCAAGAAACCTGCGGTCATTCCAAAGATATAACCACTCAAAATATCCAGTGGGTAATGCAATCCTAAATAAATACGGCTGTAAGCAAAAATTAACGGCCATAAAAACAAAAAAATTGCATCTCTAAAATAAGGCTTGATAACATGATAAATAAACATGGCTGCTGCCATACTATTAGCGGCATGTCCAGAAAAATAACTAAATGATGATCGTGATTGTACAATCCTAATGAAAGACTTGATATCAGGATTATTACATGGACGCAATCTTTCTACTCCAAACTTCACCAAATTAGTGATTTGATCTGTTACCAGCAACAATAAGGCTATTGATAAAACCACATACAAGGTTTGTTTACCACCTATTTTTTTATAAATAATATAGAGCAATAATAGAAAAAAAGGAGTCCAATTGATTTGTCGGGTAATAAAAAGCCACAACCCATCAAAAGTCTCAGAGCCAAGTCCGTTTAAATAAACGAATAATCGAACATCGAGTGCTAAAAGTTTATCTAACATTAAAGACTACGTTTTACAGGACCTGTAATATCTTCGATATTCTCTTTTAGTTTAGTAACCTGAGTCACCGAATCCCCTAAAAGATCCTCTTTTACTTTATCAATTTGTGTATTTATACCACCTGTCATTTCTGATAAAGATTTTGCATCTAAACCATTTTCTTCAGCTCCTTTTTGGATTTCGCTCTTAATATCGTTAGTAGCATTTTTTAATTGAGCCATTGCTTTACCCATAGTACGTGCCACTTCTGGTATCTTGTCTGATCCAAAAAGCAACAATACCACAAACATTATAAAGACTAATTCTCCTCCTCCTATACCAAACATATTCTGCTTATTTTTTTGGCAAATATACCAATTTTAAAAAAGTCTACTTTAAAATTTTTCATAAATTAAACTCTTTGACAGACTTATAAAAAAGTGATTTAAAATGAAAATACTATCTGTTTTTTTCATTTTTAAAGACTAGCTTATTTAAAAAAAGAAACAAACACAATTCAAAATACACTAACTTATTTTATATCTTCTACTGCAATAATCGATTTGTATTTTTCAGCTAATTCTGCTAACAAAAACTCTATTGAGGTCCTGTTTTTTGTATCCAAAACTCGCGTAAATTTTTGATTATCGACCACATAATATTCAAAACCTTTTATATATTCTGATGGTAAACCTAATTTATTTACAAAATATTCATCGGTAAACATTTTCTCAAGTGTCCCCATGTAGGTCTCCTTCTTTTCGATTGCAATACCTTTTTTTAACATTGCACTTCTACCAGATATAAGATTTATTATTGGATCTAAACCCAGTGGATTTTGACGAAACGAACTTGCAGAAGCGTACTTTCGCTCAGCGGGAGTATATTTTTTTTGATTAGGAGAAATAATACCTAAGGAAACCGCATTAATATTACTGTAATTAATAATTGTAACTTCGTTCAATTCGCGAGCAACTGCGACTAAATGAATATTCAAAATTTTGTCTCCAAAATCATCTTCACACAACACTACTTCTTTTCTTTTAAACTGCAAACCTGAAAATACTAAAGTATCTCCTTCTTGAGCGTTAATAGAAAAATCACCCATTTGATTTGTAAAAACAGCTTGTTCTGTTCTTTTATTAATAACAGATACACCTTCTAAATTTGTTATATAGGCATTGATTTTTCCTTTCAAGACCAAGGAATCCCTTTTTTGTCCAAAACAAAAAACTGAAAACAACCCAAGAAAAAAAAGTAAATATTTATGCATTATTCTGAATTTCAACAGGGTAAAAGTAATACAGAGCTATCCCAATTTGTTATTAAGAAGCTGATAAAAATATGTTAATACTAAACCCTTTTCACATGAGCTATCCCTACCTTTATTGAAAAAAAAATCAAAAGAATGAAGAATTTACTTTTAGCTAGTACTTCTACTTTGCATGGGACAGAGTATTTAGAATACTTGCTTCCGGAATTAAAAATACATTTCAAGAATTGCAAAAACCTTTTATTTATTCCATACGCCAGACCTAGTGGAATTTCACATGAAGAATACACACAAAAGACAGCGCAAGCTTTCGCCAAAATAGACATAAATATCAAAGGTATTCATGAATTTGAAGATCCCGCTTTTGCTATCAAACAGGCAGAAGGTATCTTTACAGGTGGAGGAAATACTTTTTTACTCGTTAGCCAATTATATCAGCATAAAATTATGACTGTTCTAAAGGAAACCCTAGAAAATGGAACGCCATACCTAGGAACAAGTGCAGGAAGTAATATTGGCGGCTTAAGCATGCAAACTACAAATGATATGCCTATAATTTACCCACCTAGCTTTCAAACTTTAGGGCTTATTCCTTTTAATTTAAATGTGCATTATTTAGATAAAGATGCCCAATCAACTCACATGGGGGAATCACGAGAAACCAGAATTAATGAATTTCATCAATTTAACAATTTTCCCGTTTTAGGATTAAAAGAAGGCAGTTGGCTCGAGATTAAAAATAACACCATCATTTTAAAGGGAGGACTAACAGCCAAACTTTTCAGAAAAAATCACGAAGCTATTGAAATCGAACCCAATTCGAATTTAGATTATATTCAATAAAAATTTTTAGTAATAATTCATAAAAGGTTTTGAATTCAAACTAAAAACTCTTGAAAACAAAAAACCCCAAACAATAGTTTGGGGTTTATAGAGCGGAAGACGAGGCTCGAACTCGCGACAACCAGCTTGGAAGGCTGGAGCTCTACCAACTGAGCTACTTCCGCATAACGGGTGCAAAGATAAATTTTATTTCTACACCTCCAAATTTTATTTCAAAAAAACCAAAACTCTAGTTGGTTTCTACTAGAGCGGAAGACGAGGCTCGAACTCGCGACAACCAGCTTGGAAGGCTGGAGCTCTACCAACTGAGCTACTTCCGCATTGCGGGTGCAAATATAAAGAATAAGTTAAGTTTAAAACAAATTTTTTTGATATATTTTTTCGCAGAATTCACTATTTAAAATCTAACTTTTTTAAAACTAAACCATTAGAGCTCTATTTTTTTTATAAAAAAACAACTTGCTAGCTCTGTATAAACTTCGAAGATCTTAAATAGCTTTCCGAAGGATAATAAATAAAAAGGCAGGATTTATTTTTTATTGTATTTATTAAACCATCTGTAATCTCAAGTGGTACCGCAGGACAGCCCAAACTTCTTCCTAAACGCTTATTATTTTGTATAAAAGCGTCCGAAACATAATTAGCACCATGAACCACAACAGCTCTATTTCGAGCATTATCATTTATACCTTTTTCCAAACCGTCCAATCGTAAAGATTTACCATGCTTTCCATTGTAAACCTCAGCTGTTATGTAAAAACCTAAGCTGCTTTTGAATGATTCTGCTTTGTTAGAAAAGCTATTAGCATATTCATCACCCGTATTTTTCCCATGAGCAACAAGAGAATGGAGTAATATAGTTTCTGTATCCAAATCAATCACCCAAAGTCTTTTCACATTTGCCGACAAACTAAAATCGATTAATGTTAAAATATTTTTCGTTACTAAGCCCTGAGTTTTCAATTTATTAAAACCTTGTAACGCCATTTTAAAACTCTCCAACCTTGGCAATCCAAAACCTTCGCTGTGTAAATTATGATACACTTGTTCAATGTTTAATTCCTCATCACCATTCAAACTCATTTTGTTTTTTAATTCTTTTTTTTCATTGACAACTTTTGGCAAAAAGGAAGTAGTAGACATCAATAAAAATAATAATAATAAAAAACTTAAAAACCTTCTATAAACCATTGATTACTATTTAAATACAATTAATTAAATCCTGCCAAAAATATAAAAAATAATTACAGAACAAAACCCAACTCAATGCATTATAACAGCTTTAACTAAACCGTAGTTTTTTAACTACAAAATTTCGCTGTTAAATAATTGTTAATCATATCAATTTTATTATTTTTGCTTTCATATTAACAATTCATGAATCCATTCCGACTAACTACTTATTGTTTTTTCATATTCCTAAATTTTAGCCTGTTTGCTCAAAAAAAAATTCTTGTAGCAAAACCTAAACAAGGGAATATCAATATTGACGGTAAAACGGATGATGAAGAATGGCTTAAAAACAATGAAGTCGCAACAGATTTCATTATGTTTAATCCTGACAACGGTAAAGCAATTGATACCGAAAAAGCAACCTCAGTAAAAGTAATTTACGACAATGATGCTATATATATATCTGCCGTTTTAAAAGACAATGAACCTGACAAAATACAACGCGAATTAACAGAAAGAGATGTTTTTGGTGTAGCTGATAATTTTGCCGTATTTATCAACGGATTTAATGATGGTCAACAAGATTATCGCTTTTATGTAAGTGCTGCAGGAACTCAAATGGACTGCCTAGCTACCGAAGATAATGAAGATTTTACTTGGGATGCCATTTGGCAAAGCAGTGTAAAAATTACTGATTTTGGCTGGACTGTTGAAATGAAAATCCCTTATGCAGCTATCCGTTTTCCAAAAAACAAAAAACAAACTTGGGGTATCAATTTTTTGCGCGAAATTAAAAGAACGACACAAAAATTCACCTGGAACCATATCAACACAAAGATTGGAGCTGTTTTAACACAAACAGGGCAATTAGATGGAATAGAAAATATAAGTCCATCCACTCGACTTTTCTTTATTCCCTACACATCTGCTTATTTACAGAAAGATCGATATACTTCCGATAAAACACTAAAAGCTGGTTTAGACATCAAATATGGCATTAATGATGCTTTTACGTTAGACGCTATTTTAGTTCCTGATTTTGGACAAACCAAATTTGATAATGCCATACTTAACCTAGAGCCTTTTGAACAAAAACTTAACGAAAACAGACCTTTTTTTACCGAAGGTACTAACCTTTTTAATATAGGAAATCTTTTTTATTCAAGAAGGATAGGAGGGAATTCGATTGTAAGTAAAGAAGAAATAGAAAGCAAATTAAGCACATCGGAAGAAATCACAGAATACCCTAACACTGTTGAGTTAATCAATGCTGTAAAATTATCAGGAAGAACTGAAAAAGGCCTTGGTATTGGTTTTTTAAACGCAGTTACCGAAAAAACATTCGCTTCTATAAAAGACAATGAAAACAACTCTACCAGAAAAGAAGTAATTAACCCTTTAACTAATTACAACATATTAGTTTTTGACCAGCGCTTTAGACAAAATTCATCTATTTCATTTATAAATACAAACACCAGTAGAAATGGAAATTATAGAGATGCCAATGTTACTGGATTAATTTTTGATTTAAATACTAAAGCTAATACCTATAATCTTTCAGGAGATTTTAAATATGCTGCTATCAATGACATTGAAGATTATGACGGATTTAAATCTTCTCTAAGCTTTGCAAAGACTAGCGGAAAATTTCGATACATCTTTACTGGTAAATATACTTCTAAAAAATACGATACAAATGACTTAGGTATTTTATACTATTACAATTACCATAGTGGTTATGTAAACGGAAGTTATCGAATATTGAACCCAAATAAACTATTCAATAGTTTTCTTTTTGAACAGGAAGTAAACTTAGATATAGACAACAGTACAAATAAAATACAAAATACAAGCTGGATTCAAACTATTGTCACAGCTACGACACTAAACCTATGTTATTTTCAATTTGGTTTAAACATAGTTCCTTTTGAAACATTTGATTTTTATCTTCCTCAAGAAGATGGAAGATATATATACAATCCTCGAAAAATCAGTGGTTATTTAGAAATCGAAACCAATAAAAATAAAAATTTCACTTTCGATTTCACTCCATCATTTGTTAAATATGATGAAGCCAATCGATTTACGTATAAATTCTACGCTGGACCAAAATACCGATTTAACGATAAATTTTCATTAGCATTTGCTACCGAATATACAAACGAGAACAGTAATATTGGAAGAATAGGAACAAGTAATTCAGACATTATTTTTGCGCGACGCGACAGAGAAATTATTGAATCAGAATTGACCGGAAAATACGCGATTAATGACCGAATGACTTTTAATCTTAAAGCCCGATATTATTGGTCCTATTCAGATAACAAACATTTCTTTACTCTTAATGATGATGGACATCTTTCTAACAATGACACCTATAATATGAATAAAAATAGAAATTTAAACTCGTGGAATTTAGATTTTTCCTATTCATGGTGGTTTGCACCCGGCAGTCAATTATCGATTTTGTATCGAAATTATGCACAAGAAGACACTAATTTAGTAGAAAAAAATCTATCTAAGAACATCAAAACTATCTTCAATTCTAATATGACGAATATTTTCTCGATTAGTCTTCGCTACTTTATTGATTACAACAATGTAAAACACAAATTATAAACTGCATTTATTTTAATAAAAGAGTAATTCTGTAATAAAATTATCATTTTTGACCTCACTAAATTTTAGAAACCATAATAGTTATTTTATTCCTAACGAAGATTTTATAAAAAATTTATCTTTGTCGAAAATTAACTAAAAATGAACAAAAAAGTAATCTTAATGATTTTGGATGGTTGGGGAAAATCTCCTGACCCAAAAGTATCTGCAATTGATAATGCAAACGTTCCATTTATAAACAGTCTTTACCAAAAATACCCTAGCGCACAACTTAGAACTGATGGTTTACATGTAGGTTTACCAGAAGGTCAAATGGGTAATTCAGAAGTGGGACATATGAATTTAGGAGCTGGAAGAATTGTATACCAAGACTTAGCCAAAATTAATTTAGCTGTTGCCAATAAAACTTTAGCTCAAGAACAAGTATTAAAAGATGCTTTTCAATATGCAAAAGACAACAATAAAAAAGTACACTTCTTAGGATTAGTTTCTGATGGAGGTGTTCACTCGCATACTTCTCACCTACGTGGATTAATTGATGCTACCCAAGATTATGGTTTAGATCAAGTTTTTATTCATGCTTTTACTGACGGTAGAGATGTTGATCCTAAATCAGGAAAAAAATACATTCAAGATTTAAGTAATTACATTGCACAAACTCCAGTTAAAATTGCGTCTGTAATTGGTCGTTATTATGCAATGGACCGTGATAAACGTTGGGAAAGAGTTAAATTAGCTTATGATCTAGTAGTTCATGGAAAAGGAACCCCTACTCATGACGTAGTCACTTCAATCGCTACGAGTTACGGCAATGATATTACAGATGAATTCATCGAGCCATTAGTGGTTGTTGATGCTGAAAATAAAGCATTAGCTACCATTCAGGATGATGATGTGGTTATCTTCTTTAACTTCAGAACTGATAGAGGACGTGAATTAACAGAAGCATTATCACAACAAGATTTCCACGAACAAAACATGCATAAATTAGACTTGTACTATGTTACATTGACTAATTATGATGAAACTTACCAAAATGTAAAAGTTGTATACAACAAAGACAACATCACTGAAACACTTGGAGAAGTATTAGAAAAAGCAGGCAAAAAACAAATTCGTATTGCCGAAACAGAAAAATATCCACACGTAACATTCTTTTTCTCAGGTGGTAGAGAAACGCCTTTTGAAGGCGAATCTCGTATCTTGAGAAACTCTCCAAAAGTGGCTACTTACGATTTGCAACCTGAAATGAGTGCTTATGAATTAGCCGATGCACTTTGTCCAGAACTTGAAAAAGGAGAAGTAGATTTTGTGTGTTTAAACTTTGCCAACGGAGATATGGTGGGACATACAGGAATTATGGAAGCAGCTATCAAAGCTTGTGAAGCAGTAGATAAATGTGCCGAAAAAGTGATTACAACTGCTTTAGCAAATGGTTATTCAACTATTGTTATTGCAGATCATGGTAACTGTGAAACTATGATTAATCCTGATGGAACACCAAATACAGCGCACACTACAAACCCTGTTCCTTTCATTTTAGTTGACAATGATCAAGTAGCTATTCAAGATGGTGTTTTAGGTGATATCGCTCCTACAATTTTAGACTTAATGGGTGTAAACCAACCTGCTGCTATGTCTAGTCACTCTTTATTAGTGAAATAATTTTTTTGAAATTTACCATAAAAAAAGAGCTGTTTTTATCATGTAAAACAGCTCTTTTTACATTCTATAAAAACTCATTAATAACTTTCGTTCCAACTAAAATTTTCTTGAATTATCTTATCTTTCTCTTCTTTCAAAAAATCCAAATAAGCCTTAGCAACTGGTGAAAGCTTTTTTTCTTTCAACCAAATTAAACTCCAAGTTGTTTTAATGGGAAGTCCATTTACTGGAATAATACTTAATTCATTATTTTGTAATTCGGTTCGAATTCCAATTAAGGGCATAATCGAATACCCAAAACCAGCCAACAAGGCTTGCTTTATCGCTTCATTAGAAGTTAGTGTTAACTTTTTCAAAACTGGAACCGAATTGTTTTTAAAAAATTCTTCCATTGTTTGTCTTGTTCCCGAACCTTTTTCTCTAAATATTAATGGTAATTCCTTAAAAATATCCCTTGAATATTCACTGTTAATGTCGTCTAATTTGGCGTTACCAACAAGAAATAACTTATTCGGTATTAAATCTAATTTTTCCAATTGAAGTGAGGTAGGCATAACGGATACCAAAGCAAAATCCACCTCATTATTTTCCAAACTTCGTATTACTTTATTTTTATTGGTTACATCCATTAATAACTCTATAGCTGGATTGGCTTTAATAAAATTTGAAAGAAAAAAAGGCATTACATACTTACCCGTAGACACTACCGAAATCTTGAGTCTTCCTGACAAAAGCCCTTTATAAGAGTGACTTTTATAATTAATAGCATACACTTGATTAATTATATTCTCGGCCAGTTGTGCTATCTCCAACCCGAAATCAGTTATAAAAATCTGTCGACCAATCACTTCCGTCAAAGGAATATCAAACTGATTTTGAAAATTCCTTAATTGAATAGAAACAGCCGGTTGGGTTAAATGTAAATCTTCAGAAGCTTTTGTAATACTTCTAGTCTCAACGATTTTGAGAAATATTTGGAGTTGATTTAAAGTATAATTCATAAAATATATTTATGCTTTAGATTACAAATATAAATAAAAATATATAGAATTAAATAATCAATTTTGCAAAGTTTAAACCGAGAAATAGCTATAAATACCATTCGTCCTAACCAAATTTAATAAAAAATGAACTTTAACTTACTCATTGAAAATCTTACAAACCCTGCCCTACTATTTTTTGTACTGGGAATTGTTGCTGTATGTTTAAAAAGCGATTTAGAAATACCACAAAACTCCTCAAAATTCATTTCCTTATATTTATTGTTCGCAATAGGTTTTAAAGGAGGACAAGAATTATCACACGAAACCCTTAGCACCGAAATTGCTTGGTCAATATTATTTGGAGTAGGAATTTCAGTAACAATCCCATTGTATACCTTCTTCATCTTAAAGAAAAAATTAAACATCTTTGATTCTGGAGCAATTGCTGCAGCATACGGATCTGTTAGTGCCGTTACCTTTGTTACAGCGGTTTCATTTTTGGAATCGCAACAATTAAATCTCCACGGGCACATGGTTGCGATAATGGCATTAATGGAATCGCCAGCAATAATCATTGGTCTAATTTTAATATCTACTTTTAATAAAAAAGAAACAAAAACAATTAAAAAAAGATCCATACTCATTCATTCGTTAACTAATGGAAGTGTCCTTTTAATCCTTGGAAGTCTGTTAATAGGTTATATTGCCAATGATAAACAAGCCGAAGGTATAGCGCCTTTTACCAATGATTTATTTAAAGGATTCCTTGCTATATTTCTTCTTGATATGGGGATTACAAGCGGAAAAAAATTAAAATCCTTCTTCTCTTTTGGTCTCTTCCCTACTCTATTTGCTATAATTATTCCCTTATTTAATGGTTGTCTATTCGCGATACTGAGTGCCTTAGTGACAGATGACATCAGCAATAGATTCATCTTTGCAATATTAGCTGCGAGTGCATCGTACATTGCAGTCCCTGCAGCCATGAAAATCACTGTTCCTCAAGCCAATCCTGGGTTATTTTTACCCATGACTCTTGCCATAACTTTTCCAATTAACATAACCATTGGAATGCCATTGTATTTTTTAATCATTAATACGTTCTGAATTTGACCTAACTTAGCTAACCAACTATTTACATTTAAAAATTAGCATTCAAAATTAAAATAACATTAGAATTACTTCTCTATTGACTTAATTTATTGTTAAAACACAAAAAATAAAAGTATTGCTATTAATTTTGTTCAAATAACATAAGAATAATAAACCAACAAAAAATATGACACCTTTAAAACGTTTTTTTAACTTACTGAAATTAGACAGAAGAGATGTCTCGCAAATATTTTTCTATGCCATCTTTGCGGGATTAATCAGTTTGTCATTGCCTTTGGGAATTCAGGCTATCACCAATTTGATACAATCAGGAAGAGTAAGTGCTTCTTGGGTAGCGCTAATCATTTTGGTGGTTTTTGGGGTAATACTAGTAGGTATATTATCATTAATGCAGTTGCGTATTACAGAAAATTTACAACAAAAAATATTTGTACGTTCTTCATTTGATTTCGCTGCGCGCTTGCCTAAAATTAAAATAAACCAACTTTATAACAGCTATCCACCCGAATTAGCGAATCGCTTTTTTGACACCTTAACCATTCAAAAAGGAACTTCAAAATTGCTAATCGATTTTTCGGCTGCTATTTTACAAATTGTTTTTGGTATCATTTTATTATCCTTGTACCACCCTTATTTTATTGTCTTTGGAATTTTATTATTTGGATTTTTATACTTCATCTTCAAATTCTCCTACCAAGCTGGACTTGAAACGAGCTTGAAAGAATCCAAATTCAAATATAAAGTTGCGAGTTGGTTACAAGAAATTGCCCGAAACAATTACAGCTTTAAAAACGAACTTAATTACGATTACAGCTTGCAAAAAAACAATAATCTTGTAGCAGATTATTTAAACTACAGAGAAAAACACTTTAATGTCATAAAAAGTCAATTCTCCCAATTAATTGTTTTCAAAGTTATAATCACTGCTAGTTTATTATTGATTGGAGGATTTCTTGTGCTTTCGCAAGAAATGAATATTGGACAATTTGTTGCCGCTGAAATCATTATTTTATTAGTAATCAACTCTTCTGAGAAAATCATATTTGGCTTAGAAACCTTTTACGATGTCCTTACTTCTATTGAAAAAATTGGTCAGGTCACCGATTTAGAATTGGAGGATGAAAATGTGTCCGATATTGATTATTGCTACACTAACATTTCTATAGAAACGGAGAATCTTTGTTTCAAATTTCCGGATTCTGACACAGAAATTTTAAAATCCATATCCTTAAAAATAGAGCAAGGAGAGAAAATTGTCATTGAAGGAGAAAATGGTTCTGGTAAAACAACACTTATTAGAATCCTTTCTGGCTTGTTACAAAAAACTTCTGGATCATTTTTTATCAATGATGATACATTCAAGAAAATAAACCTTAAACAATACCGCTCACAAATAGGAAGTATTATTCATAGCGAAAGTCCTTTTGAAGGTACTTTGCTAGAAAACATCACTTTCAATGACAAAACTATTAAGGCCGAAGATTTAAAATGGGCCATTGATGGTGTTCAACTAACTTCTTTTGTAAAATCTTTACCTAAAGGATTAGACACTCGTATTTTTCCTGAAGGAAGACAATTATCTTCTTCTAACGCTCAAAAGTTATTGTTAGCAAGAAGTATCATTCACAAACCTAAAATACTATTTTACGAAGACCCAACAGACATGATGGATGAAAAAGTAGCTAATGAAATCATCGATTTCATCACCTCTGATAAATTCAATTGGACAATCATTGTTTCTTCAAAAAATCCATATTGGAGAACAAAATGCAACCGAAGAATTATTATGCAAAATGGAGCTATTCAACTTGATTCAAAAAACAATTAAGCATGTTAAACATCTCAAACAATAAAACTAAACTGCAATCGCTAGAGCGATATGAAACAGTTAAAAACTTGAGCAACAGACCTCACTATAAAATTTTAAACCGAATTATAGCAGGAGTTTCTATTATTGGTCTTGCTGCACTTTTTTTACCGTGGACACAAACCATTTCTGGTTCTGGAAACGTAACCACTTTAAAACCCAATCAACGACCACAATCGATACAAAGTGTCATCTCGGGTCGTATAGAAAAATGGTATGTTCAAGAAGGTGATTATGTAAAAAAAGGAGACACTATCTTATTTATCTCGGAGATAAAAGAAGATTATATGGATCCTAATTTAGTTGAAAATACTAGAAACCAAATGGAAGCCAAAAAACAATCTTTAGCGTCCTATGACTCTAAAGTTGATATGCTTTCTAACCAAATTGTTGCTATTGAGAATGAACGAAAATTAAAATTAGAACAAGCTAAAAACAAAGTCCAACAATCGATCTTGAAAATCAAAAGCGATAGTATGGATCTTGCAGCGGTAAAAACACAGTTACGAATTGCTACTACCCAGTACAATCGAGCTGTACAATTAAATAAAGAAGGTTTAAAACCACTTACCGACATTGAGGAAAAAAGACTCAAATTGCAAGAAGTAGAAGCCAAAATCATTACTCAGGAAAACAAATACCTAACCAGCAAAAATGAATTAATTAATGCTAAGGTAGAAATCAACCGAATCAATGCTGAATATTCAGAAAAAGTATCAAAAGCAAACAGTGACAAGTATACCGCTTTAAGCAGTCAATTTGATACCGATGCTCAAGTGAACAAATTAAAAAATCAATACACCAATTACAGCATTCGTAATGGAATGTATTACATCAAAGCATCACAAAATGGATATATAAACAGGGCATTACAATCTGGAATTGGTGAAACAATAAAAGAAGGAACACCAATTGCAACGATTATGCCTTCAGAATATGACATCGCGGTAGAAACTTATGTAAACCCTATTGATTTACCTTTAATTACTAAAGGGGAAAAAGTTCGTGTATGGTTTGACGGATGGCCAACCATTGTCTTTTCGGGTTGGCCTAATATGTCTTATGGAACTTTTGGTGGAGAAATCGTTGCTATCGAAAACTTTATTAGTGAAAACGGAAAATACCGTGTTTTGATTGCGCCAGACAAAAACGAGGACAAATGGCCAGCACAATTAAGTATTGGTGCCGGAGCACAAACTATAGCTTTATTAGATAATGTTCCCGTGTGGTTTGAAATATGGAGAACCCTAAATGGTTTCCCTCCTAACTACTACAAACCAACAGCTAAAACTACAAAAGAGAAAAAATAATGAAACATATTTTCTTCGCCTTTTTATTCTTAGGTTTTACTTTATCAGCCCAAGAAATCAACTCAAAAGAACTTACATACAATGAGTTTTTGGGCTTTGTAAAAAAGTATCATCCATTGGTTAAAAATGCCAATCTAGAAATCAGTAAATCTCAAGCCAATTTAATGATGGCTCGCGGGGGATTTGACCCAAAAATTGAGGTTGATTTTAGTAAAAAGCAATTCAAAGACAAAGAATACTATTCCATTTTAAACAGTAGCTTTAAAATTCCAACTTGGTATGGAATCGAAATTAAAGCAGGTTTTGATAATAATGAAGGAATCTACCTTAATCCAGAAAACACAGTTCCCAATCAAGGATTAACTTCACTTGGAATAAGCGTACCTTTAGGACAAGGCTTATTCATCAATCAAAGAATGGCCGATTTAAAAAAGGCAAAAATACAACTTCAATTAAGTCAAGCAGAACGAAAACTTCAAGCTATTGCTATCTTATACGATGCTTCTATTGCCTATTTTAACTGGAAAAAAAGTTATAACGAGGTTGTATTGTATAAAGAATATAAAGAAAATGCTGAAATAAGATTTAAAGGAATACAAACCTCAATCAAAGAAGGAGATAAACGTGCCATTGATAGTGTCGAAGCTGGAATGACCGTAAAAAACAGAACCTTGAATTTAATTGATTCACAATTAAAATTAGCAAAAGCTAAATTAGAGCTTTCTAATTTTCTTTGGTTAGAAAACAACATTCCTTTAGAATTAGCCGAGAGCATTATTCCGGAAACGCAACTAGAATTTACAATTCAGGAAACCTTAAAAACTAACGCACTATTAAATCCCGATTTTTCGATTAGTAATCATCCAAAAATCAATGCCCTACAAAGCAAAATTGACATTTTAAATGTAGAGAAAAAATTAAAAGCCAATATGCTTTTGCCTAAAATTGACATTGGCTATTCTTATTTATCAGAACCAAGTTATATTGACAATTACCGTTTTGAAGATTATAAAATAGGTCTGAACTTCTATTTCCCTTTATTTCTAAGAAAAGAAAGAGGTAGTTTAAAATTAGCTAAATACAAAGTACAAGAAACTGAATTTGCATTAGACCTAGAAAAGGTTCAATTAAGCAATAAAATAAATGCTCAAAAATTAGAAATTGAAGCTTTGACCAAGCAAAAAGATTTGATTAAAAGTGTTGTTGAAGATTATGCAACCATGTTAAAATCGGAAGAAAGATTATTTTCTTTTGGGGAGAGTTCGCTATTTTTAATCAATAGTAGAGAAAATAATTTAGTAAGTGCACAGCTTTCTAAAATAGCTTTAGAGAACCGTTTTTTCGTATCTAATTCGGAGCTTTTTAAAATAATGGCGAATCCGGATTAAATAATTCAGAAAATTGTACTTTTGCATTTCGAAAAATAAAAAGTATGATTGTAGTTAAATCCCGTGAAGAAATAGAATTAATGCGCGAAAGTGCCTTAATCGTATCGAAAACATTAGGAATGCTTGCTTCTGAAGTGAAAGAAGGAGTAACCACTTTACACCTTGATAAATTAGCCGAAGAATTCATTCGTGACCATGGTGCGGTTCCAAGTTTCCTTGGTTTATACGGTTTCCCTAATTCACTTTGCATGAGTCCAAATGCACAAGTAGTTCACGGAATTCCAAACAACACTCCTCTTGTAAGTGGTGATATTATCTCTATTGACTGTGGTGCCTATAAAAATGGCTATCATGGAGATCATGCATATACGTTTGAAGTAGGAGAAGTAGCTCCAGAAACTAAAAAATTATTAAAAGTTACTAAAGAATCCTTATATGTGGGTATGCGTGAATTCCGTGCTGGAAATCGCGTGGAAGATGTAGGGAATGCGATTCAAAAATATACCGAATCTCACGGCTATGGAGTTGTTCGTGAATTAGTAGGTCACGGATTAGGTCAAAAAATGCACGAAGAACCAGAAATGCCTAACTATGGTAAAAAAGGTCGAGGTAAACTATTAATAGAAGGAATGGTGGTGGCACTTGAACCAATGATTAATCAAGGCACTCGAAATATCAAACAATTAAAAGACGGTTGGACAATTCTTACTGCCGATGGTAAGCCTTCGGCGCACTTTGAACATGATGTAGCTATTGTTGATGGCAAACCGGAGTTACTTTCTACTTTTGCTTATATCTACAAAGCACTTGGAATTGAAAGTAATGAAGAAGATGAATTTAGAAAAGTGCCTTTAGTTATCTAATCTCGCAAAGAAACTCACAAAAACAGCTCTGAGATTATCAAAGTTCACATTCATTTGAGAATCACTTTGTAAATGTTTAAGAATTCCTTGTAAACCCATTCGAATCTTGGTGTAACAACTCATGAAAAAAGCTTTTAAAACGATACTTAATACCATTCCTCGTCCTCTACTTATTCGTTTAAGTTATGTAGTACGACCAATCATAGCATTTACTTTAAAAGGAGATCGATATACCGATCCAATTGATGGTAAAAGTTTCAAATCAATGCTGCCTTATGGATATGAAACCCAAAGAGAGAATGTTTTATCACCAAGTACACTTTCATTAGAAAGACATCGTTTACTGTGGTTGTATTTGAATGAAAAAACAGATTTTTTTACAGCGCCAAAAAAGGTATTGCATTTTGCTCCAGAACAGGCTTTTTACAAATTGTTTCGAAAACAAAAAAATCTGGATTACACAACAACTGATTTATTTTCACCATTGGCTGATGTAAAAGCCGATATCTGTAATTTACCTTTTAAAGACAATCAATACGATGTAATTTTATGTAATCACGTTTTAGAACACATTCCTGACGATACTAAGGCCATGCAGGAATTATATCGTGTTTTAAAACCGGGAGGGATGGCTATTTTACAAATTCCGCAAGACTTAAAAAGAGCAGTCACTTTTGCCGATGATAGCATCACCGACCCAAAAGAACGTGCTAAAATATTTGGCCAATACGATCACGTGCGTATTTATGGGCGTGACTATTTTGACAAATTAAGAAGTATTGGTTTCAAAGTCTTAGAGGAAGATTACACAAACGAAATTGACCCTAAATTAGTCGATAAATACTGCTTGGCAAAAGGAGAAATCATCCCTGTTTGTTTTAAATAATTCGCACAAAGAGATTGCAAATCCATACGATTTCGTTGCTTATTTTGTTATATTTACACAATAGCAATTATTAAAATTATGGCTAAATCTTTTCTGTTTGGAATCTTATTTCTTTTGTTTTTTAATTTGGCATCTGCCCAAGTTCAAAATGAAGTGATTCCGCCATACCATATCAAAACCGTTTGTTTTGTACAAAACAATCAAAATGCAGTCCCAATTTTCGAATTAGGGAGTGGTTTTCAATTTCAGTTTGATGATCTTTTTGGCAATGAAGCCAATTATTATTACGAAATTATTCATTGTGATTATAATTGGAATCCTTCAAACATCCAAAAAAACGAATACCTTCAAGGATTTGACAACCAAAGAATTCAAAACTACACTAACTCTTTCAACACCTTACAAATCTATTCTCATTACAATCTAAGTATTCCTAATCAGTTTACACAGCAATTACGACTTAGTGGTAATTATATTTTAAAGATCCTCAATGAAGACAAAGAAGTTGTGTTTTCAAGAAAATTTATGCTATATGAAAACAACGCTACTGTTCCTATTCAAGTAAAAAGAGCTAGAAATGTAAGTGTTATAGAACAGAAACATAATTTGGACTTTGCCATTAAATCCAGCACTATAAACTTTCAAAATCCGCTAAAAAATATTAAAGTTAGCCTTATTCAGAATGGCGATTTTAATACCGAAATAAAAAATATCCAACCCCAATACACCATCGGCAATGATTTAATTTACAAATACGATACCGAAACCCAATTTTGGGCAGGCAATGAATTTTTGTATTTTGAAAATAAAGACATTAGAATAGCTAGCAACAATATTGCCCGAGTAGACTCAAGTACTGATATTTATAACTGCCTTTTATATACTAACAATGCAAGAGCAAACTTCCCTTATACGCTTTATCAAGATATAAACGGAAATTTTGTAGTAAAAAATTCCAATGCCAGTAATAACGAAGTTGAAGCCGATTACGCCTGGATCTATTTTAGCCTTTCAGCCCCTACTTTCCGACTAAATAAAGATATTTACGTATGCGGAATGTTTAACAACTATTCATTATCGCCTGAATACAAAATGGACTATAACGAGAAAAAAGGAATTTATGAAAAGGCCATACTCATCAAACAAGGATTTACCAATTATAAATATGTAATTACTGATAGCAAAGGAAACATTGACAATGAAAATGCAATAGACGGAAATTTCTATCAAACTGAAAACGAATATACTATTTTAACCTACTACAAAGAAAATACTGGACGTTATGATCGAATCATAGGAAAAGGCACCGCTAATTCCCTGAACATCATTAATTAAAAAAACAGTTAAAAATAAATGAAAGCAAATAAATTTTCGTAATTTTGCTCCTATTAAACACAGATTAAACAGTTTAATCATGGTTTCTCAAATAACAAGAGGTATAAAAATAACGGTTTTGACTAGTTTTGAAGGCACTTACTTCAAAAACTACAAAATCCATTTTGCCTTTAGTTACCACATTACCATCGAAAACCACAGTAAAGATTCTGTACAATTAACTTCACGTCACTGGGAAATATTTGATTCTTTAAACAATTTAGAAATTGTTGATGGCGAAGGAATTATTGGTAAAAAACCAGTATTAAAACCTGGCGAAAATCATACTTATAGCTCTGGATGCTTACTTTCCTCTCCTTATGGAGCAATGAAAGGACATTTTAATATGATTAATTTCACCAACACTAAAACCTTCAAAGTAATCATCCCTACTTTTAGATTATGTGCACCATTTGCACTAAACTAAAAAATCCTTTATTTTAACTAATTTGCAATTTATTATAATTTTATTACGATAAATTCAATTTAGCTTTTGTACTTTTGCCTTAAAATAATTTATTCTCAATAATACAGCCTTATTCTTTTTCTAGATTTAATACTGTATTATCTAATACATTAAAAAAATAACATTATGCTTAAAGGATTTTTTAAAGTACCCAAAGCAATCAATGAAGCTGTTAAAAGCTACGCTCCTAATTCATCAGAAAAAGAAGCCGTTCTTGCTGCATACAAAAAAATGTGGAACGAAAAAATTGACGTTCCTTTATACATTGGTAGTAAAGAGATTCGAACTGGAAACACTCGAAACATCACTCCTCCACACGATCACAAACATATTGTAGGCAGTTATCATCTTGCCGAAAAAGCACATATCGAAGAAGCTATTACTAATGCCTTAGAATCCCGAACAGCATGGGCAAATATGGCTTGGGAACAACGAGCTTCTATTTTCTTAAAAGCAGCCGAACTAATCGCAGGTCCTTACAGAGCAAGGATTAATGCAGCAACCATGATTGGTCAATCTAAAAACATTCACCAAGCAGAAATTGATGCAGCTTGCGAGTTAATTGATTTTTTACGTTTCAATGTAGAGTTCATGACTCAAATTTATGCTGACCAACCTTATTCGGATTCAAGCGTATGGAATCGTTTAGAATACCGTCCATTAGAAGGTTTCATTTATGCAATCACTCCTTTTAACTTTACTGCTATTGCGGCTAATCTTCCTGCAAGTGCTGCCATGATGGGGAACGTTGTAGTATGGAAACCAAGTGATAGTCAAGTTTTCTCAGCAAAAATTATCATCGACATATTCAAAGAAGCTGGTCTTCCTGATGGAGTTATAAATGTAGTTTTTGGAGACGCTTTAATGGTAACAGATACTATTTTGGCTAGTCGTGATTTTGCCGGTTTACATTTCACAGGTTCTACCCATGTATTTAAAGATCTTTGGGCAAAAATTGGAGCTAATATCCATAATTACAAAACCTACCCAAGAATTGTTGGAGAAACCGGTGGGAAAGATTTTGTAATGGTTCACCCAAGTGCCAATGTAAAACAAGCAGCAACAGGAATTGTTCGTGGCGCATTTGAGTTCCAAGGACAAAAATGTTCAGCAGCATCCCGAGCTTACATACCACAAAGTTTATGGCCAGCCATCAAAGAACAAATCATCACTGATGTACAATCTATGAAAATGGGTTCACCAGAAGATTTTAGCAACTTTATTACAGCAGTAATCCACGAAGGTTCTTTTGACAAATTAGCTAGTTATATTGACCAAGCGAAAAAAGATAGCGATGCAGAGATTATTGTTGGTGGAAACTACGACAAATCCGTAGGTTATTTTGTAGAACCAACCGTTATCTTGACTACAAACCCAAAATACGTTACTATGAAAACCGAATTATTTGGTCCCGTATTAACTATTTACGTCTATGAAGATGCCAAATGGATTGAAACCTTGGAATTAGTAGATCAAACATCAGAATACGCCTTGACTGGAGCTATTTTCAGCCAAGACCGTTATGCGATCGAAGTAGCCACAACCAAATTACAAAATGCTGCTGGAAACTTTTATATCAATGACAAATGCACAGGAGCAGTAGTTGGCCAACAACCATTTGGAGGAGCAAGAGCTTCAGGAACAAATGACAAAGCGGGTTCTATCCTGAATTTATTACGTTGGGTTTCTCCAAGAACCATCAAAGAAATATTAGTTTCTCCAGAAGATTACAGATATCCATTTTTAGGAGAATAAACTAAGATTTTAGAAATCAGAATTAGATTTCAGACAATAATAAAAAACCCACAGCATTTATTTTAATACTGTGGGTTTCTTATTTAAAAAAATTTCATTTATTATACCACAAACTTCAAGGGCAAATGCACCACTTTTTTAGTTTCAAAAAATTCATCTTCGAAAAAATCAGCTAAGTCGTATTGCGTTGCTTTTGGAAAATCTTTTAATTCCTCAGTTAAATCGCCTCCTTTTAAATACAAAATACCATTTTTTAATTCGTGTTTATGTTGTTTTTTAATTTTAGTTTTCACCCAAGAAACAAAATCAGGCATATTCGTCACGGCACGACTTACAATAAAATCAAAATCGCCTTTTACATTTTCGGCACGAATTTGCTCTGCTTTTACATTTTTTAAACCCAAAGCATCTACCACACCTTGTACCACTCTTATTTTTTTAGCAATAACATCAATCAGATAAAATCGGGTTTCAGGAAACAAAATAGCCAATGGAATTCCGGGAAATCCGCCACCAGTTCCTACATCTAACACATAACTTCCTGGTTCAAAATTCATTATTTTAGCGATTCCCAATGAATGCAAAACATGTTTAGTATATAAAGAATCAATATCTTTTCTTGAGATTACATTTATTTTTTCATTCCAATCATGGTATAAAAAATCTAATTTTTGGAATTGCTCTTTTTGTATTTCGGTCAAATCCGGAAAATAGCGCAGTATTTCGTCCATCGTTTTATTTTTTTAACAAAAGTACTATTTTTAAGTTTGAATATTTAACTCAATTTTGCTGCGTTAAAAATTATAAATAATTATCTTTGAACGCTATTTTTTAATTGTATGAGTACAACCCAACCAACATTTGCCAAGCAAGATAAACTAAAGTTCTTTAGAACGCTTAACTCGCGAGTGAACAATTACTTCAAAGAAAACAACATTTCAAAAGCAGGTAATTGGCAACTGCATTTAAAAGCGGTAATTCTATTTACGGTCTTTTTAGTTCCTTACTTTTTAATCCTAACTATAGATATGCCTTTTTGGGCCCATTTACTTTTAACGATTGTTATGGGAATAGGTATGGCAGGATTAGGAATGAATGTCATGCACGATGGTAATCACGGTTCGTATTCGAATAAAAAATGGGTGAATAAAATTATGGGCGGTACCATTTATGTTTTGGCTGGAAATGTATACAACTGGCAGGTGCAACATAATGTTTTACATCACACCTACACTAATATTCCGGGACATGATGAAGATTTAGAAGCAGGTAGAATTATACGTTTTACTAAAAGTGCCAAATGGTATCGTTTTCATCGTTTTCAACACTATTATTCTGTATTTCTATACGGATTACTGACTTTCAATTGGGCTCTTACAACCGATTTTAAGCAAATGAGAAATTACATCAAAAGAAAATTATCTTATGGCGAACCTAAAAGCCCTAAAATTCTATGGACGACTTTGATTATTACTAAAATCATTTATGCTACCATTTGGATTATATTACCCATAATCATCGGAATCGTTTGGTGGAAAGTGCTACTAGGTTTCTTCGTAATGCATTATACAGCAGGATTAATTTTAAGTATCGTTTTCCAATTGGCTCACGTAGTGGAAGAAACCGACAATCCTTCTCCAAATGAATTAGGCGAAATGGAAAACACTTGGGCAATACACCAATTGTTTACTACGAGTAATTTTGCTCCAAAAAACTGGTTAGTAAATTGGTACACTGGAGGATTAAATCACCAAATTGAACATCATATTTTTCCAAATATCAGTCATATTCATTACGGTAAAATTGCAAAAATTGTTCGCGAGACTGCCCAAGAATGCAACTTACCTTATTATGAATATAAAACGATGAGAAGTGCTATTATTGCACATTTCAAACATTTAAAAGATTTAGGAACAAATCCAGAAATGGCTTAAATAAAAAATTAATTAAAATAAATAATTAACCTCCCAACGTTCTATTACCGAATTCGGGACTATCAACACTTTATTAATGAGTAATCCACTTTCAGACAGAATTAACAATCTTGCTACATCACAAACATTAGCAATGGCAGCTTTGGCTAGAGAATTAAAAGCCCAAGGTAAAGACATTATCAGTTTAAGTTTAGGAGAACCTGACTTTAAGACGCCAGACTTCATCAAAGAAGCCGCTAAAAAAGCAATTGACGACAACTACAGCACTTATTCTCCAGTAGATGGATATGCTGATTTGAAAGAAGCTATTTGTAGAAAATTCAAAAGAGATAACGGTTTAGATTACAAACCTGCAAACATCGTAGTTTCTACAGGTGCTAAACAATCTTTATACAACATTGCACAGGTAATGTTAAACGATGGTGACGAAGTAATCTTACCAGCTCCTTACTGGGTTTCTTACTTCGAAATCGTAAAATTATCAGGTGGAGTTCCTGTAGAAGTACCAACTTCTGTAGAAACAGATTTCAAAATCACTCCTGAGCAATTAGAAGCGGCTATCACACCAAAAACTAAAATGATGTGGTTCTCTTCTCCATGTAATCCTTCGGGATCAGTATACAGCAGAGAAGAATTGACAGCTATTGCTAAAGTTTTAGAAAAATATCCAAATATCTATGTTGTTGCTGACGAAATCTATGAGCACATCAATTTCTCAGGAACTTTTTGCAGTATCGCTTCTATCCCAGGAATGTTTGAAAAAACAATTACTGTAAATGGAGTAGCGAAAGCTTTTGCAATGACAGGATACCGAATTGGATACATTGGAGCACCAGAATTTATCGCTAAAGCTTGTACTAAAATCCAAGGTCAGGTAACTTCAGGAGCTAACTCTATTGCTCAACGTGCTACTATCACAGCTGTTGATGCTGATCCATCAGTATTAAACCACATGGTACAAGCATTCCACAAACGTAGAGATTTAGTTGTTGGATTATTGAAAGAAATTCCAGGAGTAAAAATCAACGTTCCAGAAGGCGCTTTCTACGTATTCCCAGACGTTTCTTCTTTCTTCGGAAAAACATTAAGAGGAAAAGAAATCAAAGACGCTAACGATGTTTCGATGTATCTTTTGGCAGAGGCTAACGTAGCTACTGTAACAGGAGACGCTTTTGGTAACCCTAACTGTATCCGTTTCTCTTATGCTACTAGCGATGAATTATTAGTGGAAGCTTTAAGAAGAATTAAAGACGCTTTAGCAGGATAATCTAAAGTTAGAAATAAGAACGAAGAAGTTAGAAGTTTTACAACTAACTTTAAATAATAGAAATGCCTCAAGGAAACTTGAGGCTTTTTTATCATATCCCCCGATACATTTTTCGGTATTGAGAAGGTGTCATTTTTACAAACTTGTGGAATTGCCTGTTGAAGAAACTCAAATTATTATAACCCACTTTATAACCAATTTCAGAAGCAGTCAAATCGGTAGCAATTAGCATTTTGCTAGCCATACTAATTTTATATTCATTAATAAATTCAAAAAAAGATTTTCGAAAGGTCTTT
The DNA here is from genome assembly GCF_042656445.1 of Flavobacterium sp. GCM10022190. Lineage (NCBI taxonomy): Bacteria > Pseudomonadati > Bacteroidota > Flavobacteriia > Flavobacteriales > Flavobacteriaceae > Flavobacterium > Flavobacterium sp. GCM10022190. The sequence goes on from NZ_JBHSOQ010000001.1 coordinate 51,558, forward strand.
TTAAAAAAGCGACAAAAAGAATCTTTGTTCATTCCTATCTTTTTTGACACCTCTTCTAGACTGATTTGTTGGCTGTACTTTTCTTTCACATAATTGTAAATCAAATTTACTCTTTCACTTTCTTTAACGGTCAAATTAGTCGTAAATCCTTCTCCTGCCAAAAAATGATAGGCGCCACTGCTTGCTAATTCTTGTACTATTTGCAAAAAAGACAACAACCTTTCAAAAGGAGGTAAATCCACTAATGCTATTAATCGCGATTCTACTTTTAAAGCAATAGCTTTATCAAATCGAATCCCTCTGGAAGACAAATCCAATAATTGCTTGATATGTTGAAATTCTTCTTTATGTAACCATTCCCTAAGCATCGCATCATCCCATTGAATAATCACACAGCGCACTTCTTCTTTTTGTTCGCCGATGGTTTTCCAACAATGAGGCAAATTAGAACCGACCAAAACCAAATCACCATATTCAAAATTCCCCATATTATCCCCCACATAGCGAATTCCAGTACTCCCCAAAATATACGTCAACTCATACTGCGGGTGAAAATGCCAAGACGCAATAAATTCCTTCCCTTCAAACAGCGTAGTTGTAAAGGAACTTCCGGGAGAAGGACTGATACTTCGGTATTCCGCTTTCATATAAAAGAGTTTTGAGCTGTCAAAAGTACAAAAACACACTATCTTATATCAATATAGTGTATAAAATCATTATAAATGTGTAAATAGTGTGTGTTTTAGTTTCGTACTATTGTAGAATAAAAAATACAAATCAGCATGAGTTCATCTATAGCCATTAGAGATGTCAAATTATACAAAGCATCCACCACACTTAAAAAACCAATTTCTGACGCTACCCACACCCTAACTGAAATCTCATTTATCGTGATGCGAATTCAATTAGAAAACGGGATTATCGGAGAATCCTATTTGTTGTCTTTTCAATATTCACCCAATGCCATCGTAGGCGCTTTACAAGATATTATTCCGGTTATTAAAGGTTATAACGCCAATGAAACTTCGGCGGTGTATCAAAAACTGGACGACTTAGCCGAATATTTTGGAAATCAGGGATTATTGCGTTGGGCGCAGGCAGCGATTAACATTGCCATGTGGGATGCTTGGGGAAAATTCTTGGGCCAACCGATTCATAAAATTCTGGGCACACACAAAGAAAAAGTGTCTATCTACGGAAGCGGTGGTTGGATTTCCTATTCTATCGACGAACTAATTGAAGAAGTTACCAACTATGCCAACCGCGGATTTAAAGCGGTAAAAATAAAAGTAGGTTCGCCAAAAGTAAGCACCGATGTGGAGCGTTTGCGTTTAGTACGTGAAGCAGTGGGCGATAAAGTCGATATCATGATGGATGCCAATCAGGGAATGGATTTGCCATCGGCAATGAAATTAGCCAGAGAAGCAAGAGATTTAAACATCAACTGGTTTGAAGAACCAATTCACCACCAAAATTTCCAAGGTTACGAAATCCTGAAAAACCAAACCGGAATTTCCTTAGCCATGGGAGAAAGAGAATTTGATACTTTACCATTACGCGAATTAGCTACTCGAAATGCATTAGACATTTGGCAACCGGATATTCTACGTATTGGTGGTGTAGAAGCCTGGAGAGAAAGTGCCGCTTTGGCTAAGAGTTTCCACTTACCGGTTTTACCGCATTATTACAAAGATTATGATGTACCTTTAGTTTGTACCATTTCGAATGGTGTGGGTGTGGAATCTTTTGACTGGGTCGATCCTTTAATTGACAATCCAATGGTAGTTCAGGATGGTTATGCCAAACCTCACAATTTACCGGGTTGGGGATTTACTTTTATTGATGATCGAATGACGGAAATTAAGTGGTAAAATTTAACATAACCCTGACAGCGTTTTGAACTCTGACAGGGTTTCTTACTTAAACAGTTTAAAATTTGAAGTTAATACACTCTAAATTTTAAACTGTTTTTTTTATTTCTTCGTTGTTGAAGTTTTAAAAGAATGGCAACTATTAAATTTTGTAAGATATTTTTATATATTTGAGAAAAGAACAAAGTTTGATACTTGTCATACAAATCTCCCCAAAACTGGATGGCTTGGTGTAATTGTATTATTCATATTATACTAGTTAAAACTAATTTCAGAAAAAACTCGATCATCAATCAAATAGAGTTATGAAACATATTAAAAGAAAATGGCTTAAGACTTTAAAAATGTCTGAAGGTTTAGGAATAAAAGTGGCAACCGAGTTAACTTCGCATGAAGACATTAAGATTGACACTACAGATTTTATTCCTCACGCTATAACAAGTAATGATGAATTTATTCAATGCTTTAAATATAATCTTGAAGGAACAGAAACTCATATTTTGGAACCTAATCCTATAGTAATTTACTTCAATAGTGCTCAAGGTTTTCTTTCAGATACAAATAATTTTAGGAATACGCTCTTTGATGTATTGCTTAAAGAAAAAGACAAATATTATATTGGCAACATGATGAATGCAGTATATGCATTTTACATAAGTGCATCAAATCTAATTACTTCTCTAATGTGTTCAATGGAAGCTTTTATAAATTCAAAAATTCCTATTGATTTTACAATTATTATCTCCGTTAATGGAGAAAGAGTAGAATATGATAAATATAAAACGCTGCGTTATATGAATTTTAAAGATAAAATTAAACTCGCCTTACCAAAAGTATATGACGGAAAAAATTTTGCAAAAGAAAAAAGTCATCTATTTGATAATATAAAAAAAATTGAACATTTACGAAACAACATGATTCATACTAAACCAAATTTAGATTATGATGTAAATTATTATGATGCTTTATACACCGAAGCTCTTAATTTTGATTATACAAAAGCAATGAATTCTGCTAAGGAATTTATAAATTATTATGAAGATAATTTAATAGAACCTTGTGATTGTGGAAAAGATCATTGAATAAATATAGCTACGAAGTTTTAATAATATGTACAATCTACAAATTTTTCAAAGAACTAATAAAAGGCTGGCGCAAGCATCTCGCTCGTGCAAACAAATATGTAAACTTATTTTAGAACAAAAAAAATATAAACTAGTTACTAGCTATTTTATCCAAACTGATACTTAAGATTAATGAATCAAAAAGAATATAATTTTAGATACTCGAAAAGTTTATTAGGTTTTGAATCTTTAACTGTTTTCATAACATTTGGACTTTCTGCATATTTGTTTTTTGAAAAAAACAATAAAAAATTAGCTATAATACTTCTCGTAGTCGGAATAAGTAATTCAATTTATTATCTTACTAGAATTACAAACAAAAAAACTCAGCTGAAAATAAATGCTAATGGAATTACTTTGAAAACCAGATTTATTGCATGGCATAAAATTGATGAAATTCAAATCGATAGAATTCATTCAGGAAAAGTTTCATGTGATTATTTAACTATAATAACCAAATCTTACAAATTTTATGATTTAGAAATTTCCGAATTAAATGTGAGTAATAAAAAACTAAAGGAAATAATTTCCAGTTATGGTAACTTTTTAAAATAAAAAACCTGATCGCTCAGATCATATATAAACGTCAGTAATCCCAATGCTTGGGGAGATTCTCTGAACGGAAAGAGAAGCAACTTTATTGAGTTACAGGATGAGATTGCTTCGTTCCTCGCAATGACTAAGCTGGAATCACTTTTTCGATAATCGAAAATCAGTAGGCGACATTGCAGTATGCTTTTTAAACAAACGACTGAAATACGAATAATCTTCATAGCCTAAGGCAAAAGCAATTTCATTTACTGTCCAGTTTTTATCCAGCAGCATGCGTTTGGCTTCCAGTATCACACGATCTACAACCACTTCGGTGGTTGTTTTTTTTAGAATCTCATTGCATATTCGGTTCAGGTGTTTCAAACTCACATTCAATCCTGAAGCATAAAACGCAGCCGTTTTGTGTTCTTTATAATTTTGCTCTAACAATTGCTCTAATTTTTTAATTTTTACATTATAGGAATGCGCCTGATGAACATGGATTTCGCTATACTTTCGAGCCAACTCAATGTGAATACTGTCCAATAAGTTCATTATTTTATCCTGGCTCCCTAATTGTTTGTTTTGCATTTCGCTGATGAGATGGTCAAAATAAGGCAAAATACTTTTTACCTCCCTTGCCTCTAAGACTATTTCAGGATTATTTTGGACAGAAAAATAAAAAGGATAATCTTCAATATTCTTATTCCCAAAATACAAATTGTACCTCTCGGCGGTATAAAAAACGATATAACCTTCTATATCCTCCGATAAAACCCAATGGTGCATTTGCCCTGGCTGCAAAACAAAAACACTTCCAGGCTGAATTTCGAATCGGTCAAAATCGACTTCGTGCACTCCAGAACCTTTGGTAAAAAAAACCAAGAGGTAAAAATTATGTCGGTGCGGTTTTTCAACAAAACTATGATTAACCAAATGATTTTTAAAGGTATTTATATACAAGTCGCTACTAACGGAATTGCAATTAAACTGTTCTATACTATAAATAGGATACTTTTTCATCTTGCCAAAATGTCTTTTTTGTGCTACAATAAGCGAATATACCAAATAATTAACATTTGAATATCAAATACCTTTGTAAAAAAAAAATAGAAATCATGTCTACAATACTCAGCCACATCCTAAATAATGATTGTCCACATTGTCATCAAGGTAAAGTTTTCAAAGAAAAATCCATTTTTTTCAAATTTAGTTTTCCTAAAATGAATGAATATTGCAGCCATTGCCATCAAAAATTTCAAAAGGAACCAGGCTATTTTTTTGGCGCTATGTATGTCAATTATGGATTAACGGTTGCACAGGCAATTACAACCTATTGTATTGCGCATTTTTTCTTTAAACAAACCTTCGATTTAAGAATCATTCCCATTATTATGGTTGTCATTGTAACTTTATCTCCATTAAACATCCGATTATCAAGACTCTTATGGTTGTATATGTTTAGGAATTATTCGAAATAAGAAATCCATCCCAATAAAATTGTTATATTGCATGACAAACAATAGTACATGTCATGTCTTTAATTATCGACAATATTGAAAAACACGTTTCACTTACGGTTGAAGAAAAAGAACTGTTCCTGAGCAAAACCGAAATTCAACTCCATAAAGCCAAAACCATTTTAGTAAGCCCAGGTGAAATTTGCAAATACTCTTATTTTGTAAATTCTGGTATTTTAAGAAGTTTTAATATCAACGACAATATTGTAGAACATGTATTAAACTTTGCTTGCGAAGGATGGTGGATTGGCGACATGTATAGCCTAATCTCTCAAAAACCAGGAAATCTTTTTATTGAAGTTTTAGAAGATGCCGAGCTGGTATTACTTTCTAAAGAAAACCAAGAACAACTGTATACTGAAATCCCTAAGTTGGAACGTTTTTTTAGAATTCTTACCCAAAATGCCTTGGTTGCCAATCAAGAACGCATCATGGATAATTTGAGTTTATCGGCCGAAGAACGCTTTGATAAATTTTGCAAACGCTATACAGGATTGACGCATAAAATACCTCAAAAACAAATCGCTTCTTATATAGGAGTTACCCCTGAATTTTTTAGTAAAATGAAAAGCAAAATGCTACGAAAAAATTAGCTTGAATTCGTAGTTTGTAGTCACAGTGATAATTTTATAATAATTACAACTTTAAACTTTAAACTTCTTAATCTAGGTTAAGCGCAAAAGAACTACTAGGGTTGTACATTTGTAATGTAATAATTTAATAACCAATAAAACATATACAAAATGGCAACTACAGTTTTACATAAAGCAGATACAAGAGGAAATGCAAATCACGGATGGTTAAACGCTTACCACAGTTTTAGCTTTGCTAGCTGGTACAATCCAGACAGAGTAAATTTTGGCGCTCTTCGTGTATTAAATGATGATACAATTGCCCCTGGAATGGGTTTTGGAACACATCCTCATGACAATATGGAAATCATCACTATTCCACTTGAAGGCGATTTAGCACACAAAGACAGTATGGGTAATGCTGCTACCATCAAAACAGGAGATGTACAGGTAATGAGTGCTGGAACAGGAATTCAACACAGTGAATTTAACCCAAATCATGATCAACGTACTAAATTATTCCAAATTTGGTTATTCCCTAAAACCAGAAATGTAAGTCCACGTTACCAACAAATTACTTTAGATACCACAAAACAAAAAAATAATTTCGCCCAAGTTTTATCACCTAACCCTGAAGACGAAGGCGTTTGGATTCATCAAGACGCTTGGTTTCACTTGGCTGATTTTGACAAGGATTTTTCTAAAACCTATGAATTAAAACAAGAAGGTAATGGAATGTATGTTTTTGTTATCTCTGGAAATATTACTGTGGACGGACAAGAATTAGAAACTCGTGACGGATTAGGAATTGTTGATTTTAAGACCTTAGACATCAAAGCTACTTCTGACGCTAAATTTTTATTAATGGAAATCCCAATGAACTACTAAATAAAAAAACGATGGAAGAATTATTAGAATTAGAATACAACAACAAAAAAGGGTATTTTTACGTAAAAGTAAATGATAATATAGAAGCCAAAATGACTTTCGTTTTTGCTGGTCCAAACAAAATCATTATTGACCATACCGAGGTAAATTCGGGGCATAATGGTAAAAATTTTGGAAAGAAAATGGTAGAAAAAGCGGTGCTATTTGCCCGAGAAAAAAACCTAAAAATTCTTCCTTTGTGTCCATTTGCAAAAAAAGTCTTCGACAAGACACCAGAATATAGTGATGTGTTGTAAGGATATTTGAATCCAAAAAAAGCTAATTATGAAAAGTTTGCTAGAAAATGATGTTACTGGAAATATTGGTTCACAAAAATATTTGTGTACGATTTCCTGGCGCAATGGTCAACTGATTATGGATGAACCCGAAAGCAATGGAGGAAAAGACCTTGGCCCTGATCCCTATTCTACACTTTTAGCATCATTAGCGGGTTGCACTTTGGCTACATTGCGTATGTACATTGATCGAAAAGGATGGGATATTCCAGAAATTAAGATTAGTGTAAATGCACAACAAGAATTGGATGGTGAATTTGAAACGGTATTTTCAAGACAAATTACTTTTTCTTCCGAAATTTCACAGGAACAAAAAGAGCGATTGCTAATCATTGCCGACAAATGCCCTGTTTCTAAAATATTAAAAGGAAAAATAACCATTAACACCCAAATGTAACTATGAATCCAAATGACATCACTAAAGAATATTCGAATGGAGAAGTTACCATTGTATGGCAATCGGCTAAATGTATCCATTCGGCAAATTGTGTTCGCAACAATCCTGATGTTTTTCAACCCAAAGAAAAACCTTGGATTAAACCAGACGCTTCTACAACAGATAAAATTATCGAGACTGTAAAAAAATGTCCCTCAGGGGCTTTAACATACTATTTAAATAAAGAAAATGAATAAAAAAATTATCGCATTTGGTGCTTCTTCAAGTAAAAACTCAATTAATAAACAGCTAGCTTCTTATGCAGCTTCACAATTTAATGGTGCCGAAATTGAACTACTGGATTTGAACGATTATGAAATGCCCATTTTTTCTTTAGATAAAGAAGCTGAAAATGGTATTCCAGAATTAGCAACTACTTTTTTTAACAAACTTAGCACTGCCGACTTAATCATTATTTCTTTGGCCGAGCATAACGGAGCATATTCTACCGCATTCAAAAATATATTTGATTGGATTTCCAGAATCAATCCAAAATTCCTAAATGAAAAGCCAACATTGCTTTTGGCTACTTCTCCAGGACCAAGAGGCGGATTGACGGTTTTAGAAATTGCAAAAAATCGCTTCCCTTTCCAAGGAGCTGTCATCAAAGGAAGTTTTTCACTGCCTAGTTTTAATGACAATTTCGATAGTGAAAAAGGGATTTTAAATGAAGAACTAAAAAATAACTTTTTACAAGTTATCGAAGCAGTAGAATTATAAAAAAAATATTCCATTCCCTACTCAAGCGTTACATCTCGTAACGCTTTTTTTATTTATAGTCGTTTAGCAACTATTTTTTTGACAGAATGAAAAGATAAAAGACAATTATGCCTCATTTTAAACTGACAATTTTTATTTTTGAAACAGAAAAAAATCATTTATGAAACTACTCATCGTTGAAGACGAACCGAATCTTTTATCTATTTTACGAAAAGGACTTTCGGAAAAAGACAATGACGTAAGCGTAGCTCTTGACGGAACTACCGCATTAGAAATGATTTCAAATACTAATTTTGATGTTATCGTCATGGATATTATGCTTCCTGACAGCAACGGAATCGATATTTGCCGTCGATTAAGAGCCGAAAAAAACTTTGTTCCTATTCTGCTTTTAACAGCACTGGGAACCACCGAAAATATTGTTACAGGATTGAATTCTGGGGCAGATGATTACTTGGTAAAACCTTTTAAATTCTCAGAATTAGAAGCCCGAATCGCAGCTCTAGCCAGAAGATCGACTCAAGAACATCGCCCTAATAGCCTAATTCAAATTGAGGATTTAGAAATTGACAACCGAGCCAAATCAGTTAAAAGGAAAGGCGAAATCATACAACTCACCGCTAAAGAATTTAATTTATTGTATTATTTAGCCAGTAATACTGGAAAAATTTTGTCCCGAGAAAACATCTTAGAAAATGTTTGGGATATTAATTTTGACATGAATACCAATGTAGTCGATGTGTATATCAACTACTTGAGAAACAAAATAGACAAACCTTATCCGGTTAAATTAATTCAAACTATCAAAGGTTTGGGCTACATCATTAAATCCTAACACATGCAAATTAGAAAAAAAATAACGATTACTTATATTGTGCTTTCGGGTTTTAGCACCTTGCTTTTATGCATTGTTATTTTTTCGCTGTTCAAACAAAATAACCAATATTATTTTATCAAAAGGCTTCAGGATAGGGCTAAAATTGCCTCATCAGCTTATTACCAAAAAAATCAAGAACACAAACAATATCTCAAAGATTTTAGAAAAAAAGGTCTTGAAGAATTAGTCGAAGAAAAAGATTTTATTTTAAAAGTAAATAGCGAAAACACTTTTGAATACAATACTAACTTACACCTTCCTCCTGAATTTTATAGCACCATAATGAAAAATGGTTCTAGCTGGATCGAAGAAAATCACCGTTATTATTATGGCCAAATTTTTAACGAAAGCGGACAAAAATACATCGTAATCGTTACAGCTATAGACCGTAGAGGAAATACTAACACCATTTATATTTTACAAATTTTAATCTTTGGCGGAATCGCTTTTATAGTTTTAGCTTTCTTTTTTGGAAAATTCTTAGCCCGAAGAGTCATTGATCCTATCGCCAGAATCACAAACGAAGTACACCGCATAAGCGCGTCCAACCTACATAATCGCTTGGCCGACACGGATGGAAAGGATGAGATTTCCGATTTGACAAAAACCTTCAACGATATGCTTGACCGTTTGGAAACTTCGTTTGAAATCCAAGCTAACTTTATTAATAATGCTTCGCATGAACTCAAAACACCAATTACGACCATTATTGCCGAAACCGAAATCATGCTCTTGAAAGAAAGAGAAACAGAAGAATATGTGACTTCTCTTGAAAACATTAACAAACAAGCCTCCAAGTTAGGCAAGCTTACAGAAAGTCTTTTAAAACTGACTCAAACAGGATATGACGGCACCAAACAAGTGCTCGACGAAGCCCGCATAGATGAGATTTTGCTGGAAGTAAAAGCGTCTATTGACACTTTGTTCCCAAACAACCGAGTGAATATTAAATTAAATTCGATACCAGAAAACGAAGCGCTATTAACGATTCCTTGCAACATTCCATTGCTGGAATTAGCCTTAAATAATATTATATCGAATGCAGTAAAATATTCCGATAACGACGAAGTATTTGTCAATTTAATGGTAGATGATTCCCGAATTAAAATTGTCATAACCGATATAGGAATTGGAATTCCACCAGAGGATGTACCTTACCTCTACGAACCCTTCTTTAGAGGAAAAATAGCTTCTAAATACAATGGCTATGGATTAGGTTTGCCCCTTGCTATGAAAATTATCAGAATGCATAACGGCGAATTACAAATTCAATCAGAAACAGGAAAAGGAACCGTAGTTACTATCACTTTTGAAAAAAGCAATCATAAATCCAAAAAATAATTGGACACTACTTCAAAACATTTTAAAACCATCTCACTTCCATATTAGGTGGTTTTTTCATTTCTTAATCTAGGTTAAGTGTCCTACTGCTATTGCCGTAGTAAATTTGTCTTATCAAATTAAAACAATATTAAAACATATAATTATGGCAACTACAAAATGGGCAATTGACGCTACACACTCAGAAATAGGATTTAAAGTTAAACACATGATGTTTACTAATGTTTCGGGAAAATTCAACGAATACGAAGCAACTATCACTACAGAAGACGACAACTTCGAAACTGCAACAATTGAATTTGAAGCTAACATCGATTCAATCAATACCAATAATACAGATAGAGATAATCACCTTAAAAGTGCAGACTTTTTTGACGCCGAAAACCATCCTAAACTAACTTTCAAAGCTACTTCATTTACCAAAAAAGGAGATGATTATGAACTAGCTGGTGATTTAAGCATTAAAGGAATAACAAAATCGGTAACACTTCCAGCAGAATTTAGCGGTTTAATGAAAGATCCTTGGGGAAATACAAAAGCAGGATTGAATATCGGTGGAAAAATAAATCGTAAAGACTGGGGTTTAAACTGGAACTCTGCATTAGAAACTGGTGGTGTTTTGGTAGGTGAAGAAGTTAAATTTAACATCGAATTGCAAGTAATAAAACTATAAATTAAATTCAAACCCTTTTAATTTATCCTAAAACCTCTAGACTTCAAGAAGAAGTGTAGAGGTTTATTTTTTTGCTCCAACTAGATGATTCATTATAAATTCTAAAAAAATAGTACTTTTGCATCCCATTTGAATCTAAAATTCAATCTTTTTATAAAAAATTAAATAAATACAGATGAAAGCATACGTATTTCCAGGACAAGGAGCTCAGTTTACCGGAATGGGTAAAGACTTATATGAAAAGTCTCCTTTGGCAAAAGAATTGTTTGAGAAAGCAAACGAAATATTAGGTTTCCGCATTACAGACATCATGTTTGAAGGGACTGCAGAAGAATTGAAAGAAACTAAAGTAACACAACCAGCGGTATTTTTACACTCTGTAATTTTAGCTAAAACTTTAGAAGATTTCAAACCAGAAATGGTAGCAGGTCACTCATTAGGAGAATTTTCAGCTTTAGTGGCTAATGGTTCTTTGTCTTTTGAAGACGGATTAAAATTAGTTTCTCAAAGAGCTTTAGCCATGCAAAAAGCATGCGAAATAACGCCTTCAACAATGGCAGCAGTTTTAGGATTAGCTGATAATGTTGTAGAAGAAGTTTGTGCTTCAATAGACGGTGTAGTCGTGGCTGCTAACTATAACTGCCCTGGACAATTAGTAATTTCAGGAGAATTTAAAGCAGTTGAATTGGCTTGCGAAAAAATGAAAGAAGCAGGTGCAAAACGTGCTTTATTATTGCCAGTTGGTGGTGCTTTTCACTCACCAATGATGGAACCAGCAAGAGAAGAATTAGCTGCTGCAATTGAAGCAACTACTTTCTCAACTCCTATTTGCCCGGTTTATCAAAACGTAACTGCAGCTGCTGTTTCGGATGCAGATGAAATCAAAAAGAACTTAATTATTCAATTGACTGCTCCTGTAAAATGGACACAATCTGTACAACAAATGATTGCTGATGGCGCTACTTTGTTTACAGAAGTGGGACCTGGTAAAGTATTAACGGGATTAATTGGTAAAATCAATAAAGAAGCGGCTACTGCAAATGCTTAAATAGTATTCAGTGATCCGTTTTTTAGTGATCCGTTATTAAATTATGAATCCTCACGAACTTAGTTTGATGAGGATTTTTATTTTAAAGTAGTTCTCAACGGAACCCTTAATAGAATAGCAGCTGTAATTTTAGCTATCTTTGTTCTAAGCATTTTTTTTATGATTTCAAATTTACGAACTGTAAACGTTATCCGCTATATCACTCCATTGCGAGAAGGAGGTTCCTTACCTGCTTTGGCAGAAGCGGATGATGATTTTAAATATGTCTTAAAATTTAGAGGCGCTGGTCATGGTGTAAAAGCATTAATTGCTGAATTCTTAGGAGGCCAAATCGCAAAATATCTAGGATTACCCGTTCCTGAATTGGTTTTCTGTGAACTTGACGAAGCTTTTGGTAGAACAGAAGCCGATGAAGAAATTCAAGATTTATTAAAATTTAGCCAGGGATTAAATCTTGGTTTGCATTATTTATCTGGAGCCATAACTTATGATGCTGCAGCCAATGAATGTGAAGCTTTATTAGCATCTAAAATTGTTTGGTTAGATGCCTTTATAACCAATGTTGACAGAACCTTCAAAAATACCAATCTTTTAATTTGGAAAAAAGAACTTTGGTTAATTGACCATGGCGCTTCTTTTTACTTTCATCATTCATGGACGAATTGGGAAAAAACAGCCATTACTCCGTTTGCTTTAATAAAAGATCATGTTTTATTACCGAAGGCCTCAAAACTAGAAGAAGCACATCAAGAATTTACGAAATTATTGAACGATTCTTTTTTGAAAGAAATCGTAAATCAGATACCAGAAGACTGGTTACAATGGGATGACCAATCGATAACAGCTGAAGAAATCAAAGCCATTTATTTTCAGTTTTTAAGTCTACGCTTACAAAACGCAGAAGTATTTTTAAAACAAGCTCAAGATGCACGAAAAACACTTATATGAATATGCTGTCCTTCGTGTAGTACCTAGAGTAGAACGCGAAGAATTTATCAATGTGGGTTTGATGCTATATTGCAAGCGTCAAAAATATTTACGTATTCAATATCAAATCCCATCTGAAAAAATCAGTTCTTTTTGTAAAGAATTTGATCTAGACCAACTCAAGATTAATTTAGATTCCTTTGTTGCCATTTGCGAAGGCAAAAAAAATGCTGGCCCTATTGCTCAATTAGAAAAAGACGAACGTTTTAGATGGTTAACAGCGGTAAAAAGCTCAAGTATCCAGACCTCAAGACCGCATTCTGGATTTAGTACGGATTTAGACAAAACCTTTGACAAATTATACAACGAATTAGTAGTATAAAAAAGATTCCTCTTGACCTAAGGTTTGGAGGAATTTTCATTTAAACTCTTTTGCTTCTTCACAATGATTATTGATTATTCCGGTAATCAAAAAATTAGTGGCTCTTTTTTCAAAGAAAATATACCAAGTAGTTCTGGTATTCGATTTATAAAAAATGTAATTGGAGCCTAAGTATTGTAATTTTGAAGGTGCTTTTTTCGAGGGAAAACTTGAAATATCATTAATAATAAAATTTACAATTTTATCAACGTATTGTTGCGCATTTTCGACATAACCGAAATACTCTTCCAAGAAAAGAATATAGATTAATTCATCAAAATAAATTAATATTTCCTCTTTAAATATTATTTTTTCCAAGGATATGCCTTAATTCGTTTCAACATTTCCTCTTTGAATTCCTCAGGAGTATAGCCTTTTTTAAATTCAGCATCAAAATCAAAAGTTTCAGGATCAATTCCTTTTTGTTTAGTTATAATTCGTTCGTAAGAAGTGATTTCCTCCTCGACTTGATCTATTTTAGATTTTTTCCCTTTGGCATTCATAATCTTCTTATTTTTAAGCTATAACGAAGTTACAACTATTTCTTTTAACGAAAAAATCCCAAATTGGCAGTGGCTAATTTGGGATTTAAAAAATACTATTTTATTCTTAGGAAGGTAATTTAAAAGCTTGTCTGGCGATTAACAACCATTTCCCTTTTATTTTTTGCCAAATTAAAACATTACCAATTTTGATATCCTTCTCTACTCCGCTATCTTTAGTATAAGCAGCCAGATTATGTCTCACAATAGCAACATCTCCACTAATTTGGATAGTTTGATTTTGAAATTCAATCGTTACAAAATCCGATTCGCCGTTCATTAATTTTTCAATAAAGGCTTCCTGATTTTGTAAAATTCCGCTAGAGTGTCCATAACTCAAATCTTTCGACGTTATTTCTTTTAAAGATGTAACCGTCGGGTCAATCAAGGCTTTACGAAAAGCCTCTACTCTATTAGCAACCGCAGTTTCTTCATTTGAAATAGTTGAAGATTGCGCCCAATTTGAAAAGCTAATTACAAACAAGGCTATCACTAATAAAGATTTTTTCATAATTATTGATTTAAAAATTCTAAAACAGAATCAGTAATAAATTGAATTTGTTCATCATCTAATTCGGTGTGCATTGGTAACGAAATCACCTCTTTAACCAACTGATTAGTCACAGGAAAATCTTCTTCTTTATAACGCACATCAACATAGGCTTTTTGCGAATGTAAAGGAATTGGATAATAAATAGCACAAGGAATTCCTTTGCTCAACAAATGCTGCATCAAACCATTTCTGTCTTTATTGATGATTCGCAGTGTATATTGATGAAAAACGTGATTGTTCTCATTAGCATCAAATGAAGGCGCAATAATGTTAGGATGCGATGACAATGCTGCATTGTACTTTGTCGCAGCTTCACGACGCGCTTTGTTATAATCATTCAAAAAAGGCAATTTTGCATTCAAAACAGCAGCCTGAATACTGTCTAATCTTGAATTCACGCCAACAACATCATGGTGGTAACGCTCGTACATTCCGTGATTTACAATTCCACGAATCGTATGTGCTAAAGCATCATCATTGGTAAAAATGGCTCCACCATCTCCGTAACATCCTAAGTTTTTAGACGGGAAAAACGAAGTCGCTGCTACATGACCTATAGTACCCACTTTTGATTTCGTCCCTTCAGCCGAAACATAATCGGCACCTATTGCCTGTGCATTATCTTCAATAACAAATAAATTATATTCTGCAGCTAATTCCATAATTTCGTCCATATTAGCCGCTCGACCAAATAAATGAACCGGAACAATTGCTTTGGTTTTAGGAGTAATTACTGCTTTAATTCTTTCTAATGAAATATTCATGCTATCCACATCCACATCTACTAAAACTGGAGTTAATTGCAACAAAGCAATCACTTCAACAGTTGCCGCAAAAGTAAAATCGGCAGTAATCACCTCATCACCCGGTTGCAAACCTAATCCCATCATTGCAATTTGCAACGCATCGGTACCATTAGCACATGGAATTACATGTTTTACACCCAAATAATCTTCTAACGATTTTTGAAATTGTTGCACCTGAGGCCCATTGATATAAGTGTTAGTATCCAAAACTTCTTGTATAGAAGTATTTACAGTAGTAGCAATTTTATCGTATTGACTCTTCAAGTCAACCATTTGAATTTTCTTCATTTGAACTTTATTAAATAATTTCGAAAGTTGTTCTTTTACATGAATTAGGAAACAACAAAACTTTCACAAAAGGGAAACAAAAATAGGTATTATTGGTTTCAAACCAATGATTTTAAGCCAAAGAAAATGTAATTTAGCCGCAAAAATTACACAAATGCTTTTTCTATACAATTTCATCATAACAATTGCTAACTTTTTCTTAAAAATAGTCGCCTTTTTTAATCCTAAAATAAAGCTGTTCGTTTCAGGAAGAAAAGAGGTATTTATTACGCTTTCGCAAAAAATAAGCAAAAACGACAAAACGATTTGGTTTCATGCTGCCTCTTTAGGCGAATACGAACAAGGATTACCCGTAATTGAAAAAATAAAAGAAAAATATCCTTCGCATAAAATTGTTCTTAGCTTTTTTTCTCCATCAGGTTATGAAGTTCGAAAAAACAACACCATTGCTGATGCAACTGTTTATCTGCCGATGGACACTAAAGGTAATGCTCAAAAATTCCTTAAACTCGTTCATCCTGAAATGGCATTTTTTATCAAGTACGAATATTGGCCAAACTATCTCAACGAACTTAAAAAATCAAACATTCCAACCTATTTGATTTCTGGTATTTTCAGAGAAAACCAAATGTTTTTTAAATGGTACGGTCAGTTTTACAGAAAAGCATTAAATACGTTTTCGTTCTTTTTTGTTCAGAATGAAAGCTCTAAAAAGCTACTCAATCAATTAGGAAAAATGAATGTCATTGTTTCTGGCGACACCCGTTTTGACCGCGTTGCTGCAATTTTAGAAAAAGACAATTCCCTTGACTTTATCGATCAATTTAAAAACAACACAACTACGATAGTCATCGGGAGTTCGTGGCCTAAAGACGAAGAATTACTAATAGATTACATTAATTCATGTAAGGAAAAGATAAAATTCATCATCGCACCCCATAACATCAAAGGAGAACAAATCCAACAATTAAAAAATAGTATTCGCAAAAAAACGGTCCTTTTTAGCGAAAGAGAAAACAAAAACCTATCTGAATTTGAGGTGTTTATCATTGACACTATTGGGATCCTAACTAAAATATACAGTTATGCTGATATTGCTTATGTAGGAGGAGGATTTGGCAATCCTGGAGTACACAATCTATTAGAACCTGCGACCTTTGGCGTTCCAATCGTTATTGGTCCAAATTACTCTCATTTTGCCGAAGCCATTTCTCTTGTAAACATAAAAGGCTGTATTTCTATTCATAACCAAGAGGAATTAAAAAGCATTTTTGATACTTTAATTACCGATAGTAATCTGCGAAAAAACAAAGGAAAAATTTGTGAAGAATTTGTATCACAAAACAAAGGAGCAACAAACTTAATATTGAAAACAATTACAAAATAACCGCAAAAATATTTTTGAAAAACAACTCAATTTAAACCTATGAAATTTTTAAAACTTATACTTGTCCTATTCGTAATTCAAACCCACGCGCAACAGGGCGGGATGTGGATACCCTCTTTATTAGATGGCATGAATGCAACTGAAATGAAGAATTTAGGAATGAAAATGTCTATCAAAGATATTTATGATGTCAATCAGTCCAGTTTAAAAGATGCTGTTCCTCAATTTAATGGAGGTTGTACCTCTGAGGTGATTTCGCCTAAAGGATTATTACTTACTAATCACCATTGTGGTTATGCACAAATTCAATCGCATTCAACTGTAGAACACGATTATCTTGCGGATGGTTTTTGGGCATTTAAAATGGAAGATGAATTACCTAACAAAGACTTGTATGTGACTTTTATAGTAAAAATAGAAGATGTAACAAATATGGTTTTAGAGGGAACGGCTTCCATTACAAACGAAGCTGAAAAACAGAAAAAAATCCAAAATAACATCGCTGCAATTAGCAAAAACTTCCCAAAAGAAAGTTGGCAAGAAAACAAAATTCGTACGTTTTACGAAGGGAATCAATATATGCTTTTTGTAACGGAAACCTTTACCGATGTTCGTTTGGTAGGCGCACCACCATCTTCTATCGGAAAATTTGGTTCTGATACAGACAACTGGGTTTGGCCACGTCACACAGGCGATTTTTCAATTTTCAGAATTTACGCTGACAAAAACAACAAACCAGCTCCGTATTCGAAAGACAATGTTCCTTATACTCCCAAACATTTTTTACCAATTTCGCTGGACGGTGTAGCCGAAGACGATTTTACCCTAGTTTTTGGATATCCAGGTAACACAAATGAATATTTACCTGCTGTTGCCATCAACCAGATAGTAAACGAATTAAATCCTGCAAAAATTGAAATCAGAGATAAAGCACTCAAAGTAGCCGACGGTTATATGAGAGAAGACAACGCTATAAAAATTCAGTATGCTTCAAAATATGCCAGTATTGCCAATTATTGGAAAAAATGGATTGGTGAAAGCCAAGGAATAAAAAAATCAAATGCAATAGCCAAAAAACAAGAAGCAGAAAAAAAATTCCTTGACAAAGTTATCCAAGCAGGAAAAGAAAAAGAATATGGAAATCTTTTAAATGATTTCGAAAAAAACTATACTGAAATAGCTCCTTATGTCTTAGCCAGAGATTATTTCCAAGAAATAGTATTACGAAATACAGAATTATTGAAAGTTGCTTACAATTTATACCAATTAGAGCAAGTTTACTTAATTCAAGGTGAGCAATCATTTAATGATCGTAAAAACAATTTAATTGCAGGCCTTTCTGGTTTCTACAAAAATTTCAGTGCTAAAGTTGACAGAGATGTTTTTGAACAGCTTATTAGTTTATATGCAACTAAATCGCCTAAACCATTTTTACCACAAAGTCTAAACAATATAGATGCTAAAAAACTTTCTACAGAAATTTATACATCAACAAAATTATCCAACTACGAAGATTTCAAACAATTATTGACTGGAGATGCTAAAACAGTTCTTAATGCGATTAATCAAGACAAAGCATTCCAGCTCGTAAAAGAATTAAGTATTAAATACCATTCTGAAATCCTTCCAAAATACGATGCTTTGAATTTAAAGATAACTTCTTTACAAAGAAGCTACATGAAAGCACAATTAGAACTTAACAAAGACAGCCGTATTTTTCCAGATGCCAATGGCACATTAAGAGTTACTTATGGGAAAGTAAAAGGATACGAACCTAAAGATGCTACTATTTATAAACCCATTAGTTACTTAGATGGTGTAATGGAAAAATACATTCCAGGAGATTACGAATTTGATGTATCACCAAAACTAATCGATTTATTCAACAAAAAGGATTATGGAATCTATGGCGAAAATGGCCAAATGCCTTTGAATTTTATTGGAACCAATCATACTACCGGAGGAAATTCAGGTAGTCCCGCTATTGATGCCAAAGGGAATCTTATAGGACTCAATTTTGACCGTGTTTGGGAAGGAACCATGAGTGATATCTACTACGATCCTAGTATTTGCAGAAACATAATGGTAGACGCTCGCTACATTTTATTTATCATCGACAAATACGCTGGAGCTCAAAATTTAATTAACGAATTAAAATTAGTGCATCCTAAAAAGAAAAGAACCGTAAAACATAGTAAGCTCAAATTAAAATAGAACTTACAATCTACTGTATATCAAAAAAAAAGAAACTAAAAGCTAAACACAAGGAGGCACTAAGATACACGAGAAATTTGGCTCATTATTTTTTCAAAAAAAAAGCGAAAAAATATTTTACATATTAAAAATTTTATATCTTTGCCTCGAATTAATAATTAACCTTTTATAATAAAGTAAGATGAAAAAAGTATTTTTAAGTTTAGCTGTAGTTGCTGTATTATCTGTTGTATCTTGTAAAAAAGCTGAGGCTGCTACTGAAGAAGTTGCTGCTGATACAACTGCTGTAGAAACTGTTGACACAACTGCTGTTGCTGCTGACACTACTGCTGCTGCTGCTGATACAACTGCTGCTGCTCCAGCTGCTGAAGCTCCAGCTGCTGAGTAATTTTAAATTACAGTAAAAAAATAAGCCGTACAATTGTGACGGCTTTTTTTATACCCATAAGTGAAATTACAGCCTTAATAACAAGAATTGAATTGAATTGAATTGAATCAATCAATAAATTCAAAATCATTGTTCGCAAAATCCAGTATCTCTGCCTTTGCTCCATATTTCACAATCTCATCAATACCTTTTTGCACCATCAATTCTGTACTGTATTTTCTACTCACAGCCATCACTTTACCATCTACTACCAGTCGAAAGAAAAACTTCCCTTTAGAAGTCTTAAATTTCACAAAAGAACAAATATCAAATACAGATCGCAAATACTCTGCATCAGCCTCACAATCCATTCTTAATTCATACACATTACTTGTAAATATAGTTTTCCCTTTTCTAGAAGTAAACTCAAATTTATAATCCCCGCTAAATCTTTTACTAATAACAAAAGTCCCCATATTTTATTAAATTCCAATTTTAAAAAATTCCAGACCCCAAGGATTCAGAATTCACAAAGCTCACTTTTACTTCTAAACACCTCTCACAAGATTCAAAACAAACCACAAAACTAATTTTGATATAAAATAAAAAAAGCTCCAAACATTTGTTTGAAACCCTCTTCACTCTTGAATAAATCGTAAGTTCACACAAAACCAAATACCAACTTTAGACTCAAAAAAACAAATCTAAATTATTTTAGCCCATATTCCCAATTTTCCCTTAAATATTTAACCTTATTAACTTTTAAATCTCCTATTAAAAAACCAATCTCATTCATTTAAAGTTATTGACTTTTAAGTAGATTTCTATAAAAGTCTTTTTTATATAAAGAAAAAGCCTGTTTAAAACAGGCTTTAATCTTTAAATTATTTTTTAACAATAGTAGTAGTTGGCTGATAAAAACCAAACGTCAAACCACCAACCAACATATTTACAAATGAATGCTTAGTAGTAACAGTATAATCTGTTGCTCCACCGGCCATCGCTTTAGAATCAGAAACACCTACTGGAATCAAACCACCTATTAAATAACTATTCCACTTTGTTACTTTAGTTTGCCCTGTTCCTCCATTACCCACAACACTAGTATAAGAATAACAAGAAGACATAAAAATAGCAGCTGAGAAAGCTACTGCTGCACGAGTAATCATTTTTTTCATTTTGTATAAATTTAATTATTAATTTATACGAAAATACACAAAAAAACAAATTATCAAAATAGTTACTGCGTATTTTTAAAAAAAAACCTACACAAAGAAAAAACCCCTTAAAAATAAGAGGTTTTTTATTGTACTCAGAGCGGGACTTGAACCCGCACGAACATTGCTGTTCACTGGATTTTAAGTCCAGCGTGTCTACCAATTTCACCATCCGAGCATGATGTAAATCGAGCGAAAAACGGGGCTCGAACCCGCGACCTCGACCTTGGCAAGGTCGCGCTCTACCAACTGAGCTATTTTCGCATTAACAATTCTCAAAAAGAACCGCGATACTTGTTCTGTATTGCGGATGCAAATTTAAGACCTTTTTCCGATTACGCAAGCCTTTTTTGAAAAAAAATTGAATAATTATACTAAGCTTTTGATTTACTTTAAATTAAAAATAAATTATTTTCGGGTTAACATTCTTTTAATTTCATTCAACTTCATCAAAGCCTCTACTGGCGTAACCGAATTTATATCAATATTCAAAATTTCCTCTTTTATCTCTTCTAATAAAGGATCATCCAAATTAAAGAAACTCATTTGCATTTCCTCTTTCTCCGACTTAATACCCGTTAAAGCATCACCAGAATGATCTTTCTCTAACTTTTTCAAAATCTTTTGCGCTTTCAAAATCACAATTTGAGGCATTCCCGCCATTTTTGCCACATGAATACCAAAACTGTGTGCACTTCCACCCTTTACTAATTTTCGAATAAAAAGCACATTGTCCTTTAACTCTTTTACCGAAACATTGTAATTTTGAATGCGAGTCAACGATTCACTCATTTCATTCAATTCATGGTAATGCGTTGCAAATAAAGTTTTAGGTTTCGAGGGATGTTCATGCAAAAATTCAGCAATAGCCCAAGCGATAGATATACCATCATAAGTACTGGTTCCACGACCAATTTCATCCAACAAAACCAAACTTCTATCAGAGATATTATTCAAAATCGAAGCCGTTTCATTCATTTCGACCATAAAAGTAGATTCCCCCATCGAAATGTTATCACTAGCACCAACACGGGTAAATATTTTATCCACCACACCCATTTTTACACTATCAGCAGGGACAAAACTTCCCATTTGAGCCAATAGCACAATCAAAGCGGTTTGACGTAATATTGCCGACTTACCCGACATGTTAGGCCCAGTAATCATAATAATTTGCTGCGTTTCTCTATCTAGGTAAACATCATTTGCAATATAAGGAACACCTACTGGCAACTGTTTTTCAATTACTGGGTGTCGACCGTTTTTAATATCCAATTCGAATGTTTCATCTAATTCTGGACATACATATTTATTTTCAATAGCTAATTGTGTGAAAGAACACAAACAGTCTAACTGAGCCACCAAATTTGCATTTAACTGAACTGGCTTGATATAAGTCGCAATCCAAGCCACTAATTGCTCGAACAATTCGGATTCTATTTTATGAATTTTTTCCTCAGCACCCAGAATTTTAGATTCATATTCTTTTAATTCTTCGGTAATATAACGCTCGGCATTTACCAGCGTTTGCTTTCTAATCCATTCGGCTGGCACTTTGTCTTTATGCGTATTTCTAACTTCGATATAATAACCAAAAACATTATTAAAAGATATTTTCAAAGAAGAAATACCTGTGCGTTCCGACTCTCTAGCTTCAATACCTTCTAAAAATTCTTTACCAGAAGTCGAAATAGCCCGTAATTCGTCCAATTCCTGATTCACTCCTTTAGCAATAGCATTCCCTTTTGCAATAGCAACTGGCGCATCTTGATTTAAAGTTGTTTTAATTTTCTCACGCAATAAATCACAACTATGCAAATTATCTCCAATTATTTTAACCGCTTCTTGTTTACTTTCTAAAGCCAATGTTTTAATTGGAATAATAGCATCTAACGACTCTTTCAAATAAATTACTTCACGAGGCGAAACTTTCCCTGTAGCTATTTTAGAAATCAAACGCTCTAAATCGGAAATTTGTTTGATTTGGTACTGCATTTTTTGCAATACTTCTTGACTATCCTTCAAATAAGAAACCACTTCATGTCGACTTCTTACCTTATTTATATCTTTTAATGGTAAAGCTAACCAACGTTTTAACAAACGTCCACCCATTGGCGAAAGCGTTTTATCAATAACATCTAAAAGTGTTACCGCATTAGGATTATAACTATGATACAATTCCAGATTGCGAATGGTAAATCGATCCATCCAAACATAAGCATCTTCGGCTATACGTTGAATAGAAGTAATATGTTGTACTTTGTTGTGTTGTGTTTCTGACAAATAATACAAAATTGCTCCCGAAGCAATAATTCCTTCCTTTAAATCCTCAACTCCAAATCCTTTCAAGGAAATAGTTTGAAAATGCTTAGTTAAAGACTCAAAAGCATAATCTTCTTTATAAACCCAATCTTCAAGGTAAAAACAATAGTAATCTTCTCCAAAATGGGTTTTAAAATCATTCTTATTATTCTTTTGAATCAACACCTCACTTGGACTAAAATTCTGCAAAAGCTTATCAATATACTCTGCATTACCCTGAGCAGTTAGAAACTCACCTGTAGAAACATCTAAAAAAGAGATGCCAATAGATTTATTGGCAAAGTAAACCGAGGCTAAGAAGTTATTTGTTTTAGATTGCAAAACCTCATCGTTCATAGAAACTCCGGGAGTTACTAATTCTGTTACACCTCGCTTTACAATCGTTTTGGTCATTTTTGGATCTTCCAATTGATCACAAATCGCTACACGAAGACCAGCCTTTACTAATTTTGGCAAATACGTATTGATAGAGTGATGAGGAAATCCTGCTAAGGCAGTTTCATTATCGGAGCCTGCTCCACGTTTAGTCAAAGTTATTCCTAATATTTTTGCTGATCGAATAGCATCCTCACCAAATGTTTCATAAAAATCACCAACCCTAAACAACAAACAAGCATCTGGATATTTTCTCTTAATCTCATTATACTGCTTCATTAATGGAGTTTCCTTAACCGCTTTTTCTTTAGATGCCAATGTATTTTGTATTTAAATTTATTAGAAAAATATGAAAGCGAATTTAAAAATTTTATAATGAATAACTATCCCCTCAAAAATTAAATACATATTTTAAGTAAATTTTAATTCGTTGGCATGATTTTTTCTTTAGTTTTGTTGTACTAAACCTAAAAAACATAAAAATGAAAAAAATAATTTTACTTGCAGCATTAGTAATTTTTGGTGTAACAACTTCAAAAGCTCAAGAAACTTCAAAGAAAATCAAGACATCTGCTGCTAAAACAGCAAAAGTAAATGGAGCAGGAATGGTTTTTGAGTCTGAAACTATTGACTACGGAACTATTGCTCACAACGCTGATGGAAGACGTGAATTTGTTTTTAGAAACAATGGTAACAAACCATTAATCATCACAAATGCTGTTGGATCTTGCGGATGTACAGTACCTACTTTCCCAAAAGAACCTATTGCTCCGGGAGCTAAGGCGGTAATCAATGTAAAATATGCAACTGACAGAGTAGGTCAATTTTCTAAGACAGTTACTGTTACTTCTAATGCAGAAGGTCAAACTACAAAAGTTTTAACAATTAAAGGAAATGTACTTCCTAACTAATTGACTTTTTAATTTAAAAATACGCAAAAGAGCTTCCTTTCTTAAAATCGGAAGCTTTTTTTATTAAAACAATTGCCATCACTTAAAAATGAGAAAACTAGAAAACAACGAACTGGAACGAAAAACTATTGAAGACTTCAAAAAATCAGAGAAAACACCTCTAATTTTAGTTCTTGACGATGTGCGTAGTTTACACAATATTGGTTCTGTATTTAGAACTGCTGATGCTTTTTTAATTGAAAAAATTTATTTGTGTGGTATCACTGCAACACCGCCAAATAAAGAAATTCACAAAACAGCCTTAGGAGCCACCGAAACAGTAACTTGGGAACACAATGAAAGCGTTCTTGCTACCATACAATCTTTAAAACAAGAAGGTGTAATTACGTTAGCTATTGAACAAGTTGAAAGTGCTATTTTTCTTCAAAATTTTGAAATAGAAAAAAATCAAAAATACGCTTTGGTATTTGGCAACGAAGTTCATGGAGTAGCACAAGAAGCAGTTGCCTTATGTGATGGCTGTATCGAAATCCCACAATTAGGAACCAAACATTCATTGAACATTTCTGTAAGTGCCGGAATCGTTGTTTGGGATTTATTTAAAAAAATAAATTGGCCTAAATAACGCTATATTCAAAAAAATAATATTTTTACAATATGATAAACAAAACTTTACATATTGTAATTGTATTATTTTTTTTTTACAATCATAATTATTCCGCTACTACCTCAACTGTAATTGATCCACCATCAATAACAGCTGAAAGCTATGATATATACTGCCCTCAAACGTATCAAAAAATTGCAAAAAATGTTACTATCAGTCACGACCCATCTGAAACGAGTACTAATGCAGTTTACATTCAAATTTCTTCTGGTTATAGTATTGGACAAGATCTATTGCAATTAAGCAATGATTACAAATTAAACAATCCTTCTATTTCAAGCACATTTATTGCTTCTGAAGGAAAACTAAAAATTTTTAATTCTTCTGGCAATTTAATACCCTATTCAGATTTAAAATTTGCCATAGAAGCAGTTGAATTTTACAATTCCTCTCCTAACCCTTCTGGAACAAGAAGTTTTTCTATAAGTATTGGTAATGGACAGGTAAGCTATTTACCCAGTAATGGACATTATTATGAATATGTAAGCAGCTATGGGATTTCTTGGACTGCTGCCAGAGATGCAGCAGCCCTAAAAAAACACTATGGCCTACAGGGATATTTAGCTACACTAACCTCTGAAGAAGAAGCTCAATTAGCCGGTGCTCAAGCCCCAGGAACTGGATGGATAGGAGGAAGCGATGCTGAAACAGAAAATATCTGGAAATGGATGACAGGGCCTGAAGCCGGAACTGTTTTTTGGAACGGAGGAATTAATGGTACAAGAACAGCACCTTATTTTTATGCAAATTGGAACAACAATGAACCAAACAACAATATACAGCCATTTAAACCAACTGGAGAACATTATGCACACATTACGGCTCCCGGAATAGGAAGGGCTGGCGCATGGAATGACCTATCTAACGATGGAGATCCGCCAGGTAATTATCATCCAACGGGCTACATTGTAGAATATGGAGGCATGCCTGGAGACCCTACTTTGCTACTTTCAGCAAGCACGACGCTAAAAATGGCAAAAATCACAAGTACGACAGCAGCTACAAGATGTGGAAATGGAACAGTAACACTGCAAGCAACTGCCGAAAATGGAACGGTGTACTGGTACGATTCACAAACTGCAACAACTCCAATTGCAACTGGAAACAGTTTCACAACACCTACTTTATCCTCAACCTCTAGCTTTTATGTAGATGCCGGGTGCATTAACGAAAGAAAAACTGTAATAGCAACAGTTAATCCATTACCAATTGTTAATAACATTAGTATTTTACAATGTGATACCGATGCAACACCTGACGGAAAAACACTTTTTAATTTAACCGTGAAAAACGATGCTATTTCTAGCAATTACAACAACGAAATTTTCACCTATTACACTACTTTAAATGGTGCAAATAATGCATTAACTTCTGATTTAATTGCAAATGAACTGGCTTTTGAAAATACAACACCAACTTCTATGGATATTTGGGCAAGGGTAACCAATAAACTTACAGGATGTTTTAGTGTTGCCAAAATCAGCTTAATAGTTTCTGCGACCAACATCCCTGCTAATTTTAAAATTATAGTCCCTCCTGTTTGTGATGATTTATTAGATAGTAATGGCAATAATAACACGAACAATAACGACAGAGACGGTATTAGTTCCTTTGATCTTTCGGCAACAAAAGCAACTATTCAAGGTCTATTACCAACCACCGATATATACAACATCAACTATTACAGAAATGAAGCAGATGCTTTAGCCGAAATTAATAACATTACAGACATTACCAACTACCGAAACATTGGCTATCCAAATACCCAAGATATTTGGGTGCGGGTAGATAGTCAAATCGAAAATGCCTGTTTTGGACTTGGCCCATACATCAGTTTAAAAGTTGAGGCCTTACCTATTGCTCATCCAGTAATAATTAGCCGCCAATGTGATGACAATGATGATGGTATTTTTACATTTAATACATCAACTTTAGAATCTGATTTATTACAAGGACAAACCAATGTAACCGTAACCTATTTCGATTCGAACAACAATCCTCTAAAAGATGCTAACGGAGTACTTATTTCAAGTCCTTTTCAGTCAAATTTCACAACAACATCACAAATAATAAAAGCAGTAGTAACCAATAACACTCCGGCACAATGTTATGACGAAACTACTATTGAATTTATTGTCGACAAAACGCCTCAAGCTTTCTCTGTAAATCCAGCATTTACAGTTAGCTGTGATGACGAAATCAATCCGTTAGAACAAGACGGAAAATATGCATTTGACACCACTGGTTTTGACACCACAATTTTAGGTGGACAAACAGGAATGACTCTAAAATTTCATGATGAAAATGGTGCTATGCTACCTAGTCCGCTACCTAATCCATTTGTAACTGGAACACAAAAGATTACTGCAACAGTTGAAAACCCGAACAATCCAAACTGTACTGCATCGACAATAATTGAATTTAATGTACAACCTCTTCCTAAAATTGATATTAACCTTGACGGGAGTGCTAATGAATTAGTTTGTTCTAACCTATCTACTTTTTATGTGACTTTGGATGCCGGTATTACCGATAACACTCCTACTTCGGATTATAATTATATTTGGAAAAAAGATGGAACCGATTTAGGCATCAACGCACCAACATTAGACGTAAATGAAATTGGAAATTACACTGTCGAAGTTATCAATAGTGTAGGCTGTAGCAGAACAAGAACAATTAACGTAAATGCTTCTAACATTGCTACTATTACATCAATAGACATCGTTGAATTGTCTGATGAAAATTCTATTACGGTAAATGTAACCGGACCTGGAGATTATGAATTCAGTTTAGATGAGCCATCGAATTTTTGGCAGCAATCCAACCAATTTAATAATGTCCCAGCGGGAATTCACGAAGTTTATATTAATGACAAAAACGGCTGTGGTGTAGTTTCTAAAAGTGTAATTGTGGTTGGTATTCCAAAATATTTCACACCAAACAATGACTCTTATAATGATAATTGGGGAATCAAAGGAATGACAAAATACCCTAACGCTTATGTGCAAATCTTTGATCGTTACGGAAAACTTATTAAATTTTTAAACAATGCTAATCCCAATTGGGACGGGACTTTTAACGGAGCTCTATTACCCGCAAATGATTATTGGTATGTGATAAAATTAGAAGAAGGAAAACCAGAAATCCGAGGACATTTTACCTTAAAAAGATAAACTACAAATGAACACGCTTTTGAATTTCCTCTAAAACAAAAAGATAATCCGATTGATTGTTCACAAAATCCCGATTGGTTACATCGATAATTACAACATTCAAATCTTTTTGCAAGTCTAAATAAGCTATGTAAGCGTTATTGATTTGTTCTAAATAGTCAGCAGAAATTTCTTGTTCATAATCTCTGCCACGTTTTTTTATGTTTTCCAATAAGCGCTCAGGATGCTGAAGTAGATAAACATACAAGTCTGGTTTTGGAATTTCTTTATAAATAATTTCAAAAAGATTTTTGTACAACAGATACTCCTCTTCCTCCAAAGTAACTTTTGCAAAAATCAATGATTTAAAAACATGATAATCCGCAACTAAAAAATCCTTTTTCAAATTCAATGTTCCCAACTCATCAGCAATCTGCTGATACCGATCTACTAAAAAAGAAAGTTCTAAAGGCAAAGCGTAGCGCTCCTGATTTTTATAAAACTTTTCCAAAAATGAATTCTCTGCAAAACGCTCCAACAAAGTTTTAGCCCCAAAATCTTCAGCAATTTTTGTTGCCAAAGTTGTTTTTCCAGCACCGATGTTGCCTTCAAACGCAATATAATGCAAATGTCCAAAATCTATTGTTTGCAACGGATTTTCGATTGTTTCCACCGCCACACATTCGCCATCATCTGGACAATCTAAAACTAATTGCGCAATGTTTTTTCCTAAAACAGGATGAGTCCAATTAATTCCTAAATCTTGAAAAGGAAGCAACACAAACTTTCTGTTTTGCATTAATGGATGAGGAACACTAAGATTTTCAGTATCTATAATCTGTTCGTCAAAAGCGATCATATCTATATCAATAACACGCGATTGATATCCATCTGTAGTATTTCGAATTCGACCTAATTTTTGTTCAATGGCTAAGGCCTTGAGCAATACCTCAGCTGCTGATAGATGAGAGTGCAAAACCAAAGCACAATTGTAAAAAGAATCACTATCAAAACCCCAGGCAGCAGTTTCATAAACCTTAGAAACTTGTATTACCGTTCCTATTTCTTGATGAATTAACGCAATACATTTTTTTATAGTTTCAAGACGGTTGCCTTGATTACTACCAATAGATAAAATAACTTGATGTTGTGCTCTCATATTAAGCACAAATTAACTAAAGAATTTTAGAAATAGCAATATATTTGCAGTAAGTGCCTTAGTAAATCATCATAAAAAAGTCGCTCCTCTACAATTAAAAATACTATTATGAAGTTTTTAAGCAATGTTATCGCTACCGTTGTTGGTCTATTTGTTTTTTTAATGTTATCCTTTTTCGGAATCATTTTTATCGCAGCTATTTTTGGAAGTGATAATGAATCTCCAACACTAAAAAGCAATTCTGTATTAGAATTAAATCTGGAAAATATCAAATTCGATTATGCCGGAAAATACAAAGATCCCTGGATGAGTTTTTTCTCAGAAGAGGAAAACATAGGACTTTCGGATGTTATCAACGCTATTGATATGGCTTCAATGGATGACAATATTAAAGGGATTTCTATTTTAAATAACACCTCAGAATTAGGTATGGCGCAAAGCAAGGATTTAAGAAATGCTTTGGAAAACTTTAAAAAATCAGGCAAATTTGTTATGGCCTACGCCAATACATTTTCGCAAAAAGAGTACTATTTGAACTCGGTTGCCTCTAAAATTTATCTCAATCCAGTGGGTGAATTGGATTTTAAAGGACTTTCTTCTGAAATCATGTTTTATAAAGATTTACAAGAAAAAACAGGGGTAAAAATGGAAGTACTACGACACGGAAAATATAAAAGTGCCGTAGAACCCTTCCTTGAAAACAAAATGAGTGAGGCTAATCGAGAGCAAACAACAGCCTTATTACAATCTATTTGGAATTCTGTAGCCGCTGACATTGCTAAAAGTAGAAACATCACGGTTGCGAAACTGAACGAAATTGCTAATGGGCTTTTGGCTAGAACACCTGAAATGGCCAAAAAACAAAAACTGATTGATTATATTGCCTATGAAGACGTTTACCACAACGATATTAAAAAGGCATTAAAATTAAGTCCAAACAAAGAATATAACAAAATATCCATTAGCGACTACACGAATCAAATGATTTCCAACGCCATACTAACCGAAAGTGAAGATAAAATTGCGATTATCTATGCACAAGGAGAAATTTTAAGTGGCGAAGGAGACGTAAACACCATTGGAGAAGGTTCTATGCGTCGTTCGCTTCAAGAAGCTTGTAATGACAAAAATGTAAAAGCAATTGTGTTGCGAATTGATAGTCCGGGTGGAAACGCATTAACATCTGATTTGATTTGGAGAGAAATTGAATTAACTAAAAAAGAAAAACCTGTTGTAGTTTCTATGGGTAATTATGCGGCTTCTGGTGGCTATTACATCGCATGTAATGCCAATACTATTTTCGCGCAAGAAAACACTATCACTGGCTCAATAGGCGTATTTGGGATTTTACCTAATTTCAGTCAGTTGACAAAAAAAGTCGGAATTAATATTGAACAAGTAAAAACACATAGTAATGCCAACGATTACAGCCCTTTTGTCCCTATGGAAGACAACTTTAAAGCGGTTACACTGGAAGGAATTGAGCATGTATACAAAACTTTTGTAAGCCATGTAGCCCAAGGTCGAAAAATGAATTTTGCAGCTGTAGATTCTATTGCGCAAGGAAGAGTTTGGTCGGGTTCTGAAGCTTTAAAAATTGGGCTTGTTGATAAAATTGGCGGTCTGAATGCAGCCATTGTCGAAGCCGCACGTTTGGGAAAAACTCAAAATTACAGTACTCAAAATTACCCAGAATATGAAAAAAGTATCGATGATGTGTTATCAAAATTTCCATTTGGAAGCTCAAAAGCTTCTATCATAAAAGAGGAAATTGGGAACGAAAATTACCAACTTTTACAGCAAATCAAAAAAGTGCAATCTCGAAGAGGAATTCAAGCCTTATTACCTTTTGAGATCGCTATATATTAAACCATTCGCTTAAAATATTCACATCAAAACTCCGTTTTAAGGTTACTACTTAAATGGAGTTTTTTTACTTTTAAAAGTATCTTGAAATGCTGTAACTTATCCCAAGAATATTATAATTTTCTTTCAATCAATTAACTTATTTTTATATCAATAATACTTAATCTTATAAATCCCAAAGCCATGTTACAAAAAGCACTAAAAATCTTTGGAGTTACGATTCTTCTTTTGGCAGGATCGCTATTTGCCATCCCTTATTTCTTTAAGGATCAAATTAAAGCTAAAATCACACAGGCTATCAATGAAAAAGTAGATGCAAAAGTGAGCTTTGCCGATGCTGATTTAAGTTTGTTTAAAAATTTCCCTAACGCTAATGTTACTATTGAAAAATTAGCCATAATCAATAAAGCGCCTTTTGAAGGAGACACCTTAGTTGCTCTGGGCGAATTAAACCTAAAAATGTCTATCAAAGAACTTTTTAAAGGAGAAAATGAGCCAATCAATATTGACGGAATATATTCGAAAGACGGTTTGATTAATATTATTTTCAACAAAGACGGTGTTGGAAATTATGATATTGCTATCAAGGACGATAAAAAAGCTACTGATGATACTAAAAGTAAACCTTTATCCTTAAACATTCAGAATTACAAAATTGAAAATTTTCAATTCCGCTATTTTGACGAAAGTTCCAAAATAAAAATGCTTATCGACAGCCTGAATCATGAAGGAACCGGAGATTTTGCAGCATCTAAATTAGATTTAAATACCAAATCAACAGCCAAAATCAGTTTGGATATGGACAAGGTTAATTACATGAAAAATGTTGCTTTGACTCTAGATGCTGTTCTTGGAATTGATTTAGAAAAAAGCAAATATACTTTTAAAGAAAATAAGGCTTTAATCAATCTATTGCCTTTAGAATTTGACGGTTATATCCAATTAGTAGATGCTGGTCAGGAGTACGATTTGAAATTTAAAACGCCTACTTCCTCTTTTAAAAATTTCTTAGGTGTAATACCTGCCGCCTATGCTGCCAATATTAGCAATGTAAAAACTACAGGAGATTTCACAGTTGCCGGTTTTGCCAAAGGATTGTATTCGGATAAGACAGTACCCAAATTCAATATCGAAATCGCCTCGAATAATGCTTCTTTCCAATATCCCGATTTACCAAAATCGGTACAAAACATTATTATCGATACTAAAATTATCAATCAAACGGGAATCTTAAACGATACTTATGTCAACCTAGACAAACTCTCTTTTCGCATAGATCAAGATGTTTTTAATGCCAAAGCTACTATTAAAAATATTACCGAAAATGCATTAGTAGATGCGATGCTGAAAGGAACAATTAACTTAGGTAATTTCACAAAAGCCTATCCCGTTAAATTAGACAAGCCTTTAAGCGGTATATTAAATGCCGATGTAACTACAAAATTTGACATGCAATCGGTAGAAAAAAGTCAATATGAAAACATAAAAAACTCAGGAACTATGAGTTTGTCAGGCTTTAAATACACTGATGAAAACGGCAAATCGATGAATATTAGTAAGACCGAGATTGCTTTCAATCCGTCGCGAGTAATTTTAAAACAATTTAATGCCGCCACAGGAAAAAGTGATTTGAGTGTGACTGGTGTTTTAGAAAATTTTTATGGCTTTATTTTTAGAAATCAAAATCTACAAGGAAGCTTTAATCTAACCTCTAATCAATTAGCCGTAGATGATTTTGTAACAACTGAAGCCGCTCCTAAAGCTGCATCAGGAGATAGCGAACAACCAAAAACAACGAAGAAAACAGAGGCGATGAAAATCCCAGCTTTCTTAGATTGTTCGCTTACCGCAAAAGCCAACACCGTAATTTACGACAATTTAACCTTAAAAAATGTATCTGGTAAATTAGTTGTAAAAGATGAAAAACTAAACATGAGTAATGTAAAAACATCCATTTTTGGTGGTTCCATTGGCCTGAATGGTTCCGTTTCAACTAAAGAAAAAACACCAACATTCAAAATGGATTTAGGTTTGAACCAATTGGATATTGCCCAATCGTTCACTCAATTGGATATGTTGAAAAAATTAGCTCCAATTGCAGGAATTGTCAATGGTAAAATTAATTCAACGATTAAATTGAATGGAAATTTAGATGCTGTCGAATTAACTCCCGACCTCAAAACGATTACAGGGGATTTGTTAGGACAATTTCTGTCTACCACTATCAATTCAAGTAATTCGACATTGCTTACAGCGTTAACATCCAATATGAAATTCTTAGACCTGAACAAAATCAATTTGAATGACCTTAAAGCGGCTGTTTCATTCCAAAACGGGAAAGTGAGTGTAAAACCTTTTACTATTAAATACAAAGATATCAAAGCTACTGTAGGTGGAACTCATGGTTTTGATCAAAGTATGAACTACGATATAAAGCTTGATGTACCAGCTAAATATTTAGGCCCTGAAGTAAACAATCTGATTTCAAAATTATCCGATGCCGATGCACAAAAACTAGAAAATATCCCCGTAAATGCGCTGTTGACAGGTAGTTTTTCAAAACCGACAATCAAAACCGATTTGAAAACTGCTGCTACTAATTTGACAAACCAATTGGTCAAACAACAAAAAGAAAAATTAGTAACCAAAGGCAAATCAACGCTGACAGATATCATCAACAAAAATAAAAAATCGGGTGATACTACTAAAACTGTACTACCAAGTACTAAAGCGGAAGCCCAACAAAAAGCGAAAGAAGAAGTAAAAGCCAAAGCCTCTGATTTATTAAATGGATTTTTTAATAAAAAGAAAAAAGTAGTGGATACAACAAAAACGAATCAATAATATTCAACAAAAAAGGATGGTTTTTAAAGCCATCCTTTTTTGTTATTTAAAAAGTTAGACCGCAATACTCACAACATATCCTTCGGAACCACGAACATTAAAAACGGTTCCGTCTTCAAAGAGTAAATATTGCCCTTTGATACCTGTTAATTTCCCCTGAAAAGTGGGTGTTTTATCTAAGTTCAAACTCTTTACTTTAGAAGGATATCGCAAAACAGGATAATCCATGTGGTACAAATCATTTTTCTCTGAATAAAAATAATCACGAACTTCAGTTGGGATTAAGTTTTCTAATTTTAATCTTTCGGCAACCAAATCGACTGCTTCAATATCATTAGTGAGCATTTTTCGCCAATTGGTTTTATCTGCATAATGGTCTTTCAAAGCTACCTCGGTAATTCCTGCCAAATAACGATTCGGAACTTCCACAATTGCAATCGCTTCATTGGCACCTTGATCAATCCATCGGGTTGGTACTTGGGTTTTACGGGTTACGCCCACTTTTATTTCGCTAGAGAGAGCCAAATACACAATATGGGGTTGGAGTTGCACTTTTTGCTCATAAGCCAGGTCACGGTCTTCAATGCCTAAATGCGCCGTACTCAATTCGGGTTTCATAATCCAATCGCCCACCGCTGCACTAGAATAAAAACATTCGTAACAAAATCCCTGACGGAATATTTTCTTCTTTTTGTTGCAATTCAAACATTGGTAACCCACAAAATTAATTTCGATGTTTTTATCCAGAAGTTGGTTCACATTCAAAAAACTATTTTCAAAAACCAGATAATATTGAATGGGGTTTCCGTATTCGGTTTCCATCTTTGAGAGTACGCCTTCGTATTGCATTATGTTTGAATTTTAAAAGTTTGCTATTTCGTAAATTTTGCTATTTTTGGTAAAGTTATTACTCCTAGGGTAATTTTCATAACTCTATTTTTTTAAAAAATGCCAACACAGCTCATTAATTCATTTGCCTCTTGGGTTTTAAAACAGCGAATCCATCAGATAGAACTTTTCCTTAAATACCCTAATGAGGTTCAGGAAGAGTTACTTATGAATTTAATTGCTGCCGCTAAAAACACCGAACTTGGCAAAAAATATGATTATGCTACGATAAATTCCTATGCGACTTTTGCCGAAAGAATTCCTATTTCTACTTACGAGGATTTACAACCCTTAATAGAAAGAACACGACAAGGCGAACAAAATGTTTTTTGGGAATCGCCAATCAAATGGTTTGCTAAATCTAGCGGAACCACCAATGCTAAAAGCAAATTTATCCCGGTAAGTTACGAAGCTCTTGAAGATTGCCATTACAAAGGAAGCAAGGATTTATTGTGTTTGTACTTGAACAATAATGAAAATTCGGAACTTTTTACGGGTAAGAGTTTACGATTAGGAGGAAGTTCCCAAATTTACGAAGACAACAATAGCTACTTTGGCGACTTATCGGCTATTTTAATCGAAAACATGCCTATTTGGGCTGAATTTAGTAGTACACCCAGCAACAAAACCTCGTTAATGAGCGAATGGGAAACCAAAATGAAAGCAATAATTAACGAAACCAAAAGAGAAAATGTAACCAGTTTTGCCGGAGTTCCTTCTTGGATGTTGGTTTTGATGAACAAAATGCTCGAAGAAACGGGCCGAGGAAATTTATTAGAAATTTGGCCAAATCTAGAAGTCTATTTTCATGGAGGGGTAAGTTTCAATCCTTACCGTGAACAATACCAACGTTTACTCCCTAAAAAAGAATTTAAATATTACGAAATATACAATGCTTCCGAAGGCTTTTTTGCCATACAGGATATCAATAATTCGAGTGATTTATTGCTAATGCTAGATTATGGCATTTTTTATGAATTTATTCCAATGGATACTTTTGGCACTTTGAATCAAAAAGTAATCCGTCTGGCTGATGTCGAATTAAACAAAAACTATGCAGTAGTTATCACTACAAATTCAGGTTTGTTTCGTTATTTAGTGGGAGATACCGTTCGTTTTACCTCATTAAAACCCTTTAGAATCAGGGTTACCGGAAGAACTAAACATCATATTAATGTTTTTGGTGAAGAATTAATGGTTGAAAATACGGATCAGGCCTTGGCCAAAGCTTGTGGTCTAACTCATGCCGAAATAGTTGATTATACGATAGCACCAATTTTCATGAAAGATAAAGAAAAAGGCGCACACGAATGGATGATTGAATTTAAGAAAAAACCTGTCGACATGGCTGTTTTCCAAAAAGCCTTAGACGAAACCTTGCAAACCTTAAATTCCGATTACGAAGCCAAACGTTACAACAACATGACACTAAATCCTTTGGTGATCAATGTGGCCCGAGAAAACTTATTTTACGATTGGCTCAAAGACAATAACAAACTTGGTGGTCAACACAAAATTCCGAGATTGTCAAATGAAAGAGATTATTTAGAACAGTTGAAAAGTATGCAAGGAAAAATAATTGCTTAGCATCATAAAAAAACCTTAGTTAAAGAGCTAAGGTTTTTATTTTTAACATCAATAGATTATTGATTGGGATTTTCATCAAAATTAACCATCCAGTTAACACCAAACTTATCGGTAAACATTCCAAAATAAGCTCCCCAAAAAGTATCCGCCATCGGCATAAAAGCATTTCCACCTGCTGACAATCCATTAAAGATTCGATCGGCTTCTGCTTTACTTTCTACATTAATTGAAATAGACATATTTCCTCCAAAAACCACATCACCACTTGCCGAATTACTATCACTTCCCATTAACATTGTTTCGCCAATAGGCAAACAAACATGCATGATTCTATTGGCATCTTCTTCAGATAATTTTGGAGAATTAGTATCCGATGGCATATCACTAAATTTTCCGATATAGGGAAATTCTCCACCAAAAACGGATTTATAGAACAAAAATACTTCTTCACAATTACCATTAAAAACCAAATAAGGATTGATTGTTGCCATAATTTTTTAATTTTTTTTATCAAATATTATTTCGCGATATAATCGAATTAAGACAATTTGCTATAGTCCATATGCAAAACACTCCAACGGTGACCATCGATATCAACAAAACCAAAACCATACATCCAAGCCTGACTTAACGTTGGCTCCGAAAAAATCACACCACCTGCCTCTTCCACTTTATATGCCATAGCATCTACTTCTTCCCAACTTTCCACATCGACAGACAATAATACTTCCGAACCCTTACTAGCATCAATAATTGGATTTTTTATAAAATCTGTAAACATAGATTCTTCAAAAAGCATGATTACAAAATTATTCGTACCTGCTAACATACAGGTTGAAAATTCAGTATCGTGTTCTTCATCAAATGCAAAACCAATTTGAGAATAAAATTGCTTCGCTTTTTGTATATCTTTTACTGGAAGATTAAGCCATATCTGTTTTATCATGGTTACTCATTTAGCTCCGATTATTTTCAACATATCGCTTAAAGTTTTCCAAAATAGACAGCCAGCCTTGATATTGTAATTCCTCTGGATGCACAGATTCTGGTTCAAAATACTCTCTAACTTCAAAACCATCTTCCAATTCATCAAAAACGATCATCACACTTCTACCATCTTCTATGGTATACGCAATCAATTTTTTATCCAAAATAACATCATATGTCCCCACAAAATCAAAACTCATGGTACCGTCTTTTGAAGCCATCGTTGATTTAAATTTTCCGCCAACTTTCAAATCATTTTCTGCATAGGGTGTATGCCAATCTTCCGAAGCCGCATTCCATTGAATAATGTGCTCTGGCTTTGTCCACAAATCCCATATTATAGCTATAGGAGCCTGAATTTTTGTTTGAACTATAATCATCATTACCTTTTATTAAGATTCGCTTTATAAAAATACAATTTTAAACGAAACAAAATAAAAAAACCTTAGTTCAAAAAGAAGAACTAAGGTTTATAACTTACTTTAAAATAACTATTTAGATATTATCCATCATATCAATATGGCGGTCGTGATAACCTAACAAATACAAAACACCATCAAGACCTAAACTCGAAATTGAAGTCGCTGCACTTTCTTTTACCTTAGGTTTGGCATGAAATGCTATTCCTAATCCTGCGAGGTTAATCATTGGTAAATCGTTAGCACCATCACCCACAGCAATAGTTTGATTGATATGAATTCCTTCTTTTTCGGCAATTGCTCTTAAATATTCCGCTTTCTTTTGACCATCAACAATTTCCCCTAAATAGTTTCCGGTTAATTTTCCATCTTTAATTTCCAATTGATTAGCGTATACATAATCAATTCCTAATTCTTTTTGTAAATAATGTCCAAAATAGGTAAAACCTCCCGATAAAATAGCCGTTTTATACCCGTAGTATTTCAAAGCTTTCATTAATCGGTGCGCACCTTTGGTAATTGGCAAATTGATAGCCACATTATGCAACACATCTTCGCTTAAACCTTCTAACAAAGCCATACGCTTTTTGAAGCTTTCGCTAAAATCAATCTCACCATTCATAGCCGATTCTGTGATGGCTCTTACCTGCTCTCCCACACCTGCCAATTCGGCCAATTCGTCAATTACCTCGGTTTGAATCAAAGTAGAATCCATATCAAAACATACTAAACGACGGTTTCTTCTGTAAATATTATCTTCCTGGAAAGAAATATCTACATCCAATGTTCTGGATATTTCCATAAAACTTGCTGTCATCGCCGTCTTATCATCTATTTCACCAGAAACTGATAATTGCACACAGGAACGAGGATACACTTCTTCTTCTACAATAGAAGTTCTTCCTGTTAATCTTTTAATGGAATCAATATTTAAATTTTGATCCGACATGATTTTAGTAACGGCAGCCAATTGAGCCGCTTCTAATGTCTCTCCTAAAATATTGATTATATAACGTTGTTTGGATTGTGCTTTTACCCAATTTTCATAATCATAGATACTAATAGGAATAAATTTCACTTTAATTCCTAATTCATAGGCTTTAAACAACAGGTCTTTTAAAACTGGCCCCGAAGAAGAACCTGCTTCAATTTCGAATAAAATTCCTAAAGACAGCGTATCGTGTATATCGGCTTGACCAATATCTAATATAACGGCATTATAGGTTGCCAATACTGATGTTAAACCAGCAGTTACCCCTGGTTTATCTTGACCTGAAACTTTTAATAAAATTATCTCTTTATCTTCAACTGCCATTTTTATCTATATTGATTTAGAAGCGACAAAAATCGACAATATATTGCTTAAAAAAAAGGAGATTTTGTGTTTTTTGCGTTAATAATTTGTCCATATAAAAAAACCTGTTCAAACTAAAGAACAGGTTTTAAAAATGAAATGAATATTATTTTTCTAAGAAGCAATTTCTAGACGCTTCAATAAATTTTTGTTCAAGGTTTCTTTGGCGTAATCTACGTCGATTTCCAAAATTTTATCCTCAGAACTTGGTAATTCGTACATCGCATCGGTTAAAATAGCCTCACAAAGCGAACGCAATCCACGAGCTCCTAATTTGTATTCCAATGCCTTATCCACAATAAAATCCAAGGCTTCATCTGTAATCGAAAACTCAACTTCATCCATTAAAAACAACTTTTCATATTGCTTGATTAAGGCGTTTTTAGGTTGTGTTAAAATAGAACGCAAAGTGGCTCTATCTAATGGATCCATGTGCGTTAAAACCGGCAAACGACCTATGATTTCAGGAATCAACCCAAAATCTTTAATGTCTTTTGGAATAATGTATTGCAACAGATTTTCTTTGTCGATATTATCTTCATTTTTTGAAGTTGAATACCCCACAGCCTGACGGTTCAATCGTTTCGAAATAATTCTTTCGATACCATCAAAAGCACCACCTGCAATAAACAAGATATTTTGGGTATTTACTTCTACAAATTTTTGATCCGGGTGTTTACGACCTCCTTTAGGCGGAACATTCACCACAGTTCCTTCTAATAATTTCAACAAAGCCTGTTGCACTCCTTCACCCGATACATCACGCGTAATGGATGGATTATCACTCTTACGAGCAATTTTATCAATTTCGTCAATAAAAACGATTCCACGTTCGGCTTTTGCTACATCATAATCAGCTGCTTGTAAAAGACGTGTCAAAATAGTTTCTACATCTTCCCCTACATAACCCGCTTCGGTAAGCACTGTAGCATCAACTATAGCCAACGGAACATCTAACATTTTTGCAATAGTTTTTGCTACCAATGTTTTTCCTGTACCTGTTTGTCCCACCATGATGATGTTACTTTTTTCAATCTCAACCTCATCGTCTAATTGTTGTTGCATTAAACGCTTATAGTGATTATACACCGCCACCGACATTACTTTCTTGGTTTGATCTTGTCCTATCACATATTGATCTAAGAAAGCTCTAATTTCTTTTGGCTTTTGCAAAATCAAATCACCAACTAATTTTGAACTTCCGCTTGATTTCAATTCTTCCAGAACAATTCCGTGAGCCTGTTCGATACATCTATCGCAAATATGCGCATTAATACCAGCAATCAATAAATTGGTTTCTGGTTTTTTTCTTCCACAAAACGAACACTCTAATACTACTTTTGCCATCTTTTTAAGTTAGAAGTCAGAAGTTAGAAGTCAGAAGTTTCTATTCGTACCTCTAACTTCTAACCTCTAACTTTTTTATTTTTCTCTAATTAAAACTTCATCAATCATTCCGTACTGTTTTGCTTCTTCAGCAATCATCCAGTAATCACGCTCGCTATCTGCATATACTTTATCAAATGTTTGTCCTGAATGATGAGAGATAATACGATACAACTCATCTTTCAATTTCAACATTTCACGTAAGTTGATTTCCATATCCGAAGCAACTCCTTGAGCACCTCCTGAAGGCTGGTGAATCATTACTCTTGAATGCGGCAAAGCCGAACGTTTACCTGCTGCTCCAGCACATAATAATACCGCTCCCATAGAAGCTGCCATTCCTGTACAAATAGTTGCTACATCAGGTCTAATGTATTGCATCGTGTCATAAATCCCTAAACCAGCATAGACACTTCCACCAGGAGAATTTAAATAAATTTGGATATCCTTAGAAGCATCCGCACTTTCTAAGAATAATAATTGTGCTTGAACAATATTTGCAATTTGGTCGTCAATCCCTGTTCCTAAAAAGATAATTCTATCCATCATCAAACGAGAGAAAACGTCTAATTGCGAAATATTTAATTGGCGTTCTTCAATAATATAAGGAGTCATGTTTGTTGGTGTCATTGCATTTACGATTTTATCGTAATACATAGCATTTACTCCTTGGTGCTTTGTAGCAAACTTTTTAAATTCCTTACCGTAGTTCATATTAATTTTTTCTAAGTTTAATGTTATACCCAGTTTTATTGTACTTAACAAAGGTTATACCTCTTTGTAAACAATGCCATTCTGTCTTGTTTTCGCTCTTAAACTTCTTAAAACAAAAGAGCGTCAAAAGAAACTTCTGACGCTCAAATATAACTATTTTTTTAACTATTGGCTAATGCCTACAGCTATTCAAGAAATTATTTATTCTCCGTAAGAAGCAGCAATAAATTCTTCGTAAGTCACTTCTTTAGTTGTTGGATTTGCTTTCTCTTTGAACAATTCCAATAATTTTTCTGCAACTACTTGATCAGAAAGTCTTTTCACCTCATCTTGGTTTGATAAAACTCTAGCTACAATTCCATCTACTTCTTCATCAGTTGGATTTGTTTGACCAAATTGCGCCATTTGGATTCTGATATTTTTAGCTGTAAATGCTTTTAAATCTTCAAAAGTAATTTTGATATCGTTTTGAGCCAAAGCTTTTCCTTCGATTAATTGGAAACGCAATCCTTTTTCAGAACGAGCGTACTCAACTTCAGCTTCTTCAGCAGTCATTTTTTTCTC
Source organism: Flavobacterium sp. GCM10022190 (assembly GCF_042656445.1). Taxonomy (NCBI): domain Bacteria; kingdom Pseudomonadati; phylum Bacteroidota; class Flavobacteriia; order Flavobacteriales; family Flavobacteriaceae; genus Flavobacterium; species Flavobacterium sp. GCM10022190. The sequence goes on from NZ_JBHSOQ010000001.1 coordinate 93,414, forward strand.
TCCTACGGTTTGCAACCATTTTTTCAAGAATTCAGCAGGCAAATCGAATTTTGTGTTTTCGATTAAAAACTCGGTTACATCTCCTAATAATTTTTGGTCCGCTTGTTGCGCAAATTGAGACTCAGCATCTTCTTTGATTTTCGCTTTCAACTCATCTAAAGAAGCTACTTTTCCTTCTCCGAATAATTTATCGAACAACTCTTGATTTAATTCAGCCGGTTCAGAAACAGTGATAGCTTCGATTGTAAAGTCAACATCAACAGCTAAAGTATGAACCACATCATGACTTACTTTTAAATAATCCATTAATTGGTGATCATCTTCAAATAAACCTTGAGTGTTTACAGTTACCACATCACCAACTTTTTTACCGATGAATTTATCAGCAGTCGCTTTGTCTTTGAAAACTGATAATGAAATAGTAGTTGTATTACCAATTCCTTCTGCTTCGTTAGAAAAAATTCCTTTTAAATCAGCACCTTCAACTACAGCGTCTTGTGGAATTGCGTTACCAAATTGTTTTTGAATACGCTCTACTTGTCCATCGATTAACTTATCGTCAGCAGTAACCACATATTTTACGATATCATTTTTAGCATCTAAATCTAATTCGAAGTTTGGCACTAAACCAATTTCATATTCGAATACTAATTCTTCAGCATCCCAATCTAAATTTTCATTTGCTTTAAGAAGTGGAGTTCCTAAAAGATTCAATCTTTCTGATTGAATGTAACGCTCAAGAGCTAAATCAACTACCTTTTTAACTTCTTCTTTCTTGATTGCTTTACCATATTGTTTTTCAACTAAGTCTTTAGGTACTTGTCCTTTTCTAAAACCTTTAACTTGTGCCAATGGCATTTTTTCGTTGATTCTTTTAGCTACTTGCCCTTTGTAATCCATGTGAACCACAGTCATTACAATGGTTTCGTTTACAGCATCTATCGCTACTCTTTTAATATCCATCTTCTTCTTTAATTTACGTAATAAAATTGGACGGCAAAATTATAAATTTTTTAGTCGTCATCCAAGCTTTTTTTCCCTAAGCTTTGGGATTGAATTTCAAGGACTTTAAGCTTCAAAATTAGAATATCTGGTTTTGTTTCGAAATCAATTCAAAAACTAATTTTTATTTCAACGGTAATCAAAATATTTTCAAATTTCAAAAAACCAAAATAATCCGTAACAAATAGTATGGAAATACCAACTCATTTCTAATCAGAAAAAAAACAAAACAGCGCCTTTAATCAACAATCATACCTTTTTAAACACTTGAAACCGTTTTAACATTTGTACACTTATTTTGAAAATATTTCTTGCATTTACACAGCAATATTTATAATTTTAGTCCTGAAAAGGCGTTGAAATACCAATCAATGCAACCCTTTATCCAAAAAACAATTAACCAAGATGAAAATACCATACATCCCGAAAAATGAAAAAGAAAGACTTAATGAACTACATTCTTATAAAATAATTGGGGCATTAGAACATGACGATTACGACTTTTTAACAAAAATGGCTGCCGAAATTTGTGGTACCAAAATTTCATTAATAAGTCTGGTGACTGAGGACAAGCAATGGTTTTTATCACATCATGGTATAAAAGAAAGGGAAACACCTAAAGAATTAGCTTTTTGTGCTCATGCAATTAATGAACCAGAGGACGTTTTTATAATTGAAGACAGCACAAAGGATGAGCGTTTTTATGACAATCCATTGGTAACCGGGCATCCTAGGGTAATATTCTATGCTGGAATTCCTCTAGTTAATGATAATGGTTATCCCTTAGGAACGCTGTGTGTAATAGACGATAAACCTAAAAAAATCTCTGACAAAAAAATAGATTACCTAAAATTACTAGCGAATCAAGTAATTAAACTTCTTGAGCTTAGAAAAAAATCCCTATTGTTAAAAGAACAAAATGAGGAATTGAATAAAATAAACCTTTTATTCAATGAAAGCCAGAGAATAAACAATATTGGCGCTTGGAAACTGGATGTAATTAGCGGAGATATTTTTTGGACCGATGAAGTTTACCACATTCATGAAGTACCAAACGATTTCACATTTGACAAGAAAACAGCTATTGAGTTTTATCATCCTGAAGACAGACAAATTATCATAAATGCATTAGAGAAAACGATTAACACCCAAGAAGATTTTGACGTTCAATGTCGTTTTATCACAGCAAACAATAATCTGAAGTGGGTTCGCTCTTCAGGTAAAGCATTAGTAGAAAACGGAAAAACAATAAAAGTTTTTGGTACTTTCCAAGATATCACCAAGAAAAAAGAATCGGAACAAAAATACCAAGGTATCTTTAACTCTACTTTTTCATTTATTGGACTTTTAGACAAAAATGGCGTTTTAATTGAGGCTAATGACACCGCTATTAAAACGGCCGGAATACAATCAAAGGATGTGATTGGAAAGCTATTTTGGGATTGTTATTGGTGGCAGATTTCTAAAGAAACTCAAAACGAATTAAAAGAAAATTTCAAAAAAGCGCTACAAGGAGAAGAAATATCATATGAAGTAAGCATTTGGATTGCAAATCATATCCCAATGACAATTCTTTTTAGTATGCGACCTGTTTTTGATGAATACAATAAAGTAAAATTTATTGTTCCTGAAGGCCGTCCTATTCAAGAAATTGTAGACGATCGTTTCCGTTACAAAGCCGTTTTAGAAGGAACTAATGTAGGGACATGGGAATGGAATGTTCAAACTGGCGAAACCGTATTTAATGAACGATGGGCTGAAATTGTGGGTTACACACTGGAAGAATTAGCACCTATCAATATCGACACATGGATAAAATTGGCACACCCTGAGGATTTAGAAGAATCAGGACGAAGATTAAATTTATGTTTTGAAGGAAAAGCCGAATTTTATGAACTAGAAGCCCGCATGAAACATAAAGACGGTAGTTGGGTTTGGGTTCATGATAGAGGAAAAGTTTTCAGTTGGACTGAAGATGGAAAACCTCTCATGATGTACGGAACTCATAAAGACATAACAGAGCGAAAAATAAAAGAAGAAAAGCTACGCATCAACGAAGAAGCCTTTAGAGGCAACTTTGAGCAAGCTGCTATTGGAATGGCTTTACTAGATGAAAAAGGAAAATGGCTTAAAGTAAATAAAAAACTTTGTGAAATTTTAGGTTATACAGAAGAGGAACTAAAAGCTCTTACTTTTCAAGACATCACACATCCCGAAGATTTAGAAACTGATTTAAGTTTACTAGAAGAATTGATTTTAGGCAAACGTGATGGCTATACTATGGAAAAACGATATTTTAACAAAAAAGGAGATATTGTATATATCATTCTTGGAGTTTCAATGGTAAAAGATTCCTATAGTAACATCTTATATTTCATTTCTCAAATAGTAGATATAACCGCTCAAAAAACATTCGAAATTCAGCTAGCAAAAACCATAGCTTACAACCAAGCTTTAATGGATGCTAGCACTCAAGTAGCAATTATAGGTACTGACATCAACGGTATCATAACGACTTTCAACGAAGGAGCAGAACAAATGTTAAGCTATAAAGCCGATGAATTAATTCATAAAGAGACACCTCAACTTATTCATGTTGCAGATGAAGTAGAAAATGTAGCCCAAAAACACTGGGAAGAAACTGGTGAAAAAATTACTGGATTTGATGTTTTCGTTCATCGAGCAAAAAAAGGAAAAGCCGAAACACGTGAATGGACTTACATAAGAAAAGATGGGACTGCATTTCCTGTTCTACTTTCGGTTACAGCAATTAAACAAAAAGACACTATTACAGGTTTTTTAGGAATTGCAACCGATATTACCCAAATGAAGCAAGTAGAAAAAGAAACACTAGCTTTACTTGCAATTGCTGAATCACAAAATGAAAGATTAAAAAACTTTGCTTATATCGTTTCGCATAACTTACGTTCTCATTCTGGTGGAATTAGCACACTAATTGAATTAATAGAAAGTAATTTTACTGAATTTAGCCAAAGCGAATTTTTTGATTATCTAAAAAAATCATCGGTTAATCTTTCTGAAACTATCAAACATTTAACGGATGTTGTTCAAATTAATTTATCTACAAAAGAAAAATTAGAACTTATTGATTTAAAAACAGTTATTGAAAATAATATTAGTAGTTTAGTAGCTCAAGCCAAAAAGGAAAAAATTACAATAATAAACGAAGTTGAAAATAACACTCCTGTAAAAGGTATCCCTGCTTATTTAGATAGTATCGTAATGAATTTTATTACTAATGCTATCAAATACAGTTCAAAAGAAAGAGAGAGTTATTTGAAAATTGAAACCGAAAAAACCAACAACCATGTCATCCTAAAATTTACGGATAATGGCTTAGGTATTGATTTACGAAAACATGGAGATAAGCTTTTTGGAATGTATAAAACCTTTCACAACCATAGCGACTCTAGAGGAATAGGTTTATTTATTACCAAAAACCAAATTGAATCCATGAATGGTAAAATTGAAGTAGAAAGCGAAGTTAATATTGGTACAACATTTAAGATATATCTAGAAAATGAAAAAATTTGATCTTTTGTGCATTATAGAAGACGATCCTACACATTTGTTTATTACTAAAAAAATGGTTGAAATGTCCGGACTTGTAGAAAACATTATGGTCTACAAAAATGGTAAAGAAGCCTATGATAAATTAAAAGCTATTTTTCTAAACAGTGAAACACTGCCAGAAATTATCTTACTGGATTTAAATATGCCCATTTGGGATGGATGGCAATTTTTAGACGAATTCACTAAAATTCCAATTAAGACTAAAATTATTGTTTATATACTAACCAGTTCAAATAGTGAGGACGATAAAAAAAGAGCCGAAACATACAATTTAAATGATAATTATCTAGTAAAACCAATAACACTTAAAGAAATCAAAACAATTCTGGATGAAATTACCCGAGAATAAGCCAAGAATTTCGTTAACTCTTTTACCACAGCCGAATACGCTCCGAAACTTTTACCTCACCTTGTTGTTTTGCAATAACATTTTGACCAAAGAGTACCTTATTTCCTTTTTTTCTATAGGTTGATAAGGTAGAAAGGGGGTCTTTACCTGAAAAATTACCCCTTTGTGCATCTACAGTAGTCATTATACAACGTCCGCAAGGCTTTACTCCATGAAATACAAGATTCCCAATACGGAATTCTTTCCATTGTTCTTCCTCATAAGCTTCCCCTCCCGAAAACACAAAATTGGGTCGGAAACGCTCCATTCCCACTTTTTCCTGCAACCTCGTATTCAAATCATCTAATGATGCCTGACCAATAATTAAAAACGGAAAACCATCCGAAAAAGAAGTAATATCATCAGGGGCCACAGCATAATCTGGATCTACTTTACGCAGACTCTCATCAGGCATAAACACTAATCTAACATTAAACCCAAGAATTTCCGAGAACCAAAACGAAACCTGCTCACTAACCTCAATAGCGCTCACACTATCTTCCCAAACCTGTACCTCTATTGGTTGTTTTTCATTCTTTTGCGAAAGCGAAAAAGACACACTCCCTTTAGTTGCATCTTTATGAGAAATTTGCATAAAATCCCCATCAATTTTAGGCTGAAACAACACTAGTTGAGGGTATTTTCTTTGAGTGACAAAAACACCCTTTTCATCCACTAACATCCATCTTCGGTCGTATTCTAAACCTCTTTGAGTAACTCTAGATTTTTCTAATCGAATCCCAGCCAAAGATTTTACGGGATAAATCCAAATTTCTGAAAGTTGTAACATGGTCCTAATTTTTTATCAAAAATACAAACAATGACTTTAGTAATTCAAATTCAAACCAAAACCAATTCCCATATCACTATCATAATGTGTGGTTAGCCCCAAATTTTTAGCAATGATGTATTTTAATCCTGCCATATATTCTTTATCGGTGTTGACCATAAAAGCCATTCGCAATCGTTTTGATAAGGGTATATCCTCACGCATTAATTGAAAACGAAGATTCCCATCATGATACACCTCAGCTTGAGCGATTACTAGCAAAGGTAAAGTATAACTAAGCCCTAAACTTACTTGCAATCTTTTATCCTTAGTATTCGTTTGACCAAAGAGGTTTTTTTCCATTTCACCATGCACTAATTTTCTATATCGGGCATCAAAACCTATAAAAGGCATCAACCATTGATTTCTTCCTATGTACCTCCCAATGTGCGTTTCAGATTCATAACCATGATGATTCATATATCCTAGTCTCCATTCTGTTCCAAAACTCCATCTGGTATTTTGCAACATTGCCATACCATCATTCCCATTAGTTGCAAAATCATTTTCGGCCATGAAATGAAAACTATTACTTTCGGCTTGTAATTTCTTATAAGCAGCTTCTTTATTAGGCAAAAGTGGATTTTCCGGCGAATTTTCATAACTCAAAACACGATTCATCCCTGCCATCATATGATACAAAATATGACAATGAAAAAACCAATCCCCATCTGTATTAGCAGCAAATTCTATCACATCGGTCTCCATAGGCATGATGTCCAGCACATTTTTTAATGGCGAATAATCCCCTTGACCATTCAACACTCTAAAATCATGACCGTGCAAATGCATGGGATGACGCATCATCGAATTGTTATACAAAGTAATACGAACAATTTCTCCTTTTTTAATCAAGATTTTATCCGTTTCCGAAAGCACCTTATTGTCCATACTCCATACATAACGATTCATGTTTCCGGTTAATTCAAATTTTAATTCGCGTACCGGTGCATCGGCTGGAAGTGTAGTTTTTGTGGGTGATTTTAACATCGAATAATTCAATGTAACCAATTTTGCACTTTTAGAATTCATACTATGTCCTGCATGATCTTTATGCGACGAAGCAGCTGATAATTCCGGATACATTACTGAATTCATATCCATTTGCTGAAAGCTCATATTCATCCCCATATCATCCATAGTTCCGTCCATATTCATCATTTCGTTCATCATTTTCATGCCTTCAAAATACTTCAGTTTAGGCATAGGCGTAGCTTCTTTTCGGGTTCCTTCACCAATATAAATCGAAGTCGATTTGGTCCTATCTTCTGGTGTAGCCAAAAAGGCATACGAAGTATTTTTTTCAGGAATAGTGACAATCACATCATAGGTTTCAGAAACACCTATGATTAGTCGGTCAACTTCAACGGGTTCGACATCGTTACCATCATTAGCCACAACAGTCATTTTACCGCCTGCATAAGTCAACCAAAAATAAGAGGAAGCGCCTGCATTAGAAATTCGTAATCGCACCTTTTCTCCTGCTTTAAATTGCGACAACTGACTTTCGTTTTGTCCATTAATTAGAAATTTATCATAATACACATCACTTACATCCATGGCTAACATGCGTTTCCATTCGTTAGTCAATTTGGTTTTAAAATGTCCTTGTTTGATTGCTTCGGCATAACTTTGAGTTGTCCCTTTTTTTATAGCAAACCAATCCGAAGCATTATGCAACATTCGATGCACATTATTCGGATTATAATTCGTCCATTCGCTTAAAATTATAGGCACTTGTGGAATATCGTCTATTCCTTTTCTAAATGTTGGATCTTCGGGTTTCTTCTTCAAAATCATAGCCCCATACATCCCTATTTGCTCCTGCATTCCTGAATGGCTGTGGTACCAATGTGTTCCGTTTTGAATAATTGGAAAACTATATTTATGAGTTGTACCTGGTTCAATTGGCATCTGAGTTAAAAAAGGAACTCCGTCTTCTTTGTTTGGGACAAATAAACCATGCCAGTGCAAAGAGGTACTTTCTTTTAATTTATTATGAACATAAATTTCGGCAGTATCACCTTCGGTAAATGTTAATGTTGGCATAGGAATTTGGCCGTTTACCGCAATAGCACGTTTGGGTTTATCACCAATTGTAACTAGGGTATCACGAACATACAAATCATAACGAACCTTTTTCGAAATAGTCTTTGGCAATTCCGGCAGCACTTCTTTTACTTCTTCTTTAACAAAAGGAACCATTTCTATTACTGGCTCTTTAGGAGTTACAACTGCTGTCTTTGGAACAACTACGGCAGGTTTTTTAGGAATTGGCACTACCGAAGTTGTTTTTTTAATTACTTCTTTTTTTGTTTTTTTCTCTTTTGCTTTTGTCAAATTCATGCCGCATTTTGGGCATTTACCAGGTTTGGCTTCATGGATTTCTGGATGCATCACACAAGTATAATAAAAATCTTGTGTAGCCTTTTTATCCTGCGCTTTTACCATTACTGATAAAGTCAAAAAGCACAATAAGAATAGTATTTTTTTCATCATTTTTAAATTTTAAATGTTCGTAATCTTAGGGCATTAGAAATTACGGAAACCGAACTCAAACTCATTGCTAAAGCAGCAATCATAGGTGATAATAAAATTCCGAAAACAGGATATAAAACTCCCGCTGCAACTGGAATTCCGATTACATTATAGAAAAAGGCAAAAAACAAATTCTGATGAATATTTTTCATCACCGCGTGACTTAATTCTTTTGCTTTTACTATACCTTGCAAATCGCCTTTAACCAAAGTAATCTTGGCACTTTCTATGGCCACATCCGTTCCGGTTCCCATAGCAATTCCTACATCCGATTGAGCCAAAGCAGGCGCATCATTAATTCCATCACCAGCCATTGCAACAATCTTCCCTTCGGATTGTAATTTTTTAATTACTTTCAATTTATCTTCCGGCAAGCACCCAGCCTGAAACGAACTTAATTGCAATTCGTCTGCCACTGCCTGAGCTGTATTATGGTTGTCTCCAGTAAGCATTATTACTTCGACTCCTTTTCGCATCAATTCTTTAACTGCCGAGGCGCTATTGATTTTTATAGCGTCTTTAATGGTCACAAATCCCAAAACCTTTTGATCAATTGCAATATAAGAAACCGTTTTTCCCAATTTTTGCTCAGCAATTACTTGTTTTTCCATTTCAGGAGAAATAGACGCATTAATTTGATCTATAAGTTTAGCATTCCCTAAAGCGACTTGTTTCGCTGCTACAATTCCTACCACTCCTTTACCGGTAATTGCTTCAAAATTTTCGGTATTTAAAAGAGTAATTTTTTTCGCTTTCGCAAATTGGACTACGGCCTGCGCCAAAGGATGCTCACTGTATTGATTGACAGAAGCAATGTTTTGTAACAATTCCTCCTCTTGTCCATTTGAAGCTACAATTTTTTCAACCGAAGGCTTCCCCTCTGTAAGCGTACCTGTTTTATCGGTAATCAAAACATTAACCTTATTCATGTTTTCCAAGGCTTCGGCATTTTTAATCAAAACACCCAATTGAGCCCCTTTTCCCACTCCCACCATTACTGACATGGGCGTAGCTAAACCTAAAGCACATGGACAGGCAATAATCAAGACCGCTACAGCATTGATGAATCCATACACCAACGCATTTTCGGCAGGCCCCCATTGTACCCAAGCAAAAAATGTTAGTATTGCTACCACAACTACAATGGGCACAAAATATTTGGAAATAGTATCGGCTAATTTTTGAATTGGCGCTCTAGATCGACTAGCATCATTAACCATTTGTACAATTTGCGAAAGCAAGGTTTCGGCACCTACCTTTTCGGCCATCATCAAAAAACTTTTGTTCCCGTTAATTGTTCCTGCAACAACAGCATCCTCTTTCTTTTTATCTACTGGAATAGGCTCACCCGTAATCATAGACTCGTCAATGGTACTTTCTCCTTCGATTATTTTTCCATCAACCGGAATTTTATCCCCTGGTTTCACTCGTAACAAATCACCTTTTTTAATCGCGTCAATGGCAATTATTTTTTCAATACCATTTTCAACTAAAACTGCTTCAGTGGGTGCTAATTTTAGCAACTCTTTTATCGCTCCACTAGTCCTACTGTGTGCCCTAGCTTCCAACAATTGCCCCAGTAATACCAAAGTTAAAATAACGGTAGTCGCCTCAAAATACAAATGAACCGTTCCTTCGGCGGTTTTGAATTCTGCTGGAAATACATCGGGAAAAAACAAGCCAACCAAACTAAATAAAAATGCAACACCAGCACCAATACCTATAAGTGTAAACATATTGAGATTCCAGGTTACCAACGATTTCCAAGCACGTTTAAAAAACATCCAAGTAGCATAAAAGACTACAGGAATTGATAATCCAAACTGAACCCAATTCCATATTTTCATATCCAATAAATGCATCAAAGGATTGTGTGGAATCATCTCCGACATCGAAATAATGAAAATAGGAACTGTAAAAAGTACCGCTATTTTCATTTTATGAACCAAGTCTAAATAACTTTTATTTTCTTCGTTTTCTACTGGCTTCATTGGCACCAAATCCATTCCGCAAATAGGACAAGAACCTGGTTCGTTTTGAACCACTTCTGGATGCATCGGGCAAGTATATTGGACTTTAGTTATTTCTAATTCGGGTGCTTTTACTAAATCCATTCCGCATACAGGGCAATCTCCAGCTTTGTCGTACATCTTATCGCCTTCGCAAAACATAGGGCAATAATATTTACCTGCTACAATTTTAGGATTGCTTTTCTGTTCATGGTTATAGGCGTGAGCGACACTACAACAAGTTTTTTTTGCTACCACTTCTTCATGAACCGAATCCTTTGTAGATGTAGTTTCCATTTCTATGGTATATTTCCCAACAGCTGATAAAGCTTTTTGCAATTCATTCGTAGGTACATGTTTCTCCATCGTTATGGTTGCCTGAGGAGGAAGCAAAGTTACCTGAGCTTCAATCCCTGAAATAGTATTCAAGGTTTTCTCCACTTTGGTTCTGCAACCGTCACATGACATTCCTGATATTTTATAAGTATGTTTCATCGTTATTATTATTAAAAAGTACTTATACAAATTTCCGAATCTCGTATGCCTTAACAGTTGCACAATCATGGAAAAGATTTACATTATTTATAAATCGTCAATTTGTTTTCTCTTTTTTTCTTTCAACTGTTTGAACTGAGTAGGTGTGATACCCGTTGTCTTTTTAAATTGATTACTCAAATGAGCAACACTACTATAGTTTAATTGAAACGCAATTTCGCTCAAACTAAGTTCGTTATAAATCAACAATTCTTTGACTCTTTCTATTTTTTGAGCAATAAAATAATGTTCAATAGTGATGCCTTCTGTCTCAGAAAATAAATTACTCAAAGCACTATAATCTTGGTTTAAATCATCCGAAAGATAACTTGACAAATTAATTTTAGGCTGTTCATTTTGATGATGAACTAAATCGATAATACGATTTTTAATTCGCTCAATAGTCTTACTTATTTTATCGTCTAATAATTCAAAACCTAGAGCTTTCAGTTTTTCCGACAATTGTTTTTTTTCAATATCCTCCAAAGTTTTAGAAAGTTCGACTTCGCCTAATTTAATAGAAAGTACCGAAATTTTAATTTCATCAAAAAGAGTTCTCACTGCCATTTCGCAACGAGCGCAAACCATATTCTTAATGTAAATTTTCATTTAAAAAAAGGATTTAACTAGCATTTTTGAACAAAAAAATCCTAACTTAAAATGAGTTAGGATTTTAATAGTTTCATAAGCCAATGAATAATTACGTGAAATTATTTGATTTCTTTAATCATCCCTCCACATTCCAGCATTTCGGAACCAAAATAAGGATTTTTAATTTCTTTCATCTCACTAATCCAATATCCGCTTTTTCCTTCGTTATACATTGGACAATAATCTTGGTACAAATGTTTCGTTGTGCCAAAATTAGCTATCAAAGTCGATATATCTTTACTTAAAGCTGCAAAGTAGGCTCTTTGTTGATCGATATCACTCTTGTTTTTAGCGATTAATTCAGCTTGTTTTTTTGCGTCATCAGTACTACTGCTAAATTTAGCCAATAATTTGGAATCGATTTTAGAAGTATTAGTAGCAGAAACGGCTTTAATGAAATCATTGGCAGCTGTTGCAGCCTCTTCCGAATTATCATTTGCCAAAGCATTTTTAACTTTCAAATAACCATTAACAATAGCTTCAGTAGAAACAGTCGATTTTACTGCCTCAGTAACTTCTGGAATATCTACTTTGGTATCTTCAACAATTTCTGTTGATTTTGCTTCAAGTTCCATACCGCATTCACTACACACATCTCCTGCTTTTCCTGTGATTTCTGGATGCATCGGACAACTATATTGAGACTCAGTATTTGCAACTTCTTGCCCTTCTGACGCTTTTACTTCTTTATTTTTCGAATTACAACTAAGCATTACCAATGCTAATACGAATGTGGAAAGGATTATTTTTTTCATCTTATTGATTTAAATTCAACTAATTATCTTATATAAACAATGCTACTGCATTAGTGTTTATGCTCTTCGTGGTTTTCTTTTTTTTCAGATTTATCAGTCTCTGTACTTGTTGCAGCTTCTCTGTCGTATTGACAACATTTACTTAGCTTATTGTATTGCTCCTCAGTTGCTTTAAACTTTTCGCTATCATATCCTGCATTTGCAATACGTTTTAAAATAGCATCTTGATTTGTTTTCGTCGAATCATAACTAATTTTGGCTATTTTAGTTTTGGTATCCCATACTACAGCTGATTCTTTGTTTACATTCGCTGCTTTTTCTATATTTTTCTTGCACATCCCACAGTTACCAGAAATTTTTACTTCTGCTGTTTTTTCATTTTTAATTTGTGCTTTTAGACTCACTGATGACAACAATACTAGTACTGCTGCGATCATTATTTTGTTTAATGATTTCATGATTGTATTTTTTTAAAATTGTGAAAATGTCAACCGAGTAACAATAGTTCAAAGCCTATTATACTATCGGATTAACGGTAAAATAAATAATTTTGGAAAGCAAAAATTGCTTTTAATTTGATACACCTTTGGCTATCAAGAAAAGTTCAACCTATTTTTGGAATCACCCATAAGCTAGTATAACCATCCGAGGGAACAGACAATACTTGCGAAAAATTTTGTTTGATTTTTACAATATTGAATAATGGTCTATATAAATCATATTGTACAGACACCGAAATTCCAGAGCCTAAAGAAGAAACGCTACACATAGCTTGTCCGCATTTACCTGTACACCCCTTATTTGAAGATTTTGATTGTTTTTTACAACAATCGTGTTTCTTAGATTTTGTAGCGATTTCCATCTTACAAGAATGTCCTTTAGAGGCCAATCCACAAGCATAAGTAGTGCTTGGCATCATTAAGAAGCCGAGCAACATTAGCAATATAAAGTAGATTTTGTTCATCATAAAACGATTACATACACAAATTTAAACAATATATCCTTTAATGTCGAATAGCATTACTTTTTTATGATTTATTTAGAACTTCTAAAGCTTACTTTTTACCTAAAAACAAATTCACTAAGGATTGAGAAACAGATAAAATAATACTAAACAACAAAGCTGTAAAGAAATTATCTACATCAAAACCGCCTACAATTTTATCGCATATAATAATAATCAACCCATTGATGATTAATAAAAATAGTCCAAGTGTAAAAAAAGTAATTGGTAAAGTAAATAGAACCAAAATAGGCTTTATAAAAATATTAAGCAAACCTAAAACGATAGCAACCAAAAGTGAAGTTGTAAAACTGTCTACATGTACCCCATGCATAAAATGAGAGATAAGCAAAACTAATATAGATGTAGTTAGGATTCGAACGAGTGTTTTCATTTACTTAATATTTAAAATTCAAAAATACTACTATTTTAACAATGTCAATTTGTTTGAATAAGAAATTTTATCTAACGTTGAGAAACTCCCTCGGTAGTCATACTAACGCGTTTGATGGATCCATCATTATTATATTGTAAATTATCAATACAAACCGAACGACTGTAACTACCGCCATTAGTTTGAATTGCGCCATTGTGATAAATAAAATACGATTGTCCTTTAAAATCTAGTATTGCTTGATGATTCGTATTTGAATTTCCTGCAATTTCATTCAAAATCCCTTTAAACTCATAGGGTCCCTCAATATTTTTAGACATTGCGTAGGCTATTTTTTCGGGAAACCCAGTAGCATAACTCAAATAATAATAACCATTATGCTTATGAATCCATGGTGCCTCAGTAAATTGTAATCCTTCAAAATCGATTTTCTTAATTGGCCCATCAATTTCAATCATATTCGCTTTCAACTTCACATAATAACACACTCCATTACCCCAAAACAACCAAGCTTGTCCATCATCATCAATAAAAACAGCAGGATCAATACAAGTCCATGAATGTGTAGAAGCAAAACAATCAGCATTGGTTAGAAGTGGTTTTCCAATGGCATCTTTATAAGGTCCTTGCGGCTTGTCGGCAACGGCAACCCCTATTCCTGAACCATTAGTACTGATATACCAATAGTACTTACCGTTTCTCTTTATGGCTTGACCAGCGTATGCATCATTTGTTTTATCCCACTTAAAATCTTCAATTTTTAAAGGAATTGGATACTCTGTCCAATTTTTTAAATCGGTGGTTGAAAATACCAACCAATCTTTCAACTTATATCCTTTTTGACCGCCTTCAAAATCATGTCCTGTAAATAACCAAAGCGTATCTTTTTCCACAAAAGCAGCAGGATCAGCCGTGAATTTATGCTTGATTATTGGATTCCCTTCCGATTTAAACCGATAAGTTCCGTCTTTAGCAGTTAATAAGCTTTGAGGTACTCCACCCCATTTTTCATTTAATAGTTGTGCTTCTTCTTTTGTAATACTCACAACACTACCATGTCTTGGAAAGAAATCTTTGGTAAACGATTCCGTTTTATCTGTAAATTGATATAAATCTTTAGATCGTTGAAATTCATAACGTCCACTCGAATACAAATCATACATTAAAATATAATCATCGCTATCATTCAATTTAAATACAGAAGAACCTTCAACACCAGTTTTTTTATCTGCATAATAATCCAAATACTCAAAACTTTCCTTCCAAGGTCCTAACAATTTTTTGCTCGTTGCCTGTTTAATTCCGTTTTTAATTTCTTTACCGTTTTCATCCTTGGTATTTCCTTTGTAAAACATATGATAAACACCGTCTTTGTATATGATGTCTCCATCAATGGCGCCATCTTTAGGACTGAATAGTAATTTTGGTTCGGCTTCAAAGGCCGTAAAATCTTTATTAGCATATGCGCAATAAAAATCTAATTTTTCATTGTATCTAAAACGAACCGTGAAATACACCAAATACTTTTTAGCCTTTGTATCATAAAAAGTTTGTGGTGCCCATACCCATTTAATATCTTTAAATTTCTTTGGATACAATTTCTCTAAATCAATTACGGATGATTTCCAATCTAAAAGATTTTTAGAATGCATCAAAACAATTCCCGGATTGTAATCCCATCCATTTTTTACGGTATACATATCTGTGGCAACAATGTAAAAACTATTGCCATCGGCACCTCTTAAAATATGAGGGTCACGAATTCCTCCTGTATTTGAAATATCTTTAGAAGCGATTATCGGTTCATTATTATTCAAAGCTTTCCAATTAACTGCATCATCACTCACGGCAAAACGAAGCTGTTCTTGTTTTTCAGCAGGTCCTTTACCCTCGAAATAAGCAAAAAGATATCCCTTATAATCTTTCTTTTGCGCACTTATGTTTATAACAAATAACAAACTACACAATACTATCTTTAAGAATAACTTCATGACTATTTGGTGTTTTTTGGAGTAAAATTCATTCCCCAATGTTTAGCCAAACGTTCCGCTTCCTTTTTAGTTAAATGAATAACCGAACCATGCTTTTGAACCGAAAAATTAGTACGTTTCATTACCCCTTCGTCAAAATGTCCAAGATTAGTAAACGTTTTAAAATCAACAGTTTCTGCAAATCCGAAATTATGCGGATTGACACTAAAAATATCGTACATCAACACCCATTTATTATCACTTAAACGTTTGAAAACATTAGGCGCTTCACATGATTTTTTCTCAAAATCAATTTGTTCTGGTTGGTACCCATAACCTGAATTGACCTTGTCTGAAAAAGCAATTTTAATTCCACCCGGATTTTCCTGTGCCACATACATCATACAAAATCTTCCGTCAGGCAATTTAGTAATATCAGCATCTAAAATTTGTTTACTGCTATCTGGATATTCAAATAAAATTTCAGGAGTAGATTCTAAAGCGGTAAAATCTTTATTCATATAAGCATAATACAACTTGGTCTTCCCTTTGCCTTTTCGCATCGTAAAATAAATCATGATTTTGTCTTTGGCTTCGTCAAAAATCAATTCAGGAGCCCAAACACAACCTACGTTCCACTCCGGATACATCTTGTCAATATCTAAAATTGAATGTGTCCAATGAATCAAATCTTTTGATTTCATCAAAACCAAATCGCGGTTATTTCCCCAGTCATATTTATCTCCAGGACGTTCCCATTCGGTATCTCGATAACCTTTTTGTTTTCCATAAATATGCAAATCAGTCATTGCCATATAAAAATAACCATCATTGCCACGCATGATATAAGGATCACGAATTCCTTTTTGCTCTGCAATAGTATCACCTGCAATAACTGGTTTTCCATTATTCACATCGGTAAACGTATAACTATCATTACTTAATGCAAAATACAAACTGTGGGTATCATCTTTAAAATATACCATTAAATAAGCACTCAACTTTTCTTTTAACGATTTCTGTGTGGAGTCTTTAGTCGTTTTGCAGGCAGAAAATAGCAATACAGAGAGTAACAATAAAACAAGTTGCTTGTTTAATTTATTTTTTTGAAATGAAAAAAGATGTGGTTTCATATTATTTTAGTTGGTTTGTATGTTTTTAATGCAAACAACAAACATAAGTGTTTTTTATACATTTATCAAAATTCAAACAAAAAAACAGCAACCCAATGTTACTGTTTCTATTTTAATCGACTTTTAATTCAAAAAAGAAATAACCATTTGATAAAACAAAGACGGATTTTCGGCATGGAGCCAGTGTCCAGCATTAGGAATCGTTTCTAACTTCATCATTGGAAAATGCATCGCAATATTTTCGATATCGGAATCTAAAATATAATTTGAATTTCCTCCACGTATGAAAAGAGTTGGTTTTTCAAACACTAACTCCTCAGGCAATGGAACTCCAATCTCTTCTATTTTTTCATTGAAAACTGCCAAATTGAATCGGAAAGCCAATTGTCCAGGTTCCACCCAATATAAGTTCTTTAGCAAAAATTGTTTGGTGCCAAAATCGTGAATATACTCACCAATTGTCGTTTCAACTTCTGCACGACTTGGCTTAATTGAAAAATCAACCGCATTCAAAGCCGCTAAAATCGTTTGATGATGTGGCGCATAATATTTCGGTCCAATATCGGCAACTATTAATTTATCGACCATTTCTGGATAACGCGTTGCGAACAGCATAGCGATTTTTCCTCCCATAGAATGACCTAGAATATGAATGATTTTCAATGAATGTTCCTGACAATAGCCATAAACATCCTGAACCATTAACTCATAACTAAATTCATCCGATTGAAAACTACGACCATGATTGCGCATATCTAGCATGTGAACCTGAAAACCATCTTCGGCAAATTGCTGTCCTAAGGTTTTCCAATTGTCGGACATTCCAAGAAATCCATGTATAATTAAAAATGGTTTTCCCTCTCCTTCTATTTTTGAATAAAGCATTAGATTTTAGATTTTAGATTGCAGATTTTAGATTGCAGATTTTAGATTGCAGATTTTAGATTGCAGAAAATAACTAGGCAATCAAATCTTCCAACCAATTATATTATTTTAATTTTCGCAAATACATATTAACAACGTTTTCCAATCCTAAATACAAGGCTTCTGAAATCAAAGCATGACCAATAGAGACCTCTAATAATCCAGGAATATTTTGTTTAAAAAACTGAATATTATCCAAACTTAAATCGTGTCCGGCATTGATTCCCAAACCTAATTCGTTTGCCAAAACAGCTGCTTCTACATAAGGCGTAATACCCTTTTCATTTCCTACGCTGTATTGATGTGCAAAAGACTCTGTGTACAATTCAATTCTGTCCGTTCCTGTTTTCTTAGCTCCTTCAATCATTTCTAAAACCGGATCCACAAAAATAGAAGTACGGATTCCGTTGCGTTGAAATTCCTGAATCATTTCAGATAAATAATCCTGATACTGAATCGTATCCCAACCTGCTGAAGAAGTAATCGCTCCAATAGCGTCTGGAACTAGAGTCACTTGGTCTGGTTTGCATTCTAAAACCAAATCCACAAAATTATGTTGCGGATTTCCTTCGATATTATATTCGGTATAAACAATCGATTTCAAATCGCGGGCATCCTGGTAACGAATGTGTCGCTCATCAGGACGAGGATGAATGGTGATTCCTTCTCCTCCAAATTTTTGAATATCGGTCGCTACTTTTAATAAATCAGGCACATTACCGCCACGAGCATTACGTAAAGTAGCTATTTTATTGATGTTTACACTTAACTTTGTCATTGGAACAATTTTTGATTACGAAAAACAATATTTTGGTAGCAAAAATACAAAGTAAAAGCTAGGGGTTTTTGCCTTTTTTTGATTATTTTGCATAAAAATTGAGTACTCACACAAAATGGAAATTACAAACTACATAACAGCTGATTTTAAACCTATTGATAGCCAAGAATCTATTGCGGTGGTGAGAGATTTTTTAGGAGATTTCAATTTTTCTCATTTCCCAGTAACCGAAGACGGCATTTATATTGGAAGTATTTCTGCAGAAGATGTTGAAACTTTTGAAGAACAGAAAAAAGTAGCCGACTACAAATACAGTTTAGAAACTTTTTTTATCCGAACAAATGCGCTTTGGCTTGAAGTTTTAGAGGTTTTTGCCAAAAACCATTCTAATTTAATTCCGATATTAGACGAAAACAATAAATACGTAGGTTATTATGAACTAGAAGACATTATTATTTTCCTTAACCAAACCCCTTTTATCAAAGAACAAGGAGCCGTTGTGAAAGTAAGAAAAGGAATTCTGGATTATTCTATGAGCCAAATCGCTCAAATTGTGGAAAGTAATAATGGTAAGCTATTAGGAGTATTCATCTCTGAATCGGATATTAGTAGCGTAGAAGTTACTATCAAAATAAGTTCTGGTGCTATTAATGAAATTATACAAACTTTCAGAAGATACAATTACGAAATCATATCAGAACACCACGAAGATTCTTATATCGCTAACCTAAAAGAACGTTCCGACTATTTGGACAAATACCTAAACATGTAATTTCAATGAAAATAGCCATTTACGGTCAATATTATCAAAATAGTACAGAACCTATCATAAAAGACATCTTCGTATTTTTTAATAAAAGAAATATCGAAATTGTAATCGAATCTAATTTTTTAGCTTTAATTCAAGAAAAAAAAATTATCGAAAAGGAATACAAAACCTTTTCTTCACATACCGAACTAGACGCTAGTTTTTCGATGCTACTAAGCATTGGGGGCGACGGAACCATTTTAAGAGCTGCTACACTGGTTCGAGATTCTGGAATCCCAATTTTAGGAATCAATGCAGGTAGATTAGGTTTTTTAGCAACAGTTCAAAAGGAAAATATTGACGAATTTCTGCAACTGGTAATTGACAAAAAATACAGTCTGTCTAAAAGAACGCTTTTAAGCTTGACTTCTTCACCAGAAAACGAGGCCTTAAAAGACATCAATTTTGCGATGAACGAAGTTTCAGTGAGCCGAAAAGACACCACTTCTATGATTACGATAGAAACCTACTTAAATGGTGAAATTTTAAATTCGTATTGGGCCGATGGTTTAATTATCTCTACCCCTACTGGTTCAACGGGGTACTCATTAAGTTGTGGCGGTCCTATTTTAACTCCTGATGTAAAAAGCTTAGTAATTACGCCTATCGCTCCACACAATCTTAATGCTCGCCCATTAGTAATACCAGACGAAACAGAAATTACTTTGAAAGTATCTGGTCGTGAAGAAAACTATTTAGTTTCATTAGATTCCCGAATCACTTCCGTTAAAAACGAAACCATATTAACCGTAAAAAAGACACCGTTCCAAATCAATATGGTAGAAATTCCAAATGAAACTTTCTTAAAAACATTACGAAGTAAATTGCTTTGGGGAGAAGACAAAAGAAATTAATCTTTTATTATTCCCAACACCACACAATACATCAGAAGTTTTCCGTTTTTAATGGAAAGATTCTCATTAGAATAAATCGACTATTTTCTTAAAAAAAGTACATTTATTTTAATGCGTATGGTTTGGTATTGATAATTATTATATTTGCAAGCAATTTTCGATGAAAATGAAAAAAAATTTAAGCATACTAGTTTGTTTATTTCTTAGTATCTATTCACAAGCTCAGATTCATGAAATAGGTGTTTTTTTAGGAGGAAGCAACTATATTGGCGACGTAGGAAACACAACCTATATTGCTCCAAATGAGCCTGCTTTTGGAATAGTATACAAATGGAATCGAAGTCCTAGACATGCTTGGAGAATTTCCTATACTCAATCTACAATAAGTGCTGACGACTTTAATTCGGAGGAACCAAGCAGAAGACTGAGAGGATATCATTTTGAAAATAGCATAAAAGAACTATCTTTAGGCCTTGAATTCAATTTTTTTGATTTTAATCTTCATACATTAGCCCACAAATTTACACCGTATGTGGCTTCGGGAATAAATTTTTTCGCGTATGACGATTTATATATCGAATTAGGAGAAACAATAAAAAAAAGAGGGAAAAACGCCATCGCAATACCGATGATTCTGGGAATAAAAACAAATATTTCAAGAAGCTTGGTACTGGGAGCAGAAGTAGGAGCACGCTATACCTTTACAGATAATCTGGACGGAAGCAATCCTAACGACAACAATTTGAGTGTTTTGCGTTTTGGAAATTTAAATAATAATGATTGGTATGTCTTCTCAGGGATAACATTAACTTATACCTTTGGAGAAAAACCTTGCTATTGTGCAGAATAAAAAAATGAGTGTATTAGATACCATAAATAAAGAAAATCTACCCAAACACCTTGCTATTATTATGGATGGCAATGGCCGTTGGGCAAAAAAACAAGGATTATTAAGAACCATCGGTCATGAAAGTGGTACCAAATCGGTACGTATTACTATCGAAAATTGTGCAAAATTAGGAATTGAAAATCTAACCTTATATGCTTTTTCCACTGAAAACTGGAACCGCCCTAAACTTGAGGTAGAAACCTTGATGAAGCTTCTAATTAAATCGCTACAAAAAGAATTAATTACGTTGCAAAACAACAACATCAAACTCAATGCCATAGGAAATATCGAAATGATGCCTAAAACAGCTCAAAAAGAACTCCTAGAGGTAATGGAAAAAACTAAAAACAACACTCGAATGACCTTAACACTTGCCCTAAGTTATGGTTCTAGAGAAGAAATAGTAAATGCCGTAAAAAGGATTTCTGATAAAGTTAAAAATAATATAATTTCAATAGACTCTATTGACGATTCAATTATAAATCAGCATCTTTACACGCAAAATTTACCTGATGTAGATTTATTAATCAGAACAAGTGGAGAACACAGGATAAGTAATTTCCTCCTCTGGCAAATTGCTTATGCTGAATTGTTTTTTTCTGAAGTTATGTGGCCTGATTTCAGAGAAGAGCACCTTTATGAGGCGCTTATTAGTTATCAAAAAAGAGAACGTAGATTTGGAAAAACAAGTGAACAAATTAAATAATTTTTTAGTGTTGAATAAAAGTATAAAAGCATTACTTACCCTTGTATTACTGGGTAGTTTCTCACAAATTAAGGCACAAGACAGAGTACCATTTGATCAGGGAAAAAGATATATATTAGCTAAGGTTGAATTAACTAACAAACTTAGTTTTAACGACCAAACAGTTGTAACATTTGCTGGCTTACAAAAAGGTCAAGAAATCACTGTACCGGGGGAGGAAATTAGTGCAGCGATCAAAAAACTGGGTAAACTAGGGCTTTTTGATGAAATTGCTTTTTATGTAAACCGAATAGACAATGACAGTATCTATCTTGACTTAGACATTAAAGAACTTCCTAAACTAAATGATGTAAAATTTGTAGGAGTAAAAAAAGGAAAAGTTGAAACTTTTATCAAAGACAATGGTCTTACAAAAGGAAAAGTAGTCAACGAAAACCTTATAACTACGACAAAGAACTACATTGAAAACAAGTATAAAAAAGACGGTTTTTTCAATACAAAAACCAATATTAATATCGTAAAAGACACTTCGGCCACTAACCAAGTTAACATGGTGGTCAGTGTAGACAAAGGTGATAAAATAAAAATTAGCAGCATCGATTTTGTAAATAACAGTAAGATTACTGATAAAAAATTACGTAAAGCGATGAAAAACACCAAACAAAGAAATCCTATACGTGTTTTAAAAGCTTCCAAATTCATTAAAGACAAATACAAAGAAGATTTAGAAAAAGTAATTGAAGCCTACAAAGAAAAAGGTTATAGAGATGCCCGTATTGTTTCGGACACTGTTGCATACAATAAAGAAAAAAATGCCCTTGCAATAAAAATCAATGTTGAAGAAGGAAACAAGTATTATTTTGGTACAATTAAATTCTTAGGTAACTCGGTATATCCTGATCAATTTTTAAATCGATATGTTGGGATCAAAAAAGGAGAAACCTACAACGGAGTATTACTTGAAAAGAGAATTGCAGATAAGTCGAAACCAGACGGTGAGGATATTACCAATTTATACCAAAACAATGGATACCTTTTCTCAAATATCAATGCGGTAGAGGTAAAAACGGCTAATGACACCATCGATTTTGAAATTAGAATTACAGAAGGTCCTATTGCATATTTCAATCACATTACTGTAGTAGGAAATGACAAAACGAACGACCGTGTTATCTATCGTGAACTACGAACAAAACCAGGTGAAAAATACAATAAGGAAGAACTTATTAGAACCGTACGAGAAATTGGTCAATTAGGCTATTTTGACCCAGAAGCGATTGATCCTAAATTCAAAAATGTAGATGGAGCAGCTGGAACTGTTGATATTGAATACAATCTGGTAGAAAAAGGATCTAGCCAGATCGAACTTCAGGGAGGTTACGGAGGAGGAGGTTTCATTGGAACCTTAGGACTTTCATTTAATAACTTCTCGGCAAGAAACATTGGAAACAAATCTGCTTACAAACCACTTCCTATGGGAGACGGTCAAAAAGTAGCCTTGCGTTTACAAGGAAGTACCTATTTCCAAACCTATAGTTTATCGTTCTCGGAACCTTGGTTTGGACAAAAGAAACCAGTACAATTTAACTCTTCTATCTCCTATAGTAAACAATTTGCAAATAACTTTACAACATTCACGGTAGACAAGAGCCGAAGTTTTAATATTTTCACAGTATCGGTAGGTTTAGCCAAAAGATTAACTGTACCTGATGATTTCTTTGTATTATCTCAATCAATCAGTTACCAAAGCTATGATTTGAATAATTACAATGTTGGATTATTCACTTTCGGAGATGGATCTTCAAAAAACATAGCCTACACAGTAGGACTATCAAGAAGCAATAAAGGGGTAAATCCTATTTTCCCAACATATGGTTCTGAATTTAGTATATCAGCGAAATTCACACCTCCTTACTCTTTATTAAATGGAATTGATTATGGTGATTTAAAGAATCAAGATGCATACAAATTAAAATACGATTCAAATTCAGGAATAACAGTTGATGAAAGCAATGGAGTTCCAATTTCGGGAGTTGATTACTTAAAAAGAACGGAATCTGGGACTTATATAAAAGCAAATTCAGTATCGGATGCTTCTGCTGATCAATCTAAAGTAGACCAGAAAAAATACGATTGGTTAGAATATTACAAAATTAAATTCAAAGCAGACTGGTATACAAAAGTTTATGGTAAATTTGTATTAAGAACACTTACTGAATTTGGATTCTTAGGTGCTTATAACCAAGACCGAGGATTGGTACCTTTTGAAAGATTTTTTGTTGGAGGAGACGGTATGGCAAACTATTCTATGGATGGTAGAGAAACCGTACAATTAAGAGGATACCCAAACAACTCCTTAACACCTGTTGAAAATGGGACACAAGCTGGAGCAACGGTATACAATAAATTCTCTATGGAATTACGTTATCCTATAACATTGAAAGCTGCGGCCTCTATTTATGCCTTAGCATTTTTAGAAGCAGGAAATTCTTTTTCAAATTTCAAAAGTTATAATCCTTTTGATATTAAGCGTTCAGCAGGATTTGGTTTAAGAGTATTCATGCCAGCATTTGGATTATTAGGAATCGATTTTGGACATGGATTTGATGGCGTACCAGGATCTAATACTCCAAATGGTTGGGAAACCCATTTCATAATTGGACAACAATTCTAAGACAATTGATTGTTGATTTTCTAAAACTTTAAGTTATGAGAAAACATTTTTTATTTCTATTACTTGTACAAATTACCTTCAATAGTATTTGTGCACAAACAAACCGAGGTAATCGAGTGGGTTTTATTGATATGGAGTATATCTTGGAAAATGTAAATAGTTATAAAGAATCAAATGCTCTACTGGAAGAGAAAGCCGAAAAATGGAAACAAGAAATTGAAGCAAAGAAAATAGAAATCAAAAAAATCAAAGATGCGCTTGCTGCAGAAAAACCGCTTTTAACAAAAACATTAATTGAAGAACGTGAAACAGAAATTAGTTTTTTAGAAAATGATTTATTAGAATTGCAACAAAAAAGATTTGGCCCAAATGGTTTGTTAATGACCCAAAAGGCTTTATTAGTAAAACCTATTCAAGACCAAGTTTTTACAGCTGTTCAAGACATTGCCGAAGCTAAAAAATTTGATTTCATATTTGATAAATCATCCGATTTAAGTTTGCTTTTTGCCGATAAAAGATATGATGTAAGTGAACAAGTGTTGCGAATTATCAACCGAACAGAAAAAAGAGAGCAATTAAGTAAAAAAGAATTAGCTGCAGAACAGGAAAAAGAAAGTAAAGAAGATGCAATAGACAATAATCCTGAACTTGCTGAAAGACAAAAAATATTAGACGAGAGAAAGGCTACGAGAGAAAAAATCATGGCCGACAGAAAAGCAGCCGTAGAACAAAAGAAAAAAGAGTACGAAGAGAGAAGACAGAAACTCCTAGACGAAAGAGCTGCTAAAAAAAATGGCACGGTTTCTGAATCAGCTAAAAATGAGACTCAAAAAGTTGCAACACCTGACTCTCCAACTGAAGCCGAATTAGCCAAACAAAAAGCTGCCGATGCTAAAGCAAAAGCAATTGAAGAAAGAAACAAAACAATAGAAGATCGAAAAAAAGCCTTAGAAGAAAGAAGACAACAAATTATTAACGAAAGAGAAGCTAAAAAAACAACTACTGTTTCTGAAACAGCTAAGAAAGCCGAAAGTACTAACAACGCTAAAACGGAGGTATCAAAAACAACCGATACCAATAAAACAACAGAAGCCGATTTAGCAAAACAAAAAATAGAAGAAGCAAAAGCTAAAACTATTGAAGAAAGAAAAAAAATTATTGAAGATCGCAAAAAAGAATTAGAAGAAAGAAGATTAAAAATTATTCAACAAAGAGACTCTATCAAAAAAGCTAGAGAAGAGAAATTAAAAACAATAAATTAATTACTTAATATTTTAAAACCAATGAAACAAGTTAAAACTTTATTAATTGCTGCTGTATTATTTTTAGGAGCAAACCAAACCATCAATGCACAAGCAAAGGTAGCCCATGTAGATGTAAGTGAGATCATGTCAAAAATGCCAGCTATGCTAGATGCTCAAAATCAACTTGAGAAATTAAGCACCACATATGACGCTGATTACAAAAAAATGGTAGAAGAATACCAAGCAAAATTAAAAAAATACGAAGCTGAATCTGCAACTGTTACTGAAGCAGTTAATACAGAGCGTGGTAAAGAAGTACAAGACATGCAAAAAAGAATTGTAGACTTTAGAGATAATGCTCAAAAAGAATTACAACAAAAAGAATCTGACATCGTAAAACCATTAATGGAAAAAGTGAGAGCATCTATCCAAAAAGTAGGTAAAGCAAAAGGTTTCCAATACGTTTTAGATGGTTCTTCTCTTTTATTAGCTGATGGTCCAAACATTACTGCTGATGTTAAAAAAGACTTAGGATTCTAAGAGTTACAACTCATAAAACTTAAAACAAACCGCTCTTCTTTCTACACAGAATTGAGCGGTTTTTTTATACTATATTTTTTAGGAAAATTAATTCCTAGCTATTAAATTTGTTTTAATGGACAACAAGCAACCCATAGGCGTTTTTGACTCAGGCATAGGAGGTACTTCTATTTGGAAAGAGATTCACAATCTTTTACCTAAGGAAAAAACAATCTATTTAGCCGACAGTAAAAATGCACCCTACGGCGAAAAATCTAAAGAAGAAATCATTCGATTAAGCATGAAAAACACCGATTTTCTGCTTAATTTAAACTGTAAATTGATAGTTGTAGCATGTAATACCGCTACTACAAATGCCATAAGAGAATTAAGAGCTAAATACAACGTACCCTTTATAGGAATTGAACCAGCTATAAAACCAGCCGCAATCCATTCGAAAACACAAGTAATAGGGATTCTAGCCACTAAGGGAACCCTTAATAGCGAATTATTTAACAAAACAACCGAAATGTTCTATGAAACCAAAATCATTGAACAAATAGGCTATGGATTAGTTGAACTCATTGAAAACGGACAAATCGATTCGCTCGAAATGGATCAACTACTCCGCTCCTATTTAAATCCTATGATTGAAGCTAATATTGATTATCTTGTACTAGGCTGTAGTCATTATCCTTATCTCATCCCTCAAATAAGAAAAATTATCCCCGATCATATTCAAATAATTGACTCTGGTTTGGCCGTGGCAAGACAAACACAAAATGTATTAAATGAAATCGGCTTTAATCCTGGCAATGACCACGAGCCCATATTTTACACCAACACCAATCCTAAAGTATTACAAACAATCTTAGGAGGTAAATATATAGTACAAGAAAAAGATTTTTAAACTATTCAATTTTTCGCTTTACAAACCAAATACCATCTAATGATAAATTAATGGATATTTTATGATAATTTTCTTTTATTAAACCATTACTAATTCTACCTCTTTGACCATAAGAATAGGATATATTAAGTACAGAAAAAGTATTTTCAATAGGTAATGAAACACCAAAAGAGATAGATTTGTTCTCTATCCTTTTATTATCAATTTCAAGAAAACCAGTATCGTAATTCAATCCCGTCGAAAATTGCATTCGATCAAAATAACTTCTTAAGTTTTTTTCTTTTCTATATGAAAATCCCATTTTAAATTTTTCTTGATTTAGATAACTCCCATATAAATCAGCCTGATTAGTATCTTTCCAAAAAGCTTTTTCATAATCAACTGTTAGATTCAAATTATTTTTAAAATGCTTATTCAATCCTACTGAAAATTCAAAAGGTAAATAATAATCATCCGTATCTGATTTTACATTCGTTTCAATAGTATTAGAAGCATCCAATTCTGAATTATAGGTTATTACCGACTGCACTTTAGTTGCATTTACTTTTGAAGGGGATTTAAAATTAGTTCCAATAGTTAATGTTGAATCAATTTTAAATTGAGAGCCTAAATTAAAACGTGCTCCATTATAACTAGATTCTTTATCTATGCTTGTAGTAGAATTTGAAATTATATATTCTCTAGAATCTTTAGTACTACCAAACAAAATTGAAGTCGACAATCCTATTGAAACATTTTTTCCAAAACGATGTGCATAAGCAATATCAAAATCATTCAAACCTCCCGTTCCAGTTGCACTCAGAGTATATTCTTCATTACTATCTTGTATAGGCAATTTATAATCAGAAATTTTAAAACCTGCACTAGAATATGGTTTTAAAGACAAACTTACTGCCGACTTGGTACTGATAGGAAAGGCAAAAGCAATATGTGAAAACTGAATATTATTCCGATTCTCTTTTCTAGAAAGATTTTGATAAGAAGTTTGAATTGCCGAACCTCCAACATCAAATAGGAAATGATTTCGATACATAAATCCTAAAGAAGCAGGATTTAAGTTATTAATAAAACGACTTGATGGCAAAGCCACTCCAGAGGAACCAATACCAGGAATCGAACCAAAATCGGACTCATACAAGCTTCCTAAACCAAAAATGGAATAAGGAGAACTCGACAAACTTTGGGCTTTAGAGCTAAAAGAAACTAAAAACAAAAAGCTTATTATTTTGATTGTATTTTTCATCTAATAAGAGATATAATATATTTTCAATTGTATTTTATTACCAGTATTTTTTTGGTTACCCAAAACCAATCGATCCACTCCTTTAAAAATATTAGGAATCGTTAAGATCAATCCTGATTTGGAATCCGATTGTTTAACCATTTCTTTATACAAAAAAGTTCCTAATGGGATGCTGTATCCAATATTTTCATCAAACTCGTCATTATCTCTATTCAAAACCGCATAAATAGAATAACCAGCTGCATTCTTTAAAGTTCCATCGATACGATTTAATTTATCAGCAACATAAACATTTAAGGAATCAGCTAAGGGATAAGTCTTAGAATAGGTACTATTTACAGGTCTAATTATCAACTTAGCATCTACAATAGTACCTTTTTCAGTAATATACTTTAACTCTTTAATATTAGGAAAGTCAATTCTGCAAGCCAAGCCTGTACCCGATTGAATATAGGATTTATTATCTGTCAAGTTACTTGACAAGCGTTCGGTAGTACCTGGAAGATCTTTTAAAATTGTCCCTGTTCTATCTAAAGAAATTCTGTTAAATTGTTTTGAAAGATCATCTATTGTAAATTCTTTTAAAAATGAAGTTTCTGAATCACTTACTTTTTTTGAATAATACAATTGTAACAAACTACTAGTTTGGTATCCTATTACATTAGAAGAATTTTCAGAAACCGAACGAATAACCAAGCCTTTGAAATATTCAACAAATTCATCTGTAGTGGTAATTTCACGCTTTTTTAATTTTTGAAAAAGCGTATTCCCAAAAGTATTGTCGATCTTTACAAAAACAGTATCCTGTCTATTTGGCAAGGGTTTAAAAGAAGCTGTTCCTATACTCTCTGCATCATAATTCAAACTAGAATTATTATAAAAACTATCATCATCCGTATTGGGTTTTACTTTTTGTAATAAACGATGGACACTTATGGATTGCAATTTTGTGGTATCAGCGTAATAATACTTATCCGGCACTAAGACCATTCTAATCGAATCAAAAACATAGTTAGCCCCTTCAGTATCAGAACTTGTGGTTTGCAAATTATAAGAACTAGAACTTAATTGAAAATAACTATCTGATTTTACTTTTCCAAAAATCGGATCATCATAATTACCTACCAGTATTCTACTTTGACTAGAGGTTTTTAAAGAATCAAAATTAATAGTTGAAACCTCAACAGTAGCAGTATCTATTAATATAACCTTATTAGCAACAGTCAAATTATCTGAACCTACAACAAATTTTCCTGCATCAACATCTGAATCACAAGAAGCAAATAGTATCCCAAAAAACAGCACTATAAATAATCTGTACATAAAAATTTTTTAAACAAATATAGCTGGGCTGTATTTACAAAGCCTAACAACTTATACAGACATCGACTTACCGTCTATCAAAAGCCATTTTCAATCTATAAAATCAATTCAAAGATTAAAAAAGAATTCAGCCAAAAAAATAACTGTTTTGTCTATTAAAAAAGGGCATCTATATATCTTCTTTTTTTAAAATAGATAAGGAATATACTTTTGATGCAATAAAAAAATAAATGAAATTAAAATATTCTTTAACGCTAATTTTTATGATTTCAATTCTTAAAATAACTGCTCAAAGTGGCTATTCGATAGAATTGAATACAAAAACAATTCCTACAGAAGAAATAACTAAAAATGAAACAAGTATTCGTTTTGTTATTACTGAAAATTTGAATAAAAAAAACAAAATAACTAACAGTATTAGTTACAAAAATACAGGCCTAAAATACAACTTAGATGACTTTTATTCAGCTGAAAATAAAATCAATCTTAATCGAATCGATAACCTTTTCAAATTAAAACATGAATTAAGTTCAAAAACAGCAATAGAAATTGAGGCGGAAACAGTACTTGGTTTTGAAAAAAAAATGGGTTTCACAAATGCTAATTTATTTGGTGGTCTAAACTTATATTATTCTATAAATCCAAAAAACAATATTCAAATAGGGGTAAAAAGATGGAGTGTTTTTGGAAAAGCACAAATATATCCAACCCTAAGCTTTCTAAGCCAACTAAACGAAAGCACCTCATTTGAAATTGGTTTTCCTAATACAGCAATTAAATATTCAAATAATAGTAGAAACTATTTTAGTTTAACCAACACGTTTGAAGGCGAATTTTACAAACTGTATCAAAACAAAATAATCAGTCCGAATTTAAGTGCTAACAAAATAAGTTTTTCTCAAATGTCTACGGTATTTGAATATGAAAGAAATGTAGACCAAAACTGGTTTATGAATTTTCAAGGAGGGTATCAATTCAATAAAAAATACGTATTAACAAACAGTAGTGGAGCAACAAATTTTAATTTCAATGCTAATGACGGGTACGTTTTTAAAATTGGTATAAAATACAAACAATAACAAATAAAAAAGATTATGACTATTTTAAAAGGAAAAACACTAATTACCATGCTTTTACTTGGTTTGGTATTTGTAAGTTGCAGTAATGATGACGAGGAAGAGTTATTAGGAAATTGGGTTAAAAAATCTTCATTTGATGGACCAGCAAGATCAAGTGCAGCAAGTTTTGTGATAGGCTCTTATGCTTATGTTGCTACAGGCTACACTGGAGATGAATATTTAAAAGACTTATGGGCTTATAACTCCGATGGAGATTATTGGGAACAAAAGGCAGATTTTATTGGTATTTCAAGAAGTTCTGCATCTGGTTTTTCGATAGATTATAATGGATATATTGGTTTGGGATATGATGGAATAAATAAATTAAAAGATTTCTATCAGTACAACCCAAGCAACAACACATGGACACAAAAAGCGGATTTTTCAGGAACTGCACGTTACGCTGCAGTAGGCTTTCAAGTGGGCGGAAAAGGTTATTTTGGAACAGGATATGATGGTAATTATCTGAAAGATTTTTATCAATATGATGCTAATTCAGATACTTGGACACAATTAAACGGATTTAGCGGTAACAAAAGACGTAATGCAACTGTTTTTGTTATAGACGACAAAGCCTATTTAGGAACGGGGGTAAATAACGGAACTTACCAAGCCGATTTTTGGATGTTTGATCCGAGTACTGAAACATGGACTAGAAAACGCGACATCGATCGAGATGATGATGACGATGATTCATACAACGATGATTATGCTATTGTAAGAACAAATGCTTCTGCTTTTTCAATGAATGGATTAGGATATGTTGTAGCGGGAGAAAGTGCAAAAACTATTTGGGAATACAATCCTGTAACCGATGTATGGAACGAAAAAACATCTCTCGAAGGTTCTGGAAGAACTGATGCCATAGGTTTTTCAATTAATGAAAAAGGATTTGTGCTACTAGGTCGATCTGGAACTACATATTATGATGATGTTTGGGAGTTTAAACCGCTAGAGGAACAAAACGATGATGACAATTAATAAAAAACAATCAAAATTCTTCTGGAACACAATCCAGAAGAATTTTTCATTAAAAAAAGTAAAATTCCTTGTTTTATTGAGCTGTTTATTTCTTTCTATAGCCTGTAATCACAAAAAAGAATTAAGCTTAGCATCTATAAAAACGACTACCGGTTGGGGCTATATTATAAAGCTTAATGATAAAGTGATCATTAAACAATCAATAATTCCTGTGATTCAAAATCAAAAATCATTTGAAAGTGAAGAAGAGGCACTAAAAGTTGGGAATTTAGTTTTAAATAAACTGAAAGCAAAAACATCACCCACAATTACAAAAAAAGATTTAATTTTATTGTCAATTAAAACCTAAATGAACTTAGAAAGAATTACAAACTACAATTCTAACAAAATACTGATTCACAGTATCATTTGGTGTTTTATCATTACCGCCTCCTTATTACCTTTTTACCAAAATTTCACCAGTATTACAGGAGAATTTTATGTGCAATGGCTGAGTGGTATTCTATTATTTTACGCTAACTATTTCTATTTTGTACCAAATTTGCTTTTGCAAAAGAGGTACACATCCTATCTCGCAATTGTTATAAGTATTGTTTCGATTTTAACTTGTATAAAAATCTTCTGGTTTAGTCCTGAATTTCATAACATACACCATCAAAGAATATTTGATATTCATGGAAAAGAAATTATTCCTGGAAAAAATCCTTTTAAAAAACCCCAACCCTTTTTCTTTAAGTTTTTTCCATCGCTCTTTTATTTATTTATCGTTTCTATTAGTACTTTAATCAAGACCTTATCTGAATTTTATACCAATCAGCAAAACAAATTAATATCGGAAACAAATAAAACTTCAACAGAGTTAAATTATTTAAGAAAACAAACCAATCCGCATTTTTTATTCAATGCCCTAAATAGTATCTACTCTTTGGCTTATAAAAAATCAGACCTAGTTCCCGATGCGATTGTTACATTATCTGAAATGATGCGCTATATGCTGTATGAAACTGATAACAAAGCCGTATCTTTAGAAAAAGAAATCAACTATATTAAAAACTATATTGATTTGCAAAAACTTCGATTAAATAATATTGAAAACATCTATTTAAACATTCATGGCGAAACAAGGAACAAATTAATTGAACCTTTATTACTAATTTCGTTTATTGAAAATGCTTTTAAATACGGAACTGATTATAAAGGAGCTGCTTTTGTAAAAATTAAAATCAGTATTGAGGATAATATATTAGATTTTTGGATTGAAAATAAAATTGAAAACCACATCAAAGATCCTAACAACTCGGGAATTGGTTTAAGCAATATCAAAAACAGACTGAATATTTTATATCCAAATGCACACCAATTGACAATCGAGCAATCGGATAATAAATACAGTGTTCATTTAAATTTAAAATTGGAAAAACTGGAAAAACCTACATGATGAAGTGTGTAATTATTGATGACGAACCTTTAGCGGTTGATTTAATAAAGGAATTTGTTAGCAAAGTAGAAAGTCTTGAACTCATTAATACTTTCAACAATGCTATAGACGCCATTGCGATGATTAATACATCTAATGTGGATTTAATTTTCCTAGACATTGAAATGCCTCATTTTTCGGGTATTGAATTCCTAAACGCTATTGATAAAAAACCATTAGTAATTTTTACAACTGCCTATTCAAATTATGCTGTGGAGGGTTTTGAGCTAGGTGCAGTAGATTATTTAGTGAAACCTATTCCTTTTAACCGTTTTTTAAAGGCGGTGATTAGAGCCCAACAATTGTTTCTTTCGAATAAAACAAATCCAACAACTATTGCTACTCCTCCAACTACACCTTTAATAACTGAGCCTGATTTTATGTTCGTCCGTTCGGATTATGAAAATGTAAAAATAAATTTTTCAGATATTTTATTCATCGAAGGTTTGAAGGATTATGTAAAAATATTCACTACCGACAATAAATACATCCTTACCTTAACTAGTTTAATTAAATTAGAAAACGCACTAGCTTCAAAAGGTTTTGCCCGAATCCATCGCTCATACATTATCAATATTAAATACGTAAAATCGATTCAGAAAAATAAAGTTATAATGGGCGACAAACGTATTCCAATAAGTGAAAGCTATAAAAACGCTTTCTTTGAAAAAATCAATTT
Source organism: Flavobacterium sp. GCM10022190 (assembly GCF_042656445.1). NCBI lineage: Bacteria > Pseudomonadati > Bacteroidota > Flavobacteriia > Flavobacteriales > Flavobacteriaceae > Flavobacterium > Flavobacterium sp. GCM10022190. Next base: position 127,341 of record NZ_JBHSOQ010000001.1, read on the forward strand.
GTAAATAATTATTGAATTCAATAGTAGTAACAACTATTTTTTCAAATACTTATCACTTATCTAAAAAAAATACGGCATTCATAAAAGAAGCCGTATTCATATACTATTTCAAAACAAATTTTACATACTTGCTTTAACTTCACCGCAAGTCAACATATTCTTTGGATAATATGGATTTCTAATTTCTTTACTATCACTTATCCATTGAGCTCCAGTCATTGGGCAAACTTGTAAATGCAAATTGGTATCTACTGATTTAAATTTGGCAGCTTGTTCCCAAAATTTAACAGAAAGTGATTCAAAAATCTTTCTTTGTTCATTGATGTTTTTAGATGTAGCAATAGTAGTCGCTAGTTCAAGTAATTCTTTTCTTGAATTTGTGGCCACATTCATATCCTGAAGTTTTAATTTTTTGAATTTAAAATTCTTTAGTGCATCTTGAAATTTAATAGCATTACTTGAAATGGCCTGCATATCTGAATCAACCATACTGTTTTTTAAGGCCAAATAACTATTGGTAATTTCCTTTTTTTGTTGCTCTCTTTTTGCAACTAATTCTTGAGCAACTTCGTCTTTAGAAGTCAATTGAGCCTGAGTTAAACTACTCAAAAAAATCAATGTTAAAACTAAAATATTTTTCATGTCGTAATTGAATTTATCTTTTTAATTAATTTATCTACCTCTATCAATACATTTTCAAAATGCTCTTTATTCATCCCTACGGCTTCGTTTTTTAATTTTTCGATGTCAGTTCGTAACTTTAAAAGGTGAAGTTTTGCATATAAAGCGACATCACTTCTTTGCGCTGAATTTAATGCCTTAGTAGGATCGATTTCTTTGGGCAATAATAATAAGTTCAATTTTTCAATGTAACTTCTTTGCAAACTTCTTCTATAAAAATCTAATTTTTCATCGCCACTAAATTTAACCCAAACTGTTTTTTGCAAGTCATTTAAAAATTCTGGTACGGTATAAGTACCTTCGAATTGTAAGGCTTTCAAACTAATATTATACAACATTCCTGAACTTAACAACATGTTCAATACTTGATTTTGCTGTTCTGAAATTTCATCTGCTGTTTTTAGAGATATTAGTTGGCTAATTTCCTTTGGATACATCCAAAGTGGAGCTTCAAATAATTGTCTACCTACATAATCAATAGCCGCTTTAACTTTAGCTTTAGGTATTGCCATGTAGACTACAGCTTTTTCATCCACCGTTCTTTTAGTAACATAATTATTACCGATGTTTTTTAACACATGATACAAATACAAAGTATACTGTCTTACAACTGCTTTGTGCATATCGGCTAAATTATCGTATGGGTCATTGGGTTGATAAGTCCATTGAATAAGATTAGGCACTACACGCTTTAAATTTTTAATCCCATAATCGCTTGCCACTACCGCATCGTCTCCTAAATCTTCACTTTGACTTCTTGGGTCTTCGTCCTTACCTTCTCCTCCAAACCATAATTTTGGATTAGCAGTCAATGAATCAGTAGCTATTTTATTTAAAATGTGTTCTTCCTCAAACTCATCTTTTGCATTTGGAAAATAACTGTAACCCCATTTTACTGCCCATTTATCATACATTCCAATACGTGGATAAATTCCTGCTGGCCCTATATTATCTTCTGGCTGTGCCACGTAGTTAAAACGGGCATAATCCATTATTGAAACAGTGTGTCCATTAGCTTCAACCCATTTTTTATCTCTTAATTTTTCGACAGGAGTAGCACTACTAGCTCCCATATTATGACGTAAACCAATGGTATGACCAATTTCGTGAGAAGAAACAAATCGAATTAATTGCCCCATCAACTCATCATCCAAATGCATTGTTCTAGCTTTGGGATCCAGAGGACCTGCTTGAATCATATACCATCTTTGAACTAATTTCATCACATTATGATACCAACCTACATGACTCTCTATTATCTCCCCACTCCTTGGGTCACTAATTCTTGGACCATAGGCATTAGGTGTTTCTGAAGCATAATACCTAATAACCGAATATCTTGCATCTTCTAAACTCATGGTTGGATCATTTTCAGGCCATTCTTTACCCACAATTGCATTTTTAAAACCAGCTGCTTCAAAAGCCTTTTGCCAATCATTGATACCTGCAATTAAATAAGGACGCCATTTTTTTGGTGTGGCTGGATCAATATAATAGACGATCTGTTTTTTAGGTTCTACTAACTCCCCTCTGAGATACTTCTTAATGTCTTTGTCTTTTGGTTCAAGGCGATAGCGTTGAACAATAAATTTTGATTGAGAACGCTGTTGTTCATCATCAAATAAAACATATTTATTAGCAAAAAACCCAATTCTTTCATCTGCAAAACGTTTACGCATTGGTGTTTTAGGAAGTAACACAATTGAAGTATTTAAGCGTAAAGTCATACTCCCGCTACTTTCTAACGAATTCGAATAGGTCTTAGTTGTTTTTATCTCAATATTAATTGGATAAGCATCTATTTTCTCAATGAATGATTTGTCATCTGCAAGAGCGCCTAATTTTTTTTCTGTTTTCTCTTTATTCTCTAATGAAAACATTGGATTGTCTTTCTTAAAAACATCTGTTACTTCAATAACTACATTTTTAGTATCAGGATTAATTGTTTTTATGGGAAAAGAAGCTACAATAGGATTTTCATTACTTCCTGCTAATGCTTTGGCAAGTGCTGAATCGGAACTTTTAACATCTTGTTTATACTGAAATGACCTTAAATAAACCATATTATTAGGCCCTTTTTCAAAATAAATAGTTTGTTCATTTGCTTTTTCACCACCAAATAGCCCAAACCCTGGAGGTGTTGCTAAATATCGAGTTACAACCAACATATAGCGATTAAAAAGACTATCAGGAATTTGAAAATAAAATTTATTATCTACCTGATTCACCACAAACAAACCTAATTTTGTATTGGTGCTATCTTTAATAATCTTGTGATAAGGAAGCAAGCCTTTTTGAGGTACACTGGTGCTATCTGCTTTTTTTTCCTGATTTTGCGTAAAAGCATGCTGACTATAAACAGTCAGCATGATTATGAATAAAAAGAATTTCTTCATTAGTTTAAAACGGAACTTTTTCGTCTGTATTTAAGGTTAATTTTGGATTTTTCATTAAGGCATTCAAAGGGAACGGGATAATATACAATCTTGAATTTGGCTGTAATGTATATGTTTTTTGAGGTACAGTTTTGTTAACAATTGGAAAAACTCTTGTAATCGTTTTTGCATATTCAGTTTCCGTATTTAATCGTTTAAGATCGAAAAAACGATTAAAACCTAAAAGCAGTTCTTTTCTTCGTTCATTAATTACCAATTCCATTGTTTCTTTTCTAGTAGTTGGAACGCTTAAATTAACAGTTCCTGACAAAATTCGTTTGGCACGTAACGTATTTAAAATAGAGACAGCTTCGTTGAAATTATTTTCTCTAGCATAACATTCAGCCAACATCAAATATACCTCTGTAGTTTTCATCCCTACTGTTGGGTAGAAAAACTTAGTATACGTTGTCGCCCAATAAGCCGTATTAGATCCCTGATCTAAATTGGTCGTACTAGTTGTATTGAAAAACAAATTAAAACGGGCATCATTTAAACCAAATAAATTTCTCAATTCAGGACTTATAATATAACTTTGAGCAAAATTCATCTCATTATAACCTGTCATATACTGATAACTAAGAACCTCAACATTATTTGCAGCTGGAACTGCTACTACATTAGGGCCTCCTTGAGCATTATAAGCTACTAAATCAAAAATCTTATTATTATAACTTAATGATTTTTCACAAGCTTCTTTTGCTTTTGCAATTTCACGTTTAAACAAATGCACTTTTGCTTTAAATGCGTATGCAAATGCTATTGAAGGATGATAAACATCCAGTGGTTTTTCCTGCAAATAAGGTAAAGCCTCATCGATATCCTTTTGAATAAAATCATAAACCTGCGCCACTGTAGACTTAGAAGGCTGGGCTTCCAAATCAAATTTATCCATAATACAAATACCTCCATCCGTAGCTGCCGTTTGAGGATCATATCCTTTTGCATAATGATTTACTAATAAAAAGTGATCATACGCTCTGTTGATTTTAGCTTCGGCTTTGGCAAGTTGCTTTATGGCTTCATCTCCTTTGCTATCATCAACAAGTGAAATAATGGTATTCCATCTATTAATATAAGTATAGGCTTGGTTATAAAAACTTGAAGCAGTATACATAGAAACTCTATCTACGCTTTCATCAAATGTAAAATTAACGGTATTGATGTTAGGTGTTACTCCAATTACTTGATTTTCTCTCATCCATTGATCGTCTGATAAATACTGAAAGTTATTAATTGGATAACCCCTATTGGGTAAAGACACCATTTCATGAAATTGATTAGCGGTTTCAATAACCAAGGCTCCTTTAGGAGTGATATCTGTGTACTCTTCGCATGATGTTATTGAAAACAGCATTAGCGAATACATTAAAGCTATATTTATATATTTCATTTTTTTAAAGACTTAAATTAAACCCAAATAAATATGTTTTAGGTAATGGTAAATTACGTGTACCTGAATTTGCCGAATAGACCTCTGGATCAATACGATTTCCTGCAGCACTCCAATACCAAATATTGTTCATCTGAAAAGTAAATTTAGCAGATGAGATATTCATTTTATTTGCAATATTTTTTGGCAAATTATATGCTAATGAAACATTTCTTAACTTGATATAATCTCCATCTACTACATTGGCGCTGGAATTTCTCCATTGACTACTTATTGTACTTGCATAATTCCTAATATTCTCGGCAAAATCTACATATAAACGTGTATTTCCATTAGGATTAGCATCTGTATAACGGTCCGTAATTCCTGAAAGGTTTACTAAATCACTACTCATATCAATTGTTTCTTTACGCATTACATTGCCTCCAGAGAAAACAAATAAGAAATTCAAATCAAATTGTTTGTATGAAAATCGCTGTGATAAAGAGCCTGTATAAGTAGGCATTAAACTACCCATATTTACCAATGCAGCCGTATTTGTAACTGTTTTAATACTCGTAGAAATTGGATTACCACTAGTATCAAACGTAATGGATGGATTACCATTTTCATCTAAAACATAAGGATATCCGTTAGTTATTCCACCAAACTGATAAGCGTACAAACTATTATACGCTTCATTTTCTAAAAAGTAATCACCAGGGGAACTTACATAAACTGATGCGTTTGATTGTGCTCTGGTCACTTTTTTAACTGTAGTTTTATTGAATCCTAAAATTAAATTCGACGCTATTCTAAAATCAGCTTTATTAAACCATTCTGAACCAAGACTAAACTCAACACCCTTATTCAATAAGGCTCCGGCATTAATTCTTCGAGTTAAAGCACCTACAGTTGGATCTAAATCAGTCGTGGCTAATAAATCAGAACTATATTTTCTATAAACATCAATACTTCCGTTTAATTTTGCATTAAACAAACTATAGTCAACACCTAAATTAGTACTTGCTGTTTTCTCCCATCGTAACATTGGATTAGGTTGAGCAGTAATATTAATATATTGCAAAGATTGATACAAGTTATCATTTCGTCTTGTCGCGGTTACATAAGGAGTGGTAGACTGATCAATATTTCCATTAACTCCGTAAGTTGCTCTAAGTTTAAGAGCTGAAACCCATTTTACATCTCTCATAAAATCTTCGTTACTTGCATTCCATCCTATTCCTGAAGACCATAAAGGACGGTTTTTGTACTTAGGATCAACTCCAAATAAATCAGCTCTATCTACTCTATAACTTCCCGTAATGTTATATTTTGATAAAAAGGTATAACCTACGGTACTAAATACAGAAAAATAACGGTGTAAAATTTCTGTTTGAGTTCTAGATAATGCTGACAAAGTTCTATTACTACCATAAATGTAACTCGCTGTTCCAGTTTGACTTAATAAAAGACTGTTAATCACAGCAGAAGTAAGCGTTACTGGATCATAACCATATCTCAATTGTTCGATTGTTCTTGGAACAAAAGTTTCACGCATTTCAAAACCAGCTAAAGCGTTAACTACATGTTTTCCTCCGCTAAACTCTTGATTATAATCCATTTGATTTCTAAATGAATAATTACTTGCTTGACTGCTCATTTGTTTATAACGCCCTCCTGTAGAAAAACCATCTACATATGTATAAGTATTTGACGTTGAATTATAAGCTGTTAATGCATTTATAGCAAAACGCATTTTATAGGAGTTAATATCATAATACTGCTCTTCCTCATTTTTTCTAACCTCATATTGAAATTGAGAACTCAAACTTAATCCTTTCCATATTTTAGCACGAAGATTAGCAAAAGCTCTCAAACTCAAATTCTTTTCGTTAGTAATTCCTTCCTGAAGTGAATTTAAAACATTGAAAGTGACAGGTTTAAAACCACTTAAAGCCGTAATTTTTTCAGCAACAGCTGGATTAATGATACTACTAGAAGTAAATCCATCTCTAATTCCTACAAATGAAGACAATATAGGATTCCCATTATCATCGGTAATACGTTCATATCTTTTTTGAATATCGTAACTGCTGTAATCACCATCTGTGGCATCTTCATTACGATAAGTAGTATTAACTCCAAAAGTAGCGTTTAACCAATTGTTAACTTGAAAACTACTTTTTGCATACAAGTTAAAGGCTTGACTTTTATTGAACTTTATTCTATTTTTAGATTCATCATAATTAATAGAAACATAAGTATTTTGTCTACTTGTACTTCCAGAGAAGGCAACATTGTAACGTTGTCTAAATTCATTTTGCCAAACATTATCACGATAATCTCTTATGTAATCATTATTTCTCCATTGAGCAATCGTATTATCAAAGTCAGTTTTATTTATCTTCCCTTCCTCTAAATTTCTATTTAAATGATAAAGTGGACTATAGTATTTCATACTACTAGTTCCAATATCTCCATAGGCATTAAACATGGTAGCTATATTAGAAAATCTGCCTCTTTCTCTGTTATAAACGGCCTGTTCAAAATCAATAATATCACTAGTTGAAGCATAATTCATATCTTTCAAATTAGGCTTCGTCGATACAAAAAAATCGGTATTAAATGCTACTTTAAGTTTACCAGTACCTTTTTTAGTAGTTATTACAATAATACCATTAGCCGCTCTTGAACCATAAATCGATGCCGCTGCAGCATCTTTAAGTACGTTAATACTTTCCACATCATAGGGATTAATATCCTCTAAAGTTAATTCGGTAGGTAAACCATCAATTACTAAAAGTGGACTGTAACCAACTTGCAAAGATGAAAACGTACCTATACCACGTAATATCGGTTTATCTGCTGAACTTCCATTTGGGTTTTTTTGGAACATTAAACCAGCAACACGCCCTTCTAAAGCTGTAGCTAAATTAGTGTTGATATTTTCGTTTAAGGTCTTTTCATTTACTGTTGTGATTGCACCAGTAGAATGGGTTCTCTCAAGATTTTGATATCCTGTAATCACCACCTCTTTCATAGTAGTAACCTTATCTTCAACTACAAGGGTTAATTGTTCATTGCCGTTTACATGAAAAACCTTGTCTTCTATTGCTATTCCTGAGCATTGAATTTGACAATTATCTGGAACATCTCGAATGATAAAACTTCCATCAGTTTCGGTTATTGCATATAAATTTGTCCCTACTATCCGAAGATTTATTCCCGGAAAAGGTTCTCCTTTGCTGTTTAAAACTTTCCCTTTAATATTAATTAATTTATTGGATTTAGGCTCTTGTTTATTTAGAGCAGTAACCACAATTGTTTGATTAGCAATAGAATACTTCAAACTTTGATTATTAAAAATAAAGTTTAATGCTTCACTTAAATTTACATTTTTAAGATTAACAGTTACTGGTTTTGAATCCTTAAACAACTTTTGAGTATAAAATACTTCGTGTTTTGCTTGTTTAGCGACATCTTTCAAAACCGACTCTAGTGGAGCATCTTTGACATTAATTGAGATTTTCTGTGCTTGTCCATCGAAACTAAAGAGTAAGATAAACAAAAGACTAATTCTCAATAAATAAGCAGAAAAATTAAAACTAAGATTTTTTTTACCGTTTACTCGGTAAGGTTTTTTTTGTTGTAAATTAAATTTCATACATTTACATTCGTTTTTAGTTAAACAATAGTGGACAACTTATACTAACTATCAACTTTATTAACCTACCAGAAGCACTGCAATTGCTTCTGGTTTTTTTTTATTGATAGCAAAATATAAATACGGTGAATTTGAAATTAAGGGTAGACAATAATTGTTTTTCCTTCAATTTTAAATTTTATATGACTTAGCTCAAGTACTTTTAATACCTCAGACAAATTTTTATTCATAAATGTACCTCCGTTAAATCGTACATCCGAGACATTCCCTTTATAGACGACATTAACTCCATACCAACGTTCTAATTGCTGCATTACCGATTTCAAATCAGCGTTATCAAATTTAAAACGACCATTCTTCCATGCTATAGCAGCTTCAGTATCAACCTCTTTTACTTGAATATTATCAAAACTATTTGATACATTAGATTGCTGACCTGGTTTTAGAATCACCTTTTTATTTTTATGACTAATAGCAACACTTCCTTCAAGTAAAGTTGTTTTAATTACAGACTCATCATTATAATTGTGTACACTAAAATGAGTCCCTAAAACTTCCACTGTTTGATCTCCAGATTTAACTATAAAAGGCTTTTTTCTATTTTTGGCTACTTCAAAATAGGCTTCCCCTTCTAATTCTACTATTCTTTTATCACCACTAAATTGTGTTGGATATTTTAAAGATGATACTGCATTAAGGTATACTTTGGTTCCATCACCTAAAACAATATTATATTGTCCACCTGTAGGTGTTGAGAGTGTATTAAATGAATTCGCATCTTCTTTCGAACTGTCTTCTTTCGAATTAATCACATAGGTAACAACTCCATTAGCGTCTAATTTTATAGTAACATCATTTTCTAATGCAATTGTGCCTTTCTCAGAAATATCGGCTAAAACAATCTTTTTTCCATTAGACAAAGTAAGTACACCTTTAGTACCACCAGGTGTAATATCATGTGGCTGATTTACAATTTGATTGCTTTGAGTTTGAGGTTTTGAAAAATAGAATACTCCTAAACCTAACAGTATAGCTACGGAAGCTGCTACAGCTACTCGCTTCCAAAGTTGAACAACCTTAGTCTCTGTAATTGGTGACAACTGAGATTTTAAATAGTTATAACTTTCTTCTAGTTCATTTTCACTAAGCTGCAAATCACTATTAGAAGCCATAGATAAATACCAGGCATCTAATTTGTCTTTATCGGCTTGAGACAAAGTACCGTTTTGGTACCTTTCCAGTAATGCTAAAATTTCAGTTTTACTCATTTTTTTCGATTATGAAAATTTGGTCTTTGTATATAAGACATCTCTAACTAACTTTTGTCATAGACAATGCTAAAAAAAAATTATTATTTTGTTAGCAAAATGAGAAAAGCACTCATTATATGCTAACCAAAAACGAGTAACAACCTCAATATTTACAGAAGATTTAACAAAAAGGATATAAAAACTCAACAATAAAAAAAGAAAAAAAACTACAGAAAAAGATTCAATAATGATTTTAGTTTTTTTCGAAGGATTTTAACTGAGTTATAAACTTGCTGCTTTGCCGTTCTATCGGTGATATTTAATTTAGCAGCAATTTCTTCATACGAAAGCTCTTCAACTTTTCTAAGCAGAAAAACTTCACGCATTTTTTCTGGAAGCAATGAAATTTCTTTAGCAATTATCGCTTCTAATTCTTTTTCTCTTAATTTGGAATCCGCAAAAACATAGTCGTTTTCGATAAAATCAGAAATAGAATCAGCATAACGCGAAACCACTTTTTCATGAGCAATCCGATTTAAAACCCGGTTTTTAGTTGCAGTATAGAGATAGGAAGAAATGGAACCCGTAATGATCAATTCATAACGTTTATTCCATATTGATAGGAAAACATCCTGCACAACATCATTTGCTTCATCCTGATTGCCCAGTATTTTATAGGCATGATTTACTAATAGTCTTGAATATCTTTCGAAAATTTCTGTAAACGCTAACTGATCATCTTCCATTAGAAGATTCAATAAAATATGATCAGCATATTTGCTATAAACAGACATGAATTAAAAAAAGCTTGAAGATCAAAAAGCAATATTAAGCATTTTTCATTAAAAAAGCTAAATAGGTATACTTTCAAAAAGAGTCTTGAAATGCCAAAACAGCACAAAAAACAAGCATTAAAGACTAAAACTAATTCAAAAATAATTTGAATAACATGAAAAAGATGGAATTAAACACAATACTTTACTTACGAATAGCTCTAACTATTTTTTAAGCTTTTTATTCTTCTTTGAACCAGCTGGAATATTTCAAATAATTATTAGCAATTCGTTCAATCTCACCTGCAAAATCTGATTGGTCTAAATCTTTCACTTTTTTGGCAGGAACTCCCGCCCAAATAGAGCCTGAAGTAACAACTGTATTTTGAGTAATTACAGCACCCGCAGCAATAATAGAATTACTTTCTATAGTACAATTATCCATTACAATCGCACCCATTCCTATCAAAACATTATCATGAACTACACAACCATGAACAATGGCATTGTGCCCTATAGAAACATTATCGCCAATTATTGTTGGGTATTTTTGATAAGTACAATGAATAACTGCACCGTCCTGAACATTAACTTTGTTGCCTATTTTTATGTAATTAACATCTCCTCGTATTACAGCATTAAACCAAACACTGCATGAATCACCAAAAATAACATCGCCAACAATAGTAGCATTCTCAGCCACATAACAATCTTCTGGGATTATAGGTGTTTTTCCGTTAACTGATTTGATCAACATAGACTTTCAGAAAAATTAATTGATGGCAGGACAATTACATTCGTATTTTTCACGCTTGCAAAATAGATTAATTCCTAAGGTAATTTGGTGAAAACCACCTGTACCAAACTTCACATCACCACCCAAATGAGAATACGTGTAAGCAAACATAAAATTATTATAGTTTACCCCAACAATTGGCGATACCGATTGATATCTTTGTTTAGAAGTTCCATTTCCATTATTAAATTCAGCTCCATCAAAACTAGTACGATATGACAAACCACCCCATAATGTACCAAAATCCATATTCTTGTAAGCTTTCATATTGATATCTATGGCTTTTTCAGTAGTCACATCAGTATATTGAAACATAATAGATGGCTCCCATAAAATTCGGTTCTTATCCCCAAAAATATATCCTGAACTTAATATCAATTTACGCAAATTATCACTTTCATAACCTGTATAAATTTCGCGACGTGTTTCAATAGCATTTTTTACTGTAGCATGAACATAAAAGTCTAAATAATTGTAAGACATCCCAATATCTACATTAAAATAGGAATCTTTTTGAACAATTGTACCATCTACTACTGGATCAAAATCACCCGATTGCAAAAATCCTGTCTCATCTAATTGACTCTGAATCAAACCTCCGCTAATACCAAAAGACAATTGATTCAAATCAATTTCATCTCTAGAAAACATCAAATGATAGGCATAAGTAAACTTTACTCCTTTTTGTGAATGATAACCATTTTTATCATTAAAAAGAATAATTCCTCCACCTGCTTTTTCACTAATTCTTCCATTATAACTTAAGGTTTGTAAAGAGGGCGCATCTTCCTGATCAAACCATTGTTTACGAGCCGTCAAACGAAGTTTTGAACAGTTTGAAGCCCCCGCCATTGAAGGATGTAACAGATAATAATTATCAGAAAGATAATCTGAATATACCGGAATTCCTTCTTGTGAATAAGAATACAATCCTATAAAAAAACAGATTAAAAAGTACTTTATTTTAGTATACATTTAAAAAATATTAATCCAGTTAAATAGTATAAATTGAAAGAAACTTTGTCCAAAAACTAAAGTTAAGTTAATTTATTCATTAATAATTCAAATATAGTTAATCATAGAAAATAACTTTACTAAATTTGTAAAAATTTACAACAATCATGGCAAAAATAACTGTTAAAGAAACACAAAACCCTACGATATTAAAATTTGAATTTGAAGATTTCATCACTAAAAATGAAAGTTTTGAATTTAAAAACATTGACGAAGCGAAAGCTTCTCCCCTTGCTCAACAACTATTCTATTTACCTTTTGTAAAAACCGTTTACATTTCTGGAAATTTCATTGCGATAGAACGTTTTAGCATTGTTGATTGGAATGATGTAAAAGATGCAGTAGCAGAGCAAATAGAAGAATATGTTAATAATGGAGGTGTAATCATTAATCTTGATGAAAACAAACCCAAAAAACAACCAATCACTGTATACGGCGAAACGACTCCTAACCCTTCAGCTTTAAAATTTGTAGTGAGCCGAATGTTAACTAAAAATGCGGTTGAATACAAAAACATTGACGAAACAGCTTCTTCTCCTTTAGCTAAAGAATTATTCAAATTCCCGTACGTGAAAGAAATATTCATTGATGAAAATTATATTTCAGTAACCAAATACGATTTGAACAGCTGGGACGAAATCACCTTAGAATTAAGAACTTTCATCAAACAATACATTGAAAATGGCGGAATTGTATTAGATGAAACTGTTGTTGCTAATGCTGAGAAACAAGAACAAATTAAAAACGAAGCATTTGACAAATTAGATGTTACTTCGCAACAAATTATCAATATCTTAGAAGAATATGTAAAACCAGCCGTAGCAGCCGATGGTGGAAACATCGCTTTTGAATCCTTTGACGAAGAAAGCAAAGTGGTAAAAGTAATTCTTCAAGGAGCTTGTAGCGGATGTCCATCTTCTACTTTTACTTTAAAATCAGGAATCGAAAACATGCTGAAGAGTATGTTGAACGATGAAAAAATCCAAGTGGAAGCTATTAATGCTTAAAAGCTATAATCAAAGATAAACCAATATTTTAGTTTGTCATTCCGACGAAGGAGGAATCTCTGTTGTGTGAGCAGCTTGATGAGATTCCTCCTTCGTCGGAATGACAAGTTGGTGTTATAGCATTTATTTCTTCGATGCAGTAATTATAAAATCCTTTAAATAATAAGGTTCAAAATAAGCCAGGTCAACAAAATCATTATTTAAGAATTTTTCATAGCTAAAAGCACTCATCTCTTTAGCAGATGGATAAACAACATTTTCTAAAAAAACAAAATTAGTTTTAGTCAACACTTCTTTGCATTTTGCAGCACAATCGCCAACGAAATAAACATTCCCCTCTAATTCCTGAAAAGAATCTTCGGTAATTATTTCTGCTTGAATAGCTCTTAGAGATTCTAAATTTGAAGCAAAAACGGCACTGTACACTTCCATTCGCCTAGCATCCAACATTGGAACAATCACACCTGAAGTAACCTTTACTTGAGCAGCCAAGGCTTTTAAAGTATCAACAGCAATAAGTGGAATTCCTAATGCATAACACAAACCTTTTGCCGCAGAAACACCTATTCGAAGTCCTGTATAGGAGCCTGGTCCTTGACTAACCGCAATAGCAGCTAAATCTTTATAACTAATTCCGGCTTCTTTTACACAATCTTCAATAAATACATGCAAGCGCTCCGCATGAGAATATCCTTCTTCGGCTACTTCTTTGCAAACAATCGTTTTTCCTTCTTTAGCAATCGAAACCGAACATTGTTTAGTTGCTGTTTCTATGTTAAGTATATAATTCAATGGTATTTGTTTTATTTGACAAAATTCAGAAAAAAATCAAACAAAGCGGCGATAATCTTGAAATTTATTTCTCCGATTCTTTGGATTTGAGTTTTACCATATCACCAGAATTCAACTCTTTACTCACTGTTGTATAAGGCCCAGTAATCACTACATCTCCATTTTTAACACCACTTAAAACCTCAATATTAGTATCGTCTTGAATACCTGTTTTTATAATTTTAATTTTAGCTTTGTCACCTACTTTTAAGAAAACACATTCTAATTTTTTCTCATTTTTAGGAACTACATTTTTATCTTCTTTCGGATCGGGTATTTTTTTATCCGAGATAGAAACTGCTGTCGTATCTGACTTAACTACAACTGCACTAATAGGCACAGCCAAAACATTTCTTTTTGTTTTTGTAATAATATCCACTGTGGCTGTCATTCCTGGTCTAAATGGAGAATAGGTTGCGGGTTTACCCACTAATAAATCCTGATAAGATTCTTTTACTATTCGAACCTTTACTTTAAAATTAGTTACTTGATCAGCTGTTAAGGTAGAACTAGCCGAATTAGAAATACTTGTTACTACTCCTTTGAATTTCTTCTTCAAATATGCATCTACTTCTACATCAGCCAAGTCACCTTCTTTGATTTTTACAATATCATTTTCGTTGACATCTACTTCCACTTCCATATTATTCAAATTGGCTACACGCATTAATTCGGTTCCTGCCATTTGCTGTGTACCCAATACTCTCTCACCCAACTCAACATTTAATACCGAGATAGTACCATCGGCAGGAGCATAAATAGAGGTTCTCCCTAAATTATCTTTTGCTTCATTAACCGAAGCAGAAGCACTCTGAACACTATAATAAGCAGATTGACGCGTCGCTTTAGCTACCTCAAACGAAGCAACTGATTTATCCCAATCTGATTTGGAAATTATACCTTTTTCAAACAAAACCTTATTTCGTTCATAACTTGATTTTGCTTCTTTGAACTGTGCTTCACTTTGGGTTAAGCCTGCTTTTGACCCCGATAATCCTGCTACCGTTCTATTCAAGCTTGACAAATACAAATCAGGATTGATTTTTACTAGCAAGTCTCCTTTTTTAACAACCTGACCTTCTTTGACTGGCAAAGCAATAATTTCTCCCGAAACCATCGAAGCTATCTTAACTTCAATTTCCGGTTGGATTTTACCAGTCGCCGAAACCGTTTCCACAATGGTCATTGGAACTATCTTGGCTATTTCAATTTCTTTTGCATCCGTTTTATTACCTAGAATCCCTTTTTTACCTAAGTAAAGCAACACTCCTATTACAACAACAAAAACAGCAACTAGGATATAAATATTCTTTTTTGACATAAGGTTTTAATTTTTTATGATAGGAATTCCAAAATAGAATTCCAATATTTTTGTTTTAAAAATATAATCGTATTTGGTTCTCAACACTTCTGATTGTGCTGTAGAAAGTAAGGTTTGCGATTGACTCAATTCGAAGGCATTCATTAAACCAACTTCAAATTTATCTTTCGAATAATTGTAAGATTGCGTTCTAGCATCCAAAGCTTCAATTGCCGATTCATAGGCTTTCAAAGCTCCTCTAGCATCGGTAAAAGCTGTATATACATTGCGTTGTAAATCCAATTCCTGTTGTTCTAAAACAATTTTTGATTTCTCAAAATTCACCTTGGAACGTTCTACATTATTTCGAGTAGCAAAACCACTAAAGATGGGAATATTCAATTGAGCACCAAAGGACTGTCCTTTATTATCACTAAACTGATCAAAAAACTTAGGTGGCGCTTGCGTTCCAATAACCGCACCAGTAGTAGGATCTCTTAAAGCAACATCGGCATAAGAAACACGACTATTAAAATTATAAAAGCCTCTCAAAGTAGGCTGATAAGTACCTTTAGCAATCAGAACATTTTTTTGCGCAATTTCTAGATTCGTCTGCGCAATTTTTAGTTCCACGCGTTCTAGTTTTGCTTTCTCATAGATAGATATTGGTGTTTGCCCCAATATATTTTGATCCATTTGAAAAGTACTGGCGTCATCTACATCAAAGTTTTCAAAACTGTCCAATTGTAACAGCTGGGCAAGACTTAATTTAGCGATCAACAATGCATTTTCGGCAGCAATTACTTTTTGATTATCCGAAGCTATGGTCGCTTTAACATCTAATAAATCACCTTTGGGCAAATTACCTGCATTGACTAATTCTTCCGTTCTATTCAATTGTTTTTTATCGATAACCAATTGCTCATTTTGAACTTTTAAATTTTCCTTATTAAATAAAACTTGCAAAAAAGCATTAGCCACATTCAAGGCGATATCTTCTTTCATTTTTTGCAGCTGATATTTCGAAGCCAAAACCGAAAGTGTAGTTCTTCTTAAGGTATTCAAATTTTGTAAACCTTTATAAATATCAATTCCAATATTAGCTCCAGCTGAAGTAAATTGAGTTGTTTGATTTTTTAAAAGTCCAGTAGTAATATCCTGATTCAAACCAATATTCCAGGAATGAGAAGCTGAAGCTGAAATGGAAGGCAAAAAATTACCAAAAGCATCTTTTTTATCAATTGCTGCATTTTGAATATCCAACTCCGATTGACGAATGGATATATTATGATCAAGAGCATATTTTACACACTCTTCTAATGACCATTTTTTTGTTTGTCCGTTGGAGTAAAAACTAAGAAAAAACAAAAGTAGCAAACTACCATATTTGGCTAGATTCATATCAATCGAATAAATGAAGTAAAGTTACTACACAAAAATAGCTTTTTTATAGTTAGAAATCTCACATAGTAACAAACATTTATATCTTAAAAAAAGTACATGCATAATTTAACTTTTACATTTTCAAATATAAAAATTCAATGCTTTTCCTAAATTTACACTATCAAATAAACCTAAATGAAAAAAATAGCCCTCTCTTTACTAACTTTCGCTTTTCTATGTCTACTAAGCTGTTCTACATCGCACAAACTGGCCACTTTAAAACCAGAACCAGACGATGCCAGCCCAATTATATATCAAAATGTCCCTTCTTTTATTAGCTTACCTATCAATGTAAAACTTAAAGACATTGAAAACAAAACCAATAGTTATTTAAATGGTTTGATTTACGAAGACAATGACATTGAAGATGATGATATCGAAATGAAGATATGGAAATTAGCACCTATCACTATAAAAAATAGCAAAGAAACCAATGCTGAAAAAATCACAACTATTCTCCCTTTAAAAGCGACCATAAAATATAGAATTGGTACCAAAACAATGGGCGTAAATCTCTATAACACCAAAGAATTTCATCTAAACGGAATTGTAACCCTAAATAGTAAAGTAAATTTAAACAACTGGAGACTTAAAACCGAAACAGAACTAATCGGATTAGACTGGAACGAAAGTCCTACGATGACCGTTTTTGGTAAAAACATGCCTGTTACTTATTTAATCAATCCTTCCATAAAATTATTCAAAGCTAAAATTCAGAAAAAAATTGACGAAGCTATCGAAAAAGCAACCGATTTTAAACCGAATGTATTTGCTGTCTTAGAAAAAATTTGTACTCCATTTCAAATGAATGAAGCCTATGAAAGCTGGTTACGAATTGTCCCTCAAGAAATATACACGACAAGCTCACATTTAAAAAACGATTCCTTCTTTCTTCAAATGGGAATAAAATGCAATATGGAAACAATTATCGGGCAGGTACCCGAAACGAAATTTGACGCTAACAAAATAGCTTTAAAAACAGTAAACAAAATTCCAAGTCAAGTAAATGCCAATATTGTAGCAGTTTCCAGTTATCAGGACGCATCCAGAATTATGAAGAAGAATTTTGCTGGTCAAGAATTTACATCTGGGTCTAAAAAAGTAACAGTACAGGATGTCAATATATGGCACAAAAGTGGCAAAATGGTTATTGCTCTTGATTTAACAGGTTCTTTAAACGCAACCATCTATTTAGCAGGATTTCCAAAATACAATCCAGAGAAAAAAGAAATCTATTTTGACGAGTTAGATTATGTATTGGACACCAAAAATAAATTATTACGCACCGCTAACTGGCTAGCACAAGGTTTAATTTTGAAAAAAATCCAACATAATTGCCGTTACTCCATCAAACCTAACCTAGAGGAAGGCAAAAAAACAATGCTTAGTTACCTAAACAATTATTCACCTATGACTGGAGTTTTCATAAACGGAAAAATGGACGATATTCAATTCCAGAAAATTGAATTAAGTCAAAACGCAATTATTGCCTTCATAAAAGTAAATGGCGAAATCAACATCGCAGTAGATGGTTTAGAATAAACTAATCTACTTTTGTTTTGGATTTTCTCATTTTATAAATAAAATAACCTACAATAGCAACCAATAGATAAGGAACAGCCATCAAAAAAACGATACCGTCATTTACTGCTTTAGCTTGCTCTACATTCGCATCATTATTTAATGCCGCACGACACATGGCGCATTGTGCATAAGTTGAAATTCCAAAAAACAAAAAACAAATTCCAAAAAACATCTTCTTAGTCTTGGAATTTGGAATTTTAAAATTGAGATTTTGTATTTCTTTACACATAATAAGGAGCAATCATTAAATAAACAATCACACCTGTTACAGCCACATATAACCAAATTGGAAATGTAATTTTTGCTATTTTTTTGTGCTTATCAAATACTTGTGCTAAAGCTCTAACATAGGTAATCAATACTAAAGGGATAATTATTACCGAAAGAATAATGTGCGTAATAAGTATAAAATAATAGACATATTTGATGATTCCTTCACCTCCAAATTTAGTAGAATCTGAAGTCATATGATATGCCACATACATCCCTAAAAAAGTTACCGAACAAGCAATAGCCGTTTTCATAAGGTTTTCGTGTAATGTTACTTTTCCCTTTTTAATCGCTACAACTGCCAATACTAACAAAACAGCTGTGATCCCATTAATAGTTGTGTAGATAGGAGGTAAAAAAGAAAGAGGCTCAACATCATAACCTAGTTTTCGTAAATTAACTCCAAAAAGTAATGCTACTACCAAAGGAATAGCAACAGATAAAACTACAATCCACTTATTATATTTTGTTTCTACATTTTGTTTTTCCATGATCTATTCTGCTAATAAAATACTTATATCTTGTTGTATATCTCTAACACCCGCTTTTTCTAATCCATCGTAATATAAAATAGGATTACCAAACTCATCTTTTCTACAACGAATGTTTCCGTTTTTATCAATTAGAGCAAACATTCCAGAATGCTCAAATCCACCGTTTACTTTACTATTTTCTCCAGCATATAAATTATATCCTTTATTAGCCAAATCAAAAATAGTTTGCCTGTCACCTGTTAAAAAATTCCAGTTAGATGATTTCACACCTAACAACTCTGCATGGGATTTTAAGACTGCAGGAGTATCATTTACAGGGTCAATGGTTATTGAAACAATTCCAAAATTTGGATTCCCAAAGAATTTTTTCTCCAAAGTCAACATACTTTGGTTCATTTTTGGACAAATAGACGGACAAGTGGTGAAGAAAAATTCCAAAACATACACTTTCCCCTTATAAGAGTCGTTATTGATTTTCTTTCCATCCTGATTAGTTAATTCAAATTTAGGAGCTGGTCCTATTTTAACTAAACCATCTTCAGCTCTAGAAGATGAAGAAACTTTATCCAAACGATCGCCTTTTACAACATCGCTATTTTGAATTCTGGAAACAATTTTTGGAACAGCATAAATTCCAAAAATCAGGATAATAAAGGCAATTCCAATAAAGGATTTATTTTTTATCATAACTAAACTATTTACAATTACTTAGTAGCATTATTATTTTTTTTAAGAGCGGCACGATATTCATACAAAATGATTTTAAAATCATCAAGCATTTCATTACTTAATTCCGAAGGATGAAAAGTGTCATAACCTTCTTTATATTCTTTCTTATCTTTTCGCCCTCTTAAATTTCGCTCTTTATCAATGATAAAAACATTAGAAGTACCGTAATTAGCATCTAACTTATTAACTAAATGCAATTGATTATAATAGCTTTTAATTTCATCTGGCGTAGTAAAAACAAAATACCAATGTGAAACATCCGTAAAATCATCAAAAGCATCCATAATACTTTTAACATCCTTTTCTGTCCCAAGAGGACAAATCATAACAAATTGCAAATCTTTAAATCCATGATAACGCTGATATATTTTTTCATTTAGATTAAAAAGATTTCCTCGATTTTTTAATAGCTGTGTACCCGAAAACCCTAAAATGGTAATTTTTTTATCTAAAGTAACCTTTTCACCATTTAAAGAGGTCCAATTCCCTATATCGGCAATTTTAGGAGTAATTGTTGGAAGTTTTATAAAACTATTTACACCAGAGGCAAAAAACAAATAGGCAACAATGGGTAAGATAAAAAGAACAAATAGAACTATATTTTTTTTCATCTGGGGAAGTACATTTATTAAGTGCAAAAATAAAAAAAGGCACGCAATAGCGTGCCCTTTTTTTGAATTAATATAGTGTTAAAAATTCCATTTAATAGTTGAATCTTTAAAAACCCCATAAATATAATCCCCTTCAGTCAACAGAATGAAAAGTAAGTATAAGACAAGAAAAATAATAGGTAAAACGATAGACCATTTAAGACTAGATTTTTCACCTTCTAAGTGCATAAATGCCCAAACAATATAATATGCCTTAAAAATTGTAAGTGCATAAAATATCCAATTTAACAAACTCATACCAAGTAAATACCCTCGGTGTAAAGCATCTGGTTTGTAAATCCCTAATATTACCTCTATAATTGTAACTACTGATAAAATTGCAAATACTTTCCAGATTCTACCTGCATTTGATTCATGTGCATGTGCCATAATATAAAACTTTAAAAAATTAAACTAGATAGAAAACTGTAAATACAAATACCCACACTAAGTCTACAAAGTGCCAGTACAATCCAACTTTTTCTACCATTTCATAACTTTTTCTTTTCTCGTATGTTCCTAGTAACACATTGAAGAAAATGATAATATTAATAATAACTCCAGAAAATACGTGGAATCCGTGGAAACCTGTAATAAAGAAAAAGAAATCAGCGAATAATTTACTTCCGTACTCGTTTCTTACCAAGTTAGCTCCTTCCACAACATAAGCAGCATCTTTTAATCTAGCTTCAGACTCCGCTCTTGAAAGAATTGTTTTTTGCTTGTCTTTGATTACTTCCGTTCTTATTAACACATCTGGATGTGCTTTGAAACCAGCTTGAACTTCAGCTACTGAATAAGTAGGCAAAGTAGCCTCTTCCATAAACCAAGTAGCTTTACTTCTTGACAATTGTTCTCTTTCTTCTGGCAACTTTACAGCAAAATCAGCAAGCGCAATTTGTTTTCCTTCTTTATTAACAAATTGTAAAATACTTCCACCTTTAGTTTCAATAGCTCCGTACTCTCCTTTAATGAAGTTTTTCCACTCCCAAGCTTGAGAACCAACGAAAATCAAACCACCAATAATAGTTAAAAACATGTAGATTATCACTTTATTTTTCTTCATTTGGTGACCTGCGTCAACAGCTAATACCATTGTTACAGATGAAAAAATCAAAATAAAAGTCATAAATGCCACATAATACATAGGAGCAGTTACTCCGTGCATAAATGGGAAGTGAGTAAACACTTCATCGGCCAATGGCCAAGTTTCAATAAATTTAAATCTTGAAAAACCGTAAGCTGCTAAGAATCCAGAAAAAGTCAAGGCATCAGACATGATAAAGAACCACAT
This sequence comes from Flavobacterium sp. GCM10022190, assembly GCF_042656445.1. NCBI lineage: Bacteria > Pseudomonadati > Bacteroidota > Flavobacteriia > Flavobacteriales > Flavobacteriaceae > Flavobacterium > Flavobacterium sp. GCM10022190. The sequence continues at coordinate 148,931 of NZ_JBHSOQ010000001.1, forward strand.
CATCATTTTACCATAACTTGCTCCCATTGGCTCATTGCCGCCTCCCCAAGTTGTTTCTTCGTTATTTGCAGTAGTAACTGTCGCTTCCATAAAAGTTATTCGTTAAAAAGTTCCCAAATTTACGTTTTTTTCTTATTTAAAGAAATATATAAATAAAAATAATAAAACCCATAGTAAATCCAGAAAGTGCCAATACATTGCACCTAGTTCTATACCAAGAGTTTGAGTCGAATTGTATTTTTGTTTAAAATGATTATAAATTATAATTAAAAGAGAAATTATGCCTCCAGCCAAGTGCAATAAGTGCATAAAAGCAATAATATATAAGAAAGTTACCGTAATCGAACTCCCTTGTCCTGTCATATAATATCCACTAGCTATTATCTGCCCAAAACCTTCAAATTGCGAAACAACAAACAACACTCCTAATAACAATGTCGCTAATAACATTATCGTTGTTAGACTACGATTGTCTTTTTGAATTGCTTTTTTTGCCAAATGAAAAGTAACACTACAAGCCACAATTAAAGCTGTACTAACATAAAAAGCGGTTGGCAACTGAAAATCTTTCAACCAGTCTACTCTTGACTTACTCACAATAAAAGCACTAGTTAAACCGGCAAACATCATAAACATACTCACCATAGCAAACAACAAAATCATCTTAGACGACCTTGCACTTCTTATTTTTTGCTCTTCTGCTGTAAAAGTAACACCCATAATTATCTTAAAAATTTATCAATTATATATACTAATTGTAATAATGAAATATAAGACACACTTACTAACATTAATGTACGAGCTGCTTTGGCTGTTTTAATTTTATATAGCTGTACTGCATAATACAACATCCAAAGTCCCAATAAAAAAACAACAACGGCAGCAACTTCCGAGATAAATAATTTTCCCGTATAGCCTAAACAAGGTAATAATGAAGCTATAATTAACCAAACTGTATACAAAATAACCTGCAAAGCCGTTCCGTTATCTTTTTTCCCTGTAGGCAACATATAAAAACCAGCCTTAGCATAGTCGTCATACAAAAACCAACCAATAGCCCAGAAATGGGGGAATTGCCAGAAAAACTGAATTAAAAACAAGGTTCCTGCCTCAATACCAAAATCACCCGTAGCAGCTACCCAACCTAACATAAAGGGTATAGCACCTGGAAAAGCCCCCACAAATACCGACAAAGAGGTTATTGTTTTAAGAGGAGTATAAACACAGGTATATAAAAAAATAGAAATCGCCCCAAACATCGCAGTTTTAGGATTAATCATATATAACAACACTAACCCAATAATCGTGAGCAAACTCGCCACAAAAACTGCCATTGACGAAGACATTCTTCCTGAAGGAACCGGACGATTCTTTGTACGATCCATCAAAATATCTAAATCTTTTTCAATTACCTGATTAAAGGCGTTAGAAGCCCCTACCATGCAATAGCCGCCTACACACAACATCAATAAAACAGACCATTGAAAAGGTTGCGAATCATTGAAACCCAAAAGATAACCCGCAATAGAAGAAAACAACACACTAATAGCTAATCCAGCTTTGGTGATTTCTTTAAAATCGGTAAAAATTGCTTTAAGGGAAAATGTATTTGTGGTTGCGCTCAATGCCTTTTCTATTAGGTTTTTGTAAAACTGCTGCAAAAGTAAGGCATCGAAAGGGAATTGACAAAAAACTAATCATAAAATATTGTTGAAGAAAAATTTAAGTTTTTTCAAAACAAAATTTTCAAAAAAACCAATTAACCAAATTGAGAACGTTAAAATTTATTTTTAGTTAAACAGTTAAGTGTAAAAAACTCTCCATTTAAACTATTTATTAAAACCATCGCATATTTTTAAAGTACTCAAAATAATTTTACTCGTACTTTCATCATATCTTTTCAAATAACATTCTAACTCCTTAACATTCTTTTCATCAAAATAAAATAGAAATTTACTCTTATTTTCAAGCAAACCCCAATAAGAAAGAGCATGACTACCTAAAGAATAAAACCGAACTAGTAAAACTTTATCCCTATTGGGTTCTACGGGAAAAATTTCTAAATATTTTGCTACACCCATACTCCCTGAATAATTATCAACATCTATCTTACCAGTTTCTTTCTTTTCCAACCATTTATCTTCAATTAAAAAAAGTATCATATCTTTTTGATATTTTTTAATTCTAGAATCTTTTTGAACATAAAATCCTTTTTGAGAAAAACCAACACTTGAGATTAACACAAATAAGAGAATAAAGAAATACCTATTTTTATTCATTTTTATAATTAATTATAAAATTTAGCTGATTTAAAAGTTAATAACACAAAACAAGGAAAATCTGAAAATCAATAATCAAAATACCAGTTAAAAATATCCGAACGCACTCCTATTGAGAACCAATTGGTACTTTCTTTAAACGTAGTTAGAGTATTCTGCATTGGGTTAAAATTTCTATAAATATAACTCGCAAACAATTTCAGATTCGTCGAAGGATTAATCAAATAGCCACCTTGAACATCCGTCATAAAGAAATTGGTTTTATTTCCTTGTCCTACTTTCACATTCTTATCAGCAAAACGCTCCAAGTCGTAATCGCGGTAAATATTCGTTCCATAATTAGAATTAGCCCCCGAAGCAGCAAAATCAAAACCTCTAACAGCACTGGTTATTTTCATATCGGCAAACCATCTACCTTGATGGTAACGAGCAATGGCAACAAATTCACCAAAATTTGCACCCCACTGATGCCCTAAACTTTGATTGTTATGACCATAATTTGTGATAGGTTCGCTATGCGAGTACACATAAGGTCGTACTCTATTGTATTCCAATTGCACTAACAAATTAGGTACATTGAAGGCATTGTAATACTTCGCTCCTATTTGATACCCATATTTGTTTTTCCAACTTCCATCACCTTCCTTCATATCATTCAACGAAAATTCATCTAAAAGAAACTGTCCGTAAAAATTAATTTGGTTATTCCATTTGTATTTAAATGTCAAACCAAGAAGCGCATTTCCTGACTTAGAAGAAGAACCAAACTCAACGGCACGATAAAAAATTATAGGATTTACAAAACTAGCATCAAATCCTCTGTCGTTGCTATTTGTCCAAACAACAGATTCAAAGAATCCTAAATTCAATCGATTGGAGACATTCCAACTCAAGTAATGATTTGCCATAAATTTAGTAGCATACGTTTTATCCACCGTCACTTCTGGACGCACATCTTTGAGCCACATAAAAGTATTGGTGTATTTTATTTTCCAAAATTTGGTATTCAACTTAAAATACGGATACGGACTTGCACCATCACTTTCCAACAAAGAACGATAGCCATCCCCAATAAAATTTCTACCATATCCTAATTGCATATCCATAAATTGATTAGGTGCAAATGTTATATTGGCTTCCGCCAAAGGAAAGTCGTAAGCATCTGATTTGAATCCTTTAGCAATACCTATCCCGGGAATAATCGCAGGATTTCCGCCAGATGGCAAAATAGACTCGGCATAACGATTGTAATAATCTGCAAATCGACCTTGACTTTCAAATAAAGTAGTTGAAAAATTAAGTTTATCACCCAATCCTCCTCTAAAGTTAATTGCTCTGGTATTCACAAAAGTATTTACCGATGCAGCACCAGATGCCCTTCCTACTTGTAAATCCAAAACTGGATTCAGCGTAAACCAATAATCCTCACCACGAATTTCAACAGTATTCTCATTCCACAATTTTTTCGACCACCAATCGGAGGCTTTCTTTTTTAATTTTTCATTTTCTTGTTTAAAATTAAAATAACGCGCTACCTCCGAATAATTATAGGGTTTTGAAGCCGTATGATTATTACTTCCCACCTTATTCATTTCGGCATCAAAGTGCGCATAATAACTATGAGAGAATGGAATATTTAAGTGGCTTTCAAACTCTGGATTATTGTATTTTTTATACACAATACTATCCAATTCAGTTAATGGTTCATTTGTATTCCTGATTACCTCGGCTTTTGCTAAATTTTCAGCTTCTAAAGTAGCTGAACTTTTTAAAGGAATCGCAATTGTTATATTATAAGTAGAATAAGTAGGTTTACCATTGTATGTAGCAGGGGTAATTATTGGAAACTTTGCAAAAACCCGCTTAGTTTCTGTCATTAATTTTTCATCAACTGCATTGACATATATCACTTTAAAAGCACCATTGGCATCCACTTCAAAAAGGACTTTTACATTTCCATTGAATTTATTTTGAACCAATGATTCTGGAACAACAAAATTTTGAAAAATGAATTCTTGTACTTCTGTATAAAAACATCTTTCTAATACTTTGTCTTCCAAATTACTACAGTTAGGAAATACAGGAAATCGTTCTGCCGATGAAGGCTTGTCAGTCTGCGCATTACTAACAAAAGCAGAAATACAGAACAATAAAATTAATCCAACTTTATTCATAGGAATGAGGGTCATTATTTAATATTCATTTTGATTATGCCTTCTATTGACAATTTCTTTTGCCGAGGAAGTTCCAATTCTTTTTACACCCAATTGTATCATGGCTACTGCATCTTCATAGGTACGTACACCTCCTGCTGCTTTTACTGGCAAAGGAGAAGCATTTTCTAACATCATAATTATTGATTGGATGGTAGCACCATTAGGTTCATTATTAGCCGTTTTATAAAATCCAGTACTAGATTTGACAAAAACAGCATTATAATCCGCTTCTGAAAAATGAGTCAAAACTACATTTTTTATCAAAGCCGATAATTGAATAATCTGTTTGTCCGTCAAAGCAGCCACTTCAATAATCCATTTGATGATTTTATTATTAGCTAATGCCAATTGAGATCCCTTTAAAATTTCGCTTTTCACTAAATCATTTTCTCCATTTATGAAGGCTTCGTAATTACATACAAAATCCAATTCATCGGCGCCCTCTGTAATGGCTTGACTGGCTTCTTCTAATTTAGTTTCGATAGTTGAATTTCCAGATGGAAAATCGATTACGGTTCCGATCAATAGCTTAGCCGAAGTATCTAAAACAATTTTTCTGGCTAAAGAAATCATTTCTGGTCGAATCATTATCAACTTAAAACCTTCCTGTATCGCTTCGTTTACAAATGTCTTAACAACTTCTTGATTTTGATTCTCGTCAAGTCCAGCTTGAGCAGCTGTCTTTAAATAAGTGGAATCTATAAACGATTTAATATCCATTAATTAGCTTTTTGTCTTTAGTTGATTCACAAAAATACATTTAAAATTCTAAAGCCTAAATGAAATATTTTTAGATTATCCGATTTTTCAATTCTAAAACAGGCATAAATAACAAATCCCGCCTAAGCGGGATTCATTATATCTCAATTTTACTTAAAAAGTCATTCTTATCTAATAAACAAATAGCTATTAACGCCAGTAAAGATCCCGCTGTATTAGCGATTACATCGGTTAAGTCGCCACTTCTGTAAGTTGTAAAATAGGTTTGAAATAATTCTATTGCCGATCCAAATAGTAGCGACATCATAAATACTATCCCTAAAAGATTGGTCCTTTTTTGTGTTTTTAAATAAAAACGCAAGGAATAAAACCACAAAACACTAAATACAAAATAAAAGAAAGCATGTATGTATTTATCAATGTAAGAAATCTTAATTTCAGGTAACTCACTTATTTTTTTTAGGCAGAAATACAAAATAATGACAGCCCAAAAAACAGCAGCTCCTAAACTAATTTTCTTAAGCACCGATAAGTTCTTTGTAAGCTTGACTACTTAACAAACTATCGATTTCGGATGCATCAGAAATTTTAACTTTAATCATCCATCCATCTCCATAAGGATCCGAATTCACTAATTCTGGAGCGTCTTCTAAACCAGTATTGAATTCGATAATTTCACCAGATAATGGTAAAAACAAATCAGAAACTGTTTTTACAGCTTCTACAGTACCAAAAACTTCATCTTTATCAAGTGTTTGATCTAAAGTTTCCACTTCAACATAAACGATATCGCCCAACTCTTTTTGAGCAAAATGTGTGATTCCTACAGTAGCAACATCGCCCTCTATATTTACCCATTCGTGGTCTTTAGTGTATTTTAAATTTGCTGGTATGCTCATAATAATAAGTATTTGTACTATAAAATATATTTTTTTTGCAAATGTAACAATCTTCCAATTAAATTTTACTTCTAAATTAGAAATTAATTACCAAAATTATATCTAAGAGTAAATCCTGAACGAATATTAGTAATCGGATAAGAAGTTGAAATTACCGCTTGAGAAAAAGAATGATCATAGTAAAAAATAGCTGTAAGGTTTTTACTAAACGAATAATCAGCTGTAACTTTTAATGACCATAAATTTTGTCCTCCTCCCAACTGATTGTTATCGTAATCCAAATAGCGAACTATGGTTTGATTGTTACGATAAGACAAATCGGCTTTCAAATTAATATCCCCTTTAATAACACCTGTTGGATTGTCAGCCAATCTTGACGAAAAAACGACATTTTTAAAACGATATCCTAAACCAACTATGTATTCAACCCCTTTTACTTCCGTCAATAAGTTATTATCAAAACTCATGGACAAAGCACGGTCTTTTTTAATCTCAGTAAGCACTTTTAGCGAATTTTTCAACTCAAAATCCAATCGAACTAAAGGGCTAAATTGCTCCACCAAATTGACATTAGAAATTAATGTCTTATTATAAAAATTACCACTATCATCTACTCCTGAGGGATCTTTGTCAAAATCAAAATTAGATCTAAATTGATTGATGGTATAAGAGGCTCTATAGGCGTGTTGTAAAGAAAAACGTCGGAACGTTTTCTTGAATACCTCATAACGCATCAAGCCATTGTATTTTACATTCCAGTTTGGAATTGGGAAACTTCTAAAAATACCTTTGGATACACTCGTCGCATCCGAACCTGTATAAGCAGCTACAAATGCTGGCAATAATACCGATTGACTGTTTTTTCCAAAACCTATTGGATAACCTTGATTATTCGTATATATCTCTCTTTTCTTTTGTTCAGGATCATTGTTTGGGTCTATTGGATCAGCTGGTATCGGATTAGCACTATCACCATATCTTGGAATTGGATTTCCTGCCCCATAATAATCTTCGGCTAAGCGATTAGCAATAATCAAACGATTGTTTCTAAATTCATCAAAAGCAACTGAAGAAAACTCATCACTTTTAGAAAAAGCAGTCTTAATCAACACAGTCGAAATAGAGAACATACCATAATTATAGGGTGAACGCGAATTGTAAGTCCCATCAGAAGCAATATCATATTGTTCTGAAAAATTATTCGAATACGATCGATCCATATTTAAATCAATTTTGAAATCTGGAAATAAATCCACGTTAGCTGTGGCTCGCAACACCTTATTGGTTACCTGAGTATAATTTTGATTAAACTCTTGGTAATTAGTCAACCATCCATTTTTAGCCGCTTCATAACGCACATCATCTTGACTTCCAAAAATAAAACCTAATGAAGGTCTTGAAGAACCTAAGAAACCTATACTTGGCGTATATCCAGGTAAGAGAGTTCCGCTATTTTCAGTATAATTGATTTGAACATTTTTAATACTCGTTAATACTCCTAACAATCCATCCACAAATTCATTTGATTGCACTTGCGGTTTAGGCGCAGCAGCTATTTTCTGTCCTGGTTTAGGGGCTACTGCTGGAGGTCTTCTCACAGGAGCTTTTGATTTAGTCAAGCCTAAATACTTATACAAGGTTTCCATATTGAAACTCGCATTCAAGGCATTAGTTCGTGCATTTTGAACTGTATTTCCTAAATTATAATTAACTCCATCAACTATAATTTCCGAAAGTGCATTTGCTGATTTTTGCCAGCTATAATCTCCTGTATAAGAATAATTTGCTTTTACAAAACTAAATAATGGTATTTTATTAATTGGAAGATCATAATTTAAAACCACCTGTTGTGTATGACGGTTAGGATCGCCAATATCCCAATAGCTATCCCAAATTGTAAAATCTTCTATGGGTTGGTCAAGATCATTCAAATAATTTTTAACCAAATTATTAGTGGTTGCTGCATAACTAAACTTCAATGATTTAGTCAAATTAAAATTGAAACCATAGTTATAATTAAATCCAAAATTTCTTCGGTACAAAGGTTGTAATTCTAAACCAGGAACATTATCCACCTGTCTAAATTGTTGACGATTGTATTGTCTGTTAATATTGGTATTAAAAGTAACATTAGAAGGTAAGTAATTAAAATTAAAATCACTCAACAACTTCCAATAGCTACTTTTTTTCATGAATTTAGTTTTCTTGAAAGGCTCTACTGCTTTGTTATCAAAACTATACGCATAATCAACTGAAGTACTAGCTTGTTGGTCCAAATAATCTTCAATTTCATAATCATGACGTTCTACTTTGTTGAACGATTGCGAAAAAGTAAAATTTTCTGGGTCATAAACATGTGGTTTTTGTTCAGCTCCCCTTTGCTTTCTTACCCCAATAAAGTTGATGCTCGTACGTTTCGTATAATCAATAGCACGATTTCTTAAATTAGCTCTAACATCTGCATCATCCGTTTCACTTAAAAGTTGTTTTAACTTGATATCTTGATTAAAAGGATCGTATTCCGGTTTAATAGTTTCCTCACCTACACTATAATTGAAAGGCAAATTAACACCCCATTTGTTTGGTAACAGTTTCCCTAAATTAATATTGGTAACAATATTATACTGTTGAATATCTTCTCTACTTCTTTCATTTGGTCCTTGTTCAATAGTTCCAAAACCTACCGTACTCATTTTCCCTGTAGCAGAAACAGTGGCAAAATCGGCAAAATTTGTATCAACATTCAAAACAGCGGCCATTCCTCCATGATTGTCCATCTCAGCCAAACGAAGTTCATTGAACCAAACCTCACCTTTAATTTTTTGATGTGTTTCGTTACTTTTTACTCCAATCATCAAGGTACGCACCATACCAAAATTAGGATTTCCTTTTATACCTAATTTTAACTTACTATCGCCATCACGCAATTCTGGAGCTCCTGAAACGCTTGTATCATCATCTAAATAATAAACACCTTCCAAAGGCAGCGTACTAGCATCTACACTCATAGATTTGATTTTTAACTTGGTCAACAAGTCTAAAGTCAAATCAATTTCATTGGCTTGTGGCCATACTTCCTCAGCAGTATACTGACATTTTCCTTCGGTAGTTTGAGTTACTTTCAAAGGAATTTCAATTTGATAAAAATTCTGAGTAAAATCATTCCCGAAACGAATAAAACCAACCATTTGTTCATCGGTTAATGGAATTTCGCCTTGCAAAGATTCAGCATGTAAAAACATTTTCAGTTTTTTAAACTGACGCATATCGACGCTCACATTTTTAAAAACCGCTCTTGAATCTCCAATTTCTAATCCATCACCAGCCACTCTTAAAGATAATGATTGCTCATTTTGATTAATCAAAGTATTATTATTATACAACTGCTCTCTGGTAACACCCGGAGGCGTAATATAATTTACAGGACATCTACTATCATTTTCTTGAATATTTACTGCCGTAATATCTATTTCTGTATTGTCATTATCAACGTTAGTATCAGTAGGATCTAAGGTATTGGTATACCTTCTCCAATCCCCACGAACTAAATCTAAAGCACCAAAACGCACAGTTACTTCCTCTTCAAATCCCGTCATGAACATACGCATAAAACGAATCGATCTAAAATCACTGATATTACCTATTACATTTTCTGGTTGTGATACTGGAATTTTAAATTGTACCCATCGGGCATCGGTAACTTCTCCATTAGGTAAAGGAACCGTTGTTTGTCGAATATCGGTAACATAATTTTCCCCTACTTGCATCCCCGGCTTGATATCAATGCTGTATTCATAATACGCATTAATAGTATTCATGGTATTATCCCTGTTAATATCTTCAACATCTGGTACCGTCGAAGAACCACGATTAGGATCATTTATATCTACTGCCGAATTACCATCTACTCCATTGTAATTCTTGTATCGCTCTTTAATTCCGCCAGATGTATTCAAATAATAGGTATAATCATCTGCAGCAGGGTCAGCTTCTCCAGCAAAATTAGCATATACAGCTGCCTCATCATTATTAGTTAATCCATCTAAACCGACATCTTGATTTTTTCTATTATTACTGTTTGTATCAAATGCATATATTAACGATTGAGAAGCTGGAACATCTCCCCAAACCGGTCTAGGATTAACTAAAACTTGATCCGGACCCAAACCATTTTCAAACTGTTTTCTTCCGTCTTTTAAAATATCTTCTGAAATCTCCCCTAAGTTAAAATAGATTTTACCCGTGTTAGTTCCTTGGGCTTTTCCATTACCCACATAAGGATCTAAAACCCACAACTGAATATACTCGACATTTCCTTGTTCAAAATTGGTTGAATTTAAGGAACGCATAATTCCTCCATAATTTTCTTTTGGCGTCAAAGCAAAATTTGAATTGTTATTATAAGGACCTCTTTCAGAAGGAAAATAAGTTAAATCCAATGTATTGATTACCTGTGTTTGCCCCTGAGCAATATCCGTAAGGGGATACAATTCTTGACTAAACACCCTTCTGGTTGAATTTAACGAAAGATCGTCATTTGAAACACCTGAAGGTCGCTGAACATAAAAAATTGGATCAATGGTATACCAAGCTAATTTGGCTCTTTTATATCCATACGTCAAATCATTTGCAGAAGCATTAAAATTAAAAGAGCTATTTGTATTATTTTCAGGTGTAGAAGCTAATGACCAAGCATAGGCAGAACGCATATCAATTGTAGATTGTGAACCCTCAAAGTCATCTACATACAATGTTGACTCTCCTTGAAATTGATCTATTTTTGAAGCATTAGGTCGTAAAAATGCAATTTCTCCACGAACGGATAAATTAGAAGGCACATCGGTATCTACATTAGGAAGCATGTTTACCAGCCTTGTAAAAAAAGGAACCTCCGTTGAGAAATTAGTATTAAAACCAAAAATGGTATTATTTACAGATTCCTGACCATAGCTCGATTTTTGAGTAAAGGGTCTCTCTGTCATTTTTAAAAAAGTTCCTCCTAAAGTAAAATTATCCGAAAATTTATGTTCTACATTCACTCCCATAAATCTTCGAGTTTGTTGACCAAATATGGAATTATTTTCAAGAGAAACATTAATAGGAGTATTCGAAGCTTGCAAAGAAGGATCTAAAATTTGAACCCTACCCAATTGATAATTCACACTATAATCAACCCCTTCTACTAAAACTCTCCCACCAGCAGTTACCACTACTGAACCTTGAGGTACATTAAAAGCTCCGATAGGTATTCCATCACCACTGGAAGATTTGTATTTACCTCTTAATAAGAATTTATTTTTATCACTATCTTCTAATGCCTTTGCCTGTGTTTTTCGGTACATAGCACTAAACACATACTTGCTTTGATTTGGATTATAGGTAGCCGTATTATTGTAATCCTCACCCGCATTATTGGATAATTTTCGGAATAACAATTCACCAAAAGGTTCCTTAGTTGTAAAGATGATTCTACCATTTTGAACATCCATAGTTAATCCCGACACAAAATCAAAAAAACCATCACCCCCAAGTTGACGGTCATTATTATAATTTAATTTATCCAAATTAAACACATTCAACAATGGTGTTTCGGCCACTTTATCTTCTGGAGAAGCGTTTACGGGAAAAGGATTTCCATTAACGGGTGTGATATAATTTAATGGTGAAGGATCGGTGTAAAGGATATTAAATCTGAAATCTTCTTGTTTGATTTGGTAAGCACCAGGGATTTGATAAATATTCTTCATCATCAAATTCCACACAGGATTAGAAACATTGGTCAAATTACTTTTCAACATTTTCAAAATCAAACTTTGGGTAACTACTGCCTGTGTACTCTGAGGTGTACCGGTAACCAAAGTCGCATCCACTCCATCATTACCAAACTCTCCCACTTGATAAACCTGATCACCTATTGTATATTCATAAGCAACAGCCAAAATTTCATCATTAGATAATCGTTGTTGTAAAGAAATATATCCTAATTGCGGATGATAAGTAAATTCATTAGTCGTTAATTTACGGGCATTCTCTAATTTAGAATAATCCTGACCTTCACTTACCGACACTTTAAAACCAGCATTAGCAGTCGCCATTTCGCGTATTGAGGATGTTAAATAGCCATCAGCCAGTCCAATTTTTGCTGGATTAAATCTATTATTCGCATTATCCGAAGGTGAATCAGGAGCTGCAGTAAACATTCCTGTGGAAGGATTTAAAACCACCACTTCGTTGTCATTTAATCCTGAAAGCTGTGCTTCCCCTAAATCCTGAATTGCGATTACGTTTCTTAAATTATTAGCCGTGGTATTAAGTCTTGTTTGTTTATTAGTTACCCAAACTTCAATTCGGGTAATTTGAACCCTACTATCAATAAAAGGATAATTTTTTAAAGCTGCATCGTAACGATTTCTAAAATATTGGGATAAAAAGAAGTGTCTATCATTATCATAGTCCAATGCAAAAACATCAAAATCTTGAATGGTTCCTCCACCTTGAGAAACTACGGATTTGGTTTGCGATTTTTGCTCAGAATAGACTCCTGTGACAGTAGTTTTACCAAACTGAAGTTGGGCTTTTACCCCAAACAAACTTTGAGCACCTCTAATCAAAGAACTATTAAGAGGCATACTTACATTACCTACTTCAATCTTTTGGATAATATCATCTTCAGTAGGTGAATATTCTAATTTTAATAAGTTTTGAAAAGCAAATGTTGATTGTGTATCATAATTAGCATTTACATTTAATCGAGTACCTACTTTACCCATTAAGCTCATACTAATCCTTTGGTCAAAATCAAAGGCAAGATTCGATCTATTTCTAGGGGAAAAAGAAGGGTTATCTTGTTTAGTATATCTTACCCCAATATCCATTTCAACTGAACCGGTGGGTTTCACATCAATGGTATTACTACCAAAAATCGATTCAAATAAACCCGAATTCACATAATATCTTGGTAACAAATCTTTTTTATCTGCTTCGCTTCCTTTCTTCTTACCATCAATAGCATTCGATTTTTTCTTGAAATAATCCTTCATAGATTCTTTCAAAACCAAATTCTCGTACTCTGCTGGTGTTAAAATAAGCGGATACTTAATTGAAAATCCATCAACCGAATGAGTATAAATATACTTATCTGTTTTTGGATCATAAGTATAGGCCGAAAGGATACTCTTAGGATTTTTCAATTGAACTTTTCCTAATGAATATCCAGATTTAGTAGTATCCTGAGCCGTGGGATTCACTTGAGCTAAAGACAACATACTGCATAATAAAGCTGCCCAAAGAATACAAATTTTATGCATACAATAGTTTTGCTTTGCTTTTATAAGCTTTTTAGTGCTTGTTTAATAATTGTTTCAACAGTTGCATCAGGATTTTCTTTGACAATCTTATCAATTACCTTTTCAGAGGTTTTTTTAACAAAACCTAAAACTTCTAATGCAGATAACGCTTCATCTCGATTTGTATTGCTTTGTGACACCGAAACTTCATCTAAATCAAACAATTTCAATACTTTTTCTTTTAAATCTAAAATGACACGTTGTGCGGTTTTACCTCCAATCCCTTTAATAGATTGAATAGTTGCGACATCTCCTGAAGCGATGGCATTAGTAATTTGTTTAGGGTCTAACGAAGACAACATGGTTCTAGCAATGCCTGCTCCAATACCTGAAACGGAAAGTAACAACTTAAAAATTTCTCTTTCTGATTTTTCCATAAAACCAAAAATAGTATGCGCATCTTCTTTTATTTGAAGATAGGTGAACACTTTAATAAAATCAGAATTAGGGAGCAACGAAAAGGTATGCAATGAAATATGAACCTCATAACCCACACCACCACAATCTATGACCAAATGTGTTGGCTGTTTTTCAACTAATTTCCCCTGTAAATGTGCAATCATTTTATTTTTTTAATCAATAAAATTATTTAGAATTATTTTTCCTCTTTTCCTTTTCCTGTGCATCAATAACTGTAATTGCAGTCATATTAACCATCTCTTCTACACTAGCTCCTAACTGAAAAATATGCACAGGTTTACCCATTCCCATCATAATAGGACCAATTGAACCCGTTTTGTACAATTCTTTCATTAATTTATAGGTAATATTGGCTGCATCCAAACTTGAAAAAACCAGGGTATTTACTTTTTTACCTGCTAATTTAGAAAATGGAAACTTAGCACTTAACATCTCTGGATTTAAAGCAAAATCGGCTTGTATTTCGCCATCAACGATTAAATCTGGATGATTTTCGTGCAAATAGGCTACTGCATCTCTAACTTTTGAAGCATCAGTATGGGTAGATGAACCAAAGTTCGAATAAGAAACCATTGCTATTACTGGCTCTACACCAAAAATCTGAGCTGTTTTAGCTGTCATCAAAGCAATTTTTATCAACTCATCAGTTGAAGGATCAATATTAATTGCAGTATCTGATAAAAACATAGGACCTCTGGCAGTCATCATCATATTGGCAGTTGCTACTAATGAGGCTCCTTTTGCTTTGTCTATTAACTGCAACATTGGTTTAACAACCGTAGCATAACTTCTGGTATAGCCTGTAACCAGCCCATCTGCTTCATCTGTATTGACCATCATAGCGGCAAAATAATTTCGCTCGCGCATTAGTTTTTGAGCATCAAGTAAAGAAATCCCTCTCCTTTTTCGTGCTTCCCAATAAGCATTTGCAAATTTATTTCGTCTGGAATCTTCTTTTTTAGTTTTAGGGTCAATTATTTCTACATCTGCATCAAAACCTAATTCCCCTTTTAATTCTTGGATGATTTCTTCATTACCTAATAAAATAGGAAAAGCAATTCCCTCTTCGTATACAATTTGAGCTGCTTTTAATACGTCCAAATGATCTGCTTCTGCAAAAACAATTCGCTTAGGATCTACTTTTGCACGATTCGTTATAAAACGAACCATTTTATTATCATTCCCTAATCGATCTAAAAGAGTCTCTTCATATTTTGCCCAATCTACAATTGGATTTTTAGCCACTCCTGAATCCATTGCTGCTTTTGCAACAGCAGGAGAAACCGTACTTATTAAACGAGGATCAAAAGGTTTAGGAATAATATATTCACGTCCAAATCCTAGTTTAGTAGCACCATAGGCTACATTAACTTGCTCTGGAACGGATTCTTTAGCCAAAGCAGCCAAGGCACGAACGGCAGCCATTTTCATCGCTTCGTTAATTTTAGTAGCTCGAACATCCAATGCTCCTCTAAAAATATATGGAAATCCTAAAACATTATTGATTTGGTTAGGAAAATCTGAACGTCCTGTAGCCATAATAACATCTTTACGGGTATCAACAGCTAACTTATAATCAATTTCAGGATTTGGATTAGCCATTGCAAAAACGATTGGATTGTCGTTCATGGAAAGCAACATCTCTGGAGAAACAATATTTCCAGATGATAATCCAATAAAAATATCCGAACCTTTCATTGCCTCTGCAAGCGGGATTAAATCGCCATCGACAGCAAATTTCAATTGCATTTCAGTAAGTGAGCTATTACTCTTAGTGAGCAATCCTTTACTGTTGTACATTAAAATATTATTACGTTGAACTCCTAAAGCAATATATAAATCAGCACAGGCTAATGCTGCTGAGCCCGCTCCGGAAATAACCATTTTAACCTCTTCAGCTTTTTTGCCTGCAATCTCTAATGCATTAATCAATCCAGCAGCAGAAATAATAGCAGTTCCATGTTGATCATCATGCATCACTGGAATATTCAACTCTTCAACGAGCCTTCTTTCAATTTCGAAAGATTCAGGTGCTTTAATGTCCTCTAAATTGATTCCGCCAAATGTTGGCGCAATATTTTTAACTGTTTGAATAAATTCTTCTACATTTTTAGTATCTACTTCGATATCAAAAACATCAATATCGGCAAAAATTTTAAACAACAAACCTTTACCTTCCATAACCGGTTTCCCTGCTTCAGGACCAATATCTCCTAATCCTAAAACAGCTGTTCCATTGCTTATTACTGCCACTAAATTCCCTTTGGCAGTATATTTATAAACATTTTCAATATCTTTTTCAATTTCAAGACAAGGTTCTGCCACTCCAGGTGAGTACGCTAAAGACAAATCTCTTTGTGTAGCATATTTTTTGGTAGGTACCACTTGTATTTTACCGGGAGTAGGCTCAGCATGATACAACAAGGCTTCTCTCCTTTTACTCTCTTCATTCATAATTGCAGGTTTATCTTATATACAAAGATAGAAGACTTAACGTAAAAAGTTAACATTTTCCTAATTCTTTTAAAAAAACACCACTTTTTCCATAAAAAAAGCCACTAAATCTAGTGGCTATATTTTAATTACAATCGTACTTTAAGATTGAGTACCGTTAATATAAGAATCCAATAATTGGATTGTCTCTTTCTGCTTCTCAATAATAGATTTTACAACATCCCCAATTGAAATTAAACCAATAACGGTATCATTTTCCACCACTGGTAAATGGCGAATCCTTCTTGAAATCATCATTTCCATACAATTATCTAAATCATCCGTAGGTTTTACCGTGAAAACATTAGTAACCATAATTTCTTGTACCAACATAGTTTTTGAAGACTTATCCTTTAAGATCACTTTACGAGCATAATCCCTTTCTGAGAAAATACCTTTTAGCTGGCCTCCTTCAATTACAAGTATCGCTCCAACATTTTTCTCACTCATTATTTTAATAGCGTCATACACGCTAATAGTAGAAACAACTGAATACACATCGTTTCCTTTAGTGCTTAATATTTGATTTACAGTCATATCTAAAAAATTTTATGAACTATAAATATAGAAAAAAATTAGTAACGTAATTTGAAAAACAAGAAATAATTTGCAGGCGAGATTCGTTTATTTTTTTAGGAATTGGATATTTCGTTGCAAGCCTTGAAACTTAGTTCTTTTAACAGCCGAATTTTTAAATACCACTTTAAAAGTTTCTTCTGTCATTTCCTCCCAGTCTCTTTTAGTCATAGAAAGCAAATCTGGATTGGGATTAAATAGCGGTTCGTTATGACTTTTAGAAAAACGATTCCATGGACACACATCCTGACAAGTATCACAACCAAAAGCCCAATCATCAAATTGGCCTTTCATGGATGCAGGAATATTATCTTTTAATTCAATAGTAAAATACGAAATACATTTACTTCCATCTACAATATAGGGAGCAATTATAGCTTGAGTAGGACAAGCATCAATACAGGCAGTGCAGCTCCCGCAATGATTCGTTGTAGGATGGTCATATTCTAAATCTAAATCAATTAACAACTCGGCGATAAAATAAAAAGAACCCACTTTTTGAGTGATTAGATTACTGTTTTTTCCAATCCAACCTAAGCCACTTTTTGCAGCCCATGCCTTATCTAATACTGGAGCAGAATCTACAAAAGCACGCCCAGAGACTTCACCAATATTTTCTTGAATAGAAAATAACAACTCTTTTAATTTTTCTTTTATTACAAAATGATAATCTTGACCATAAGCGTATTTAGAAATCTTATACGAATCTTGAATTTGTTCTTTTTCAGGATAATAATTCAATAAAAGCGAAACCACACTTTTTGCATCATCAACCAGTAACGTAGGATTAAGTCTTTTGTCGAAATGATTTTCCATATACGACATTTGACCATTATGATTTTTGTTCAACCACTTTTCTAGACGAGGTGCTTCTTCTTCTAAAAAACCAGCCTTAGAAATACCACAAGATAAAAATCCGAGGCGCTTGGCTTCGGATTTTATAAATGAAGTATAGCGGGAAGCCTGAAGTTTGAAGTTAGAAGTAACCCCTATCATCTTAATTTAGCTTTAAAAGCAATTGTCATATTCTTCAAATCAAACGAGTCATTATATAATTTATCGAAGATTTCATTACTGATATATCCTCTTCTTTTTGCCTTATACAAACAAGTAACAACTTCAGCTAGAAATTGTATAGAATAACCAAAAAATCTACTAAATTCAAGATTAGACTGTTCAATAGAGCCTTCAAAAATATTTAAGACCACAGAATCCGAGGCTCTTAATATTTGAGAAGAAAGATTATACATTTCAAATTTTGGAAAATCTTTAATAATAACATTAATTTCTTCTCCAAAGTCCATAGCCTTTTGCCAAATAATTAATTTTTCAAATTTAAAACTCATGTTATTATATTTTGCAATATTGAAAACTAAACATTTTTAAGCAATCCCTCTTCAAACTTCCAACTCCTAGCCTCCAACTAATAGCTAAAACAATCCTCCTTGAATATTAGTTCGTACCTTACCTAAATGTTTATACGCTTTTTCAGTTACTTCGCGTCCGCGTGGAGTACGCATAATAAAACCTTCTTGGATTAAAAAAGGTTCATACACTTCTTCTATGGTTTCACTACTTTCAGATACAGCAGTAGCCAATGTAGTAAGACCAACTGGTCCACCTTTAAACTTATCAATAATAGTATTGAGAATCTTGTTGTCCATTTCATCTAAACCATGAGCATCTACATTCAATGCTTGTAAAGCATATTTTGAAATTTCAATATCAATCGTACCATTCCCTTTTATTTGAGCAAAATCTCGAACTCTTCGTAAAAGCGCATTGGCAATCCTTGGAGTACCCCTACTTCTTCCTGCAATTTCTATAGCCGCTTCCATTGTAATTGGCATTTTCAAAATAGAAGCACTACGCTGAATAATAGTCGACAATAATTCAACCGTATAATATTGCAACCTAGATTGAATCCCAAATCGGGCGCGCATGGGAGCAGTTAAAAGTCCAGAACGTGTGGTAGCTCCAATTAATGTAAAAGGATTTAAATTAATCTGAACCGTTCTTGCATTGGGTCCCGATTCAATCATAATATCAATTTTGAAATCCTCCATAGCTGAATATAAATATTCTTCAACGATAGGACTCAAACGATGAATTTCATCTATAAACAAAACATCTCTTTCATCAAGATTAGTTAATAACCCTGCTAAATCCCCTGGTTTATCTAATACTGGCCCCGAAGTTATCTTAATACCTACACCTAATTCATTTGCTAAAATATTAGCCAAAGTAGTTTTACCTAAACCTGGAGGACCATGAAATAAAGTATGATCTAAAGCTTCACTACGCTGATTAGCTGCTGCAACAAATACTTTTAAATTTTCCAAAACCTGATCTTGACCAGCAAAATCATCAAAACTGAGAGGTCTTAATCTTTTATCAAGATCTAGCTCTTCGGAATTATATCCTCGCGTTGTTGGGTCTAAGTTTTCATTCATTTTGCAAAGATAAAGAAAAGCAATTGTGTTTTAGAAATAATAACAAAAGTAAAAATAGGGCATAAAAAAACCTCTGTATTAACAGAGGTTTGATATATTTATTAGTGGTGTAAAACTGATTCACCTGGTTTCATTGGAACCGTTTGAGGTACGAAATCATCCTCGTGTTCTGGGTTACTATAATCATAAGCCCAACGGTGAACTTCAGGAATTTCACCTGGCCAGTTACCATGAATATGTTCTACTGGAGTTGTCCACTCTAATGTAGTAGATCTCCATGGATTTTGCTCTGCTTTCTTACCAAAGAAAATACTACTAAAGAAATTATACAAGAATACTAATTGGAAAGCTCCTCCAACTAAAGCAAAAGTTGTAATTAATACATTCACATTTTGCAAATCATCAAATAATGGAAAGTTTGTATTAGTATAATAACGTCTTGGTAAACCTGCTAATCCGATAAAGTGCATTGGGAAGAAAACTCCATAAGCACAAACTGCAGTAATCCAAAAGTGAATATAACCTAAGTTTTTGTTCATCATTCTTCCAAACATTTTAGGGAACCAGTGGTAGATACCACCAAACATTCCATAAAGTGCAGAGATACCCATTACTAAGTGGAAGTGAGCAACAACAAAGTAAGTATCGTGAACATTAATATCAAGTGTGCTATCTCCTAAAATGATTCCTGTTAAACCTCCAGTGATGAAAGTAGAAACCATCCCGATAGAGAACAACATCGCAGGATTCATTTGTAAATTACCTTTCCATAAAGTTGTAATCCAGTTGAAGGCTTTTACTGCGGATGGAATTGCAATTAATAATGTTGTAAAGGTAAACACAGAACCTAAGAATGGATTCATTCCTGAAATAAACATGTGGTGACCCCATACGATTGTAGAAAGGAAAGCAATTGCAAGAACTGACATAATCATGGCTCTGTAACCAAAGATAGGCTTACGAGAGTTAGTGGCCATAATTTCAGATACAAGACCCATTGCAGGTAAGATTACGATATATACTTCAGGGTGTCCTAAGAACCAGAATAAGTGCTCGAACAATACTGGTGATCCACCTTGGTAGTGTAAAACTTCTCCAGCAATGTAGATGTCTGATAAGAAGAAAGAAGTACCAAAACTTCTATCGAATATTAACAATAAAGCTGCAGATAATAAAACTGGGAAAGAAAGTACCCCGATAATTGCAGTAATAAAGAATGTCCAGATAGTAAGTGGAAGTCTAGTCATAGACATTCCTTTAGTTCTTAAGTTGATTACAGTAACAATGTAGTTCAAAGATCCCATTAAAGATGATGCGATGAAAATAGCCATCGATACTAACCAAAGAGTCATACCCGTTCCTGAACCAGGAATAGCTTGCGGTAAAGCACTTAAAGGAGGATAAATTGTCCATCCAGCTGATGCAGGTCCAGACTCAACAAATAAAGAAATAATCATTACTACTGCTGATAAGAAAAACAACCAGTAAGAAATCATATTCATAAATCCTGAAGCCATATCTCTAGCACCAATTTGAAGTGGAATAAGTAAGTTACTAAAAGTACCACTCAATCCGGCAGTCAATACAAAGAATACCATGATGGTACCGTGAATTGTCACCAATGCTAAGTAAACATCATTCGCCATTACACCTTCTGGGGCAAATTTATCACCTAATAAAACATTGAATATTTTAAAAGACTCTTCTGGCCATGCAAGCTGCATTCTGAAAAGTAAAGACATGACAATACCAATAATCCCCATAATAATACCTGTGATAAGGTATTGCTTAGCAATCATTTTGTGATCAATACTAAAGATGTATTTAGTAATGAATGTCTCTTTATGGTGGTGTTCGTGTTCGTGATCGTGAGCGTGATCGTGACCTTCTGCTGACATATATTATACTTTAAATTTTCTTAATAATTATTTCATAGCAACTTTAGCAGCCGCTACAGTATCATTTCCTTTAGCCTCTCCCTCTGCAGCTGGTTCACCTTCTGCAGGTTGTTCTAACGAAGCTTTAACTTCATTAACAAGAGTAGTTTGTTGAGCTAACCATTTTTTATACTCTTCTGGAGTATCTACAACTACTTTCATTTGCATGTTATAGTGAGAAGCTCCACAAATCTTATTACAAAGTAATAAATAGTCAAAAGTATAAGGATCTAAACCAGGTTGCCCTTTAGCTATTAATTCTACACTTTTCTTAGCTCTTAATTCGTTAATGTGAGCAACTTTCTCAATCATGTGAGGCATATCTCTATATTCAGCCGTTGTATAGATTGGTGTAAAAGCAAACTCAGTAACCATTCCAGGAACACAGTTCATTTGCGCTCTAAAGTGAGGAAAATAAGCTGAGTGTAAAACGTCTTGAGAACGGAATTTAAAATGAATTTTTTTACCTTTTGGAATATGAAGCTCAGTAACAACAATATCATCTTGAGCATTAGGATCTGATAAATCGACACCTAAAGTATTTACTCCTTCAATATATCTTACATTAGCTTTCCCTAAAATATTATCTTGACCTGCAATTCTAGCAGTCCATTTAAATTGTTGAGCATATAATTCAACCACTACAGTATCTTCTTCCTCATCAATAAACATAATATTTGTCCAAGCATACAATCCGTAAAGAATTAATCCAGCTAAAACTACTGCAGGAATGATACTCCATATCGCTTCTAATTTATTGTTATCAGCAAAATATAAAGCTTTTTGATCTTTTCTACCTTTATACTTGAAAGAAAAATAATATAATAAAAGTTGAGTTATTGCTTGAACCACAAAAATTAAAACCCAAGTAATATTCATTAAATTATCTACTTGACCTCCATGAGCTGAAGCCGGAGTGTGTAATGGTAAATTACCCCACTTGAACAAACCATAAATTGTAAAAATATAAAGGAATGCTAAAAACCCGAACATCAAATACCCTTGTAAGTTGTTGTCTTTATCATTAGCTACTTGAGAGCTATCTGAAGATACACCAACTTGAGTTAGGTCGAATATTTTAGTCAATTGCCATAAAGCAATAGCTAATAAAACTAAAACTATAATTACCAACAAACTTGTCATCTGTTTATCTCTTTAAAAATTAATAATGAAAATGTTTACTTTCTTCGATATAAGGATTTCTTTTTGCTAATAATGGAGCTTTAGTTAATGCTGTAAATACAGTAAAAATAAACAACCCAAGGAAGAAAAGAACTGATGAGATTTCTGGAACACCAATAAACCATTGGTCTCCAACTGTACCAGGCATAATCATATTAAAGAAATCAATATAGTGACCTAATAAAATAACGATACCAGCCATTACAATAACCCAAGTGATTCGTTTGAAATCAGTATTGATAAGAATTAATAATGGGAAAACAAAGTTCATAACAACAGCACCAAAGAATGGTAAGTTGTAATCATTAATTCTAGTTACGAAATAAGTAATCTCTTCAGGAATATCAGCATACCAAATCAACATGAATTGAGAGAACCATA
Organism: Flavobacterium sp. GCM10022190; assembly: GCF_042656445.1. Taxonomy (NCBI): domain Bacteria; kingdom Pseudomonadati; phylum Bacteroidota; class Flavobacteriia; order Flavobacteriales; family Flavobacteriaceae; genus Flavobacterium; species Flavobacterium sp. GCM10022190. The sequence goes on from NZ_JBHSOQ010000001.1 coordinate 171,833, forward strand.
AATAAGTCCAAAACACACTGATACCAAACATGAATTTAGCTAAGTCGTGAATATGACTTGTATTTACATACTCTAAATATCCTTTTGATTTTAAGTAAAGAGTAACCATGGCAATCATAGTTATACCACTTACAAAGAAACTTGCAAATACATACCACCCAAATAATGTAGAGAACCAGTGAGGATCTACAGACATAATCCAGTCCCAAGACATGATAGACTCAGAAACAATAAAGAAAACTAAGAATCCAGCAGATAACTTAAAGTTCTTTTTGTAGTTAGTATTATCATCAGATTCATCTTGAGCCAAACAGTTTTTTCTAGAATAGTGACGGTATAAGTTCCACCCAATTAAGAAGATAGCCGCTCTTACGATCCAGAAACCAAAATTTAAATATCCTGATTTACCAGCAATGATTTCATCATAATTAGGACTATTAGGATCTGTTACACCTTCACCTAACCACGTAAATATATGATTAAAATGAAGACCACACATCACTAAAATAACAAAGAAAATAGCAGAACCATAAGGTAAATAAGCTGTAATACCTTGCATAACTCTAAATAACACTGGTGACCATCCTGCTACTGCAACTTGTTGAATAGCGTAGAAAACTAAAGTTCCCATTGTCAATAACATAAAGAAAATACAAGCTACATATAAAGCAGACCAAGGTTTATTTTGCAATTGGTGCAAAACATGATTTAAATGCTCTTCATGTTCAGCATTCTCTTTTACTTCACTTTTAGCCTCATGAGTTGTTGTTGCGTGAGCATCGTGTGAAGCAGCTTTTGCCTCTTCATGATGAGCCTCACCATGACCACCGTGAGATGATGCAGAAAGGATATTCTCAACTTCGTGAATATCTTTAGGTGCGTTTAAAAAACCATAACCTATTCCTAATATACCAACGGCCATTAAGATTATAGAAAAAGTTTTTAATTTACTTGAAAATGTATACATATCTATTACGATCAGTTTGTTCAACAATTATAATTGGCTTCTAAGTTTCATAACGTAGTCAGCAACTAACCAACGTTCATGAGCACTTAATTGATTGGCATGAGAACCCATCGCATTTAAACCATACGTTTCTACGTGAAAAATACTTCCTTCTGTAATTTCTCTATCTTTATAACTAGGAACTCCAAGGAATTTTTCTCTTTCCACTAATTTTCCTTTACCGTTACCTGTTGCACCATGACAACTAATACAATAGATATCGAAAAGTTCTTTTCCTTTGTCAGAATTTCTATCTAAAGAATCCAAAGGAGATTTTAAATTCGCTTTTGCTAATTCATATCCTTCTGTTGTATTAGGATATTCATAAGGTTCAAAACCTCTATTGATACTTCCTTCTGCAGGAAGTAAACCTACTTTACCACCAGGAAATACTTTAGACTCTGAATAAGTTTCGTAGCCTACTGACTCATACATATTTGGAAAGTACTGATAATTCGGCTCTTTATCATTATGACATGATGCTACTAAAGCAGTTATGCCTAATAATAGTGTTATTTTATATACCCTTTTCATATCTAAATTAATTCTTTTCTATTACTTTAACTTCTACAGCACCTGTATTTTGGAAAAAAGAAACCAATTCTTCTTCGTTATTATTTACAGAAACTTCCATTAAGAAATGATCATCTGTAGTTCTTACATCTGGATTTTCAGCTTCCTTGAAAGGCCATAATTTACTTCTCATATAAAAAGTAATTACCATTAAGTGGGCTGCAAAAAATACAGTCATCTCAAACATAATAGGCACAAAAGAAGGCATATTTTGAATATAACTAAAACTTGGTTTACCTCCAATATCTTGTGGCCAATCATGAATCATGATAAAACTCATCATAGATGTTGCAACAGAAATACCAACACATCCATATAAGAATGCACAAATAGCTAATCTTGTAGGGGCTATTCCCATAGCCTTATCCAAACCATGAACTGGGAATGGAGAAAAAACATCTTCAATATGATGGTGAGCTGCTCTTGTTTTCTTTACAGCATCCATCAATATATCATCGTCATTATAAATGGCGTAAATTACTTTATTACTCATGGTGTGAATCTTTATGTGCTTCTCTTTCTCTAATATAATTATCTCCGGTTGCTTTCAAAATTGTTTTAACCTCTGCCTGTGCAATTACAGGGAATGTTCTAGAGTATAATAAAAACAATACAAAGAAGAAACCTATTGTTCCAATGAAAATTCCAATATCAACAAATGTTGGAGAGAACATTGTCCAAGAAGATGGTAAGTAATCTCTATGTAACGAAGTTACAATGATTACGAAACGCTCAAACCACATTCCAATATTTACAACAATAGAAATAATAAATGAAAACATGATACTTGTTCTTAATTTCTTGAACCACATAAATTGTGGAGAGAATACATTACAAGTCATCATTGACCAATATGCCCACCAGTAAGGTCCAGTAGCTCTGTTTAAGAAAGCATATTGCTCATACTCTACTCCAGAATACCAAGCAATAAACAACTCAGTAATATAAGCCACACCTACTATAGAACCAGTAATCATGATAATTAAGTTCATCAATTCGATGTGTTGTAAAGTAATATAAGCTTCAAGATTAGAAACTTTTCTCATAATGATAAGCAAGGTATTTACCATTGCAAATCCTGAGAATACCGCTCCAGCAACAAAATACGGAGGAAAAATTGTTGTATGCCATCCAGGAATTACAGAAGTAGCAAAGTCCATAGATACAATTGTGTGTACAGAAAGTACAAGAGGAGTTGCTAAACCAGCAAGTACCAACGATACTTCTTCAAAACGTTGCCAGTCTTTTACTCTACCACTCCATCCAAAACTTAAGATTGAATAAACTCTCTTATTAAATGGTGTGATTGCTCTATCTCTTAACATTGCAAAGTCAGGTAATAAACCAGTCCACCAGAAAACTAATGAAACTGATAAATAAGTTGAGATTGCAAATACGTCCCAAAGAAGAGGTGAGTTAAAGTTTACCCAAAGAGATCCAAATTGGTTTGGAATTGGTAATACCCAGTAAGCTAACCAAGGACGTCCCATGTGAATAATTGGGAACAAACCAGCCTGAACTACTGAGAAAATTGTCATCGCCTCAGCAGAACGGTTAATAGCCATTCTCCATCTTTGACGGAATAACAACAATACTGCAGAGATAAGTGTTCCAGCGTGTCCAATACCTACCCACCAAACGAAGTTAGTGATATCCCATGCCCAACCAACTGTTTTATTTAATCCCCATGTTCCAATACCTGTAGATATTGTATAAACTATACATCCTATTCCCCAAAGAAAGGCTGTTAAAGCGATTGTAAATACAATCCACCAATGTTTATTAGCCAAACCTTCGACAGGCGCTGCCACATCTACTGTTACATCATGATAAGTCTTATCACCTATAACTAAAGGCTTTCTAATACTAGAGTCGTATATATGAGACATATTCCTTTATATTGATTTTAAATTTATTTCTTCTTAAGAGTTTCTAACTTTTACGTGATACACCACATTTGGTTTTGTTCCAATATGCTCTAATAAATGATATGATCTTTCATCAGCAGCTAATTTGGCTACTTTGCTTTCTTTATCATTCACATCACCAAAAATCATTGCTCCACTAGAACAAGCACTAGAACAAGCTGTTTGGAATTCACCATCAACTACTTCTCTTCCTTCTCTCTTCGCTTTTAAGATAGTTGCTTGTGTCATTTGAATACACATAGAACATTTCTCCATAACACCACGAGAACGAACGTTAACATCTGGATTTAATACCATACGTCCTAAATCGTCATTCATGTGATAATCGAATTCACTGTTTTTGTTATACAAGAACCAGTTAAAACGACGTACTTTATAAGGACAGTTATTAGCACAGTAACGAGTACCAACACATCTGTTATACGCCATATGGTTTTGACCTTGACGACCGTGAGAAGTTGCAGCAACAGGACAAACTGTCTCACAAGGAGCGTGATTACAGTGTTGACACATTACAGGTTGGAAAGCTACTTGTGGGTTATCAGAAGCTTTCTCCATCTCATTGAATGTAGAAAGTGAACTAGACAAACCAGCAATTCCTTCTTTTCTTTCATTATCTCCCTCAAAAGTTTCTTCAGAAGAATAATATCTATCAATACGTAACCAGTGCATATCACGGCTTCTTCTTACCTCAGACTTACCTACAACTGGTACGTTGTTTTCAGCGTGACAAGAAATAACACAAGCACCACAACCTGTACAAGCATTTAAATCAATAGATAAATTAAAGTGATGTCCAGTAGAACGATCAAAAGATTCCCATAAATCTACAGTTGTAGATTCAACTTCTTTGTGATCTAAAGATACTTTTGGAGTAGGATTCCACTCTTTAGAATCTTTAGTATTAAATATCTCCAAAGAAGTTTCTTTAATGATATCTCCTCTACCCATCAATGTTTTTTGACCTTGAACACAAGCAAACTCATGTTCACCACTAGCTTGAACTAATGTTACAGCTTGAACATCATTAAAACCTTTATATAATGAGTAAGCATTAACACCTACTTGCATTTCTTCTTTTAAAGCCGCTTTACGTCCATAACCTAAAGCTAAACCAACAGTTCCAACAGCTTGACCAGGCTGAACGATAACTGGTACATTTTCTAATGTAGCACCATTAGCAACAGTAATAGTAGCATAACTACCATTTAAACCACCATTTGCAACGATTTCATTAGATAATCCTAAAGCTTTTGCATCAGCATTAGAAACTGTAACATAGTTATCCCATGAAACTCTTGTGATTGGATCTGGAAACTCTTGCAACCAAGGGTTGTTAGCTTGTTGCCCATCTCCCATTCCTGTTTTAGTATACAACACTAATTCTAAACCTGAAGCAGCTTTAGATTTAGCTAATTCATTTGCAGCAGAAGCATAATCAGCAGTTCCACCAGCAGCAGCTTGAGGAGCACCAACAAAAACACCATCATGTAAAACTTTGTTCCAAGTAGAACCAGCGATGAAGTTTGAAGAATATGCTTTTAAATAATCGTAATAAGAACCTGTTAATCCATTCAAAGACATCAAAACTTCTTGGAATTGTTTTGTTTTGAATAATGGACGAATAGTAGGCTGTGTTAAACTGTAAGTTCCTTTAGTAAGAACTAAATCACCCCAAGACTCTAAGTAGTGTGGTACTGGAGCAGCGATTGTAGCAACACTAGCAGTTTCATCTTCTTTTAAAGATAAAGCAACTGAAGTTTTTACTTTTTTAAGACCTTCAACAAAAGAAGCAGAATCAGCTAATGTATATACTGGATTCACTCCACTCATAATTAAAGTATGAACGCTACCCGCTTTCATATCAGTAATCAATTGAGCCACTTGTACATCAGAACCTTTTCTAATTTGTCTAGTTCCTACAGTAGTATAAGCTTCACTTGCCAAAACTTGGTTGATAGCAATAACTAACAACTGAGCATTTTTATCTTGAATACCTGAAACTAAAACTCCTTTAGAACCAGCAGCTTTTAATTGTTGAGCCGCTTTAGTTACTTCTGCTTTTAATTTAGCATCTAAATTAACAGCTACAGAAGAACCTGTAATAACATTATATATTTGAACTAATGCTTGTTTTTGATTAGCAACCGTCATTGGTAAACGCTTATCAGCAGCAGCACCAGACAAAGTCATATTAGCTTCTAATTGGAAATGACGAGACATTTTTCCATTTTTAGGAATTCTGCCTTGTGCATATCCAGCATCAAATCCTCCACCTTGCCAATCTCCTAAGAAATCAGCTCCAACAGAAACAATTAATGAAGCTTTTGAAAAATCATAATCAACTAAAGCTCTTTCACCATAAACAGTTTCAAAAGCATCTAATGCAGCAGATGAAGAAACCGCATCATAAACTACATGTTTTGCATTTGGATTAGCAGTAATAAAATCAGCAATTAATTTTTCAGTTGATGGACTTGCTAAAGTATTCGTTAACAGAACCACTTGTTTACCATTAGCCTTAGCTTCAGCAACACTTGATTTAATTTTCGATTCTACCGCAGACCATTCAGCATCCTTTGCTTCAATTTTTGGTGCTTTCAAACGCATATTATCATACAATGACAATATTGAGGCATGAATCCTAGCATTAGCCGCAAATTTAGCACCCGCAATAGTATTATTATCTATTTTAATCGGACGCCCTTCACGTGTTTTAACAAGTAGATTTGCAAAATCAAAACCATCGAAAACAGAAGTCGCATAATAATCTGCTACTCCAGGGATGATTTGTTCTGGTTGCAATACATAAGGAATCGACTTGTGCACAGGCCCCTCACATGCTGCTAAAGTTGCTGCAGCAGTACTAAAACCTACGTACTTTAGAAAGTCACGTCTTGAAGTTGAAGAAGACGCTAAAGCCTCATTATTTCCTAAAAACTCATCAGTAGGAATTTCTTCAACAAACTCGTTATTTCTAAGCGCCTCAACAATAGAACCATTTTCTAGTTCCTCAACACTTTTCCAGTATTTTTTGTTTGATGACATTGTATATATATATTAAAATCTTAATAATTTGATTAATAGTGGCATTTTCCACATTCTAAACCTCCCATTTGTGCTTCAGTCAATTTATCCACACCATATTTCTTAGAAAGTTCTTCATGTATCTTAGTATAATACCCATTTCCTTCCATTTTAACATCTGTTTTTCTGTGGCAATCAATACACCAACCCATTGTTAATGGAGCAAATTGTTTTTGAATTTCATAAGTCTCAACCGGACCGTGACAAGTTTGACACTCAATTCCTCCTACAGTTACGTGTTGAGAGTGGTTGAAGTAAACAAAGTCAGGTAAATTGTGAATACGAACCCATTTAACTGGCTGTGTTTTTCCAGTATATGACTGAGTTGTTTTATCCCAACCCACTGCATCGTATAATTTTTGGATTTGAGCATCATAGAATGCCTTACTGTACTCAGGAGTAGCAGTTGTTTCAGCAACCTCAGAAATATTTTTATGACAGTTCATACAAACATTTAAAGAAGGAATACCTGCATTTTTACTTACTCTAGCCGCAGAGTGACAATATTTACAGTTAATCTCATTATCACCAGCGTGAATTTTATGAGAATAGTGAATTGGTTGAATTGGCTGATAATCTTGATCTACCCCCACTTGCATCAAGTATCCGTAAACAAAATAACCACTAGCTAACAATAAGAAAACACAAGAAACTAAAACCAAGAACTGATTTTTAACAAAAGCTTTCCAAATAGAAACACGCTCAGCCTTTGGTTCAACTTCGATTCCATTCGCTTTAGCTACTTTTCTTAAAACATTGTTAACCATGAAAAGCATCACAACTAACACTACTAAAACTAAAGCCAACACTCCTAATATAACATTATTAGAACTACCGCTTTCAGCAACAGTTCCAGGAGGAGTAGCTGCACCAGTTGCCGCACCAGCTGCTGGTTCCGCTTTTGGCTCAGAAGTATAGGCTAAAATATTATCAATATCCTCATTAGACAACTGAGGAAATGAAGTCATTACTGCCTTATTGTTTTCATTAAATAATTTTACTGCAGCAGGATCTCCTGATTTAATCATATCAGAACTGTTATGAACCCACTTGTAGATCCACTCCTTGTCATGTTTGTCAGCCACACCTCTAAGAGCAGGTCCTGTTGACTTAGCATCTAGCTTATGACACGCAGCACAATTAGCATTAAAAAGCGCTTTACCTTTTGCCGGATCACCACCAGCAGTAGCAGCTGCAGGAGCAGCTTCGGTTGCAGCTGCAGGAGCAGCATCTTGCGCAAATGAAGAGAAGGAAACAGCTAGCATCAAAGCTATGCTTAAAAACAGTTTCCTTGAGTTCGAATTATGGTTACCCACCTTTTTCATAAAGTATAATGATTATCTACTAAAAATTGGCACAATTTTTTATGCAACAAATTCACATAAAAAACGTTCCTTTATTTTAAACAGCCACAAAAATACGACTTAAGAACTATTCTCAAAACCCTAATTCAGCCCAAATAACAATTTATATTAATTCTAAATAAGTTTTTCTTCTTAGTATTCAACGAATAAATTCTAATTTTACCTAAAATATTCACATTATGAGAATTTTAACTTTTACAAATAAACTTTTGTTACTAATAATACTATGTTTTTGTTACTCGAAAACCAATGCACAAGAGTCAAAAATTAACATTCAACAAAATCCTAAATTTGAACAGCTTCTAAACGACAAAAGAAAAATCAACGCCTCACTAGCTGTAAATGAGGGATATAAAATTCAGGTTTTTAGTGGTGTAAGCGAAAAAGCCAAAAACACTTTAAACGAATGCAAACAACTATTCGCCGACCTGGACGGAACCATAGTGTTTAACACGCCGAATTACAAAGTGTGGATTGGTAATTTTAGAAATCGTATTGATGCTGAAAGAAAACTAATCGAGATTAAAAAAGTATATGGAAATGCTTTTTTGATAAAACCTAAAAAATAAAATTTAACAATCTATATTGTACCAAAAGAGAGGACTATTTTTTTAACCGAAAATTGACCTCTCTTTTTTTATAACATTTTCTATAAAAACACTTAAAAATACAACTACCAAAATATTCTTCTTATAGTGTCTTGCTATTTTAAACAAGTTACAAATGATATGATTTGTTTTCCAATGTAAGTAGGTACTCGCCGCAGGGATTCACCAGAGTTGTTGAAAAACGAGGACGAGTGGACATTTTCTAAAAAAACATAAACCACTCCGTTATGAAGCGGCTTTGTTGTCTTAATTTTGATTACTGTAATACCACAAAAATTGATTATGACGAATGTTGTTTGAAATAATTAATCATCATCACATCTGATACATTACCTCAAAAAAGCGTCTGTAATAAATAAAGAATACCACATACTATACATATTACTCCAAATACATATCCTTTAAAAGTAACACTAAAAAAAGTATTTACTGCTCTTTAGAAGTCAGCCAAATCAAATATATTCCTAAAATTATTAAAAAAGCAATTATTAAAATATCTACCATAATTTAATTACCTTCAGTTTTTTGTTTTTTCTTTTCTTCAATTATCTTTTGAGCTTGTTTTTTCATTTTATCCGTAGCAGCACCAGCAGCTGTTTTTGCTGCTAATTTTGTTACTTTATCTCTACCTGGTATTTTACCAATAGCTTCTCCTGCGACAACGCTTACAGCTTCAACTGCAACTTTTGCCCCTTCTCCTTTTCCAGCATAAGATACTTTTTTTGCAGCTGTTCCTACAGTACTAACAGCTTCCCCAGCTTCATACAATTCTATTGCTCCATATACACCTTCAAGTTGTCAAACTATAGCACTACCTATCCCCACTAAAACGGCTGAAATCTTCATTTTAGCTCCTATATTTCCCCGATTACGCAGTTTTAATGATCACAAACGTTCGCGCAGGCATTTGCCTGTGCCCGCAAAGACTTTTTAAAACTAACAAAACCCTAAAATACAAAAAATCCCGAGTAATCGGGATTTTCTTATAAAAATATATTTGAAATATTATTTCAATTTCTTTTTGATTGCTACTTCGTGGTAGGCTTCAATAACATCTCTTTCTTCGATATCATTAAATCCTTTAATTTGGATACCACAGTCGTAACCTTTAGTTACTTCTTTCACATCGTCTTTGAAACGTTTCAAGGCAACTAATTCACCTTCGTGAATTACTACACCATCACGAATAATTCTGATTTTTGCTTGACGTGTAATCTTACCATCTGTAACCATACATCCGGCAATTGTACCCACTTTAGAAATTTTGAATAACTCTCTGATTTCTGCATTTCCTAATACTTCCTCTTTCATCTCCGGAGCAAGCATTCCTTCCATTGCATCTTTCAAATCGTCAATTGCAGCGTAGATAATAGAATAGTAACGGATATCGATTTCTTCTTTATCTGCCAATTGTCTTGCATTTCCAGCTGGACGAACGTTAAATCCGATAATAATTGCATCAGAAGCAGAAGCCAACATAACATCGGTTTCAGTAATTGCTCCAACCCCTTTATGGATAATATTGATTTGAATTTCTTCAGTCGATAATTTAGAGAACGAATCAGATAATGCTTCTACAGATCCATCCACGTCCCCTTTAAGGATTACATTCAATTCTTTAAACTGACCTAATGCAATACGACGACCAATCTCATCTAATGTAATATGACGTTGTGTACGAACTGATTGCTCACGCATTAATTGAGAACGTTTAGCAGCAATTTGTTTTGCTTCTTTTTCGTCTTCAAACACATTGAACTTGTCCCCTGCTGTAGGAGCTCCATCCAAACCTAAAATAGATACTGGAGTTGAAGGTCCTGCCTCAGTAATTACGTGACCACGCTCATCATGCATAGCTTTCACTTTACCATGGTGTTTACCTGCTAACAAGTAATCACCAATTCTTAAAGTTCCATGTTGCACCATGATAGTAGAAACATATCCTTTACCTTTATCAAGGAAAGCTTCCACAACTGCTCCTTGAGCTGGTTTATTAGGATTCGATTTTAAATCTAAAATTTCAGCTTCTAACAATACTTTTTCTAAAAGATCTTTTACTCCAAGACCTGTTTTCGCAGAGATATCGTGCGATTGGATTTTCCCTCCCCATTCTTCGATAAGCAAGTTCATCCCTGCTAATCTTTCTTTAATTTTATCTGGGTTAGCGTTTGGCTTATCAATTTTGTTGATCGCAAAGATAATAGGAACTCCAGCTGCCTGAGCGTGAGAGATTGCCTCTTTAGTTTGTGGCATGATATCATCATCCGCAGCAATAACGATAATAACAATATCTGTTAATTGCGCTCCACGAGCACGCATTGCCGTAAAGGCTTCGTGACCCGGTGTATCTAAGAATGCGATTTTTTGACCATTCTCCAATTTCACCCCATAAGCTCCAATGTGCTGTGTAATTCCTCCAGACTCACCAGCGATAACATTTTCTTTACGGATATAATCCAGTAAAGAAGTTTTACCGTGGTCTACGTGACCCATTACCGTTACAATTGGTGCTCTGTTTACTAAGTCTTCTTCTTTATCTTCTACAACTTCAATCGCTTCTTCGATATCAACTGTGATAAATTCAACATCGTAACCAAACTCATCAGCAACAATAGTTAATGTTTCTGCATCCAGACGTTGGTTCATAGTCACCATGATACCTAATGACATACAAGTTCCGATTACCTTAGTAATTGGCACATCCATCATTATGGCAATTTCACCTACAGTAACAAACTCAGTAACTTTAAGAATTTTACTTTCTTCATCTAAAGCTCTTTGTTCATCATCTGATTTTTGACGGTGAGAATCTCTCTTGTCTCTTCTGTATTTAGCTGCTTTAGATTTTCCTCCTTTTTTACCTTGAAGTTTTTCTAAAGTCTCTCTAATTTGGTTTTTTACTTCTTCTTCTGTTGGCTCAACCTTAGCCACAATTGCAGGACGATTTCCTTTTACAAATCCAGATCTAGCTCCTTTATTATCTCTGTTAGCATTAAAACCACCAGCATTTGGAGTTATCTTATTTGGATTTGGTGCACCTGGTACTCTTGGTGTTGCCGAAGCATTTGGAGCACCAGCACCTGGTTTAGGAGCAATTCTTTTACGTTTACTTTTGTTAGAATTAGCCCCTTGAGCTCCTGGAGCACCCGGTTTATTAGCCGTAATTTTAGGATCTTCTTTTTTCTTTTTTGGTTTATCAAACTGTGATAAATCAATAGTTTGCCCCGTTAATTTAGCTCCTGAAAGCTTTTGGTATTGAGTCGCGATTGCATCTTCTGCAGGAGCTTCTTCTGTTTTCACAACTTCTTTAGCTTTAGGTTCTACAACGGTAGTTTTATCTTCTTTTTTAACTTCCGTTTTAGGAGTTGTATTTTCAACAACTGACTTACTTACTTCGGCTACAATTTTTTCTTCTTTTTTGTCTGAAGGCGATTTCTCTGGAGAGCTAATTTTAGCAGCCGGTTTTTCTTCGGCAACTTCAGGCTTAGTAGCGCTTACTTTTTCTTCAGCTACTGGAGAAGGCGTAGGTTTAGATGGATTTAAATCAATTTTCCCCACTTGAACAGGTCCTGAAATTACAGCTCTTGCTTTAATAACTTCCTGTTGTTGTCTTTGTAATTCTTCTTCTTGCTTACGTTTATCTTCAGCTTCTCTATCGCGCTCGATACGTAAAGCTTCTTTTTCTTTTCTCTTCTCTTCGCTTACTTCTTTCGAAGCCTCTTTTTTCCCTCTGTCACCCGCAAACTGACCGCACAAGACATCGTATACTTCATTAGAAATTTTTGTGTTCGGATTTGACTCAATCGCAATTCCTTTATCCTTAAGATAATCCACAGCTCTTTCTAAAGAAATATTCAATTCCCTTAAAACTTTGTTTATTCTTATTACTCTCTCTTCAGACATATAAACTTTTTATTATTACCTATTCCGTTGTGTTGATTAGAAGCTTTAGTCTAGCTATCAAACTCTTCTTTCAATATTTTCATAACATCTAGAATTGTTTCTTCTTCTAAATCTGTTCTTCTTACTAAATCCTCTACATCATGTTTCAAGATACTTTTAGCAGTGTCTAATCCAATTTTTGCAAATTCTTCAATAATCCACTCATCAATTTCATCTGAAAACTCTGTTAATTCAACATCGTCTTCATCTGCAGTAGCTCCAGCAACATCTCCTTCTCTAATAACATCTAACTCATAACCAGTTAACAAACCAGCTAATTTAATATTATGACCTCCTCTACCAATTGCTTTAGAAACTTCTTCTAATTTCAAGAACACATCTGCTCTTTTTGTTTCTTCATCAATTTTGATTGAAGATACTTTTGCAGGGCTTAGTGCTCTTGTAATAAATAATTGAATATTATTAGTATAATTAATAACATCAATATTTTCATTCCCTAATTCACGAACAATTCCGTGAATACGTGATCCTTTCATTCCCACACATGCTCCAACTGGATCAATTCTATCATCATATGAATCTACAGCTACTTTTGCTTTTTCACCTGGGATTCTTACCACTTTTTTAATTGTAATTAAACCGTCGAAAACTTCTGGAATTTCTTGTTCAAATAATTTTTCTAAGAACTTCTCTGAAGTTCTAGACATAATAATTTGAGGTTTGTTTCCTTTTAATTCAACGCTTTCAATAATTCCACGAACGTTATCTCCTTTACGGAAAAAGTCGGATGGAATTTGTTTTTCTTTTGGTAACACAATTTCGTTTCCTTCATCATCCACCAAAATTACTACTCTTGGTCTTACATGGTGCACTTCGGCTGTGTAAATATCACCAATTAAATCTTTAAATTGTTTATAAAGATTTGTATTATCGTGTTCATGTATTTTTGAAATCAAATTTTGACGCAATGCTAAGATAGCTCTTCTTCCTAGATCAATTAATTTAACCTCTTCAGAAACTTCTTCTCCAATCTCAAAATCTGCCTCAATTTTTCTAGCCTCTGTTAAAGTAATCTCTTCATTTTCGAAATCCAAATCTTCGTCGGCAACGATTACTCTCCTTCTCCAAATTTCCATATCACCTTTATCAGGATTGATAATGATGTCAAAATTTTCATCTGAACCGTATTTTTTCTTCAATGCATTTCTAAATACATCTTCTAAAATTGCCATAAGCGTTACACGATCAATAAGTTTATTATCTTTAAACTCTGAAAATGAATCGATTAATGCTAAATTTTCCATGCGAATTCTTTAAATTAAAATGTTACTGTAACAACTGCCTCTTTAATATCTGAATAAGGTATTTGTTGTTCTTTCTGTACTGTTTCTTTTCCTTTCCCTACTTTTTTAGGTTCTCTTGCTTTCCAAGACAAAATTATGAAATCTTCATTAGCATCAACTAATTCCGCTTCTATTTTTTCAGTATTTGTAGTCACAATCAAAGTTCTACCAATATTTTTGATATATTGACGGGTCAATTTCAATGGCGAACCAATTCCTACCGAAGCTACTTCAAGAGAATAATCTTGCTCTTCTCTATCTAACTTACTTTCTATTGCACGACTAATATCGATGCAATCCTGCAAAACCACTCCATTATCATCGTCCAAAGTTATCATCACTTTAAACGCATCTGTAATAGTTAAGTCAATCAAAAAAAGCGAAGGTCTTTCCTCTAGAACTTCCTGCAATAATGAATTTACTTTTTCTTTAAATGTCATATTTCTTATAAAAAGAGGGGACATTTAGTCCCCTCATTACCTAGATTTTAATAAATAACCGTGCAAATATAGTGTTTATTTTTATATTCCAAAAATAATTGATCCTTGTGGCGTTTTTTCTTGTTATTAACCACAAAAGCTAAATCACGTATAATCAATTCGAACCGTATTAATAGCCAAAAGGATTTTCGATACTTTGCATCGGTTCTGTAAACCATTTTGGTCCCTCATTAGTCATATAAAAATGATCTTCGTGTCTTATTCCAAATTTCCCAGGAATGCAAATCATTGGCTCATTACTCACCACCATTCCTTCTAAAAGTTGAATCTTACTTCCTCTAACTAAATAAGGATATTCGTGAATATCTAATCCCGTTCCATGCCCCACACGATGAGGCAATCCTGGCAAAGCATAATCTGCACTTAAACCTGCTTCTGCTAATGTTTTTCTGGCAGCATCATCAACTGAACCACAAGTAGCACCTATTTTTGCAGCTTGAAAAGCAGCTAATTGTGCGGCTTTTTCCAAATCCCAAATGGTTTTGTACTCCTCTGAAGGAATGCCATAAACATACGATCTCGTAATATCCGAAAGATAGCCTTCTAAACGACAACCTGTATCGACAATAACAGCATCATTTTCTTTTAAAGTTTGAGGAACAGCCACACCATGCGGATATTGCGTATCATCTGCGAATAAAACAATACAAAAATAAGAACCCGATGCTATTCCTGCTTTTATATGGGCCTTATTGATAAAATCAACTACTTCATCCACACTAATTCCTGGTCGCAAAATTTTAGCAGCTGCACGTTGCACTACCATTGTAATCTCTTTTGCTTGCTGGATAATTGCAATTTCGTTAGCTGATTTTTGCATTCTGCAGCCAGCCGTTATTTGCTGAGCCGTTTGAATACTGCAAGAAGAATTAGCTTTTGCAATTCCATCCACCAAAAAGTAGGAGGCGGATTCGTCAATTGCTAAATTGGCATTGCTTTTATTTTTTTCTTGTAACAACTCACCCACTAACTCATAAGGAGACTCGTGTTCTTCCCAGCAGTAAATAAGAGCTTCAACTTGCCTATATTTTTTAAAAGTTCCTTCTTCAAATTTTGGAACAATGTATTTTAAAGTTCCATCATCAAACAACAAAGCCCCAACCATTCTTTCCGAAGGATTCCATTGTGTGCCTGTAAAATAATACAAATTGGTTCCTGCATTCAAATACAAAACATCCACCGAATATTCTTTCATTAAACGTGTTGCTTTTTGTATTCTCAACAAATATTCATCTATTTGGATAGGCTGAACATTTTGAGTCATATTTGTAATTTTTTCTAACTCAATAGCTGCATTTGAACCACCTACTCCTATTGTCATTTTATTCATTTTGCCTGAATTAATATTGTCTAATTTTAATTAATAACCTTAATTTTTGATTCTTTTGAATCAAATAATTGATAAAAATAAGAGGCCGCTACTAAGTCTTCTAAAGCATGACCAACAGATTTAAAAAAGGTAATTTCTGTATCTGAAGTTCGTCCTTTCTTAACATTAGAACACAATTCAAACAAATCGGCTTTAATGCTTTCTTTAGTAATAATACCAGTAGTCAATGGAATCAAAATATCTCCGCTTTCTTTAAGTCCACCTTGATAGGTATCTAAAAAAACAGATGATTTTAAAATAGCTTCATTATCAGCTTCTCTAGTGTCTTTTTTATAAGCACCTACTAAATCAAGATGTTGTCCTGCTTTTAAATATTTCCCAAAAACCAAAGGCGTAGGCGATAATGTTGCCGACGAAATAATATCAACCTCAGAAATTTTATCTTCTATCTTTCCAACAACAGTGCAAGTAAACGGAAAATCTTTAAGTGCATCTACAATAAGTTGCGCTTTCATTTTATCTCTTCCCCAAATATAAACCTGTTTTATTGGTCTTACGCTTGCGTGTGCTTTGATTAAATTAATAGATAAAGCTCCCGTTCCAATCATCAACATTGAATTAGAATCAGGTCTGGAAAGATAACTACTTGCTAATGCTGATGTTGCCGCGGTTCTCTTGGCCGTTAGCGATTTTGCATCTAGAATAGCTTTAATATTTCCTTTGTGGGCGTCCAGATAAATATACGTTCCTTGAATAGCAGGCATATCATATTTTCCATTATTAGGACTCACAGTAACTATTTTTACCCCTAAATCTTTTCCTGGATTAAATGCCGGCATCAACAACAAAGTTGAATCTTTATCTTCTTCAGGGTTAGAAAAATCATGATGATGGCGCATAGGAACAACAATATCTGCATTTGAAAACCCACCTTGAAGTGCCTTTATCAATTCATTAAAATTGCAATTTTTCTCTATAAAATCATCGGATATTTGACAAATTGTTTTCATTTATTGTTCTCAAATTTTATCATATAGTAATATTCTTAAAGCAATCCTTTAGGTTTAGTTTTGTTCATGAGTTTTATTATTTCCTCAGGACTAATGGCATAATCGTACATTTGAAAAGATGCCATAAAACCAGAATAATTTTCCCCAATATCAGAAGCTCCAATGATAATTTTAGCCTTATCAATTGCTGATGATAACAACATATTTTGGGAATTATCTAAAACACCGTCTACATATATTTTTTCGACAATACCATCAAATGTTAAAACAATATAATGCCATTTGTTTGCTTCGGGTAATTTTGAATAGCGCATATCAAAATGACCGTCTAAATGCGCAACTGCTCCATAATGACCACTATTGTAAGCTAAAGCATTATAAGAATTTGCTAAAGAAAATTCACGTCTATCACACCATGAAGCCAAAATTTCACCTTCTTTATTGATTTCAGGATTTTTCACCCAAGTTGCCACAGTAAATGAACCATTCCAAGCTAAAGTTTTCGGAACATCCTTATCTAAAATTAAAGCTCCTTTTGTAAAGTTAAATGCCTTAATACCATCCGTATTTTCTAAAGAGACTTCGCCGCTTTTTGTAAAAACTCCTCCAATAGTCCCTCTGTTAGGAATGGAGACTAAGGAATCATTTTCAGAAATTTGATTGGGATCAATATCAACTAATAGCTTTTTAGTACTAAATGGTGCTGCTTTTTTAGTTGATTTTTTATTGTGTAACTGCAAGGGAATATCAAATAAAGAACTATATACTTTAATATTCCATACAGCAGCATACAATCCCATCTTTTCTGTACCTAAAACAGTCAATTTTAAATAACGTGCTTTAACGTTATTGTCATCAATCATAGGGCTTCCAGAAGTTTGATTTTTAGATTTATCGGCATACAGAAACCATTTTTTACCATTTACAGAATATTCCAATTTATATTGGTAATAGTAGCTTGCAAATTCAAATTGAGTCATCACCCTTTTTATTGGTTTAACCGAACCTAAATCGACAATTAAATCTTGTGGTGAAGTGTTATCAGCAGCTTTCCACATGGTCGCATTATTGTCATCTGTAGCGTACGAAGATTTATACTCATAATCATATTGAGTTGATTTCAAATGATAAGAAGATGCTATAGTTTTCGCCTTGAAAGCAATATTTTCAGGGACATCTGATCTAACAAAATCATCAATGCCTTTAATTGTTGGCACAACGGTTTTTATCGTAGAATCATTTTCGAAAATCATTTTATCAATACAAACTTGTCTTGCAAGCCCCCCTCTTGTCATAGGATAATCGTGTTTGTGATACACAATATAATAATCATCCTTCTCTTTTAAAATAGAATGATGCCCTGGTCCGTGAACGGTTTGATCAGCATTTGTACTCAAAATAGGATTGTTTTTTCCAGGTGTAAAAGGACCATAAGGAGAGTTTGAGTAAGAATAACGAACATTATAGGTTTCGTCATGACAAGAAGCTCCAGAATACATCAAGATATATTTATCGCCTTTTTTCATCATATAAGCCGCTTCAAAAGGACCTGGAGTTTGTGCTAAAGGTATATTTTTCGAATTCACCATCTCTTTCATCGTTCCAGTATTTAGTTCTCCTACAGCATAACCTCCATTATAATGTACCCAAGTTCCCCAATAACCATATACTTTCCCATCAGTATCTGTAAAAAACTGAGCATCGAGCGAGGGAAATCCTTCTCTTGGGTATCCATTTGAAATTACAGGAACATCTTTATCACTCAACTTAGTCCAAGGACCAACTGGTGTTTCCGAAACATATCCATAAATATTACAGCCCATTTCACAATTACCAAAATATAAATAATACTTCCCATCTTTTCCTTCTACGATATCAGGAGCCCAAAAATTAGTAATCGATTGAGCTGAAAAAGCTGGAATTTCCATCGTGTAATTGTACCAATTTTGAAAATCTCTACTATACCAAACCGTTGGTGCACCCGAAGCTAACATTTCATTATCGGTTGTTGCATAAATATAATACATATCACCAAACTTTTTAATAGTAGGATCAGCAAACCAGCCCGGTAAAATAGGGTTTTTAGCGCCTGGAGTATTGACAGCACTATCTTTTTGTGCAAAAAGAGTTGCTGAAAAAAAAAGTATGATAAAACTGTGTAATAATTTATTGTTCAAAATAGAATAGTATAAATTAATTTTAAACTCCTTAGTATTTCCAAACCAAAACACCTGCAGTTTTGATTTCTTTAGAACCAATAATAATTTCAGCATTAGATGGCAAATTCATAGTATACACTTTATCTGAATAATTGACAGCTATACCAAATCCATCACGATATTCTACCAAAACTCCATCGGGATAATTTTCGATAGCAATATTTTGTTGTTGGTATAATTTGGTCAAAACTTGTTTTTCTAGATCTCCACTTTTTGAATCTAATCCTATATATGTAACAGTCCCTTTGCCTAGTTTACGAGAAATAACAGCTGGTGTTCCAGCGTAAAAATCGCCCTGAAATGTCCCCAAAACTTCCGTTCCAGGATTAGGCTTTAACAAATCACCCCAACTTGTCCAAGCAAATTCCTGATTATTAAACTTAATTGTTCCCGGAGATTGTGGCATTAATAAATCATAAGATTCTATTTGAGAACCAATTAAATTCCACATTGGCTCATAAAATTTAGTTTCCCATAACTGTCCTAGTTTGTTTTGAATTCCAGAGCGACAACTCAAGACTAAATTTCCACCATTTTGAGCATACAAAGTAAGTTTATCAATCATTTTTTGATCAATCATTTGGTAAGCAGGAACAACTAAAACAGGATAGTTAGCGAAATTAGTCGTATCACGAACAAAATCAACTGGAGCTCCAAAAGATTTAGCCGCTTTGTAATATTTCATAAAATGTCCTAGTGTGCTCCATTCTCTGGTTTGCTTATTCAATTCAATGCCCATCACATTATCGGCGTTGAATAAAATTCCTGTTTTGCGTTTTAAATAATAATCAGGTAATGCCGCTTTAGCATCATATTTTTTTCGTAAGACATCTAATTCTTTTATAAACTGAGCAAATTCCTGACCACCGGGAGTGGGTGTAACACCATCCGTTCCTACAATGCCATAATGAAATTGTTCATACCCATACAAAGGAGCACGATAACGATATGTACATGTAAACTTGCTACCACCAGCAAATACATGCCATAACCACAACCTAACAGCACCAGGTAATGGTTGCGGATTAATGCTTCCCCAGTTTACCTGCCCAGGTTGTAATTCCATACATCCATACATGCCTTTTGTAGGGCGAAAAAAATCATTAGACATCGCTATATCAGTATAATTACCTAAACGATAACCGTTTTTACCTATTCCAAGATTTCCTCCATAAACAACATAACGCGTATAACAGTCAAAATCCAATTCTTTACTCATCCCTACGAAACCTTCATTATAGTTTGATCTGTAATTAGAAGTAATCCATTGGTCTCTCGTGATATTTTTACGAATGGTAACTGCTTGTGAATCGAGAAAAGTAGCCGTTTCCTCGTCAGCAAATCGATAGTGATCTAATTGTGCATGCAGATTCATTCCCCATTCTCTATGTAGCGGAATATTAATTTGGTCAAAACTACTGTATGTTCCACTCCAAAAGCTATTTCCCCAAGCTTTATTTAAAACTTCAATAGTTTTGTATTTTGCTTTTAACCAATCTCGAAAACGTTGCTGCGCGTCTGCTCCGTAATCCAGAAAACGAGCCGGTTCATTATCGACTTGCCAACCAATGATATTTTTATTATTTCCATATTTTTTAGCCAATTGTTCAATCATTTTTAAAGAATAACTTCTATAGTAATTACTTGAAAATGATGCGTGTTGTCTGGAACCGTGATCTGTTTTAGTTCCATCCTCATTAGTAGCTAATATATCTGGATGTTTACGTGTGAGCCACACTGGAGGTGTCGCTGTTGAAGTACACATAACAATTTTTAAATTGTATTTTGCTGCAATGGCAACTGCTTTATCTAACCATTTGAAATCATAAACGCCTTCTTGAGGTTCTAATTCAGCCCAAGCAAATTCTGCAAAATGAGTAAACTCAAAACCCATTTCGGCTATTTTTTTCAAGTCTCGATCCCATTGGCTTGGATCCCAATGCTCAGGATAATAATATACTCCTACAGTAGTAAGATCCTTTTTTGGGAAATATTTATCGAATTTTTGTGCATTTAAATTAATACTTATAAAAATTCCTAAAACTATTAACAGTATTGTTTTTACTGAGTTTTGTTCCAATTTGTTTTTCATTCGATATTATAATTTAATAGTAATTTTATTTTTCTGTAATGGGATTTCAAAAGCACCTCTTACTTTGTTATAAGATAGATTTATATCATGATTTACCCTTAAATAAGCATTTGGGGTAAATTCATCTTTAGCGTTCAAGGTAATTTCTAGAAGTTCAGTTTTAGTATTATACGTTACTTTATCAATAGTACCTGCATCCAAAGTAAACCATAACTTTTTTGGAGCAAAATATACTTTAGATTTAGCCGCCGTTGTTAATTTAACCTCCAAAATATCTCCTTTAGTAGTACTATTTCCTCCGAATACCAACCACCCTAAATCGTCATCCTTAGCAATGTAAGTTGATGTATTTACAGAATACCCATAAAAACCAGAACCATAATCACCAGAAAGATAATCTATTCTCAACTCTGTAGGATAAGAGTGAAAAGCCGCTGAACCAAAACCATCTTGTGTAATATTAGAAATTCCTCCTAAAAGTCCGCCGTAACCTACTTTTAACAAATACAAATCATTCGTTTTTCTATATTGATGAAGTACAGGAATTGCATTCAATGAAGATCCATAGTGGTGAATTTGTCTTTCAACACGAGATAATTTTCCGCCATATAAGAAATCCCAATACCTACGAGCATTTCCATTATAAGCCCAGTGCGGCATAGTAGGCATATATGCCTTAATTGCATTAAGCGTAACATTGGCTTTATAATCATACCCAAAATAATCTGACCACATATATACTTCTTCCTGCCCTGTAGAATCCCAAGGCATTTCACTTCCAAATGGATACTCTAAAGCTTCCCAATGATTCGCTCTTAGTTTCATTCTAGCTTCTAAATCAGTTGCCATTACGGTATAATTTTCTGCTTTCAAATCTTCTAAAAGATATAAAAATACCGAACCTTCCATTTGTCCAAATTGGGCATAATAAGGTGCTTGTTCTACCATAGCGATACTTGTAAAATAAGCTTGTTTTAAATACCAGTCCCAATTATGATTTTCAACCAATCCAGAATTATATCTAGCTAAACGATACAATGTCCAATAGGCCGCAACAACGTGCGGGTAGTTATAGGATCTTCCCGGATCATTAGCATCTTTATGGCTCCAAGCGGTCCAGGATTTATAGTTAATATCATCACTGTATGTCCCTTTAGGCAAAGAGTCAGGTTCATAATAAAAAACACTTTTTTTGACACCGTATTTATGTTTCCCTTCTTTGTACTGAATAACACCCCAAAGCGTACTATCCACAAATTTTTCTAGTTTTTTAATTTCCTGTTTATCCGGTTGAATAAGCTGCTTCATTATAGCTGCCAACCAGCCTCCAGCTCCACCTTCATCACTTAAACCACTAATCCAAGATCTACTGTCTTTAGTAACTTGTTTTTTTAGTTCATAATCGTAACTAATAACAGATGGATTTCTGTGAAACGGATCATTAGGTTCATCAAACCATTGTTCTGTGGTTAAAAAACGCCCAAAATCTCTGATTACTTCTGTTTCTGGTTTGATTACCTTATAATTGATAGTTTGTTTTACACCGTTTTTATAATTAATCGTTAACCTCGCTTGGCCCCATTTTAGTCCTTGAACTACATATTTTTTTAATCCTTTTGCGGTTTTACCATCTTCTTTAATTTGGATAGTCCCTTTTGGTTCAACTTCAAATGAACTTACATCGCTTTTGTAATTTAAAAACAATTGAGATTTAACATCCAATGGTAATACATAACCAGGTACGCTGGTTGCTACAGGAATCTCTTCATTTACAAGTGTATTTTGAATTGATTCGATTGCATCCGAAAGAACTAATTTTAAAGCAAAACTTTTAGATTCATTTGGTTTTAAAATTAATGAAGTGGAGGCATTCCATTGGTTGGCTTTTTTCCATTCATTTTCAGCATAAGCTTTACTATAAACCATCCACTCATGGAATCCTTCAAAAACAATACTCCTTGGCGTTGGATCATCCAATAGTGGCCGATAAGCCTCAAAAGACATATTTTCTTTTGGTAAAACTAAAAGTGCTGGTCCTTCTCCACTTAATCGCTTCACTTCTAAATAACCAGCATCCATACCGATATATGGATCAAAAAACACATTTTGTGCATGGGTCTCATTCAGTGATTTTCCTTCTAAAATGTTATTGAAAATCATAGGAATCCCTAATGCTCCTATTTCAATATTATTTGCCGTCTTATTAGTGATTTCAAAGCGCAACACTAATTCATTATTATCTATTTCATAATAGCGTTTAACATTGACAGGAATAGTAGTTGGTAAAGTATTTGTTAAATCTGCCGCAGCTAATACATTGGACTTTGTTTCTAATGGTGTAACTGCTTTACGTTTTGTAGCTGTTGAGTAACTTACCCAATTACCTTCTTTCTCTCTAATTCTCAAATTAATATCTCCTAAATGATATAAGCCGTCTTTATCTCGAATTTCTAAACGATCACTTGGAGTAAAGTCGAATTTTAAATTTTTTATTGGTCGTAAAGAAGCAATTGTTTGAGATGCCTTCACTAATTTTAATTGAAAACTTGGGGTGTCAAATTTTTGATAAACTTCAGAAATACCAAGAGTAGGTTCCTTCTTTTCAATATTTTTCCAATATTCTTGAGCTTGAATACTAAACAAATTTGCTAATAAGCAAAAAATCGACACATTAATTTTTATATTCCTCTTCATTACTTTCATTTTAATAATTTTATTTAAAATCAGTTGAGAATTTCCAATTGGTTTTATAATTTTCTTGTAATGGTAAATCCTGTAATAAGCATCTTAACAACTCTACAGGCATCATATTTTCTTTTAATACTCGATCGTGAAATTGTTTTTCAGTCCACCCTTTTGTTATCATTTCATTCTTAAGGGCATAAAATTGTAATCCTCCCGTCATATAAGCCATTTGATACAAAGGTGCATCCCCACTAGCAAACGAGCGTCTTACCTCAGCTTCTGCATTGGCATATTCATGGCCCACCTCATTTACTAACAAATCAATACATTGTTGCGGAGTCATTTGTCCCAGATGGTATTTTAATGAAAAAATAATTCGGGCACAACGGTGAATTCTCCAAAACAACATTCCTAATTTTTGTTCCGGGGTTTGCGGAAATTGTTTGTTCCAAAGTTCAATTTCCCAATACAAAGCCCATCCTTCCATCCAAAAAGGAGTATCAAACAAGGTTCTATAGGGCTTATTACGGCTATTCATAAAAAACTGCAAATTGTGTCCTGGTAATAATTCATGTTGAACGGTCGCTCGAGAAAAATTAGGATTATTTCCTCGCATACTCATTAATTTATCCGATTGTTCCATATCCTCCGTCGGATAAGAAATACTAATTTCCCAACCTCCTGTAAAAAAAGGATTGATTTTTTGACGTTCAGGAGTCATCATAATCATTTGCCAAGTTTCTTTAGTCAAATCTGGCAAAGTGATTAAGTCTCTTTCTTCAATAAATTGCACGGATTGATTGTACAAATCGGTAATGGCTTGCGGTTGTTCACCAGCAGGGACATACGTTTGTTTTACATGTTCTAAAGCAGCTTTCCAATCGTTACCATAACCCAATTCTGTTGAAGCTTTAATCATTTCTTTTTTACACCATTCAAATTGATTTTGAGCTGCAGAAATCATTTCTTCTGGAGTATACGGAATGTATTCAAAAGCAAAACTATTCAGTACCGCTTCTCTTCCTAGTGGTTTTCCAATTATACCACTTCCATCATCTTTGATGCTAGTTTTAGAATAATTTGTTTTCAAAAATGCTGCATAATCATTTAACTTAGCCGATAACTTTTGGTATGGTTTTTCCATCCACCAAGTAAAATCAGGATCATAGCTATAATAAAACTCATAAGCTTCTTTCAACGCTCTTTTAAATGAATGCACCGCTTTTGCTGCTTTCTCGGCAGCCAACCAATCTTTGAAAGGTTTATTTTTAAGTAATTCTAGTTGCTCGTCAATTCTAACCTCGGCAACAGCAAACTGTTTGGCCAAGACACTAGCAACTGGTTTTTTCCCTCTCCTTCTTTCTTTTATAAAAACATTAATATCAACGGTAAAATCAATTACAGAAGCAATTTCTTTAAAAGATTTGTATTCTATTTGCAAAAAATAATCATCTTTATTGATAACATTTTTCAACAACAAATAATCTACTTTTCCTTGCTGAGAAAGACTGTTAAAATCAATTTCCTTTATTTTCAATTTCCATCCTTCATAAAACTTTGAAAAACGCAAGTAGTATTCCTCGGATTCATTATTGGAATAAAAATTTTGCAAAGCGGTTTTATCTGCCTGATAGGTATTCACAACATCTATAAGCTCGCTAGAAAAGGTGGGAGTTAACATAAATAAAAATAAAATAAAAGTTATAATTGATTTTTTCATACCTGAGAGTTAAGGATTATAAACAGCTTTAATCGCAACACTATTTTAAAGTTACATCCAGATACACTGAATGACGACCATATGTTTGATAAAATGGTTTAAAAACAACACCATCAATGACAAATTCCATTTTTTCAGGATTTCCTTTTATTGTTTGGCTTATATCTTTAGCATCTAAAGTTACTTTACGCCAATTTGTTAAAGGTTCAGGTTCTTGGGCTGCTAATAAAATTGGACCATAAAACAAACTTGCTATATTTTGCTGATCCACTACTGATTCTAAACGAAATTGAAAAGGCATACGCAATTCAATTGTGTCACCGTTTTTCCATTTACGACTTAGAGTAAGATAGCTTCCGGGTTGTGCATTTACTTTTTCTGATTTTCCATTAATTTTTACATAAAAGCCCTTGGTTGCCCAATGTGGTACACGTAATTTGAGATCAAATTTTCCATTGCCTTTAATAGTCAATAGTGTGTGATCTTCATTCGGAAAAGAGGTAGTTTGCTCCACTTTAATTTTTTTCTCTGTCCAATTTAATGTTGAAGGCACATAAAGATTGACGTACAATGCATTGTTATCTGTGCTTTTAAAATAAATGGAATTTTGCAATTTCGTGCTACTTTCTAGAGCTGTCCCATTACAACAGGTGAAGCCTTTCATATCTTCATTACTAAATTGTTTTGCAACACCAGGTCGCAACGACACATGGTAGGTATTAGCTGGAGTATCTTCAGCAACAGATGCAAGAATGTGATTGTATAAACCACGTTCATAATAATCCATCAAAGCTGTTTCTTGATTAAATAAAAACAAGCCACTACTTAATTTAAGCATATTATAAGTTGCACAAGTCTCATTTTGTCCAACAGATGACAAACCGTTTGTGTAAATTGTTGCTGGTTGTGATGTAAAACATTCCG
Organism: Flavobacterium sp. GCM10022190; assembly: GCF_042656445.1. Lineage (NCBI taxonomy): Bacteria > Pseudomonadati > Bacteroidota > Flavobacteriia > Flavobacteriales > Flavobacteriaceae > Flavobacterium > Flavobacterium sp. GCM10022190. The sequence goes on from NZ_JBHSOQ010000001.1 coordinate 198,125, forward strand.
CATTAGCAGGATTACGCGCTCCGGCAACACCTCCTATACTATACATATAATCACTAGTAACTTTGTGCCAAAAATTGTCAGCAATATGATAATATTCAGGATTCTCTACATTGCGATACATTTCAAGAGCCCCTACAATTTGAGGTATATGTTGATTGGCATGTAATCCTCTGAAATTATCTACATTTTTGGCTAAGCCTGTTGAATGAGATGCATCACCGTAAAATAACTTAACATTATCGAATGATTGAGCTAATTGAATGTATTTCTGGTTATTTGTAATTCGATACAATCGAGCCAAAACTTCATTCATACCACCAAACTCGCCGGCAATATATCGATTCCACATACTGATAAGCGTTTCTTGTGGCAACTTGCTTAAACGAGCATGTACCCAATCAGACATACCTTTTGCTGTTTCAAGTGCTTTTGTATTACCACTTATTTCGTAAACATCAATTAAACCAGCTAGAATTTTATGTAACGTATAATAGGGTGCCCAAATTTGTGTTTTTTGACCACCATAATTAGCTCCTTTTTCTAACATAATAAATTGGTCAGGCGGATAAGCACTAATAAATCCTTTTCCCCAATTCCAATAATCCGTGCGAATTCCTTCTTCACTTAAATCAGAATCATAATTTGTTTTTCCTTCAGCTGGAGGCACGGCAGTAGCATCTGAAACATAAGAACCTCCTGTTGATTTTGGATTGCCAGACATTTGGGCTAATTGATACAAAGTATTAACCATGTATTCCATTTTATCAGCAAAATTTGCCTGAAGTTTTTTATCATATCCTGTACTTGCATAGGCCTGAGCAATCGCACTAAGATAATGCCCTGTAGCATGACCACGTAATTTTGTTTCTTGACTGTCCCATACTCCTAGTGGCTCTGCCCCTTCAGGTTGTTTTTGACCAAAAGCGTCACGAAACATATAAAGGAAATCATCAGGATTTGTACTAGCTAATGTTGTTAAAAATTTATTACGGTTCTCAATAAACTTTGAATCATGACCGTGAAAATCTTTGTTTAAAGTAACATCATTAAGATTAAAGACTTCTAATAATTTACTTGGTTTAGTAACTTTATCTTCATTTACTACAGTTACAATTGCTCTTGGTAGAATGTTTGAACCTGGAATTCTTCCAGTTACTGTAAATTGTCCCTCTTTAAGAACATCCTTATTATCGGTTGGTGATGGCCATATAACACGAACGTCTGGACCAATAATACCATCACGAAAAGTACCCTTTACAAAACTTGGTATTCTTGGGAGAATACCCACTGTAGTTTGAACTTCAATATCTGAAACACTCGTTAAGTATTGATTATAAAGTTGAGGATTAGTTTCAGGAAAAACTTCTAAATCATCTACCAAACTTTTATCTTCATTGACAACTGCATCTTCTTTTCCTAAAGCTTTGTTATAAATCGTTTTAATTTGTTTCTCACTCAAAGGAGTTCTGTAGATTCTAAAATCGTGCAATTTTGCGTTTAAATAAGAATTATCACCCAATATAGCTCCCCCGATGTAAAGCTTATTTTTTGAATTATTTCCAATCAATTGTCCTAATTCCAAAGCCAAATTCTTAGTTTCGGCAACAATAACACCGTTAACAAAAAGACTCATCGTTTTAGCAGAGATATTAACAACGATCCCAATATGATTCCATTTTCCTGATTCCAAAACGGATATTTTAGAATTGTAATTGCTTTCAGACTCTGTAACAATATGTGCTTGAAGCCCTTTTTCTTCAATAGTTCCTGTTAGAGCTGCAAAAAAATGAGCCTTAGGACTTTTTCCAAAATCAAAAATTCGTTGTCCCAGTTGCGCAGAACGTAAATAAACCCAAGCGGATATACTAATGGATTCTTCTCCATTTAAAGCTTCACTAGGTAGTGAAATAAAAGTTTTACTATTTTCAGGAAAAGACAATACAGTACCAAATTGTTCATCTTTTTCAAATTTAGCTCCAGAACCTTGAAACTTTGCATGCCAATTATTTCGAGACCAATCTTTAATATCTCCATCAAAAATATAGCGTGCAATCAAATCTGTTTCACCTATTCCATCCAAGATTTGATCCCCATTTTGTGCTAACAAATTCGTTGAACCTAATAGCAGGAAACCCAATATTATATAAATAAATGAATTATACTTTTTCATAAATAATTAGTATTTGTTTTTTTTGTAAAATAATTGACATAAATCTTAATTTCAGTTTTATCTAAATTTCAATTTATTATTAATATTAAATTTTATCAAGTAATATCAGGTTTCCAACCTTTTCCCTTTACTCTTAAAAATAAATCTATTTATAGACTTGTTCCCATTTTGGAGGAGTTACACCTAGTAAATGCTGTACAAAATAATCCCTACGTTTACGTTCGCCATAATCTCCACCTGAAGAATGTCCCATTCCTGGAATGGTTACTAGTTCAAAATTTTTATTGGCTTTGATTAGAGCATTAACAAACTGCATCGTAGATGCGGGATCCACATTATCATCTAATTCCCCTAATATCAACATTAAATTCCCTTGCATTTGAGCTGCATTGGCCACATTTGAACAGGCTTCGTATTCAGGTCCTATAGGATATCCCATCCATTGTTCATTCCACCACATCTTATCCATTCGATTATCATGACAACCGCAGGAAGACACAGCTACATCATAAAAATCAGAATTAAAAACTAAAGCAGCACCAGCATTTTGTCCTCCCGCTGAAGTGCCGTGAATCCCTACTTTTTCAATATTCATATACGGATATTTAGCTGCAGCAGCTTTCATCCAAAGTTTTCTATCCGGAAATCCAGCATCTTTTAGGTTTTTCCAACAAACATCATGAAATGCTTTGGAACGATTAGAAGTTCCCATTCCATCAATTTGTACCACAATAAAGCCTAATTCGGCTAAAGCTGTCATTGACCAATAATACGGTTGAAAATTCTTTGGTACAAAAGAATCATGAGGACCTGCATAAATATATTCTATAATCGGATAAGAACGATTAGGGTCGAAAGTAGTAGGACGAACAATAATTCCCCAAATATCTGTTTTCCCATCTCTTCCTTTGGCACTAAAAACTTCTGGAGCTCTCCAGCCTGTTTTTAACAAATCTGTAATATCAGCTTCTTGTAATTTCATTACTAATTTTGGATCAGCAACACTTTTTAACAAAGCAATTGGAGCTTTATCCACACTTGAATATTGATCCACATAAAACTGATAATCTGAAGAAAAACTTACTTTGTGATTTCCATCTTCAGTAGTTAAGCGTTTAAAGTTTTTACCATCAAAATCAATACGGCAATAATGTACCAAATAGGGGTCTTGATTTACATCTAAACCACTTGCTGTGAAATAAATTTGCTTGTTTTCTTCATCAACCTTAATTACCCCTCTTACTGGCCAGTTGCCTTTTGTAATTTGGTTTTTGATTTTTCCTGTATTGGCATCAATTAAGTACAAATGTCTCCATCCATCACGTTCTGAAGCCCAAATTATTTGATTCGCTTTTCTTAAATTATAACGGTATTTTTTTCCACTGTAGTCTATAAAAGTTGGACTCGTCTCATCAACAATCGTTTTTACTTTTCCATCTGTTGCATTGACTTCTAAAACTCGATACACCTGATGTCCTCGTTGATTGAACTCAAAAGTAAAAGCGCTACTATCATCTTTCCAATCAAAATCAGAAACACTATATTGTTCTTGAAACAAATCAGTAGAAATAGAAATATGTTTTTTTGATGTTATATCAAATAATTGTGGACTTCTAAAAGCTAATTGGTCGCCTGGTTTTAAATAATCTCTCTCCTGTAACTTAGGCTGAAACTGATCTTTAGGACTGGATTCTACAAAATAAATCTTATGCTCTTCTCCTGGTCTTACTTTATAAGCCATAATTTTTTTACTGTCTGGAGACCATTCTAAAAATGAAGTATAATAAAAACCTTTGGATCCATCATAACTCAACTGTGTTTCCTCTTGGGTTTTGACATTTTTTATATATAAATTGTAGTTTTTAATAAATGCAATATGGAGCAAATCAGGAGATTTAACTTCTTTTTTTAATTGTTCATCGAAACGCTCACCCCAATAGGTATTTCTTTTTTGATTTTTTTTATAACCTCCTTGTATTTTAGTTAATTGATAACTTTTTAAATCACAAGAAATTTTAAGACTGTCTGTTGTAAAAACTAAATTTGAGAAATCTTTACTAAACTCTAAATTATCAATCGGGAGTTGGTTTGGATTGATCTTCTTTTCTAAAACTTTAGAAAGTGAAGCCGCTAAGTTTTCTTGATTAAATGCCGGAATTTGTTGTTTTTCTTTGGCATCAACACGCAAAAATTCGGTTCCATTTTTTGTGTTATTTATGTACCAAAAATTGGTACTGTTAACCCAATAAAATTCTTTAGGAGTATTGAAAACTTTATTCTTAAATAAAGAATCAACTGCATTTGCTTTTTGATATTCTTTTAAAGTGCCTTGAGAATAACTCACTATACGACTTAAAACTACCAAAAGGAGACTTATATTTTTTTTTGCTTTTATCATATTATAAAAATAATTTAAATCATAATTAAGATATTTGCTAATATTAACCAATTCTAATACTATATTGGTCTATATAATATTACAGCAGTAGGTTTTTAGTTAATTTACACTAAAACCCCTTATCCTTCAGATTCCTATATTACCTTGGCAATCAATGAAATTTATATTTTAATGTGCCTAAATATTAATACTACTTCTTTTTTCCCTCTCTTTGTTGGGCATCAATAACTGCAACAGCTGTCATGTTAACTACCTCATTTACACCTGCTCCTAATTGCAAAATATGTATTGGCTTATTTAATCCCATCATAATTGGACCTATGGAATCTGCTTTATTTAATTCTTTCAATAATTTATAAGTAATATTCGCAGACTCTAAATTTGGAAAAATTAACGTATTAACTTTCTTTCCTGCTAATTTTGAAAATTGGAATTTACTTTGCAACAAGTCAACATTTAAAGCAAAATCAAATTGTATCTCACCATCTACAACTAAATCAGGTGTAGTAGAATGTAAAATAGCTACAGCATTTCTAACTTTATTAGCATTTGAATGAGTAGATGAACCAAAATTAGAATAGGACAACATGGCAACTACAGGTTCAAATCCAAAAGATTGAGCTACAGCAGCAGTCATTTGTGTAATATCAGCCAACTCTTCTGTTGTAGGTTCAATATTAATTGCAGTATCCGCTAAAAACATAGGCCCCCTATCGGTAGTTAAAATATTAACTGTTGCTGCTTTTTTAACATTAGCAGCTTTACCAATTACTTCAAAAACAGGTTTCACAACAGCAGAATAAGCCCTAGAATAGCCCGAAATCATTCCGTCAGCGTGACCTTCGAGAACCATCATGGCACCAAAATAGTTACGCTCCCGCATTTTATTTTGAGCTCCAAAAAGAGTTATACCATTTCTTTTTCTTTTGTTCCAAAATTTCTCAGCGTATTGCTCTCTTATCAATTTTGATTCTTCAGAATGTGTATCAATTATTACAACATCGGCTGAAAAATCCAACTCTATTTTGAGTTCTTCTATAATCTCTTTATTACCTAATAAAATAGGAATCGCAATTCCTTCTTCAAAAACAATTTGGGCTGCTTTTAATACATCCAATTGATCTGCTTCTGCAAATACAATCTTTTTAGGATTTGTTTTTGCTCTATTATGAAGCATACGAACTACTTTATTATCATTACCAGAACGTTGCAACAATTGTTCTTTATATAAATCCCAATCTTCAATGATTACTTTAGCCACACCACTTTCCATAGCTGCTTTTGCCACTGCAATAGGAACGGAAGAAATTAATCTTGGATCAAAAGGTTTAGGAATAATATACTCTTTACCAAAACTCAAACGGGTTTCACCGTAAGCTATATTAACCTGCTCCGGTACTGGTTCTTTGGCTAATTCGGCCAAAGCTTTTACAGCGGCCATTTTCATAGCTTCATTTATCTTGGTAGCTCTGACATCCAGAGCTCCTCTGAAAATGTAAGGAAAACCCAAAACATTATTCACCTGATTAGGATGATCCGAACGTCCTGTAGCCATAATAATATCTTTACGGGTTTTAACCGCTAAATCATAAGCAATTTCAGGATCAGGATTTGCCATTGCAAAAACAATAGGAGCCTTGGCCATTGAAAGCAACATGGCTTCATTAACCACATTAGCAATTGATAATCCAATAAACACATCAGCATCAACCATAGCTTCTTCTAAAGTGTCTATTTTTCTGTCACTAGCAAATTCCTTTTTCTCTTCCGATAAATTTTCTCTATCTGACCGAATTACCCCTTTGCTGTCAAGCATTACAATATTTTCGGCTTTTGCACCAAATGCCTTATATAATTTAGTACAGGAAACCGCCGCAGCTCCAGCTCCACTGACAACTATCCGAACCTCATCGATTTTTTTATTAGTCAGCTCCAAAGCATTTAACAATGCCGCAGCAGAAATAATTGCCGTTCCATGCTGATCATCATGCATTACTGGTATATCCAATTCTTCTTTTAATCGTCTTTCAATCTCAAACGCTTCAGGTGCTTTGATATCTTCCAGATTTATTCCTCCAAAAGTTGGAGCCATAATTTTCACCGTTTCAATGAATTTATCTACATCCTTAGTGTCCAATTCGATATCAATACTATCTATATCAGCAAAAATTTTAAACAACAAAGATTTCCCTTCCATAACAGGTTTTGAGGCTTCAGGTCCAATATCTCCTAGACCTAAAACGGCAGTACCATTTGAAATAACAGCTACTATATTTCCCTTGGAAGTATATTTGTATACATTTTCTTTGTCCTTCTCTATTTCCAAACAAGGTTCGGCAACACCCGGTGAATAAGCTAATCCCAAATCTCGTTGGGTAGCATACGGTTTGGTTGGTACTATTTTTATTTTTCCTGGTTGCGGTTCCGCATGGTATTGCAATGCATCCTTTCGCATTTTTTCTTTACTCATAATTACTATTCATTTAAAAAAATATTATTGATTAACACTTTTAAGAAGATTAAATTCCTTCCAGAATATTGATTCTAGTACTAAATTATAACCACATTATTTGTTAAATTTTGACAATAAAAAACTAGTCCGCATTAAGCAGATGATATAAAAATTGAAACTATTTTTAAAAAATTATCGAGCTATTTCCCCTTTTTTATAAAGTAATAGATAGGGATGCCCAATAGCATGATTAGTACCCCCCAACCACAGGTAGAAAATTTAGCAAACAATAAAGAGATTGATACAGACGAAGCCACTAATACATAAATAGCTGGTAAAAAAGGATATGCAAATGCTTTGTACGGTCTTTCTATTTCGGGCTGTTTTTTTCGCAGAATAAATATTCCGCATATCGTCAGAATGTAAAAAATAAGAACAATTATAATTACAAAATCTAATAAATCTCCATATTTACCCGTGAAACACAAAGCCGATGCCCAGATGCATTGTGCCCAAAGTGCCCATGCAGGAACACTTTCTTGGTTTAGAACGGATGCTTTTTTAAAGAACAAACCGTCTTTTGCCATGGTATAATACACTCTCGCACCCGCCATAATCAATCCGTTATTACAGGCAAAAGTTGAAATCATAATCATTACAGCAATAATCAAAGTTCCAATATCACCTAAAATGTATTGTGAAGCCACCACTGCAATTCGATCTGATTTTGCTGTCGCCATTTCATCAAGAGACAATACAGAAACATACATTACATTGGTCAAAACATAAATTAATGTTACAATTAATGTCCCTAAAAACATACTTAAACCTACGTTACGTTTTGGATTTTTAATTTCACCAGCAATAAAAGTAACACCCGTCCAGGAATCACTAGAAAACAATGTACCTACCATAGCTGCCGAAATTCCAGAAATCAATGCAACGCCACTAATGGGTGACCAAGAACCATTATTTAAATCAAAAGAACGAGGCGACCAAGCATTAGTCCAGTTTAAATTCCAGACTTCGGCTTTAGCCCCAAGTATAAATCCAAAAACAATTAGTCCTGAAATAGAAGCTATCTTAATTATTGTTAATATGGTTTGTAATAACTTACTATTTTTCACTCCTCTTGTATTTAGGTAACTTAGAAAAATAATCGTTATAACTGATAGTATTTGAGCAGCATTCAGTTTAAAACTATCTATTTCAAATAATATATTTTCATCGCTTACCACAGGGAAAATATAAGCCGTAAACTTTGAGAAGGCAACTCCAACTGCAGCTATAGTTCCTGTTTGGATTACTGCAAAAAAACTCCAGCCATATAAAAACGCGACTAGTTCATTGTAAGCTTCTTTTAAATACACATATTGACCACCAGCTTTAGGAAACATAGCACTCAATTCACCATAACTCACCGCCGCAATCATCGTAATTAAACCCGAAATAAGCCAAATAAGAAGTAACCAACCTACCGAACCTACTTGTCTAGCAATATCAGCACTTACTATAAAAATCCCTGAACCAATCATCGAACCAACGACCAGCATTGTTCCATCAAGTAATCCTAATTCTTTTTTGAAATCTGTATCGTTATTATTCATCATCTGTTCCGTTATAAGGTTAGTTAATTAAAGTAATGCTTGCTTAAAGTATAATTTTCGAATACAATTGTTTAGAAATTATTTAGCTCCAGGCGGACAATTTTCGGCAATGAACTTCATAAAAGTATCCGTTAAATGCTTTCTGGTTCCAATACCTTCGTGAATACTATGAGATCGATTCGGATAAACCATTAAATCAAACATTTTATCATGTTTAATTAATTCATCTATCAATACTTCTGCATTTTTATAATGAACATTATCATCACCCGTACCATGAATATATAATAAATTCCCTTTCAGATTTTTAGCATAAGTAACTGGTGATGCTTGTACATAGGCCGCTTCATTCTCCGAAGGCAATCCCATATAACGCTCTGTATAAATATTATCATAAAAATGCTGATCAGTAACAGCCGCAACTGCAATTCCTGTTTTGTAAATTTCTGGATATTGGAACAATAAATTCAAAGTGACAGCTCCACCACCACTCCATCCATGAACAGCAACCCGAGTGGTATCAATAAAATTCCATTTCAAAATTTCTTTAGCAGCCATCGCCTGATCACGCGTATTTATGATTCCTATATTTTTATAAATAGACTTACGCCATAGTGTTCCTTTCATCACAGGAGTACCTCGATTATCCAGCGCAATTCCAATGTAACCTTGTGGAATTAAATTTGAAATAAAACCGTTAAAATAAGGCACATCATTCGCAACAGTAGCAGCTGGTTCTCCGTAGACATAAAAAAACAAAGGATACTTTTTATTTGGATCAAAATCAAGTGGTTTAGCCATGATTCCATCTAGCTCAACTCCATCGATGGTTTTTACAGTAAACTTTTCAAGGCTAAAATTTCTTTGTGGTTTTACAAAAACATCTTCCTCTTGTGGGAAAATCTTTTTGTGTCCTTCCAAAGAAAGTAATCTCGAATTTGGATTTCTATTAATATTCGAGTTAGTATGTAACGCGTAGACCGCATCTGAAGAAAAACTATAGCTATTTGTTCCGTCAAATTGAGTTGGGGTTACTCGTTTTGTTTTCTTAGTATTCAAATTAGTTACATACAAATATCTTTGAGTAGCATCTGTAGGACTTGATAAATGATAGATATTTTTAGAATCTTGGTTATAATCTAAAAAATAAGTATCAAAATTCACTTTCGTAATTAATTCTTTCTTTTTACCATCAATACTTATTTTATAAATATGCATCCATCCATCGGCATCTGAACTCCATAGAAATGACTTTCCATTATCGACAAACGTACAAGGAAAACCATCATAATTTCCTGCGGAACTATCAAATACATCAATCCAAGTATTAGAATGCTCTTCATAAATTTTAGAAGCTTTACCAGTGTTTGCATCACATTTATAAAGAGTAGCTTGATTTTGTTTTCTATTCAACTGTACCACCATCAACTCCTGATTGTCTAACCATTGCATCCTAGGTAAGTAATTATTATCTGCTTCTCCAGGAATTGTTAACCAATTCACTTGTTTGTTAGCCAATGTAATTACTCCTAACTTAACAGCAGAAGGTTTCTCTCCTGCCTTTGGATATTCCACAGGTATGGTAAAAGGATACAATGCATCGGTATTATTAATCATCAAATGAAACTTAGTTTCAGTAGCATCTACTCTCCAAAAGGCTATTTGACTTCCATCCGGGCTCCATCTAAATCCATCTCTTGCCATGAGTTCTTCTTCATAAACCCAATCAAATGTTCCATTTATAATCTTATCTGTCCCATCAAATGTTAATTGGCTTATTATCCCTGAACTTAAATCTTCTGCATAAATATTATGTTTGGAAATATAGGCAACTGTTTTTCCGTCATTAGAAAATTTAGCAAACATGAGAGAAGCTTTATCTAAACCTTGGCCAATTTGTCTTCCTTTTTTAGTAGCTAAATCCACAAACCAATAATCACCTCTGGTATTGGCTCTCCATACTCTTTGAGAATTAGTATAGATTAAAATTTTATCTTGTTTCGTATTCCAAACAATCCCTTCTATTCTTCCTTGAAATCCAATTGCGTTAAGTTGTTCTTTCGTCAAAAAAACCTTTTTTTCGCCTAATTTATCAGCATTACAAACCACCAGATTCCCTTGTTCATTCAACCAAAAAGAATGTGATTGAGGTAACCAATTCAATTGATTTAAATCAAGAGTGGCTTGTCCAAAAAGAATGTTTATATAAAAGAAAGTAAACAACAGAAATCTATTCATTACAATTGGTATTTAAATTAGTAAAAAGGCATTTGCAAGAAATATTTAACTATAATTGAAACATACTTGTATCTACAGAGGTCGATTTTCCAGCAATCAATTCCGTTACAATTTTGCCTGTTGCAGGTGCTAAACTTAGTCCCATCATAGCATGCCCAGTGGCTAAAATTAAATTTTTAATTTTAGAATCTCTAGCAATTATGGGCATTCCAGTGGGCGTACAAGGTCTAAAACCAAACCAAGTATCGGCCTCTTTTGGCATTTTTATATCTAATTCCGGATAGAAATCATTGATTGTATTAACAATTCCTTTAAGTCTATTTTGATTAATTTTAGTATCTCTAGTACTTGTAATTTCCATAGTACCTCCAAAACGAATATTAGTATTCATTGGAGTTACCGCTACTTTTCCTTCGCAAAGAATTGAAGGTATAGCTGGTTTATGAATTTGTTCATTTAAGGTAAAGCTGTATCCTTTTCCTGGTAAAATAGAAATGGAAATATTAAGTTTTTTTGCTAATTCCGGACTCCAAGATCCCGAAGCCAAAACAACTTCATCAGTGGAAAATACTCCTTTATCTGTAGTAATTTCAGAAATTGTATTTCCTTTAAAAGTAAAATCAGTAACAAGTGTATTACTATGAATTTTAACTCCTAGACGATTTAATTCTGATTTTATAAAATCCATCAATTTTTGTGGATATAAATGCGCATCACTTTTATAATGTACACCACCTATTACATTGGTTTTAGTACCCACTTCCAAGTTTGACACCTGTTCTTTAGAAAGAAAATCAACTTCCAAGCCCACTTTTTGAGCTAACTCTCCTTCATGATGCATCTCTTCTTGTGTTTTTTCTGTTTGATACAACATTAAAAGTCCTTTTTCTTCATAAAAAAAAGAAGTGCTCTCCTTGGCTAAATCCTGGTATAATTCTTTACTTAATAGGGAAAGATTACATAATGCCGGCATGGATTTTTCCACATGTTGCGGAGTCGCACTCTTATAAAATTGCCATCCCCATTTTAATAAATCCATATCTAATCTGGGTTGAACATAAAATGGACTTTGACTATCAAACATCCATTTTATCCCTTGCGCCATCATGCCAGGTTGTGCCAATGGAATAATATGCGAAGGAACAATCATTCCTGCATTACCATAAGAACAACCATCTGTCATATCTGACTTATCAAAAACTATAACTTTATGACCTTCTTTTGCTAAATAATAGGCAGAACATAAGCCAATTATTCCTCCACCTATAACACTTACTTGTTTCATTATTCCTATAAATTTAAAAATCATTGGCAGTAAACATTTTACAACGTACCAATGATTTTTTAATACACACTCATTTCAATTTTAAATTACCTGAAAACCAAACGCATATGGATCATCTTCATCATCAATAATGATGTTATTATATCCGTACACTTTTGCCCAACCCTGAATACTAGGAACAATCGCTTTTATGTTTCCAATGGAAGTTTCTTCTTCCACTCGCCCAATAAATTTGCTTCCTATAAAACTTTCATGAATAAAGTCTTCTCCTTTTTTCAATTTGCCTTTAGCGTGAAGCTGAGCAATTCTGGCTGAAGTTCCTGTTCCGCAAGGCGATCTGTCAATTGCTTTATCACCATAAAAAACAGCATTTCTACCCGAAGAACTAGGATCAAGAGGCTCTCCGGTCCAAAGCATATGTGTGACATCACGAATCGTATCATTTTCGGGATGAATAAATAGATTAGGATATTTTTCATTAATTCGATTTCGAACTACCTGACTGTATTGAACAATTTTAGAAGCTGTAAAATCCTGTACTCCTGAAAAGTTTTTTTGTGGATCTACAATAGCGTAATAATTTCCTCCATAAGCTACATCAAAAACAATTTCGCCTAATTCTGGACAATCTATTGTAAGTCCTTCGGCTGCCAAATAGGATTTGACATTAGTCAAACGAACCCAATCTACTTTTTTCCCGGTTTGTTGGTATTCAATTTGAACCAAACCAGCAGGTGCTTCCATTTTTATTTTCCCTGGATTTTTTGGAATCACCAAACCTTCTTCAATTGCGATGGTTATGGTTCCTATAGTTCCATGTCCACACATAGGTAAACAACCAGAAGTTTCTATAAACAAAATACCAAAATCATTTTCTGGATTACTTGGCGGATACAAAATACTCCCACTCATCATATCATGCCCACGAGGTTCGAACATGAGACCTTTTCGAATCCAATCGTATTCTTTTAAAAAATGTTGGCGTTTTTCACTCATGTTGGCTCCCACTAAATTGGGACCTCCACCAGCGACAACTCGTACTGGGTTCCCACAAGTATGAGCATCTACACAAAAAAATGTTTTTCTTGGCATACTAAATACTATCCTTAGTTATTACATCATTTAATGTTCTGGTAATCGATAAAGGATTTTCATTTTTTAGAGCATCCGGAAGCATCTCGTTTGGCCAACCTTGAAATGATACTGGACGAACCCATCTTTTTACTGCAGTAATCCCTACCGAAGTAAACTTGCTATCTGAAGTAGATGGATAAGGTCCTCCATGTGTCATTGCCGAACAAACCTCAACACCTGTTGGTACACTATTAAAAATTAATCGTCCCACTCTATTTTTTAAAGTATCAATTGTAGTTTTAAAACTTTCTAATTCGGCAACATCAGCATTAAGAATCGTCCCTGTTAATTGCCCTTCTAAATTAGCTAAGATAGTATCTAATTGTTCTTGATTATCACATTTTACAACTATTGAAAAAGGACCAAAAACTTCTTTGTGAAAAGCCTCGTTTTTCAAAAATAAATCACCTGACACTGAAATTAAATTCTGTAAAGCAAAATTCACTTTTACCTCTTTATCCAAATTAGTCAATTGGGTATATCCTTCTTGTGCTAAAATTTCTTTTTTGTGAGACTCGTATAATGCTTTAATGTTAGGGTGTAACATGCAACTTGGTTGGACACCATTAAGTTCTGATGCCAGATTTTCAGCAAAATCATCCAATTCCTTACTTGCTATCCCTAAAATAAGTCCTGGATTAGTACAAAATTGCCCTGTTCCTAATGTTATTGCAGCAGCGTATTTTTGAGCCCATTCTTTATTGGCTTTTTGTAATGCAGAAGGCAAAATGACTACTGGATTGATACTAGACATCTCTGCATATACTGGTATTGGCACTTCTCTCTTGGCAGCAATTTCACAAAGTGCTGTTCCTCCTTTAATACTTCCAGTAAAACCAACAGCTTTAATATCAGGATGTTCAACTAATTTTACGCCAACAGCTATTCCGCTACTGTTCAAATTTGAAAAAACACCATTTGGCATTCCTGTCTTTTGAGCGGCTTTAATTATTGCCGAAGCAACCATTTCAGCTGTTCCAGCATGAAGCGGATGTGACTTTACAATAACGGGACAACCAGCCGCAAGAGCACTTGCTGTATCACCTCCTGCTGTTGAAAAAGCAAGTGGAAAATTACTTGCTCCAAAAACAACTACTGGCCCAATAGGAATCATCATTCGTCGAATATCAACAGTATCACCTACTTTATTGATGATCGCTTCAACCCATGAACCTTCTCTCAGCATGGTAGCAAAAGCTTGTAATTGTACCATTGTTCTGGTTCTTTCACCAGTTGCTCTTCCTGCTGGAAGTCCTGATTCTTTTGTATAAACCTCTAATAAATCATCACCAAGTGCTTCTATTTCTGCTACGATAGCTTCTAAAAATTCTGCTTTTTTTACATCCGAAACAGCACTATATTCATTGAAAGCTTTTTTTGCTAAATCAACAGCTTGATTAATTTCGTCTTCAGTGGCTTCAACAAAAAGTATTGGATTTTCTACATTTTCTACTGGATTTATTGTTCTAAATGTGATTTCCCCTTTAGCGGAAAGCGAGTCTCCAATATAATTTTTTCCAGTAACCATATTTTGTTTTGTATTAGTTTTATAAATTCAAGTAATCAGGCAAAGTAGGTCTTGTTTTTAACGCATTTTCAATAATTAAAAGTACGCGTTCTCTTTCTGTTCCTTGTAATGGTAATCTTGGCGCACGAACAAATTCAGTTCCTAATCCTGTATGCACTTCAGCCAATTTAATATTTTGTACTAATAATGAATTAATATCTAATTCTAATAGAGGTAAAAACCATCTGTAAATTGCTAACGCCTCATCATATCTTTTAGCTTTTGCTAACTTATAAATAGCTACTGTCTCTCTAGGAAATGCATCCACTAAACCAGAGACCCAACCATCTCCTCCCATAAAAAGACTTTCTAATGCTAATGTATCTACACCAGATAGGATTTTAAGACGAGAACCAAAACGATTAATAATTCTAGTTACATTAGAAATATCTCTAGTTGATTCTTTTACTGCTTGAATGTTCTCAAATTTCAACATTTCTTCAAACATATCCAAAGTTACTTCTATTTTATAATCCACTGGATTATTATAAATCATAATAGGTAAAGAAGTACTTTTTGCAACTTCAGAAAAATAAGTCACCGTTTCATGACTAGTTGCATTATAACGCATAGGAGGCAACATCATTAATCCTGAAGCGCCATCTTGTTCCGCTTTATTAGCTGCTATAATTGCCGCACGAGTTGTTTGTTCAGCAATATTCATAATAACAGGGACTTTCCCTTCTACCATTTTTACAGTTTCTCTAACTAACTGTGTCTTTTCTTCTTCTAAAAGAGTACTTGCTTCTCCAAGTGTACCCCCTAATATAATACCACTCACCCCTGCTTCCAGTTGCGCTTTTACATTTACTTCAAACATGTTGAAGTCTAATTTATCATCAGCAGTGAACTTGGTTGTTACCGCTGGCATAACACCCGACCAATTTACTTTCATAAGATATTTACTTTTTTAACAAAATTAAAGCTAATTACAGGAGGGCACTTAGTTATTGTTAACCTCTATTAATACTATATTACCCTTTATATTGCGTAATTATTTTTTTTTGATAATATTTACATAACTAAAATTAATCTATTGAAAGTCCTACCGTTTAAAATACCAAAACCTGAAAAAGAAGCCCTTATTTATCAAGAAGATACAGGGGTATTCTTCTATGATCAACTACATCAACATGAAGAGATACAGATTAGTTATATAGTAGAAGGAAGAGGTACTCTAATCATTGGTGATTCGATTAATGATTTTAAAGAAGATGATATTTTTGTAATAGGGGAAAATATTCCACATGTTTTTAGAACAGATCGAAATTATTCTTCCTCCTCTAAAATGCTCACTCTATTTTTTACAAAAAATTCATTTGGAAAAGATTTTTTCTGTTTAACTGACATGAGTAATGTAGATGATTTTTTTAAAAAATCAGAATACGGAATGAAAGTGTTATCTAAAAAAGAGAAAATTACACTTTTATTCTTAAAATTAGGAAAACAAAATAAAATACAACGTATTTCATCACTTCTAAAAATTTTGAATTACATCATATTTGCCAAAACCAGTCCGCTTTCTTCCTTTGTGAATAGAAAAAAATATACCGAGGATGAAGGTCGACGTATGAATGATGTTTTTGAATATGCTATTAGTTCTTTTGATAAAGTTATTTCTCTGGAAGAAGTTGCAGAAAAAGCCAACATGACAAAAAATGCGTTTTGTAGGTATTTTAAAAAGAGAACAAATAAAACTTTCTTTCAATTTTTAATAGAAATTCGCATTGAGAATGCCTGTAAAATGCTTCATCACAATAAAGATATATCCATTTCTACAATTTCAGAACTGTCTGGATTTCAAGATATAGCAAATTTCAATAGAAAATTTAAAGAATTAAAAGGAATTTCGCCTTCCCAATTTAGGGCTCAGTTTTAGGCACTAATATTTTCCTGTACAATAGCTCTAAAAATTTTGATTTAAAATCCAAAAAAACAAAACTATTAGCTTGCTCAAAAAAACAATTTCCTTTATAAATATCAATAAACCAATTGATTACTGAAAAATTATTCCTTACCTTTATGTAAGCTCAATTTCACCAAAAATCTACTATTAAAACCCAAAAAAACCATGAAACGCATCTTAGTTCCTACCGATTTTTCTTCAAGAGCCGAAAACGCTCTCAAGGTTGCTGCTCAAATTGCTAAAAAAAACAATTTTGAAATTCACCTACTACATATGCTGGAAATTCCCAGTCAAATGAACGATGCTATTACAGGCGCCACTCCCATACCAGAGATCATGCTTTTTATTCAGAAAGCCAAAGAGACCATGCAACAAACTCTAAATAAAAGCTACCTTAAAGACCTAAACATTATCGATGCCATCAAATTAGAAAAAGCTTCTCAAGGAATTTTATCGTATAGTAAAGACAATGCTATAGACTTAATTGTCATGGGGTCCAACGGCGCTTCTGGACTGACTGAGTTTATCATTGGATCTAATACCGAAAAAGTAGTTCGATTATCAACTGCCCCAGTGATTGTTATCAAAGAAGAAATCAACAACTTCGACCCAAAAAACATCGTCTTCGCTTCTGATTTTTCAGAAGAAATAAAAAAACCGTTTCAAAAATTACTCAACTTCAAACAGCTATTCGATGCAAATCTTCAATTGGTTACTATTTGCACGCCAAATAGTTTCAAACCAACAACCTTGGCAAAAAAAATCATGATTGATTTCATAAAAGAATTTAATCTAGACAATTATTCTATTAACATCTACAACGATACTAACGTAGAAAAGGGAATTATACAATTCTCAAATGAAATAAATGCCGACCTAATAAGCCTTTGCACCCATGGCCGTACTGGACTAGCACATTTCTTCACAGGAAGTATTAGTGAAGACCTCGCCAATCATGGAAACAAGCCTTTAATCATTTTCAAAATTTAAGAAAAAGCATAAAAAAAAAGCCTCTCAAATGAGAGGCTTTTTTGTTGGTCCACTAGGACTCGAACCTAGAAAGACGGCACCAAAAACCGTAGTGTTACCATTACACCATGGACCAGCATGTTTTGCTTTACATCACTGTAGTTTTGTTTAGCGAGTGCAAATTTAGAACATTTTTTAGTTTTCACAAATTTTTTTCGATTTTTTTTCAAAAAAAATTCAATAAAAACAGAAGTAATTCATTCTCAAATAATTAAAAAACCAGCTGATTTTGTAGAATTTTTTGTTAATGCCTATATCCTTAAATAAAAAAACATTTTCTTTGTAACTCAAAAAAATTAAACTAAAATTTACTACATGAATAAGGAGTCTTTCAATTTTAAAAAATGGAATACTATTATAGGATGGATTGCATTTGGAATCGCTTTAATAACCTATTCACTTACCGTTGAACCCACAATGAGTTTTTGGGATTGTGGAGAATACATCGCTACAGCCGCAAAGTTAGAAGTAGGTCACCCTCCAGGAGCTCCTTTATTTCAAATGATTGGTGCTTTTTTTGCCATGTTTGCCTCAGATGCGCAACATGTAGCACTAATGGTAAATATGACTTCTGTTTTTTCAAGTGCCTTTACTATTCTTTTTATGTTCTGGTCTTCGACTATGATTTTAAGAAAAATAGTTTCTAGTACCGATGAAACTAACAAAAACAATGATTTTGTTATCCTAGGAAGTTCATTTGTTGGTTCTCTGGCCTATACTTTTTCAGATAGTTTTTGGTTTAATGCAGTTGAAGCCGAAGTTTATGCGATGGCTTCGTTACTTATCGCACTACTATTCTGGTTAGGATTGCGCTGGGAGCAAGACATGGATAAACCAAGAGGAAACAAATGGCTATTAGTAATTTCTCTGGTTGTAGGACTTTCATTTGGAGTTCACTTTATGGCATTACTAACCATTCCTGCAATTGGTTTTTTATATTATTTTAAAAATTACAAAACCGTTACAGTCAAAAACTTCATCATTGCCAATGTAGTAGTCGTTTCGATTTTATTATTCATTTTCAAATTATTGCTTCCGTTAACGATGGCATTTTTTGCAAAAGCAGAAATATTTGCTGTCAACAGCCTTGGTATGCCATTCAATTCAGGAACTATTTTAGCTGCTTTGGCTGTAATTGCTGGTTTTTATTTTGGATTAAAATACACAAAAGAGAAAGGCTTAGTTACTTACAACACGCTTATCCTTTGTGTTTTATTTATTCTTATTGGATTTTCAACCTGGTTGATGTTACCTATTCGTGCTAACGCCAATGTAATTATTAACGAAAACAAACCTTCGGATGCTCGTGAAGTTTTAGCCTATTACAACAGAGAGCAATATGGTTCCAATCCTTTATTTTACGGACCACAATATACTGAAACCTTTGCCGGTTTAGACAAAGACACTCCTTATCTTGACAAAGCACCTAACTACGAAAGAGATTATAAAACAGGAAAATATGTTATTGTAAACAACTATAAAAACGCCGAACAAAACAGTGACAACGCTCACAAGGCGATTTTACCAAGAATGTGGAGCCCAGATCATATTGAAAATTACATCAATTTTACAAATCCGCCTGAGTTTAGAATTAACCCTGATTATCCATACGAAAATGACTTGGCTAATTATGGCGTAGATGCAAGCCAACTTTCGCCAGAAGATTACAACAAAGCCATTGCACAACTAAGAGGTGAAGTTGAAAAAAACGTAGCTGAATTTAGACAAGCCTACGCTCAAAAACAAATTGACAACGAAGGTTTTGTTAAATTCCTACGAAGCTATAGTGATTATTTAATCATTGATAAACCTACCACTACTGACAATCTACGTTTTATGGCCGAATACCAATTTGGTTATATGTACTGGAGATACTTAATGTGGAACTTCGTTGGTCGTCAAAGCGACAATCAAGGTAAATATGACAACCAAGATGGTAACTGGTTAAGTGGAATTTCATTTATTGACGACATGCATTTAGGCTCACAGGACTACTTACCTGCTGACGCCCTAAACAACAAAGGTCGTAATGTGTATTATTTTATTCCTTTTATTTTAGGACTTATAGGTTTAATGTACCATGCAAGCAAAGACTTAAAAAGTTTTTATGTACTATTAGTCTTGTTCCTATTTACTGGGATAGCTTTAAAAATCTACCTGAACGAAAGACCTTTTGAACCTCGCGAAAGAGACTATGCATTAGTGGGCTCGTTTTACGTATTTGCTATTTGGATTGGACTTGGAGTGTATTCCTTGTATGAAAGTGCCAAAAAAAGTCTTTCACCTAAAATTGTAGGCCCCGTAATTGTAGCAGCATCCTTATTAGCAGCTCCAGTAATCATGGCATCTGAAAACTGGGACGATCACGATCGTTCAGGAAAATACACCGCATTAGCAATGGCTAAAGCCTACTTAAGTTCCTGCGATCCAAATGCCATTTTATTTACCATTGGTGACAATGACACCTTTCCATTATGGTACGTACAAGAAATTGAAGGCTACCGTACCGATGTCAAAATTGTCAATACAAGTCTTTTTATGACAGATTGGTACATTGACCAAATGAAAACTAAAACCTACGAATCAGAACCGCTACCTATTTCGTTTACCCACGATCAATATGTAGGAGACAAATTAGATTATGTGGTTAATATTCCAAAAACAAAAAGCCGTTGGAGTGTAAAAGGATTGATGGATTTTATTAAACTTCCTAAATCAACCGTACAAATGCAAAATGGACAAACTATCCATTTTTATCCTACAAACCTTCTAAGAATTCCTGTGGATAAAAACACCATTATCAAAAACAAAATTGCATCTGAAAAAGATTATGATTCTATTGTTCCTTATATTGATATTGACATCAAAGGAGGCGCATTATACAAAAACCGTCTAATGATGCTGGACCTAGTTGCTAATAACAATTGGAAAAGACCTATTTATTTTAGTGGTGGAGCATTTGATGATGAAGAATACCTTTGGATGAAGGATTACCTTCAATTAGACGGTATGGTTTACAAACTAGTTCCTGTAAAAACTACAATTCCAAAAGACGGAAACCCTATGGAAATGGGTAAAATTGACAGTGAAAAAATGTATAATATTATCATGAAATGGGATTGGGGCAACAGTAATGGCGACATCTATCATGATCCTGAAACGCGCCGTGAAAGTATCACTTACAGAACCAATATTTCACGATTAATGTACCAATTAATCCAAGAAGGCAAAATTGATAAAGCTAAAAAAGTAATTGCCTTAGCGATGGATAAAATGCCTGTGGACAAATTTGGATACTACTCTCTACTAGAACCATTTGCCGATGGCTATTATAAAGTAGGCGAAAAAGCAAAAGCACATTCACTTTTAGAAAAACTAGTGGGTAAATACCAAGACAACTTGAATTACTACGGCAAAATGACACCTTCAGATCAATCGAGTCTAGCCATGGATATTGTAACTGATATAGAACGTTATCGTGGATTACTGGAAGTAATGAAGAAAAATAATGATCAAGCACTTTATCAAAAACACCGTGTAGTTTTCAATACATACATCGAAATCTTCAACCGATTTGGCAGAGAAAAAGAATAACTTAAAATATTCCTTTGATTAAAAAAATGTAGCAATTCTAATAAAATAGATTGCTACATTTTTTTTATCTTTAAGTAAACAAGTACAATAAAATGAAACCCTATTGGATTAAAACCCACTTTATCATCAAGAAACTATTTCCAAATCTCATTTGGGACATTCCTAATAAAGAAAAGAAAATCTACTTGACTTTTGATGATGGTCCCACTCCAGAAATAACCCAATGGGTACTCGCCGAATTAGAAAAACACCAAGTAAAGGCTACATTCTTCTGTATAGGTAAAAACATCGCTGCACATCCTGAAATTTTCAATAAAATCATTGAAAAAGGACACAGCATTGGCAATCATACCTACAATCATTTGAATGGATGGAAAACAAAAACTGAACATTATATTGAAAACTCATTGTTATGTGAAAACAACATTTCAAATCTGCAATCTAAAATCTGCAATCTAAAATCTAAACTTTTCCGTCCGCCTTACGGCAAAATAACAGCAGCCCAAACTAAAGAACTAAGACAATTGGGTTATAAAATAATTATGTGGGATGTGCTGAGTGCCGATTTTGACCAAACGATTAGCCCAGAAAAATGTTTAGATAATGTACTGAAAAATACCCAAAGCGGAAGTATCATCGTATTTCACGACAGTGTAAAAGCGTATAAAAATTTAGAATATGTATTGCCTAGAGCCTTGGATTATTTAACCAAAAACAACTATTCTTTCGAAAAATTGTAGTGCTAAATTTGCTCTTGCACAATGCTAATAAGCGAATTAGCATCTAACTCTCCAGATTGTCTCCAAACCATTTGACCGTTTTTGTACACCATCAATGTTGGCAATCCCTTAATTCGTAAGGCTTCGGCTAGTTCTTGATTTTTATCCACATCAATTTTTATCACCTTTGCTTTATCACCTAGAGCAGCAGCAACATCTCTTATTACTTCATGCATAGAAACTGAAGATTCATTCCATTCTGTATAGAAATCTATTAACACTGGAACATGTGCACTTATAAGTTCTCCAAATTTTGACATAAAACCAACGAATTATTTTTTTTAAATCTAAGAAAAAATTCTGTTTCTTATATACAAATGTAGCATTTTTAACGAATTATGCTACTCCATTCCCTTTTTTTAGTTCGATAACTGTAATTTCGGGCATAATGCCTACTCTACCAGGATACGCATGAAAACCAAAACCGCGATTTACATACACATAACGTCCTAAATGCTCATACAAACCTGCCCATTGCGCATATACATATTGTGCCAAACTCCATTTAAAATAACCCGGAATTTCAATCCCAAACTGCATTCCGTGCGTATGACCTGAAAGTGTTAAATGAAAATGTTTCTCATTATTTTTAACCTCGTATTCCCAATGGCTTGGATCATGACTCATCAATATTTTAAACGCGTCTTTAGTCAATCCTTCAGAAGCCTTATTCAAATCACCAGCTTGTTTAAAATTTTTACCCCAGTTCTCCACTCCTACCAAGGCTATTTTGTCCTCTCCTTTTTGAATAAGTCTATGCTCATTCAACAACAACTCAAAACCAATTTGCCCATACAAATCTTTTATTTCTTTGAAATTCTGGTCTTTTTCCGTTTGGGAAGGCCAGGACACATACTCCCCATAGTCATGATTCCCTAAAACAGAATATTTACCATATTCGTGTGCTTTAATTCGGTTAAAAGTTTCAATCCACGGATGCATTTCTTTAGCATGTGTATTCACAATATCACCTGTAAACAAAATTAGATCCGAATTTTGTTCGTTGACCAAATCAATCGCGTAATTAATCTTCTCAGCATCATCAAAACTCCCTGAATGAATATCTGAAATTTGCGTAATCGTAAAGCCATCAAAAGCATCTGGTAAATCCGGGAAAAAGATACGTTGCTTAATGACTTTATAATTGTATTTCCCAACCGTAATTCCGTAAATCAGCGACAAAAAAGGAATCGCAGCCAATCCTAAACCTAGCTGACTAACAAACTTTCGTCTGCTGGGCATAATTTCGTTTCGAGGCACATTGTACAGGGTATAATTGACTAAACTAGTTCCCACACGCACAATATCTTCGGTCAACAAAACAATCGCCAACACAATTTTAGGCACATACACCACCAGCATCAAGCCCATCACAAACATCGTTTGCTTAGTTTGTCCCACCGAGCGGTCAAAACTAAAAAAGCCATACACAATATAAACCAAGATAGCCACACTAATTGCGGCATAACTTATCAAAAACCACCTGTCTTTAAGAATTGTTTTAAAAGCCTGAAAAGCATACAATTCGATGATAAAAAGAAACACTATAAAAAACAACAACCTAAAACCCATTGCAAAATATTTTTACACAAATTAACAACTTCTCTCTCTTACTAAAGAACAACTTAATTAAACTTTAACGGAATCTTTTTATTTTTTGGAGCAGAAAGTTCTCGTATTCAATTATCTCCCCTCCTGCTCTCCGCTATATTCCCGATTAACAAAAACTACGGCAAAAGCCTTGTTTTTTTAAATCGGGAGATGCCGCTTCGATCAGGGCTAATGAGAACTTTTTTATTTTGTAAGAATATTTTAATATATTTGAAAAAATATAATGCGAAATAAAACTTTCGCTTATCTACCTGATTTTGGCTGTATTTGTGAAAGTTTATTGCGTATATTTATGAGTTATAGGGCATTTTAAAAGACGACACAGTGCAAACAAAAAAACATACAGCTTGGAAGAAAAACCGAAAATTTGGTGACGTAATGGGTGGGCGAAAAAGACCCAAACTTGCGGACAAGATTTTCAATAGACAACATAACTTGACAGTCCCACACGAGGGACAAGCAACTCCGATTTTTATTGTTGACAATCCTTCACGTGACTTTTATTTCCCTGTGACAGTGGACGAAGTAAAAGAAATACTAGGACGATTACCCAAAGACCATACAGACCATTTAACCCACATTTGGTTTCAAAAAATTAAAAAGACTGATTATTTGGACGGAAAAACATTTCAAGGTTCTTTTGTTTGTGGAAGTGGAGTATATTTAATCATTCTCAATCCATTCCCGACAGACAACAAAATGAGATTTGGGAAGAACAAGCCACTAACGAAAATCTTAAACTATTACAAAGACTTTACGACAGACTTGAATGAAGACGAAGACGGATGGTATTTAAAATGGACTGAAGAAAAGATTAATCGATATTATTTGGAAAACTTATTAATTCATGAAATCGGACACTCGATTAACAGTTTTTACGAAAGATATTGGAGTAAAGCTACTGAACAAAAAAGAGAAAATTGGGCTGACAATTACGTTGCAGTTTGGGCTGACCAAATAAGAGAAAACTATGAACCGAATGAGAAAAACGCCCTATAACATTGGCTTGTCGCTATGGCGGTTTGGGAATAGATTGAACGACAGAATTTTAAATAAACATTGGAATAGGATTGTGCGGAGTTGCTGAGAAATCGCCACAGCCACAAGCCTCGTCCGTTACCTGCTATTTTGAAGAACATCTCGTAAACCAAACGATTAAAACAAGTCATGAAACTATACAAATCTTTAATATTAACTTTACTTTTATCTGTATTAATTTCTTGTAAATCCAAATCAATGGAAATAGTTTATGAAGCGACTGAACTAAATAAAGCGACTGAACTAAATGAAACTAAACTTTATATACTCAAAAAGCAAACAAAAAATTCTGACTTTGATTATTCGAAATTAGATGATATCGATGACGACTTTGGTTTATTTAAAAAACCAAAAAAAATAATTACAGCTTTTGAGCCTGTAAACGGTAAATATAATTATTATCAATTTATAGCAACGTTCAAAGGAAGTAGCTACAATGATGGTAGCGGTAGTTTAATAAAAGATTTTAATGATATTTTAATCATTAAAACCAATGATGAAAATCAAATAATTGATGCATATCAATATACTTTGGAATGGGCTGAACCACCTTTTCAATATGATGTTTTTAAAAGTTCTGTAAAAAACATAAAACTTACAGACAATTTAGACATCGAAAAACTCAAATTAATGCGAACCAATAATTGGAGTGAAGAAAATAATGAACATAAAGATGGTGGAAAAATTATACTAAAATAAAAAAACAGCAGGTAACAGCGGTAGCTGTTACACAACATCCTCATAAAATTAATTTCGACAAAAAAACATAAAATCAGACCTCTTTTAAAGCGATTTAAAGGAGGTTTATTTTTTAGTCATAATCCTAAAATCTAAAATTAGAATGGGTTATAATCGAGTTTTTGAAGGTGTAAAAATTTACAAAAGCATCGATAAAACGAACCGGATTATCTACTGTAATTTTATCTTCTAAACTACTAAGCTGTAGTTGATGCCGAGAAATTCCTTGGATAGGCTGCATATATAAAAATACGATTTTTCGCTCCAAAAAAGAAATAAAAAACTATATTTGTTTCAAGACTGAGAGGTTTTTTCACAGTCTGACGTTATGCGTCATTTTTGAAACCCAGCATTAATTATGAAATTTATCAAATTAACTTTATTAATTATTCTTTTTTCTTCTTGTTCTGAAAAATTTACAACTCTGGATGAATATTTAAATTTGCCTGTTAAGTTTGCTAAGCAAAAAATATCGTATCCAACTAAAGATTTTTCAATTACAATTCCAAAAAATTGGTTTTGGAAAGTTGAACAATATGACGACAAACAAATATTACTTGGTATTGATGCTGGTCAAACAGACGAAACAACTGGATTCACTAAAATTATTTCCGTTCAAAAATATAAAAGCTTTAAAAACAATGATGATTTAAAAACTGAATTTGAATCTGTTAAACAACTAACTGAAAAGAATTCATCCGAAAAAATTGTCGAAAGTGGAAAATCAAAAAGCACAAAGTTTGAATCATATTTTATACACGTAAAATCAGATAATAAAAAGTCAATTGAAACAATTTCTTTGCTTTTAAAAAGCAAAGAAAACAAAGTGTTTTATATGCTAAATGCTACTTGTCAAATTGAAGATAATTTGGAAACAAATATGAGTATGATGATAAAGTGTCTGAACAGTTTTGAGAAAAATTAAAACGAACGCATAACAGCGGTAGCTGTTGCACAACATCACAAAAAAACTAATTTCGACAAAAAAACATAAAATCAGACCTCTTTTAAAGCGATTTAAAGGAGGTTTATTTTTGACAATGAGTATTGAATTTTAAAAAATGACAACCTTAAAAAAGCCCATTTTAAGCCCTTAACAAAGCTTTTTACAATAAGCGGTATTTCTCCTTCCATTGGATATACAATTCCAGCTTGGGATTTTGATTTTTTGGTGATAACCTTGAGGTATTTCTTCAAGTTGTAGGTTAAACTTGCCATTAACACATGCTTATTGGCGTTTTTGATACCGCGGGTATTCACTCGCTTTAGATTTGTAAAATTAAACCGATAGCGCGGATTTGTAATCCGTGCCCACAACAGTGAGCAAATAAAAAACAAGACTATACCTTAAAGCCCAACGCTACCGCTCAAAATGAAATTCGACGAAGTTAATCCTTGAGTGTAGCAACTTAACCAATCTTTATGGAACAACTTGATGAGATTTCTCCTTCGTCGAAATGACAAGATTAAGGATAACTTCACTAAAAAAAATAATTATTTAAACCAAAAATATGACTAGAGAAGAAGAAATACAGATAAACAAAGTATTAAACAAAGGACAAATTTGGATTAATTTCCCAGTAATGTTTGTCATGTTTGGACTTATGGGACTTAGCTATTATTTAAATAAGTCAGGATTCATTTCAAAACCAATAATGTTGGTTGGATTTGTAATTTCATTTATTTTAGGTTGGCTAGTTTGGTCTTTGTTAATTCCTAAATGGAGAATTTGGGCAT
Source organism: Flavobacterium sp. GCM10022190 (assembly GCF_042656445.1). Taxonomy (NCBI): domain Bacteria; kingdom Pseudomonadati; phylum Bacteroidota; class Flavobacteriia; order Flavobacteriales; family Flavobacteriaceae; genus Flavobacterium; species Flavobacterium sp. GCM10022190. The sequence continues at coordinate 225,408 of NZ_JBHSOQ010000001.1, forward strand.
TTGAAAAAATTGATGAAAAATTTCATACTATTTTAAAAGAAGAAGCTATAAAAGCAAAACTAATTTGGCCTGACAATCACATTTTTGAAAAAACAGAAATAAGAACTTCAGAACAAAAAACTAAAATTCAAGCTATAAACGATAGAATGAAGGAATTAAATAGTAATCTATAAGCCCAATCTGGCGCTCAATTGCATCGAGTGCCAAAATTCTTAAAAAACTAAACAGAGCGTTTGTAACGCGGTTACAACACAAATTGTTTCTTTTACTCAATATGCATGGAATAACTTAATGAGATTAGCTAAAGCTCAATTCGCTTCGCTCGGGTGCTTCGCTACGCTCGCAAAGACTTGCGAGAGACGGTTCAGATTATTACGAACTTTTAGCTGCGTGAGTGATAGCAGTGGAAAGCCCACAAACAAGTGTAGCGACAGCGCAACTTGTTGAGGACTTGCAACGAATAGCACGACCTAGTTGCTGTATCATTTTTCTAAAACCACTTATCATTCCGCAACGAGGGCACGCCCATAAAAAATCAGTTGTAAAAACCAATCTTTGTAGAGTTACTGGATGAGATTTCTCCTTCGTCGAAATGACAAGATTGTGAAAAGTCTCGAATGACCAAATCAACAATTAGATTAAATGAAGTGTTTTTAAAAAGCTTTGTTTATTTTTACATCCAAATACTATAATTATGTCAGCTCAAAAACGTCTTTTTCTACTCGATGCCTATGCTTTAATTTTTAGAGGTTATTATGCCTTTATTAAAAATCCTAGAATTAATTCTAAGGGCATGGACACTTCGGCCATTATGGGATTTATGAATTCGTTAATGGATGTAATTAAGCGTGAAAAACCAGACCATCTGGCGGTTGCTTTTGACAAAGGCGGTAGTGATTTGCGCAACGAATTGTTCCCAGAATACAAAGCCAATCGCGATGCAACACCGGAAGCGATTAAGATTGCGGTTCCCTATATTCAGGCTTTGCTTAAAGCCATGCACATTCCTATTATTGAAGTGGCAGGTTACGAAGCCGATGATTTGATTGGGACAATTGCCAAACAAGCCGAACAACAAAACTACAAGGTGTACATGGTAACTCCGGATAAGGATTTTGCCCAATTGGTGACCGAAAATATCTTTATGTACAAACCGGCCCGTATGGGTAACGGTATCGAAATCTGGGGAATTCCAGAGGTTTTAGAAAAATTTGAAATTGAAAGACCGGAACAAGTAATTGACTATCTGGGCATGATGGGTGACTCAGCCGATAATATTCCTGGATTGCCGGGTGTGGGTGAAAAAACCGCTAAAAAATTCCTGGCTGAATTTGGTTCGCTGGAAAATCTTTTGGCCAATACACACCAATTAAAAGGTGCTATCAAAACCAAAATTGAAGCCAATGCCGAATTAGGTTTATTGTCTAAAAAATTAGCCACTATCCTATTGGATTGCCCAGTAACATTTGACGAGAAAGACTACGAACTTTCGAAACCGGATGTTGAAAAAACTGATGCTTTGTTCAACGAATTGGAGTTTAGAAGAATGGCAGAACAATTTGATGCTATCTTCAAAAATCCTGCTCCTGCTCAGACTGAAGTACCAGTTGTAGACGAAGCCAAATTATACAAAAAACCGCAGCCCAAAAACGAGGATCAATTTGATTTATTTTCGGCTACTACTCCAGGACAGGATGCTGAAATTGCACACACACAATTTTACAACACACTTGAAAACACGCCACATTCGTACCAAGTGGTTCAAGGTGATTTAGGAATTCGCTTGCTGTTGCAAAATTTACAAAAACAAACTTCCGTATGTTTTGATACCGAAACTACAGGATTGGATGCTTTGCATGCCGAATTGGTAGGTATGTCTTTCTCTTATGAAAAAGGCAAAGGTTTTTATGTTCCGTTTCCAGAAAATCAAGAAGAAGCCCAAACTTTGGCGGAAAAATTCAAACCGTTTTTTGAAAATTCAGAAATTGAAAAAATCGGTCAGAATATCAAATACGATTTAAAAATATTATCGAATTATAATATTAAGGTAGCTGGAAAATTATTTGATACCATGATTGCGCATTATTTGATTAATCCAGATATGCGTCATAACATGGATATTCTGGCAGAGACGTATTTGAAATATTCGCCAAAATCCATCGAAGATTTAATTGGTAAAAAAGGTAAAAACCAAAAATCAATGCGTGATGTCGACCTAGAAGATATCAAGGAATATGCTGCTGAAGATGCTGATGTAACTTTTCAACTGAAAGAATTATTTGCTGTTGAATTAGAAAAAACAGCCACTCAAAAATTATTCGACGAAATCGAAATTCCGCTTGTGCCTGTATTGGCTGCTATGGAAACCGAAGGAATCAAACTGGACGTTCCTTTCCTAAAAGAAATGTCGGTAGAAATGCAAAAAGAGATTAACGCATTCGAACAAAAAATATACGAAACAGCTGGAGAAAAATTTAATCTGGCTTCGCCAAAACAATTGGGTGATATTTTGTTTGACAAATTGAAAATTGGCGGTGCCAAACAAAAGAAAACCAAAACTGGCCAATACGCAACCGGTGAAGAGGTATTAAGTTACTTAGCTAACGAACACGAAATTGTACGTGACATATTAGAATGGCGCCAAATGGTCAAATTACAAAGTACTTATATTGACGCATTACCCAACCAAGTTGATAGCAAAACAGGACGCATCCATACCGATTATATGCAAACCGTTGCCGCAACGGGACGTTTGAGTTCTAATAACCCGAACTTACAAAACATTCCTATCCGTACCGAAAGAGGAAGATTGATTCGTAAGGCCTTTATTGCTCGTGATGAAAATTACACCTTAGTTTCTGCCGATTACTCTCAAATTGAATTGCGTGTCATTGCAGCCTTAAGTGGTGAAGAAAATATGATTAAGGCTTTCCAAAACAACGAAGACATTCACAAATCGACGGCTTCTAAGGTTTTCAATGTGCCTCTGGAAGAAGTAACGCGTGAACAACGTAGCCATGCTAAAACAGTCAACTTCGGAATTATCTACGGGGTTTCGGCATTTGGACTTTCGAATCAAACGAGTTTATCCCGTTCGGAAAGCGCCGATTTGATTGAGGCTTATTATAAAACGTATCCAAGATTGAAGTCTTTCATCACTGAGCAAATTGATTTTGCTCGAGATCATGGTTATGTACAAACCATCTTAGGTCGTCGTCGTTATCTGAAAGATATCAATTCGCAAAACGCTGTAGTAAGAGGTGCCGCTGAACGAAATGCGGTGAATGCTCCTATTCAGGGTTCGGCTGCGGATATTATCAAAATTGCGATGATTAATATTCACAACAAATTAATTTCAGAAAACTGGAAATCAAAAATGTTATTGCAGGTACATGATGAGTTGGTATTTGATGTGCACAACTCGGAATTAGAACGAATCCAACCTATGATTCAACATGAAATGGAAAATGCCTTTAAACTGGATGTCCCTTTTGTAGTGGATTTAGGAATGGGCAAAAACTGGCTGGAAGCGCACTAAGATTTTAGATTGCAGATTGTAGAATTAAGATTTCAGCAGCCTCAAAAAACAAAAAATCCATTTCTTTATTTCTTAGAAATGGATTTTTTTTTGGTTCTAGATGATTCTCTTTCTTTCAGATTCGTTTTAATAACGACGGTTTGGTAAGGTGCTTCGTTTTCTTCATCGGCTTCTAAGCGGTCAATGAGTAATTTGGCCGCTACTTCGCCAATTTCTACGCCGTGTTGACTAACGGTGCTTAAACTTGGCGTTAAACGTCTTGATGCTAAAATTCCATCAGCAAACCCAATGATAGAAAGTTCTTCTGGAATTTTATAGCCTTTTTTAATTGCCACCTTCAAAGCTGCTACTGAATCGCGTTCGTCTAAGGCAAAAACACCATCAATTGTATTGTTTTCAAAAATAGCATCAATTCGTTTTTTCATTTCGTCTTCTGAATTGGTGCGAAGAATGATATCTTCATTAACCGCAATTCCATTATCTGATAAAGCTTTCAAATATCCTTCGGTTCTTAGTTTACCCACACTTAAATCATCTACCGAAGAAATTAGAGCAATATTTTTACAACCGGTATCTATTAAACGTTGGGTTACATTAATTGCCGAATCATAATCATCTACCACCACTTTATCGCATTCAACCTCTTCGGCAATACGATCGAACATGACAATTGGGGTACCTTCATTAATAATATCGGTAAAATGAGAGTAGTCCTGTAATTTTTGGGCCTCTTGTGATACCGATAAAATAAATCCATCAGTAGTACCATTACTCAACATTTCGAGTGTATTGATTTCTTTCACTAAGGATTCATTAGAAATACAGGTAATTACATTATAACCTTTTGCATCGGCTACTTTTTCTATACCACTAAACACTTTGGCAAAAAACGAATTCAAAATATTAGGGATAATAACACCAATCGTTCTCGTTTTTCTGTTTTTTAAGTTTAACCCAATAATATTAGGTTTGTAATTTTTAAGTTTAGCGTACTCCTTAATCTTAACCTTAGTTTGATTACTAATCTCTGGACTATCATTCAGTGCTTTAGAAACTGTAGAAACAGAAACATTGAGTTCTTTGGCAATTTGTTTCAGTGTAGCTTTAACTTTCATATTGAATATATTGTCTTAATTATTTGTTGTTTAGCTTGAAAAATAAAGCAAAAATTTGTTTAAATTCAAGAAACAATGGGCTTTAAAAAGAATAATTTTCACCCTTCCTTCTATATACAGCAAGAATGCAAGGTAATCAAATTATTTTTCAAATCAAATGTAAGATAATTTTAAGACCGAAGCACCAACTCTAATTATAAAAAAGTAGGCCTCTAAAACAAAATAAATATCCAATTGATAATCAGCATAGAAACCAAATAAAATTATTTATTTTTGGATTTGTATTTAAAATAATTAATTGTACTTTTGCAACCCCTTTATTGGGGACGGAATGTTTAATTAAAAAATTTTTATTGTGAACGCATTAAGCTACAAGACAATTTCAGCTACAAAGGCAAACTCTACTAAAGAGTGGATCGTTGTAGATGCAGAGGGTCATAACTTAGGACGTCTTGCTTCTAAAGTCGCTATGATTTTAAGAGGAAAGTACAAGCCAAGCTATACCCCACACGTGGACTGTGGAGATAACGTTATTGTTATCAACGCTGAAAAAATCAACCTTACAGGTAACAAAATGGACGACAAAATTTACATGCGTCACACAGGTTATCCAGGAGGACAAAGAACTTTAACTGCTAAAGTATTGCAAGCTAAAAACCCTGCAGCTCTAGTAGAAAAAGCAGTAAAAGGTATGTTACCTAAAAACAAATTAGGTGCTGAACTTTTCAGAAATTTAAATGTTGTTGTTGGTTCTGAGCACAAACAAGCGGCCCAAAAACCAAGAACTGTTAACCTAAACGATCTTAAGTAATGGGAGTTATTCACAAAATCGGTAGAAGAAAAACCGCTGTTGCACGTGTTTATGTTTCAGAAGGAACAGGAAAAATCACTGTAAACAAAAAAGAATTAGCAACTTATTTCCCAACAGCTACTTTACAATACAAAGTGATGCAACCTTTGTCTATGACAGAAAACGCTGAAAACTTTGACGTAAATGTAAATGTTTACGGAGGTGGAATTACTGGTCAAGCAGAAGCTGTAAGAATGGCAATCGCTCGCGCTATGTGTGAAGCAAACGCTGAAAACAGATCTATCTTAAAACCAGAAGGATTATTAACAAGAGACCCAAGAATGGTTGAGCGTAAGAAATTCGGTCAGAAGAAAGCTCGTAAGAGATTCCAATTCTCTAAACGTTAATATTACCTGTCTTGTACAGATGGTGCAAGACTTTATCAATTATTTATTGAAATTAAAAAACACAGTTATTGTTGCTCTCCTATCGAGGTAGGAAATAGTTTAGCATCTAAATGTATAAAGCCGATCATGTCGCCATTTATACATTGCTAATCAACAGAACGTAAACTAGTACAAAAATGGCAAACAAAGTAGAAGTAAAAGAATTACTAGAAGCAGGTGTTCACTTCGGACACATGACTAGAAAATGGGATCCAAACATGGCTCCTTACATTTATATGGAGCGTAATGGAATTCACATTATCAACCTATATAAAACTGCAGCTAAAATTGAAGAAGCTAACGAAGCTTTGAAAAAAATCGCTGCATCAGGTAGAAAAATCTTATTCGTAGCTACCAAAAAACAAGCAAAAGACATCGTTGCTGAAAAAGCAAAAGCTGCAAACATGCCTTACATCACTGAAAGATGGCCAGGTGGAATGTTAACAAACTTTGTTACTATCCGTAAAGCAGTTAAAAAAATGTCTTCTATTGATAAAATGAAGAAAGATGGTACTTTTAACACGCTATCTAAAAAAGAGCGTTTACAAGTAGATCGTCTTCGTGCTAAATTAGAAAAAAACTTAGGTTCAATCGCTGATATGTCTAGACTTCCAGCTGCATTGTTCGTAGTAGATATCAAAGCTGAGCACATCGCAATAAAAGAAGCACAAAAATTAAACATTCCAGTATTCGCAATGGTTGATACTAACTCTGATCCACGTGAAGTTGATTACGTTATTCCAGCCAATGATGATGCTTCTAAATCAATTGAGAAAATTTTATCTATAGTTACCACTGCAGTTATTGAAGGACTTTCTGAAAGAGGTGCTGAAAAAGAAGTTGCAGAAGAAGCTACTGAAGAAGCTCCAGCTGTTGAAGCTGCTCCAGCTACTGAAGAATAAATCAAATTTTAAATTCCAAATTTTAAATCCCTGTCTGCCGACAGGCTGGCAAATTCCAAAATCAGATTTTTAACTTTCTGATAACTTTGGAATTTGGGATTTGAAGATTGGAATTTTTACTTTTAACATTAAAATAAAAAATACATTATGGCAACAATTACTGCTGCAGACGTAAATAAATTAAGACAAGCTACAGGAGCCGGAATGATGGACTGTAAAAAAGCCTTAGTTGAAGCTGAAGGAGATTTCGACAAAGCAATCGAAAACCTACGTAAAAAAGGACAAAAAGTAGCTGCTAACCGTTCTGACCGTGAGTCTTCTGAAGGAGCTGCTGTTTCTTTTATTAATGCTGACAAAACTAAAGGTGCTATCATCACTTTAAACTGCGAAACTGACTTCGTAGGTAAAAATGAATCTTTCGTTACTTTAGCTAAAGATTTAGTAGAAAGAGCAATCAATTTCTCTTCTAAAGAAGAATTTTTAGCTTCTGATTTCAACGGAATCACTGTTGCTGAGAAATTAATCGAGCAAACAGGTGTTATCGGTGAGAAAATCGAAATCGGTGGTTTTGAAATCTTAGAAGGTGCTTTCGTTGGATCTTATGTTCACGTAAACAAAATCGCTGCTTTAACAGCTATTTCTGCTCCAATTGCTAACGCTGAGACATTAACTAAAGATATCTCTATGCAAGTTGCTTCTATGGGAGCTGACACATTATCTTACAAAGATTTCGATCCTGCTTTCATCGCTTCTGAACTTGAGGCTCGTATTGCTGTAATCGAAAAAGAAAATGAAGAAGCTGCTCGTTTAGGAAAAACATTGAAAAATGTTCCTAAATACATCTCTTACGCTCAATTAACTGAAGAAGTATTGAAACAAGCAGAAGAAGATGCTAAAGCTGAATTAAAAGCAGAAGGAAAACCAGAACAAATCTGGGATAAAATCATCCCTGGAAAAGTACAACGTTTTATTTCTGACAACACTACTTTAGATCAAGAGAAAGCTCTTTTAGATCAAAACTTCATCAAAGATGACAGTAAAAAAGTGGGTGACTATGTTAAAGGATTCAATGTTGAAATCTCAGGTTTCAAAAGAGTTACTTTAGGATAATCCAAACTGTATTCTGAAATATAAAAAGGCGATTTGAATTTCAAATCGCCTTTTATTTTTTTCGCAATGTAGACTCTCTTACAATTACTTGAGTAGCTAACTCTACAATTCTTGGTTCAAAGCCTTTTCCTTTCTTACGTTGCACAATTTCTTCTAACAACAAATTAAAAGCTGCCACACCCATTTCATAACTAGGCTGATCAACCGTACTTAATTTTGGCGTAATAACCTGAGAAACCAACCAATTACTAAATCCAATAACAGCAATATCTTCTGGGACTCTTATTCCTTTTTCATTAAAATGAGCCAAAACACCCACAGCAACTAAATCAGTTATAACAAATATACCATCAATCCCCTTGTCCTCTTCCAGGATTTGCTTTGCAAATTCTACTCCCTGCTCAAAAGTAATCTCCTTACAAGGATAAACTAATTTTGGATCAAAAGGAATTCCGTTTTTTTCCAAAGCTGTTTTATAACCCATAAAACGATCAATAGCATTTTGTGGATTTTCTAATCCCCTTATGTGAGCAATCTTCTTACAGCCCATATCAATTAAATGCTGTACAGCTTCTTGAGCTGCTTTACGGTCATTAATAATTACTTTTGAACTTGGAATCAATTTAGCTATTTTATCAAATTGAACAAAGGGTATTTCCTTATCAATAATATCAATAATATGAGGATCATTATTAGACTCGTTAGAAAGTGACATAATAATTCCGTCGACTCTCTTACTCAATAAAAGAGCAACTTGCTTCATTTCAAGTTCTAAAGATTCATTGGATTGCAAAATAATAACCAAATAACCATTCTTTTCCGCTTCGGCAATGATTCCATTAACAACACCTGAAAAAAAGTGATGCACAACTTCAGGAATAATAAGCCCAATTGTCTTAGACTCTTTCGTTCTCAAGTTAACCGCAAAACTATTAGGCGTATAATGCAAATCTTGCGCTAAAGTAAGAACGGCTTTCCTCGTTTTCTCACTAACATCAGGATAATTCTTCAGTGCTTTTGACACTGTAGTAATCGATATTCCTAAAATATCTGCTATTTCTTTTAATGTCGTTTCTTTCATAAAAACAAATATCGAAAAAAAAACTTATAAAATCGAAAACGTTTTCGGTTAAATCGAAAACGTTTTCGAATAAATATTATGCATTTATTTTATTTAATAAATATACATTTGATAAAAAATAACCTGTTAAATTATTAACCCAACAATTAATAACCATGAAAACAAAACAATCATTCTTACAAAAAATGGGAATAGTAGTAGCTTTAATGCTATTTAACATTTCATTTTCACAAAATGCTACATTAAGTGGAACTGTTTCGGATGCTTCAGGAAACCCATTACCTGGAGTTAATGTTGCTATAAAAAATTCTCAAAAAGCCGTTGCAACAGATATGGATGGAAAATATTCATTTTCTAACCTAAAAAATGGAACTGTAAGTCTTATAGCTACCTATATCGGTTTTAAATCAGTAGAATTAAGTGTCGCAATTAAAGACAATACGGTTCAAAACATAACATTAGCAGAGGATGCCAATGTTTTAGAAGATGTGGTAGTAACTGGGGTTGTTAATCCTAAAGCTAAAATCAAGTCAAGTGTTTCGATAACAACATTGGGCACGGAGCAAATAACACAATCGGCTCCAAGATCTACAGCCGAAATATTCAGAACTATCCCTGGAGTTCGTTCAGAGTCTTCTGGGGGAGAAGGTAATTCAAATATTTCAGTTCGTGGGGTACCTATTTCATCAGGTGGATCGAAATATTTACAATTGCAAGAAGATGGATTACCAGTATTATTATTTGGTGATATAGCATTTGCTACAGCAGATATATTTACAAGATTTGACGGAAATATAGCAAAAGTAGAGGCTATCCGTGGAGGTTCGGCATCAACTTTATCTTCTAACTCTCCTGGGGGTATCATCAACTTTATTAGTAAAACCGGAAAAACCGAAGGTGGAAACATGAGCACTACATTTGGTTTAGATTATGGAAATTTCCGTACTGATTTAGATTATGGTGGAAAAATTGGAGATGGTTTATACTTCCACGTTGGTGGTTTTTATAGAACTGGCGAAGGCGTAAGAAAAACAGGTTTCAACAGTAATAATGGTGGTCAGTTTAAATTTAACATCACTAAAGAATTTGAAAACGGTTCTGTTACTGTTTATGCTAAATTCTTAAATGATAGAGCTGCAGCCTATATGCCAATGCCAGTTGCTGTATCTGGAACAAATGCTAATCCAAATTGGAAAAGTGTAGACGGATACGACGCTACAACAGGATCTTTACAGTCAATATATCTAACACATAGTTTAGGATTAGGACCTGAAGGAAATGTTCGTAGAGAAGCTGTAGCCAATGGAATGCACCCTATTTCAAAATCAATTGGAGCAAACGCTGCCTTTGATTTAAATGGTGGTTGGAAAATCACTGACAACATCCGTTTCACCTCTAATTCAGGTGGATTTATTTCTCCATTCCCTGCACAATTAGCTACTGCAGCAACTATTGCAAATTCTTTCGGAACAGGTTCTAGTTTAGTATATGCCGATAATGGAGCTGCATTTAATAATCCAAACGGATTGGTAGCAAGAATTCACATGTTTGACACTCAATTAAACAACATGGGTAATTTCATGAACGATTTGAGATTGACTAAAAAATTTGATGGTGTTGGAGTTACAGCTGGATTATTTAAATCAATGCAAAATATCTCGATGTCTTGGTTATGGAATTCTTACTTACAAGAAGTTTCAGACAACAATCCTCGCTTAATTGATGTTAAAAATGCCGGAGGCGCTTTATTATCTGAAAATGGTTTGTATGCTTATGGAACACCATTCTGGGGAAATCTTGCTAGAAACTACGACACACAATACAACGTATCAGCACCTTACGTAAATATTTCAGTTGATGCTTCTGATAAGTTATCATTTGAAGGTGGATTACGTTATGACAAAGGAAAAGTAACGGGTTCATTTGCAGGAGGAGTTGCAACTACTTATGATATTAATAATGACGGAAACATATCTGTACCTGAGCAAAATGTATTTGCTGTGGATAATGCTAATGCAACTGCTGTAAATTACGATTATGATTATTATTCTTATACAGTAGGAGCTAACTTCTTAATAAACAACAAACAATCTGTTTTTGGAAGATTCAGTAGAGGTGCTTCTGCAAAAGCGGATAGAATTTTATTTAGCGGTCTTGATTATTTAAATGGAGACAAAATCAATGCATTAGATTTCTTGAAACAAGCCGAAATTGGATACAAACAAAAATTCAACAAAGGATATTTCTACGCAACGGCTTTCCATTCTAAAACTGACGAACAAGGCGGATATGAAGCTACATCTAACAGTATTATCCAAAACAACTATAAATCGTTAGGATTAGAGTTAGAATCAGCATATGACTTAAATGACAATTTAAACTTAAGAGGATCATTAACCTATACAAAAGCAGAAATCACTTCTGGTGGCAACAATGGAAACCAACCAAGAAGACAACCAAAATTGATGTATAGCTTTATTCCAACTTACAAATTCATGAATAACAAAAATACTTTAGGTCTAAGTTTCGTTGGACAATCTAAAGCTTATGCACAAGATTCAAATCAATTAGTAATGGATGGATTTGTAATTGTTAATGGATTTGTAGAAGTAGGTATCGCAAAAGGATTATCATTAAATATTTCAGGAAACAATTTATTCAACACCTTAGCTATTACTGAAGCCGAAGAAGGAAGTATTACTGAAAACAACGTAAACTTTGTAAGAGCAAGATCAATGACAGGTAGATCAATTTCTATGGCATTGGCTTATAAATTCTAAAATTAGATTATTTTCATAAATGTTAGTTGGTTAGCAATTCCTGTACTTTTGAAAGTACAGGAATTGATTTTAAACTTTAAAAAAACACAATTATGGCGCTCTTAAAACCTAAACTTAGCTTTTGGCAAATTATAAACATGAATGTTGGATTTTTTGGAATTCAATATAGTTTTGGTTTACAACAAAGTGCTGTAAATCCAATATATGATTTTCTGCATGCCAGCCCAGATCAAATTCCAATTTTGAACTTAGCTGGACCTTTAACTGGATTATTAATCCAACCCATAATAGGTGCTATGAGTGATAAAACTTGGCATCCAAGATGGGGACGAAGAAAACCCTATTTTTTTATAGGTGCTATAATATGTAGTATAGCCTTGTTCCTATTCCCTTTTAGTAGTTCATTATGGATGGCCGCTGGCTTGCTTTGGATTCTGGATGTGGGGAATAACACTGCGATGGAACCCTATCGTGCTTTTATTGCCGACACTCTCAATGAAGACCAACAACCTACAGGTTTTCAAGCACAAAGTTTCTTTACTGGATTTGGTCAATTCTTATCGTACATTTCATTGTTCCTTTTCCCAATAGTATTTGTAGGCTACACAGGAGAATTACCTAACTGGATTTACGCTTCCTTCTTTTTAGGTGCTGTCCTTTCAGTTACTTCGATTTGGTGGAGTATGAAAAAAACACCAGAAATTCCACCTACAGAAGAGGAGATTGAAAAAATGAAATCAGAGCCTTTAAATGTTTTCTCACCATTTATTGATATCTATCATGCTATTTTAGAAATGCCTAAAGTAATGTGGCAACTTTTTTTAGTGTATTTATTCCAATGGTACGCTTTAATGTGTTTTTGGCAAAATAACTCTAAAAGTATTGCTTTATCGGTTTGGGATGTCACTCCCGTTAATAAAGAAGGCTACGAAAAAGCAGTAGAATGGATGGGTTTGATAGGTGCATTTGGATTTATAATCACTTTTTCGGTTGCTTTTTACCTAGCAAAACTAGCTAAAAAACACAGTCCTAAGATGGTGCATTTTGTTTGTTTACTATTTGGCGCAACCTCCTTTCTGTTTTTCCCTTTGATCCAAAATCAATTTTTATTTTTTGCAGTAATTATTGGTTATGGAATTGCTTGGGCAAGTATGATGGGAATCCCGTACTTAATGGTAGTAAACAACATCCCTAAAGAACGCTACGGTGTATACATGGGTATCATCAACATGATGATTGTAGTCCCTATGATTTTTCAAAATGTTTCCTTTGGATTTATCCTAAAACATTTCTTAAACAACGATCCACGCCAAGCCATCACTTTTGCCGGAGTGTTGTTACTTCTGGGAGCTATGAGTACTTTGTTAATTAAAGCGAATAAAACAACAAATTAATATAATGAATACCGATATTACCTATATAAAGGCCGTCGAATTACTTGAAAATGTCTCATCATCAGAAGGTTTTTTAGCCAGTGCGCAAAACATTTCTAACTACAAAAGAGTTTGGGCTAGAGATGGTGTTATTTGTGGATTAGCTGCCCTTGCCTCAGGCGATGACAATTTGATTGCCACCTTTAAAAAAACGCTGGAAACTCTTGCTAACAATCAACATTCAAATGGAACAATCCCATCGAATGTAATGACAGATGGAAACAATAGCGAGGTAAGTTATGGCGGTTTAGCTGGCAGAGTGGATGCCGTAACCTGGTTCATTATCGGAATTTGTCAATATGCCTACTATAAAAAAGACGCCTCATTTGTAGAAAAATACCAATCTAACATTGTAAAATGTTTGGGATTGATGGAAGCATGGGAATTTAACAACAAACACTTAATGTACGTTCCTTTATCAGGAAACTGGGCAGACGAATACATTACAGATGGTTATGTTTTATACGATCAATTGTTACGAATATGGGCTTTAAAAAGTTATAATCATTTTGCAAATGATGTTAATATCAGCACTAAAATTGAGCAAATAAAAGATCAAATCGAATCTAATTTCATTCCAAATACAACAGGCGAAAAATACCATGAGCGAACATACAATGATTTAAAACTAGTTAATTTCATGCCTTGTTCCTTCTCCCCTGCGGGATACAAAACACCCTTTGATGCTTTTGCTCATTCCCTAGCTTTACTGTTAAACATTGGATCACAAGATTTTCAGGAAGCCATAATTCAACATGCAGAAAAAACCAGAACCGAAACTAAATTAGGAATTCTTCCTGCCTTTTGGCCTCCCATCACAGAAACAGATGCCGACTGGAATTTATTAAAAAACAATTTCAAATACGAATTTAGAAATTATCCAAACGAGTTTCATAATGGAGGGAGCTGGCCCATGGTAAATGGATTTTATGGATTAGCCTTATTGAACAAAAAACAAGTCAAAGTGGCTAAAACACTTCTTAGCGCAATTAATAATGCCAATGCAAAAGAAGACTTTAGTTTCTATGAAAACTTCAATACCGAAACAACAGCAGTAAATGGAGTCCCTTTTTGTACATGGAGTGCAGCCGCAACAGTACTATTGACCCAAGGAATCACAACTAATTTTAAATTATTGATTTAAAATGGAAAAAACAATCGACATTATCTGTATTGGGGAATTACTCATAGATTTCATTAGTCATGAAATTAACACTCCAATTACCGAAATAGAAAATTACAGCCGTTTTTTGGGAGGATCCCCAACTAACGTCGCCATATACAGTTCGAAAATAGGACTAAAAACCGCTTTGGTAGCCAGTTGTGGCAAGGATGGACTTGGTCATTTTATGCTAAAAAAACTCAATGAAAGTCATGTGAACACGGCTCATGTAAAAGAGCATGAACACTATCCGTCCTCGGTAATTTTTGTAACAAAATCAAGCGATACTCCTGAATTTATTCCTTATAGAGAAGCAGATTACCATATCCATGAAACACAAATACCAGATGATTTATTGGAAAAAGCCAAAATTTATCATACCACCTGTTTCGCTTTAAGCAAAAACCCAGCTCGTGAAACTATTTTAAATAAAGCCGAAAGAGCATCCGAAATGGGATTACAAACCAGTATTGACTTAAATTATTCTGAAAAAATATGGCCTGACCGAGCCGAAGCTTTTGAAACTATCAGAAAATATCTTGCTACTAAACCTTTAGTAAAATTAAGTGATGACGATTGTTTTCGATTATTTAATGAAACTAAAAGCGACGATTTTATAATTAATTATTTCAGCCAATTAGGTGCAAAAAGCATCTGCTTAACAAAAGGAAAAAACGGAGTAGTCCTTTGGGATTCTTCAATAGGAACAGTCCATAAAAATGCGCCTTTAGTTGAAAACATCAAAGACACTACAGGGGCAGGAGATGCTTTCTGGACAGGTTTTTTATATGGCAAATTACAACAAAAAGAACCGCTAGAGTGTATCAAAACTGCACAAAAATTAGCCAGTATCAAATTGCAGCATCTTGGACAACTTCCAGATAATGTTCAAATAGAAGAGTCATAAAACAACTATAAAAACTTTACCCTAAAACAAATCCGATTAAGTTCCATTTTAATTTTTAAAGTGGAACTTTTTTATTAAATACTATTTCTAAAAATAAAAAACTAAATTTGGTTGAATCAAATCATACAATATGTTTCAATCCAAAAAAGACATTGTTTATATCATTCTTGCTGGAATATTTATTACCAATGCAGTAGTCGCCGAATTAATAGGAGGAAAACTCATTTATGTAGGACCATATTTAATGAGTGTTGGAATTCTGCCTTGGCCTGTCGTATTTGTCACAACCGATTTAATTAATGAATATTTTGGAGAAAAAGGGGTAAAAAAACTTTCCCTGATCACCGCTTGTTTAATTGCATACTGCTTTGTGCTATTATATGTTGCCTTAAAAATACCCGCAGTCAAAGGTGATGGATTAGTGACCGATGAACAGTTTCATGCCGTTTTTGGACAAAGTATGTGGATTATTGTAGGAAGCATCACAGCATTCCTCGTTTCCCAATTAATAGACGTTACCATTTTTCACTTTTTCAAAAGAAAAACAGGCAACAAAATGATTTGGCTAAGAAGTACCGGTTCCACTGTTATTTCGCAACTTTTCGACAGTTTTATCGTATTGGGAATTGCCTTTTGGATGACAGGAAAAATTTCAACAACAGATTATATTGCTTCGGCATTTACAGGTTATTTTGTCAAGTTAACTATTGCTATTTTATTAACCCCTGTAATTTATTTAGGTCATTCTATAATTAAAAATTACATTCAAAATAAATAAAAATGGAAGCAAAACTACGTTGTGCCTGGTGCGAAAAAGACGATTTATACCGCAAATACCACGATGAAGAATGGGGAACTCCCGTTTATGATGATCCCACATTATTTGAATTTTTAATTCTGGAAACCTTTCAGGCTGGCTTAAGTTGGTACACTGTTTTGGTAAAAAGAGAAAGTTTTCGTGAAGCTTTTGACAATTTCGATTATAAAAAAATAGCCCAATATCCAGAAGATAAAATTCAGGAATTAATGGCCAATCCTGGCATTATTCGCAATCAGTTAAAAATTAGGGCTGCTGTTTCTAATGCTGTTGCTTTTATGAAAGTTCAGGAAGAATTTGGCAGTTTTTCTAAATATATCTGGGGATTTACTGATGGAAAGCCTATCGATAATAATCCCAAAACCCTTAAAGACGTTCCTGCCACTACTCCACTCTCGGATGCCATTAGCAAAGATTTAAAAAAACGCGGATTCAAATTCGTTGGATCTACCGTAGTTTATGCCCACATGCAAGCCACGGGAATGGTCAACGACCACGTGGAAGAATGTTTTACAAGAAAATAATAAAAGTTTCACCATTAAGAAATTAAGAAAATTAAGTTTCTTAATCAACTTAACTTCTTAATGGTTTAAAACTTAGAGTGAAAAATTCTTCTATTAAATCTCAAAATTGTTAAACTTCTATCATTTAACTTCTAACTTCTAACTTTTTAATTACATTTGTCGCACACTTTAGGGGTGTCTGCATGAGCAGGCTGAGATTTTACCCTCTGAACCTGATCTAGTTCATACTAGCGTAGGGAAAAGTAAGATGACTTCCGTAGTCCCATTTTTTTGGGGCACTTTGTAGCCATTCCTAAAGTATTTTTTCATTTAAAAAAATACGAGAATGGAACTAAAAATCAACAATCAAACCAAACAATTTCAAGTAGATGTGCTAAGCGTTCAAGCCTTACTCGATATTGAAATTCCGCAAAAACAAAACGGCATCGCTGTAGCCGTAAATAACAATGTGATTCCAAAATCCAATTGGAACAGTCACCTCCTATCCGAAACTGACGATATTTTGATTATTTCTGCTACACAGGGCGGATAGTATTTTTAAAATTCCAAATTCTAAAATTCCAAATTCTAAACCTAAACAATAATTGAAGGTTTTAGAGACCATATACCGCATAACCCTTAACTCACAACTTCAAACAAATGAATAACGAAGAAAAAATATCCCGAATCCCATTCCCTAATTCGACCAAAGTTTATATCGATGGAGAAATTCACCCGATAAAAGTAGCGATGCGAGAAATCCAATTATCGGATACGAAACTAGCCAAAGGTGGCGTAGAAAAAAACCCGCCAGTAACGGTTTACGACACTTCAGGTCCTTACACCGATCCAAACATCGAAATTGATATTCGCAAAGGATTACCACGCCTTCGCGAGCAATGGATTTTAGACCGTGGCGATGTGGAAGAATTAACTGAAATCACCTCAAATTACGGAAAAGAACGTCTAGCCGATGAAAAATTAAATCATTTACGTTTTGAATACCTACACAAACCCATGCGTGCCAAAAAAGGAGCGAATGTGACCCAATTGTATTATGCCAAACAGGGAATTATTACGCCTGAAATGGAATACATAGCTATTCGTGAAAACCAACGCATCGAACAATTAGAAAATGCAACTCCGGCAATGAAATGCCAACATGCAGGACATAGTTTTGGTGCGAATACACCAAAAAACAAAATCACTCCAGAGTTTGTTCGTTCTGAGGTAGCAGCCGGTCGTGCTATTATTCCAAATAACATCAATCACCCAGAAAGCGAGCCGATGATTGTAGGTCGTAATTTCTTGGTAAAAATCAATGCTAATATCGGAAACAGTGCGGTAACTTCCTCCATCGAAGAAGAAGTAGAAAAAGCTGTTTGGGCTTGCCGCTGGGGAGCCGATACCATTATGGATTTATCTACCGGAAAAAACATTCATGAAACCAGAGAATGGATTATTCGAAATTCACCAGTGCCAATTGGCACAGTACCAATATATCAGGCCTTGGAAAAAGTAAACGGAATTGCCGAAAACTTAACTTGGGAAATCTTCAGAGATACTTTGATTGAACAGGCTGAACAAGGCGTTTCGTATTTCACGATTCATGCAGGAGTTTTGTTAAGATACATTCATTTGACAGCTAATCGTGTAACGGGAATTGTTTCTCGTGGAGGTTCGATTATGGCCAAATGGTGTTTGTTTCACCACAAAGAAAACTTCCTGTACACGCATTTTGAAGAAATCTGCGAAATCATGAAACAATACGATGTGGCTTTCTCTTTGGGAGATGGTTTACGTCCAGGTTCTATTGCCGATGCAAATGATGCCGCTCAATTTGCCGAATTGGAAACGCTGGGCGAATTGACAAAAATCGCTTGGAAACACGATGTTCAGGTTTTCATCGAAGGACCAGGACACGTTCCGATGCACATGATTAAAGAAAACATGGACAAACAATTAGAACATTGTTCTGAAGCTCCATTTTATACTTTAGGGCCATTAACTACTGATATTGCTCCGGGTTACGACCACATTACTTCGGCTATTGGTGCAGCGATGATTGGATGGTATGGCTGCGCGATGTTGTGTTATGTGACGCCAAAAGAACACTTAGGATTACCTAACAAAAAAGACGTGAAAGACGGAGTAATCACCTACAAAATTGCAGCTCACGCTGCCGACTTAGCCAAAGGTCATCCGGGTGCCCAATACCGTGACAATGCCTTGAGCAAAGCCCGTTTTGAATTCCGTTGGGAAGACCAGTTCAATTTGTCGTTAGATCCGGATACAGCAAGAGAATTTCACGATGAAACCTTACCTGCTGATGGTGCCAAAGTAGCACATTTCTGTTCGATGTGTGGCCCTAAATTCTGCTCGATGAAAATCTCACAAGAAATTCGTGATGTGGAAGAAGCTAAAAAAGGAATGCTAGAGAAATCAGAGGAATTTGTTGAGCAAGGAAGCGAGATTTATTCTTAGTATCAAGACATTAGTATTATGTATTAAGACTAAATTCTTGATACTTAATACTTAATACTTAATACTTAATACCCCATAACATGATAGTCATTTCCAATCCAACTGCGATCGCAAACGAAATCCCAATTATCCATTCTCTTTTTGAGGAAGGACTGGAATTATTGCATGTTAGAAAACCTGAATATTCAGCTGAAGAAATGAAAAAATTTGTAACTGCTATTGGATTGGAATTTCGAAATAAACTGGTTTTACACAGTCATCATCAATTAGCGGAAGAATTAGGAATAAATAGAATTCATTTCACAGAAAAGATGAGAACAGAAACTTTTAACTCTCCTGCAAGGTTAGTAAAACCTTGTAGGTTCTTAAAATCAACTTCTACTCACTCCGTTGAAGAATTTAATGCTTTGGCTGCCGAATTTGACTATGCTTTTTTAAGTCCGGTTTTTGAGAGTATTTCGAAACCAAATTATGCTTCAAAAACGAATCTTTTGACAACTATAAATAACCGAACCAATTTTCAAACAAAAATGATTGCTTTAGGCGGAATTCAGGCTTCAAATATTGAAACCACTTTAAAAGCCGGTTTTGATAATGTAGCCCTATTGGGAACCATTTGGAACAGCCAAAATCCAATTCAAAATTTTAAATTATGCCAACAAATCGTCCTTTCGTTTTAAGTATTGCCGGTTTTGACCCATCGGCGGGCGCAGGAGTTTTGGCCGACATCAAAACCTTTGAACAACATCGGGTGTATGGCTTGGCTATTTGTACAGCCAATACCATTCAAACAGAAAATGAGTTCGTGAATATCCAATGGACAGCATTAGAATTTATTTTACAATCTATTGAAACGCTATTTGGTTCCTATGAAATTCAGACCGTCAAAATTGGTATTATTCCCTCTCTAGCATATTTAAAGGAAATTGTTTTTTTGATAAAAAAGCTTTCGCCAAAGACCAAAATAGTTTGGGACACCGTGCTGAAATCCAGTACTGAATTTGATTTTTTGACGATTGAAAACCAAAACGATTTAATTATCATTTTAAATGAATTGGAACTCATTACTCCCAATTACAATGAAATATTGAAATTAGATTCCACTGAAAAATCTGTTGAACTTAGTATCAAAAAACTATCTAAAAACTGCGCTGTTTTATTAAAAGGAGGTCATAATCCTAACGAAATTGGCACTGATTTTTTATATAGTCAGCAACACTTTTTCAGGCTTTCGCCAAATACTACTCAGGTGTTTGAAAAACATGGATCGGGCTGTGTACTGTCAGCTGCCATAACAGCAAACATAGCCCTAGGACAGGACTTATTATTGGCCTGTAAAAATGCCAAAGCATATACCGAAAACTTTTTATTATCAACCCAAAAATTACTAGGAAATCATAATGTATAATCGTTTACAATATATCTCGCAAGGAAACACTATCGACGAGCAATTAAACAACATTCGTCAAGCTTTAGAAAATGGCTGCAAATGGATTCAGCTTCGTTTTAAAAAAGCAACGTCTGAAGACATGGAAACTTTGGCGGAAGCCGTAAAAAAATTGTGCAATGAATTTGGAGCCACTTTTATCATTAACGACAATGTTTCCTTAGCTCAAAAAATAAATGCTGATGGCGTTCATTTAGGTCTAAAAGACATGAAAATATCGAATGCCCGAGAAATTTTGGGACCAAATAAAATCATTGGCGGAACAGCCAACACCTTAGAAGACGTTCAAAAACAAATCCGTTTAGGCGCTGACTATATTGGTTTAGGCCCATTCCGATTTACAACAACAAAAGATAATCTAAGTCCGATTTTGGGTCTGGAAGGCTACCAAAATATGGTAACAGAATTAAGACTTCTGGGAATTTCAACTCCAATTTATGCGATTGGTGGTATTCAATTAGAAGATGTTCCTGCAATAATCCAAACAGGCATTCATGGCATTGCTGTTTCGGGATTAATTACCGAAAACGACAACAAAACCGAATTAATAACAAAACTTAATGAAACATTAAATGAACCAGTCAACATTTAAAATTGGTGATAAAGAACTAAATTCACGATTGTTTTTAGGAACAGGAAAATTTGGTTCGAATGTTCAAATGGAAGAAGCAATTCTGGCTTCGGAGAGCGAATTAGTAACAGTTGCGTTAAAACGTGTCGATTTAGAAACGGATACCGATGCTATTTTGTCTCATTTAAAACATCCCAGAATCAATTTACTACCCAATACATCAGGTGCTAGAAATGCCAAGGAAGCCGTTTTTGCAGCACAACTAGCCCGAGAGGCTTTGGAAACCAATTGGCTAAAACTCGAAATTCATCCTGACCCAAGATACCTTCTTCCCGACCCGATTGAAACCTTAAAAGCAACAGAGGAATTGGCTAAACTGGGTTTTATCGTTTTACCTTACATCCATGCCGATACTGTTTTGTGCAAACGTTTAGAAGATGTAGGAACAGCAGCAGTTATGCCTTTAGGATCGCCAATTGGCAGCAACAAAGGATTAAAAACCATTGATTTTCTTGAAATCATTATCGAACAGTCTAAGGTTCCTGTAATTATTGATGCGGGTATTGGCGCTCCTTCAGACGCTGCGAAAGCTATGGAAATGGGAGCAGATGCTGTTCTAGTGAATACCGCAATTGCGGTTGCCGGAAATCCAAAATTGATGGCGGAAGCTTTCAAAGAAGCGGTTATTGCTGGTCGAAAAGCTTACGAAGCCCAATTAGCACAGCAATTCAATCAGGCGGTAGCTTCGAGTCCGTTAACAGCTTTTTTATATGAATAATACTTTAACCGCAAAGTTCGTAAAGCAAAGCGCCAAGAACGCAAAGCTTAGCGAACTTTGCGTAAATCTTTGTGCCCTTTGCGGTTAAAAACTATGACAACATTTAAATCGGTTTTTGAACAATACAATTGGAACGAAATTCAATCCAAAATTTATAACACTACAACTAGGCAAGTAGAACAAACCTTAGCAAAATCCAAAAGAAATCTGGATGATTTTCTGGTATTGATTTCACCTGCTGCCCAAGGCTACTTAGAATTGATGGCACAAAAAAGTCACGAACTGACTAAGAAACGTTTTGGGAAAACCATCCAAATGTATGCGCCATTGTATTTGAGCAATGAATGCCAAAACATCTGTACTTATTGTGGTTTTAGTTTAGATAATAAAATCAAACGAAAAACACTAAGCGATTCTGAAATCAAAATAGAAGCTCAAGCCTTGAAGAATTTGGGTTTTGATCATGTTCTGTTAGTTACTGGCGAAGCCAATTATACGGTAAATATCAATTATTTCCTGAACGCAATAGAACAAATAAAAGCACAATTTTCCCTTATTTCAGTAGAAGTCCAACCGCTTTCACAGGATGATTATGAACGTTTGCACAAGGCTGGCGTGTATTCGGTATTGGTGTATCAGGAAACCTACCATCAGGAAGTGTATAAAAAATACCATACCAAAGGGAAAAAATCCAATTTTGATTACCGTCTTGAAACCCCTGACCGCATTGGAAAAGCAGGAATTCACAAGATAGGCTTAGGAGTTTTATTAGGATTGGAAGATTGGCGCACCGATAGTTTTTTTAATGCCTTGCATTTGGAATATTTGCAAAAAACCTATTGGCAAACCAAATACTCCGTTTCTTTTCCAAGGTTACGACCAGCCGAAGGCATTATCGAACCTAATTTTATAATGGACGACAAGGATTTAACCCAATTAATTTGCGCCTACCGCTTGTGGAATGAAGATTTGGAAATTTCAATCTCAACCCGAGAAAATGAAAAATTTCGAAACAACATCATTCCAATTGGTACAACGAGTATGAGTGCAGGTTCTAAAACCAATCCGGGTGGTTATGTGGTGGATCCGCAATCCTTGGAACAATTCGAAATTAGCGATGAACGTCCTGTTGCCGAAATTGCCAAAATCATCAGCCAAAAAGGATACGAACCCGTTTGGAAGGATTGGGACAAAAGCTTTATTTAAAAATTCCAATATTTAAATTCCAAATTCCAATCTAAAATTTCAAAATGAGTGTTATACAAGATTTTTTACGATACAACAGACAAGTTATCTTAGCTGAGATAGGCGAAGAAGGACAGTCAAAAATTAAAAAAGCCAAAGTATTAGTCATTGGTGCCGGTGGTTTAGGATGCCCCATTTTACAATACATCGCAACAGCCGGCGTGGGAACCATCGGGATTGTTGATTTTGATACGATTGAAATTCACAATTTGCATCGCCAAATTTTATATACCGAAAAACAAATTGGTTTAACCAAAGCTTCAACAGCGAAAACAACCGTTGAAAAACTAAATCCATTGATTAAGGTTCTAGCTTTTGAAGAAAAACTAACTCTGGAAAATGCTGCAAAAATTATAGCTGAATTTGATATTGTAGTGGATGGTTCGGATAATTTTAAAACACGTTATTTAGTGAATGATACCTGTGTAGCCTTAAACAAAACGTTGGTTTATGGAAGCATTTTAGGCTTTGAAGGTCAAATTGCTGTTTTTAACCATCAGGGAAGTAAAAACCTACGCGACTTATTTCCGGAACCACCCAATCCAAAAGATGTTCCTAATTGCAGTTTTAATGGAGTTTTGGGTACTTTACCTGGTATGATTGGAACAATGATGGCGCATGAAACTTTAAAATTGATTATTGGATTACCGAGTTTACAAAACCAATTGGTCTTATTCAAAACCCTAGATTGGAGTTTTACCAAATTAACTTTTTAAAATCGACACAAAATCATCACGACTAATTTCGCGACAACCTAAACTTTCTAAATGCGAATTATACACCTGACAATCGAGCAGTTTGTAATGCTCTTTTTTTAATTTTTCAACCAAAGCTATAAAGGCAACTTTAGAAGCATTGGAAACCTTGGAAAACATACTTTCACCACAAAAAATATGACCCAAATCAACACCATAAAGTCCGCCAACTAATTCATCATCCTGCCAAACCTCAACGGATTTGGCTATTCCTAATTCATGTAATTTACAATAGGCCTCAATCATGTCATCGGTAATCCAGGTTCCATTTTGCCCTTCCCTTTTTATCGCCTGACAATTGGTAATTACAGCTCGAAAATCCTTATTGAACGTAACTTTAAAAATCTTTCTATTGAGAATATTTCGCATGCTTTTAGAAACGACCAATTCGTCTAAAAACAACACCATCCTAGGATTAGGAGCCCACCAAGTAATAGGTTCACCGTCTTCGAACCAAGGAAAAATTCCGCTTTGATACGCTAACTGAAGCCTTTCGGGCGACAAATCACCACCTAAGCCAATAATTCCGGAAGAATGGGCTAAATGAACGGGCGGGAAAAATAAATCTTCGGTAAGATAAAACATGATTCAATCAATATCCAATTCAATGACAATGCAAAAATCAATAAAAGTTCCAAAAAAGAAATTCCAAATTCCAATTAATAAATAGCTAATTGGAATTTGGAATTTTAAAAATTTAGAATTTAAATTTTAGAATGGTAAATCGTCTGGTTCGTCTTCGTTTAAATTAGTTGCAGGAGCAAAAGCTGGCGCAGCTGGCATAGGAGCAGCAGCAGCTGGAGCTTCAGTAGCTAGTCTTTCAATTCTCCATCCTTGAATACTGTTAAAGTATCTTGTTTCTCCTTGTGGATTAACCCATTCTCTTCCTCTTAAATTAATAGATACTTTTACGGCTTCACCAATATTGTAATTACTCAATAAATCACATTTATCTTGTGTAAATTCAATCAATATATGTTGAGGATATTGTTCCTCTGTAGTTACAACTACTTCTCTTTTTCTAAATGAGGCACTAACTTGTTGTTCTGGATTAACAACTTTAATTTTCCCTGTAACTTCCATCTTCGCTATTTTAACTGTTATATATTATTATTTATCAAAAGTGTTTTTATGCCAGACCAAGTCTTTCATCTTGTATGAAGATCTCAAAATCAATCAAATGGAAAACCGAAACCAAAAAAACATTTGATATACAAATATAACAACTTCTTCTATCTGATAATAAAGATTGTTTTACAATTTCAATTTTATTTTTAAATAGCTGTCAAACAAGGGAATCCTGAAGTTGAATTATTCCTTACTCCTTCTCGTTGATCATGAAAAACTTTGAAGTGAAACTAAAACAATCCTTAGTATATTTCGTTATATTTATAGCTCAAAAAATTATTTATGCAGTTTTCTGATAAAAGAAGTACCGGAAGATGGATACTTATTTTTGCTTCATTTCTTATCATTTCATTAATACTATGGAATACCTATACCTTTTTTCAGATTTTTAAAAATGAAGAACGTCTTAAAATGAATCTTTTGGCGAAAGCCCAAAAAACACTTGTAAATGCCGACGAAAATACTGATGTAGAACTGCCGCTTCAAATTTTTAAAAACAACACCTCAATTCCCGTAATTCTTACCGAAAACGATAGTATTATTAACACTATTAATATTGACGAAAGCATCATTAATGACAAAGAAAAAGCAACACAATTTTTAGCCGAATTAAAAAAAGAAAACGAGCCCATAACCATTGAATATGCCCCTCATAAGTTCCAAAAATGGTATTATGGCAACTCGGCTTTATTGAATAAATTAAAATATTATCCTATCGCCTTGTTACTAATTATTTTCCTCTTTTCGGCACTGATTTATTATTTTTATCGAAGTACCAAAATTGCTACGCAAAATAAACTTTGGGCTGGTATGGCTAAAGAAACGGCGCATCAAATAGGAACTCCGCTCTCTTCTTTAATAGGCTGGGTGGAGATTTTAAAAACAGAGGATATTGATCCTGCGACCACTTCGGAAATTGAGAAAGATATCAACCGACTTCAAACTATTACCGATCGTTTTTCTAAAATTGGCTCGGAACCTGTATTAGAAAAATGCGACATTATTGAGACCACACTTCAAACCTACAACTACCTGCAATCTCGATTTTCAAAACAAATTGAATTTTCTTTTGAAAGTCCCAAATCGGAAATTTACACCTTGTTAAATCCAACATTACACAGCTGGACGATTGAAAATCTTATTAAAAATGCTATTGATGCCATGAAAGGCAAGGGTAAAATTGTGGTAAGTATTCACGAAGATTCTGATACGGTAAAAATTAATGTAACGGATACTGGAAGTGGTATTCCTAAAAATCAGTTCAGCACCATTTTCGAACCCGGATTTACTACTAAAAAAAGAGGTTGGGGATTAGGCCTTTCCTTAACTAAACGTATTGTAAAAGAATACCACAAAGGAAATATCAAAGTTTTACAATCCGAAATAGGAAAAGGAACTACAATGCAAATTAGTTTGAAAAAATTGTTTTAGTTTAAAGGGACTCCAAACCAGCTCACTTTAGAAAACATTGTCTTTCGTTTAATTTTAGAAGCATTCAAATACTCTTTTACAAACAAAGCGTGTTCATCGGCTTGAACCAGAGCTTGCACAATTGACTTTTTTAAGGAACTTAAATTAGACAAATTTTGACTATCCACCATCACAATTTTAAAAACATCATTTTGACATTTTTGTAATTTCTCTCTTGGTATTTGTATCATCTTAGCAATCTTTTCATCTGGAAATGTTGGCTTGAATTTTTTATTTCTGTACATAATAAAATCATTTAGCTGTAACACTGCCTCATTTAATTCGGCAACAATTGCATTCATTTTATCTACATTTTCATTTTGAATTAAGCCACTCCAATGCTCTTTTTTATTTTGATAATAGGAAGAAATCAAGCTGTTTTTTAATCCTGACTTCTCTACTCTTTTAGCTGTTTCAAACAATTGATCTTTCTGCTCTAATTTAGAATACAACGTGATTTCTTTCTCAAAATCAAAATATTTTTGGGTCTTATCCAGTTGTGTTTTGCCTTCATAAAATGCGTCATGAGAAACCGGATAATTCAAAAATTGCCACATATAATCAAAGGGCATATGCGAAACTATCATTTTTGAAGGTTCTACTTTGAAGTAAACATTGTTCAATTTTTTAACAAACTTTCCATTATTCAAACCCCCAGAACCCCATGTTGGATCAAAAATAAACCATTTATTATCAATTTTGGCGGCGCACCAAGCATGAGATAATTGGTCGATTTTTCCATGTTGTTTGGTATAACCATAAATAATTTCAGATTGAATCCCCACTTTTCGAGCAATATCATTAAAAACTTCGGCATAATGAATACAAACTCCTTTTTTAGTATTCAAGGTATTTTCAATTTTTTCTTGCGAAGTCTGAAATTGATTAGGATTATTCATATTCGCCACATCGTAACTAATATTAGTAGCTGTCCAATAAAAAACGGCTCTAATTTTTTCGTTATCCGATTTAAAATGATCATTGATAAATTGAGCTATTCCAGTGGTTGATTTACTCAATTCAACAGGAATCTTGGAAATTTTAGTATCGATATCTAAGTAGGGCGATTTTGTTTGAGCCACATTTAAAACCGATACTAACAAAAAAACAAAAGATACAAATTTTCTCATATCATCATTTTTGGGTGAAAAAAAACACGAATAAAATTCGTGTCGTTTATAGTTGTAAATTGTATTATAAATTAGCGCTAATTTCCTGAGCTAAACTTTCAAATTCCTCTTTAGACAAAGTTACTTTTTTCTGAAATCGAATGTCTTCCATAGTGTTCAAAGGAATCAAATGCACATGAGCGTGTGGCACTTCTAATCCTATAACCGAAATAGCAATTCGATTACAAGGAACCGTTTTTTCGATTGCTTTGGCAACTTTTCTAGAAAAATGCATTAGCCCTAAAAAATGAGCTTCGTCCATATCAAAAATCTTATCGACTTCAAATTTAGGAATACATAACGTATGTCCTTTTGCATTAGGATTAATATCCAAGAAAGCAAAGTAATTTTCGTCTTCAGCTATCTTATAACATGGAATTTCTCCTTTTACTATTTTGGTGAATATACTCATTATTAATTGGGTTATTTGGCTATTCGTTTATCCGATTAAACAAAAAAACAAATACAAATTTAAAAACTACTCTCTTGTGATTTCTAAAATTTCGAATTTCAATTTTCCGTTAGGAACTGTTATTTCGGCTACTTCACCTACTGATTTTCCTAGTAATCCTTTTCCAATTGGAGAAGTTACCGAAATTTTACCTGTTTTTAAATCAGCTTCACTTTCGGCTACCAAAGTATATTTCATTTCCATTCCATTAGCTTGGTTTTTTATCTTAACGCTAGATAAAACCAACACTTTAGAAAGGTCTAATTGTGATTCATCAATTAATCTTGCATTAGCATATAACTCTTCCAGTTTAGAAATTTTCATTTCTAATAAACCTTGAGCTTCTTTAGCTGCATCATACTCAGCATTCTCAGACAAATCGCCTTTATCACGAGCTTCGGCTATATCTTGAGATGCTTTAGGACGCATCACCGCTTTTAAATACTCTAATTCTTCCTTTAACTTTTTTAATCCTTCTGCAGTATAATAAGATACGTTACTCATAATTTCGTCGTTTATATAAATACAAAAAATCCCATCGCAACGGGATTTCTTGCTACAAATATAGTATAATTTTTAATAGTCTATAATTATCTGTTAAGCTTATAACATTTCAAAAGTAAATAAATTAAATTTGTTTCACTAATACTTTCACAAAATATAAACATGAAAAAAATCCTCAACATTTCATTAGTCGTTCTTTTATTTTTTTCTTGTTCAGATAATGGATTTAAGAACAACAATCCTTATATCCCTAACTATAATTTTTCGATAACTTTCGATTTAAATTATCCAGCTTATTCAAAACTTAATTATGCCAGTAACGCTATTTACTATTCAGGACCAGAAGTAGGACCTAAAGGCATCTATGTGTTTTATACTGGGTCAAGCTATAATGCTTTTGATGCTGCTTGCCCTAATCAGGCATTGAGTAGTTGTTCTACATTAACTATAAAAGGAATAAATTTACTTTGTCCATGTGACAATGAAGAATACAGCATGTTTACAGGACAAGGCAAATTACAATATCCTTTAAAACAATACCGCGCTGAGAAAATTGGAAATATAGTTAGAGTGTACAACTAAAACAAAAAGCCTGAAAGTATTAAATTTTCAGGCTTTTTAAATAGAAACTACAAATTAAAACTTCAAAGTCAATCCTGCTAAGAAATTAGCTCCCGCTTGAGGATAATAATACACATAACCTCCTCCATAATCAGCACCATTAGAAACATAGCTTCTGTTAGCAAAATTATTAGCCAAAACACTAATAGTAACTGATTGGAAAACAGATTTAGGGAAAATGGTATAAGTAGTATTAAAATCGTTCACGAAATAATCTTTCAATTTACCCTGACGATCATTTATATTATTCATTAATTGGCTACCCACAAATTTTGATAACCAATTCAATTGCAAATTGGCAATTGGAGAAAACACCACACTATTCGCAGCAATAAACTTTGGAGAAAAAGCAATAGTTGTATTTCCTAAAGCAACCAAAGTGGTTCCATTATCTAAAACAAAATCAATGTTCTGATTATCACTTACCGTAAAATTTGGACTGATTAACCATTTCTTAGACAACTGAATTTTAGCCTCAGCTTCTAAACCCAAACGATAGCTTTTACCTACATTTGTTCGTATTGGATTACCTACATCATCCAATTCCCCCGTTAAAACCAATTGGTCTTTGTAACGCATATAAAATCCGTTAAGATTAATTTGCGTATTTGGAACTACAAAACGCCATCCTAATTCAAAATCATTTAAGCTTTCTGGCTTTACACTTCCACCTTCATAATCCGTACGATTAGGTTCGCGATTAGCACGTGCATATGAAAAATACAAGTTGTTATTTTCGTTTATTGCAAAATTTAAACCTGCTTTTGGATTAAAAAAATGAAAAGTGTCATCTACATTTCCTGTTTCCGAACTATTAGCTTTATAACTGACATTTCTATATTGCAAATCACCATATAAACTTAACTGCTCTGTAAGTTGATAGTTTAGCTTCGCAAAAACATTTCCATCTGTTTTAGTCGAAAAATCATCATAATAACGATCTCCTAATTCTGAAGTTGAAGCATATCGTGCCCATATCACTTTTCCAAAATGATCGCCCTCATACTTATTCCAGCCTCCACCAAGAATAACATCTAAATCTTCATTCTTATAATTTACAGAAAAAGTTGTTCCGTAAAAATCATTATCCAACCATTTTTGACGCACCAAATCAGTTGTAGCTATTTGACCAACGTTGGTTAAACCATAATCAGCCATATCAGCATCTTCCTTATAATTCTCATAATATCCTTTCCCTTTAGTATAATGCAAGGCAAAATTAGAACTCCAATTAGTTGACCATTTTTCATTCCAATGCAATTGTGCATGATCTTGCTGATAATTATCGGTTTCGTTATCGTAAAAACGAACATTCCCGTTTTCGTCAGTAAACATTCCGGCCGAATTAAATTTACGGTCAGTATTGAGTGTTGCTGCATCAATTCCGTTCCAGGATTGATAGGTTTTTTCGGTTCCTCCAAAAACCAAGGCTTTAATCAAACTTGTTTTCCCCACATAAGTTCCTTGTAAAAAATAGGATTTCAAGTCCGAACTCGCTCTATCCACATATCCATCTGATTTTAAAGTAGATAATCGACCAGCCAATTCAAAATGTTCATTCATCAATCCAGTACTAAATTTAACTGTATGTTTACGAGAATTAAAGCTTCCGAAAGAATTCGAAATCTCTCCACTACTTTTTTTCGAATAGGAATCTGTCAACATATTCAAACTTGCACCAAAAGCACTAGAACCATTTGTTGAAGTTCCTACTCCGCGTTGTAATTGTAAACTTTCAACGGAAGAAGCAAAATCAGGCATATTTACCCAAAAAGTTCCTTGACTTTCTGCATCGTTATAAGGAATTCCGTTAATAGTTACATTCACACGTGTAGCATCGCTACCACGAACACGAATACCTGTATAACCAAAACCATTTCCAGCATCTGAAGTAGTTACCACAGATGGCAAATAGTTCATCAAAACTGGAATATCCTGACCTAAATTGCGTGGAGCAATATCCTTTTTGTCCAAATTACTAAAACTAACCGGTGTTTTAGTTGTAACACGAACCGCAGATACTAAAACGACATCTAATTGATTGACTTTTGTGGTATCTTTTTCCTGTGAAAAAGAGAGTAAAGAAGATAGAAGAAAGAAAAAAGACAAGAAATAAGTCTGATTTTTAAACTTAGAAATTTTGTGACTTTGTGACTTTGAAACTAAAAAAGTGTTCATCCGTAATTGTTTTTTACGAATAAAAGGGGGAATTATTCTTTTGTTACTGTAATAAAATAGATTTGTTCAACTCATATACCAATGGCTTTCGCCATTAATTTATCTTAATTTCCCTTAGCAACATTACTTGCTCAGGTTCATTGGGTATGATCTCAGCTCGTTATTTAGAGCACCCCTTTGAGACGGTGCAAAGATAGAAAAGAATTAAAATAAAAGCATCAAGTATTAAGATTTTTAGATAATCCCAAATATCTTAATACTTAATTCTCCAATTCTTGATACTAAAAATCCGGTTTTCTTCTTGATTTTTTTAAATCCGAAAGATTCTTTTTATCCTTAATTCGTTTCTTGATTACCGATTTGGGGACTTTTGTTGCTTTTCTGATTTTAGGAACATGGAGCCCTTTTTTAATCAGTTCCAAAAAACGTTTCGTAACTATTTCTTTGTTTTTAAGTTGGCTTCGGTCTTCATCACATTGAAGTATCAAAACCAAATCAGCAGTTAATCTTGAAGCTAAATTTGTTTCTATCAACAATTTTTCCTCATCGGACAAAGCCTGAGAGTTTTTCAAATCAAAAGACAAAACCACCTTAGACGAAACCTTATTTACATTTTGTCCTCCTGCACCGCTACTTCTAACCGCTTTGTATTGTAATTCCGTTATGATTTTTGGGATCTCCATTGATGCTGAACTTGTTTCAGTATGACTACAAGGACTGATGTGCTTCTTTCAATAAATCGTTGACTGTTTTTACAGGATTAAAAGTAATCAAAGGTACTTCTACAAAAACGGTTAACCAATTAGCCATTGCTCCATTCCACAATCCAGGTAATTCGTAGCCTTTAATATCTTTGCCTTGATGATTTTTTTCGACAATAAAACCGGTGTTTTCATCTACAAATTGGTGCAAATCAAACTTCTCGTTTTTATAATTTTTAGTAGCACAAACTAAATCTACTGGATTAAAATGCGTAGCATTTTCCATTATTTTAGCTTGTTTTTTATCGGATAAATCCACTTGCGAAGATTCTACAATTTGCAATGAAATTCCTTTTTGACCATTTTTTACCCAAAAAGGACCACCTCCAGGTTCGCCTTCGTTTTTAACCATTCCGCAAACACGCATTGGGCGGTCTAAAATACCACGTAATACCTTGATTTTATTTTCAAAAGTGTACAAATCAAAATCCGATTTTACATTTACATTTAGTTTTGATTTCAAGAAAGTTTTGATTTCCTCTATTTGTGAATCGGTAACATTAGAATAATCCATTAGATTCAAACAGGCAAAAATTTCTTGTTGTAATTCTAACAGTACTCCTGCTAGTGCTTTTTTATAAAGAGCAATGGTTTCATTGTTATGAAGAATTACATTATCAATGTTTTTGATAAAAATAATATCGGCATCTAATTGATTTAAATTATCAATCAATGCACCATGTCCTCCAGGTCTAAAAAGTAATTTACCTTCATCGGTTCTAAAAAGCTTATTATTCATGGTTACCGCAATGGTATCGGTGCTTTTATCTTGATAGGAATAGCTTACTTCAATAGTAGTTTGGGTCTCTTTTTCAACATTAGCTTTAACATCATTAATAATTTTTTCAAATTCTTCCTGATGTGATTCTGTCACCGTAAAATGCAAATATGATTTCCCCTTAGAACTAGAATAATACCCACATTCATACAAATGTTCTTCTATAGGAGTAGCGATTCTGGTAGCATATTTGTGGAAAGGCAAAATCCCTTTTGGTTTAGAAGCAAAATCAAAATACTTCGAATCCAACATGAATTTGATGAAATAATAATTTTTGTAATCCCTAGAAAAGCTGTCAAAATTGACAATTTCAGACTTTAATTTTTGATAAATCATTTCAAAAAAAGGCAATTTCTCCATACCCACTATAAAAACAGGTAGTTTACTATCCTTTTTTCTATTAATATAGGCATTAATAGACTCTTTTTCAATATTAAAATCAGCGACAAAAGCAGTCAAAAACTTAAACATTCTCGTGGCTGCGCCCGAAGCGGGAACAAATTTTAATAGTTTCAAATTAGACTTGTGCTCATCAAAGAAATTAGCTTTATCTATAAACTCATCCGTAGTGAATTTTAAAATGCCATTCCCTATTGTTGCCGCTTCTACTAATTCCATCTTAGCAATTCCTTTTTTAAAAATTGCTAATTGCTTTTTTACAACATCTAATGAAACACCGTGTTGGTTCATTTGTTCCAAATCTTGTTCAGACAAACCCATACTTTTACTATTATTTAAATCTTCAATTGATTTTGAATTTTCTACCACTAACTCTTTTGTTAAGTTACAACTGTATTTTCAGATTGCATTTTTTGAACTTTCCATATTTCTTTCCATTCAAAATAAGCTAGTACAGCCAAAATTGTAAAAATGAAATACTGCAAACTTGTAAATGTATATCCCTTACAAAAATACAAAGGTATAGAAATGAAATCTCCTACAATCCAAAAAATCCAATTTTCGACTTTCCTTCTTGCCATTAACCACATCCCAACAAAAAAAAGTGCTGTTAAGAACGTATCTACATAATTATACCAATTAACAAACTTATCAAAATATTGATAAACCAGATAGACAAATACAAGTGTCAACACAAATAAAACCGCTGCAATACTGCCTTCTTTTTTTGTCATTACCGAAATAGGAAACTCGACCTCATTGCCTTTTTTTCGAGTCCAATGGTACCAACCATAAATACTCATGATGAAATAATAGCCATTAATCATCGAATCGCCTAATAAATTCCATTTCCAAAGCAAATAAGCATAAATAAAAGTACTTACTAATCCTGTTGGAAAAACCAATACATTGTCTTTTTTTGCAAACCATACACTAGCCAAGCCAAAAAAAACAGCTACTAACTCCAGAATAATTTCGGAAATAGGATAAGTAGCATATTGAGAAAAAAAATAATCAATCATTTAATGTTCGTTAAAAAAATTACTATTTCTTTCAAAAGCTGTACCTATCACTACTAAATCAGCTCCAGAATCATAGGCCTTTTGAATTCCTTGTGTGTCTATAATTCCTCCACCTACAATAAGTGGAATAGAACTATTTTGAGCCACAGCAGCAATCATTTCTTGGGGAACAGCTTGTTGTGCGCCACTACCGGCTTCCAAATAAATTAGTTTATTACCCAACATTTCGCCTGCCAAAGCGGTTGCCAAAACCAAATCTAAATTATTCCTATCAATCGGTTTAGTATTACTTACACGCTCCACGGCTGTTGTTGTACCACTTTCAATCAAAATATACCCTGTGGAAATAATTTCCAATTGAGTTTGCTTCAAAATTGGCGCTGCATTTACCTGATGCGCTATTAAATAATCGGGATTTCGGCCTGACAATAATGTTAAAAACAAAATCCCATCTGCATATTTTGAAATTTGAGAAGGATGACCTGGAAAAAGAACAATGGGCAAAGTACAATCTTCTTTAATTCTAACAATCAAATCATCCAAAATTGTAGTACCAACATGGCTTCCACCAATAAAAACATGAGTAGCAGGCGATTGATTAATTTTTAAAATTAATTCGGATATAGTTTCCCAAATTATTTTATCGGGATCTAAAAGTATCGCTAATAATTTCTTATTTGCTGACTTTGCTGCTACAATTTCCTGATATATGGTATGCTTTTTCATCTCAGGAGTAAAAGTAATTATATCTGTTAGTAATCCAATTTTAAAAAATAAAAATATTATAGGAACATGATTTATATCATAAAATACGACCTGCAAGCCGTTGTAATTTTGTATTATTAAAACAAATCATTATGACACTTTACAACAACACCTTCGAAAAATTTGATACTAATTATTTTGCATCTGCTTCATTAAGTATCCTAGTACAAAGCTGTTTAGGCGGAGCTGCTGCAATGGCTGTATTAGCTAACGGAACATCTATAACACAAATGATTCAACTCGTTCTTGTTGTTTTCATTAGTATGATTGCTAACACCTCTATTTTAGCACAAATGAAACACAAAGTTGTTTTTAATGCCGTTTTGTTAAGCATGATTTCAAGCGTATTCTTCATCATTATAAACAATTTATAAATGAAAAAAGACATTGAAAACAGAGCCGATATTTCGGTTCTAATACATCAATTCTATGATAAAATAAGGGCTGATAAGGAAATCAGTCCTTATTTTAACGAACTCATTGCTGACTGGGACTCCCACCTAGAAAAGCTAATTGATTTTTGGGAAACTAATTTATTCGGCATCCGTAAATACAAAGGCAATCCAATTGCCGTTCATAACAAAGTAGACGAATATTTTAATAGTCAAATTAGCGCTAACGAATTTGGTATTTGGTTAAATTATTGGTTTCAAACCTTAGATGAATTATATCAAGGAGATAATACAGGTCTTTTAAAAGATAGAGCGCGAAAAATGGGAAGCTTTTTTTACCTCAACATGTTTAAAAACCGAAGTGTATCGGCATAGATTATTTGACTAAAGCATACACTAACGTAAAATTTTCAATTTCTTCAAAGTAAATTTTGAATGCTTTATCCATACCGCCAAAGTGCAAATTGGCAACAGTTTCCGTTTGATTCAAATCGAATGGATTAACAGCAATATGATCTTTAAAACTGATTCCTTTTTCGTTTTGAATTTTAAAAATAGCTTCTTTGGCTCCCCAGATTACTGTTAATTTTTTAATGTATTCTGAAATAGCTTCTTTGTTTAAATATTGTAACTCGGCATCGCAGAATTTATCGGCAATTCGGATGATTTTTTCTCGTTGCAATTCGATATCTATTCCTACTACTTCGTCGCTTACAATAATTGATGAAAATTCGTGAGAATGGGTTATAGAAATATGTTTCCCGTCCTGTAAATGAGGCTTACCAAATTCATCATAATACAAGTCAAAATCGGTATAGCCCGCTTTGTTTAGTAATTTACGTACACTTAAAAAACCACGTTGGTGTAATTCGGATTTCATAGTAGCAATACGCTCCTGACACACCGGATTTAACTCAACTTCCTGAGACAATTGCTCGAAAGATTCGGTTATTTTCCAAATGTATATTTGTGTAGTAGCGTTAAATTCTATCTTTTTAAATAAAGGCATTCTTTTGAATTTGGGATTGAGTTGTGAGTTATGGGTTAAATGTATCTTTTTAATCTTTCTGCTTTCTCTTTTCTGCCTACTGTCTTCTTCTTTCTGTCACTTTAGCCCTGACAGTAACGGAATCTCCCAATTGAGAAAAACAAAGCTTTCAGCCGTAGTTTTTGTTTATCGGGAATATAGCGTAAAGCAGGATTAGCTCCTAAAAAATATTCTCAAACTAAAGTTCTAACTATTAAGACCTTAAACAATTCATAAATATTAGATAAATTAGTTTAATTCTAAAGTTATTATGTAATTTTGCAAAAAATTTATAATTACAAATATACTATAAATGAGTACTACAACAATTCCATATGTACCATACAAAGTTAAAGACATTGCTTTGGCTGAATGGGGAAGAAAAGAAATTCAATTAGCTGAAGCTGAAATGCCAGGATTAATGGCAATTCGCGAAGAGTACGGTCCAAGTCAACCTTTAAAAGGAGCTCGTATTGCAGGATGTTTACACATGACTATCCAAACTGCTGTGTTAATTGAAACTTTGGTGGCTTTAGGAGCTGAAGTTACTTGGTCTTCTTGTAACATTTTCTCAACTCAAGATCACGCTGCTGCTGCGATTGCTGCTGCAGGAATTCCTGTTTATGCTTGGAAAGGTCTTAACGAAGAAGAATTTGACTGGTGTATTGAGCAAACATTATTCTTTGGTGAAGACAGAAAACCATTGAACATGATTTTGGATGATGGTGGAGACTTAACGAATATGGTTTTTGACCGTTACCCTGAATTAACTGCAGATATCAAAGGACTTTCTGAAGAAACTACTACAGGAGTTCACCGTTTATACGAAAGAATGAAAAACGGAACTTTGGTAATGCCTGCAATCAACGTAAATGATTCGGTTACTAAATCTAAATTTGATAACAAATACGGATGTAAAGAGTCGGCTGTTGATGCTGTACGTCGTGCTACTGACGTTATGTTAGCTGGAAAAAGAGTTGTTGTTTGTGGATACGGTGACGTAGGAAAAGGAACTGCTGCTTCATTCCGTGGAGCTGGTTCTATTGTAACTGTTACTGAAATCGACCCAATTTGTGCTTTACAAGCGGCTATGGACGGTTATGAAGTAAAACGTTTAGATACTGTAGTGGATAACGCTGATATCATCATCACTACAACTGGTAACTTTAACATTGTAAGAGGGGAACACTTCTTAAAAATGAAAGACAAAGCTATTGTTTGTAACATCGGACACTTCGATAACGAAATTGATATGGCTTGGTTGAACGCTAACTATGGAGCTACTAAATCAGAAGTTAAACCACAAGTTGATATTTACAACGTAGAAGGAAAAGAAATCATTATACTTGCTGAAGGTCGTTTAGTAAACTTAGGATGTGCAACTGGGCACCCATCATTTGTAATGTCTAACTCTTTCTCAAACCAAACTTTAGCTCAAATTGAACTTTGGAATAACTCAGCTGCTTACGGAAACGAAGTATATATGTTACCTAAACATTTGGATGAAAAAGTGGCTGCTTTACACCTTAAAAAATTAAGCGTAGAATTAGAAGTACTTTCTCAAGAACAAGCTGATTATATCGGTGTTGCTGTTGAAGGGCCATTCAAACCAGAATATTACAGATATTAGTATTAAGCTTTTAGTACTAAGTATTAAGATAGACCCTTGCAGAAATGTTAGGGTTTTTTTTATTGCTTTTAATAAAAACCTTTTGTAATTAAATTTCACATAAGAATTTTATTATTACTTTTAAAATAAAAAACAAAAATGAGAGTAAGCTTAATTATAATACTATTACCCTTTTTTATAAACGCCCAAAGTTTTAATCCAACCAAGTTACGACCATCTTATGATTTTGGAAGAGCAAGTCTAGAATCACGACCAAAACAACCTGAAACTTTGCCTACTATGAAACCACTTAACTTAAGCAGTAAAGATGTTGCAAAAGCAAAATTAGCAAGGGAAGAACAAAAACTAATAAAAATAGCAAGAGAAACATGGGGAATTGAGGCCAACTTAAAAAAAGAACAAGAAAAATTAGTCCAACTTGAAAAAAGTTTAAAAACTAATGATAACTACAAACTCCTAAAAGAAATTGAGACATATAAAAAACAAATTGCCAAATCAAACGACAAACTATCTAAAGCAAAAATCATACTGGAATTAAGAACAGAAAAAGTAAAAAACATAGAATTAGCAATAGAAGAGCTTAAATTTAAAAGATAAAAATCTAGTTTAATTCTCTTTTGAGAAATTCAAATTTTTAATTAAAAAATAAATTCCTGATAAGAAGAAAATACCATAAAACCACATTTACTCTTCTATGCTTTCTGAATAACTGATTTTAACCTTAAAACTTATTATTCAAAACTAAAAACTCTCCACAATAATTTGATTTTAAACAGTTTTAAACTAACTTTAATACACCTAAAATCAGATTATTATGAGAACTATTGCTACGATAATCTTAATCCTTTGCATACTGTTTTACTCCTGTAAAAAAGCACCTCAAGAGGAAAAAAAAATCCTTGCAGGCAGTAATAATTATGGTTGCGCACCAGCTACAACAGATGCCAAATGGTTTGAATCCGACAATAAAGCGCCACTTTTTGACGGAATGGATATTATTGACTATCCTATAAGTACTAAAAATCACGAAGCACAAAAATATTTCAATCAAGGACTTGCGCTAGCTTACGGCTTCAACCATGCCGAAGCAGCCCGCTCCTTTTATTACGCTTCAAAATTAGATCCAAAATGCGCTATGTGTTTTTGGGGATACGCCTATGTTTTGGGGCCTAATTATAATGCAGGAATGGAAGCTGATAATTATGAAAGAGCTTATAAAGCTATCCAACAAGCCATAAAACTTTCTAACAAGGCTACTGAGAAAGAAAAAGATTTAATCAATGCTTTGTCTAAGAGATATACTGCAAAACCTATTGAGGATAGAAGTCAATTTGACATCAGTTACTCAAAAGCAATGAAGGAACTTTCAAAAAAATATCCTGAAGACAATGATATAGCAACAATGTATACTGAATCCATTATGGACTTACATCCTTGGGATTTATACGAAAAGGATGGAACTCCTAAACAATGGACTCCTGAAATCGATTCCATTTTAGAAAAGGTACTAAAACAGAATCCAAAACACATTGGTGCTAATCATTTTTATATTCATGCGGTAGAAGCTTCTCAAACTCCCGAAAGAGGGAATAATTGTGCTAAACTTTTTGATGATGGATTAGCCCCAGCTTCTGGACATCTTACCCATATGTCTTCACACATTTATATCCGAACTGGAGAATATCATAAAGGAACAATGGCCAATATTAACGCTGTAAAAATAGACAGTAATTATACAACTATGTGTCATGCACAGGGCGCCTACCCATTGGGTTATTATCCGCATAATTATCATTTCATGGCTGCCTGTGCGACTTTGGAAGGCAATT
Organism: Flavobacterium sp. GCM10022190; assembly: GCF_042656445.1. Taxonomy (NCBI): domain Bacteria; kingdom Pseudomonadati; phylum Bacteroidota; class Flavobacteriia; order Flavobacteriales; family Flavobacteriaceae; genus Flavobacterium; species Flavobacterium sp. GCM10022190. The sequence continues at coordinate 265,396 of NZ_JBHSOQ010000001.1, forward strand.
ACAAATGGGCAATGCTTGCAGCAAAAGAAACTGCAAATCTAGTAAATCCTAAAACCATGATAGAACCCGGATGGTCAACTTTGCAGCATTATTATGTTATTCCTTATTTTATTGCGGTGAAATTTGGAAAATGGGACGACATTCTAAAAATGAAATTAGTATCCGACACCTTAAAATATCCTTTGGCTATTTCGCATTACGCAAAAGGCATGGCTTTTTTAGGCAAAAAAGATTTAGCTAAAGCCAAATCAGAATTAGCTAAACTCGAAATTATATCCAAAGACCCTTATATGAAACAAATGACCATTTGGGGTATTAATTCGATGGATCAAATTTTACAAATAGCCAGCAATGTTTTAAAAGGAGAAATTTTAGCTTCCAAGAAAAATTACAAAGAAAGTATTCCTTTATTTGAAAAAGCAATTTCCATAGAAGATCAATTAAATTATAACGAACCACCCGACTGGTTCTTCTCTGTACGACATCATTTAGGAGCCGTTCAAATAGAATCAAAAGAATACAATGCTGCGATCACAACTTATAAAAAAGATCTAAAACAATTCCCTAATAATGGATGGGCACAACATGGACTAAAATTAGCTTATAAAAAGCTAGGCAAACAAAATTTAGTTAATGATATAGACAAAGAAATTGCTAAAAGCTGGGCTACGGCCGACATAAAAATTAACAGTTCAAGAATTAAATAAATATAAATTTTACACTTATAATTAAACCTTTCTGGTTAAATGACATCTTACGATAAGTTTAACCAATTTATTATGTGTAAATATTTATCTTTTCTATTCGTACTGTTGTTTTCTTTAAATGCATCAGCTCAAAGCTACATTTTAAAAGGAAAAGTACTCAACATCAACAACCAACTTCCATTAGAATCGGCTACCGTATATATTACAACGGTAAAAGATTCAACTGTTTTAGAGTATACATTAACCGATAAAAATGGAGACTTTAGCTTTGCAGTTAAAAAAAACGACAAACCAGTGTTCTTAAAAGTAACTTTTATGGGCTTCGATACTTTTGCAGAAGAACAAAATGGTGTGTCTACTAATAAAGATTTCAGCAATATTTACCTATCTGAAACAGTAAACTCACTGAAAGAAGTAACTGTAAAAGCGGAAGAACCTCCCATTAGAGTTAAAAACGACACTATAGAATTTAAAGCTTCTTTATTCAAAGTACGTCCAGATGCCAATGTGGAAGCTTTATTAAAACAACTGCCTGGAGTTGAAGTAGACAATGATGGGAAAATTACCGCTAATGGTAAAGAAGTAACGCAGGTATTAGTAAACGGAAAACCATTTTTTGGGCGTGATGGCGCAATGGCTTTAAAAAACCTACCTGCTGAAATAATTAATAAAGTTCAGGTATCTGATTTTAAGACAAAAAAAGAAGAATATTCTAAAGACCAAGCCGCTTCAGACAATTCAAGTATCAATCTAACTATTGACGACAATAAAAATAAAGGGTATTTTGGAAAATTCATGGGTGGCTATGGAACTGATGATAGATACGAATCGAGTTTTATTGTAAATTATTTTAACAACAATAGAAAAATTAGTTTATTAGGTTCCTCTAATAATATAAATGCGCAAGGATTTTCTCAGGATGAAGTTTTTGACAACATGGGCGGCGGAAGAAACAACCGTGGTGGATCTTCTGTAAACAGAAGTCAGGCAAATGGTATTACAACATCAAACTTGTTAGGATTTAATTATTCAGATGAATTATTTAAAAATTTCCAAACCAATGCCAGCTACGATTATTCAGATACAAATACGGAAAACAAAAACAGCTCAAACTCTATTGAATTGAGACCCGATGGGAATTTCTTTGAAACCAAATCAAATTCGAATACTAACAACGGAAACACTAGCAATAAAGCTAACTTAGAGGTTGAGTACAAGATATCACCATCTATTCGATTATTTATTGCTCCAAAATTCAATTCATCTATATCCGATAGCAATTCTGAATCGAACAGCTCGAGTAAAAATTTAACAAACAACACTCTAGCAAACGATGCGTTTTCAAAAACAATGAATAAAAATGAATCGAAAAATTTTAGTAATGCAATAAATTTCAATAAGTCTTTTGAAAAAAAAGCTAGAAATTTAAGTTTATCATTCAACAACAACAATTCGAACGCTGATTCTAATAACTTTGTTGGATCTGAAACGAATTTCTATACTACAAACAGAAGTATTATTCGTGACCAAAATATCAAAAACAGCAGCAATAGCGATTCTTATAATGCTGAGATTGAATTTACAGAACCAGTAACAGATTCTATCCGTTTTAGAATTGGAGTGTCTTATGACTACCAAAATAACATCAATGATAATAAAACTTTTGATGATATAGGTAATGACAATTACACTTCTGTTAATCAAGAACAAACTACCTATATGTCTTCAAAACAAAATAGTATTGCTCCAAAAGCTGGTTTTAGAATTCAAAAAAACAAATATACTTTTGACATCAATTCGTCAACATCCATCTTACAATACGACAACTATGCATTGTATAAAGGAGTAGCAACAGATTTAAGCAAAAAATATATTTTACCTAGTGCAAGTACCCAAATTAGATATAGTGTAGATCGTTCTAAAAATTTAACATTTAGATACAATTATAATCAATCGGTACCATCCGCCAGTCAATTATTACCTGTAGAAAATGTATCCAATACTTTGAATACAGTTACTGGTAATCCTGACTTGTTAACTACCGAAACCCATACTGCAAACTTGAATTATAGAAATTTTGATTTCCGAACTCGCTCAGGATACAACTTTTACATTAATGGAAATTACAATAATAATGATGTAATAAGTACAGCCATTTATAACTCTGACAATAGTAGAACAACAACTTACACAAATATATCTGGTAACCACTCCATTTCTGGTGGTGGTAGCTGGAACAAATCTATCAAACAAGAAACCAACTTATTACGTTATGGAATTGCTTTAAATGTTAATTATAGATTTGAAAAAGGATTCACAAACTCCATTCTTTATGGAGCTAAATCAATAGGATTTTCTCCAAGAATTTATTTGAATTATGATTACGGAGAATTTTTCACTGTTGCTCCTTCTTATAATTTTTCATACAATGAATCAAAATATGATATCAGTACCCTTAGATCAAGATCAAATGTAGTTCATAGACTTAATCTACAAACTACAAGTTACTGGCCAACTAACTGGACTTGGGGTAATGATTTTGGATATACTTACAATTCTATCAACCAAGACTTTTATTTATGGAACACCAGCTTATCCTACAGTTTCATGAACAAAACTTTTGTTGCTAAAGTCAAAATTTATGACGTTCTAAATCAAAACCAAAGTATTACGCGAAATATTTCATCAACTGCAGTTACCGATAACGAAAACACCGTATTAAAACGCTATGCTATGTTTTCTTTAACTTATAAAATTCAAAATTTCTCGGGAACACAAAGACCTCCTGGACGAAATTTCAGGAACATGGAAGGTATGGATCGCCCGGGTGGTTTTGGCGGTGGTGGTTTTGGTGGCTTCGGTGGAGGAAGGATGGATTAACCTTCCTTTTTAATCATTCAAGTATATAATACAACAAATCCCTTTCTCTATAAAAGAAGGGGATTTTTCATTAAACGGTATCCGTCCTGAAATAACGATACACAAAAACATCTTTATCCCAAATTCCGCATTAGAAAAAACAGAATCAATAAAGTAAATCTAACCAATGTTTTTTTTTAAAATTCAGGGTTAACCCTAATGGAATCATTAGTGTCTTATTATCATAACTTCCAATGATTAATTCGGGTTTATTTAAAACGGCACAATAAAACACAAAAAAACCGTCTCGATTACTCGGGACGGTTTTTAATAAATTGAGAAAATCAATTAAGCTTCTACTTCAAATGGAAGGATAGAAACATAAGATTTGTTATCTCTTTTCTTTTGGAACTTAACAATTCCATCTACTTTTGCATGTAGTGTGTGATCTTTACTGATGTAAACATTTTCACCTGGATTGTGTTTTGAACCTCTTTGTCTTACGATGATGTTCCCTGCGATAGCAGCTTGTCCTCCAAAAATCTTAACACCTAAACGTTTCGATTCTGATTCTCTACCATTCTTAGAACTACCGACACCTTTCTTGTGAGCCATGATGTTTAAGTTTTAATATTGTTATTACTCTTGAGTATCTTCTTTTTTAGCTTTTGCTACTTTTTTCTTTGGAGCTTCAGCTGTTTCTGTAGTTACTTCAACTGCTGCTTTTTTAGAAGCTGCTTTTTTAGCACCTGTTGCAGTAATACCCTCAATTACAATTTGAGTAAGATATTGTCTGTGACCATTTCTTTTTTTGTATCCTTTTCTTCTTTTCTTTTTGAAAACGATAACTTTATCTCCTTTTAAGTGTTGTAACACTTTAGCTTCTACTGAAGCACCTTCTATAGCTGGGGCGCCTAAAGTTACATTCCCATTGTCATCTAACAAAAGAACTTTATCAAAAGAAACTTTTGATCCTTCTTCGTTAGCTAAACGGTGAACATAAACCTTTAAGTCTTTGCTTACTTTGAATTGTTGCCCTGCTATCTCTACGATTGCATACATACCAAATTGATTTATTGATTTTTAAGGTTGCAAATATACAATTATTTTTTTATCACGCAATTGTTAAATTTAAAAAAATATTAGTTGTTACTTTAAGCTTATTTTCAATACTTTAGATGCAAGAATTTTATCCTTTTTTATATTCCAAAAATAGATTTGGTTATTCAAATCTAAAAAAAGTATTTTTGAAACTACAATAACGCTGATCTAAGTATTGAAACCTCTTTTTATTAATCTTATATGAAAAAAATTATAATGGCAATTAGTTCTTCTCTTTTACTCGGTGGCATTGCCACAGCACAAAAAATTGCTTTCGAAGAATACACCCTCGATAACGGTTTACATGTAATTTTACATCAAGACAATAGCGCACCAGTGGTAATCACATCTGTAATGTATCATGTAGGCTCAAAAGACGAAGACCCAAACAAAACGGGCTTTGCACACTTTTTTGAACATTTATTATTTGAGGGAACTGCCAACATTAAACGCGGCGAATGGTTTAAAATAGTTACCTCTAATGGCGGAATTAACAATGCAAACACCTCTGACGACAGAACCTATTATTATGAAGTTTTCCCTTCTAATAATTTAGAATTGGCTCTTTGGATGGAATCAGAACGATTAATGCACCCTGTTATTAATCAAATTGGGGTAGACACTCAAAAAGAGGTAATCAAAGAAGAAAAAAACTCTCGCTACGACAACCAACCTTACGGAAGAATAATTGAAGCTGTCAAAAAAAATCTATTTGTTAATCATCCTTATCGATGGACCACCATTGGTTCTACCGAACACTTAAACTCGGCTAAACTAGAAGACTTCAAAGCTTTTAACGAAAAATTTTATGTTCCTAACAACGCCGTTTTAGTTGTTGCAGGCGATTTTGAAAAAAACCAAGCCAAAGAATGGATTCTAAACTATTTTGGCCCAATTAAAAAAGGAAAAGAGATTGTTAGAGAAAAATTTGTCGAAAAACCAATCACCGAAACAATCAAAGCGACTCATATCGATCCAAATATCCAAATTCCGATGTTAGCAACGGCTTACAGAACTCCTTCTATGAAAACTAGAGATGCTCGTGCTTTGGATTTCATTTCTTCCTATCTAAGCGACGGAAAAAGTTCGAAATTGTACAAAAAAATAGTAGACGAGAAGAAAAAGGCATTACAAATTGGAGCCGTAGCATTTAATCAAGAAGATTACGGAATGTATATTCTGTACGGTTTACCAATGACTAATTTCACCACCGATGATTTATTAACAGAAATCGACGAAGAAATTACTAAAATACAAACCGATTTAATATCTGAAAGAGATTATCAAAAAATACTGAATCAATTTGAGAATCAATATGTAAACGAAAACTCAAACGTGGAAGGTATCGCCGAAAATCTTGCCCGTTACTATTTACTTCACGGTGACATCGAACTCATTAATAAAGATATTGAAATCTACCGTTCTATTACAAGAGAAGAAATTAGAGAAGCCGCAAATAAGTATCTAAAACCAAATCAACGTTTGATACTGGACTACATTCCAACCCCTGCAAAGAATGAAAATTAAGCCATTTCGTATCATGAAAAAATCAATTATTTTATTTACTCTAATATTAGCTACCGCAATCATGCAAGCACAAGAACGCAAACAACCTATTCCAGGTAAACCACCTGTAGTAAACATAAAAAAACCACAAAGTTTTACACTAGCAAATGGACTAAAAGTAATGGTTGTTGAAAACCATAAATTACCTAAAGTAACTTTTAACCTTACAATAGACAATCCGCCATTTGCCGAAGGCGATAAAAAAGGCGTTGATGAACTATGTAGTAATTTATTAGGAAACGGTAGTTTGAATATTTCAAAAGAAGACTTTAACGAAGAGGTCGATTTTATGGGAGTGAGTATGTCATTCAGTTCCAGCAGTGCCTTTGCGAGTGCTCTTTCCAAATTTTCTAAACGCAGCTTAGAACTTTTGGCTGAAGGTGCTTTAAACCCTAATTTTTCTCAAGAAGAACTCGATAAAGAAAAAGCGAAGCTCATTGAAAGTTTACGCTCTCAAGAAAAAAGTGTCTCTGCTATTGCAAACAGAGTAGTCAACGCACTTGCGTTTGGAAAAAATCATCCCTTAGGAGAATTTATCACCGAAGAAAGTTTAAACAACATTTCACTAGCAGATATAACGAACAATTATAAAAAACGATTTGTGCCACAAAATGCCTATTTAGCAGTTGTAGGCGATGTTAAATTCAACGATATTAAACCCATTATCGAAAAACTTTTTGGCACTTGGCAAAAAACAACAATCAACACCACCAGCTACAAAGACCCTAAGAATGTAGAAGGAATCCAAATTAACTTTATCGATGTACCTAATGCTGTACAATCTGAAATAGCTGTTGTAAATACTTATCATCTAAAAATGAACGACAAAGACTTCTTCCCTACCGTAATTGCAAGTTACATTTTGGGTGGTGGTTTTAATAGTTACCTAAACATGAATTTAAGAGAGGCTCATGGCTGGACCTATGGAGCAAGCACAAGCATAGGTGCCGGAAAATACATAACTAGTATTCGCTCCTCATCGGCAGTAAAAAATCATGTGACAGATAGTGCGGTGGTTGAATTTATCAAAGAAATTAAAAAAATAAGAACCGAAAAAGTAACCACTGAAGAACTAGAAAGCGCTAAAGCAGGTTACATAGGCCGATTTGTAATGAAAGCCGAAAAACCAGAATCGGTGGCCCGATACGCACTCAACACAGCCATAGAAAACTTACCAGCCGATTTCTATGAAAACTACATTAAAATGTTGAATGCTGTAACCAAAGAAGATGTTTTGGCTGTTGCCAATAAATATTTTTTAATAGATAACTCCAGAATTGTTATTGTAGGCAAAGGAAAAGATGTGATTCCTGGCCTGGAAAAACTTAATATTCCTATTTTCTATTTTGACAAATTTGGTAATCCTGTAGAAAAACCGTTTTCAAATAATTAAAAATGTTATGAGTTATGAGTTATGGGTTGTAACTTTTTACACAGCTCAACTCATAACCCACAACAAACAACCGCTTACTTCTTAGCACTCAAATAAACGCCAATTAAAATAATAAATGCGCCAAAAAACTGGATTGGAGTAAGCATTTCTTGATCTAACAAACCCCAAAAGAAAGCTACCACAGGAATTATATAAGTAACCGATGTAGCAAAAACAGCCGAAGAAATCTGTATTAGTTTAAAAAATAAAATATTAGCTATCCCAGTCCCTACAACCCCTAAAATTACTATAAAAAACACCGAAGTCTGCACTTTTTCAACCGCAATAACATCATAAAAACCAGTAAAATAAAGAATTAGTAAGGCTGGAAAAATCAGAAATAAAAAATTACCAGTTGTAATACTAATTGGATCTAAATCAGACAAAAACCTTTTAATCAAATTGACATTTACCGCATAACAAAGCGAGGCAATTAAAACCAAAATAGCGTAATAATAATTCTGCCCCGGATGATTCACCGCTCCGTTAAAAACCAAAAGTAAACTACCTATTAAACCAATAACAACACCTAGAATTTGTTTCTTTTGAAAATCAACACCAAAGAACATCACCCCTAAAACCAAGGTATTCAAAGGAGTCAATGAGTTTAATATGGAACTTACGGAACTATCAATTTCAGTTTGAGCTAAGGCAAATAGAAAAGCTGGAAAAAAAGTTCCTAATAACGAAGTCAGCCCTATAAATTTCCATCTGTCTCTTGGGATTTTAGACAAACTTCTAAAACCAATCAATAATAAAAAAAGTGAAGCAAAAATAATTCGCAAGGAACCCACCTGAATAGCCGATAGCCCAACTAAACCTTTTTTAATCAGTATAAAAGAACTTCCCCAAACTAAGGAAAGCAGCAATAAAAACACCCATTTTACTTGTTTTGATTCCAAAGCTTCAATTTTTTATCAAAATTGTACAATTTTGACGAGATAAGTTTCTTTTTTCAAAGAAAAAATTAATCAAACTTATGAAGTGAAAACAAACCCAAAATTATTTAAACTTTAGCATACCACATGTTTTCTGTATTTCTTGCTTAACTACATCTTCTTGACCATATTTATAAAAAAATAGTATTTCAACTCTACCAACATTATCTTTGTAAACTATTAATTTTTTACATCTTGGATAAATTCCTAGATATAAGTTTTTTCTAACTTTTAAATTATAAACATAAGCTCTATTTGCATTCATTTTTTTTATCTGAGACACACTTAGTAAATTTTTATTTGAGAAACGATTATCCATTTCTGCCACTATAGCTTCTTTCGAACAACGATTCAAATCTCTAGTAGCAATTAAATATTTTTGTATCCTAGTTTTACCTTCAGGATAACGAATAACAGCTACACTAAACATAATCTGATTGTCTTTATTTATCATAGAAATATAACTTTGACTCTGCATATTGTTTGGATATATTTCAAAATAAGAATCAACAGCTCTAACATAGAAATAATTATCTGGCCGATGATAATTAATTATTTTAGCTTCTTTGACAAATAATTGATCATATTCATCCAAATAACTTTGCGATTGCACATTAAAAACAATACAGAAAATAAAAACCAACAACAGTTTCCATTTTCTTTCTTTTTGCGTATTCAAGTTAAATTTCATTTTTGCAAGTTTAAATTAGCTATAAGAAATTAAAAAAATAGTATACAATTTCAAAATTACGTAAAGTAGCTCTCCTGATTATCCTTTCGTTAATCAACTCAAGTACTGATTCCATTAATTAATCTTTAATTCATTTAACCAATTCACAACATCATTAAACACATAATCAGGAATGGTTTCTCCTGCGGGGCGTTTCTCTTTTTTTTCACGAAAAGGAAGTAAACTATGATCTAATCCGTCATAATATTTCAAACTAAAATTAGTCAATTGATAGTCCTTAATGATTTGTTTTACTGAATCAACTCCAGGTTGCAAACTAATATTTATATCTTTCTCTCCATAAAGCATTAATACTGGCTGTTTAATTTTAGGAAAACATAATTTAGGATCCCATTTTACTAATTCTATGTATCTTGGATTAAACATTGCTCCTGATAAAATACCATCCTTAATCAATTTTTCAATAGGTATTTTTCCTTCTTTTTGATCATTGTAATATGTCTTAAATTTAGTTCCCTCCCACTTTTTATTAAACAGTTTGAATGCTTCTGCTTTAATGGTATCGTAATTTGAATATTTGGGAATAATTTGTCTTCCAATTACAGCAATCCCTTTATAAAAATTGTCATAAAAAATCTCTTGAGAAACCTTGTTTTTGTTATTATACACATATCTATTTCCATCATATATATAAACGGAATCAATCATGGTGTTTTGAAAGCCTACCGAAATCACAAAAGGGCGAACTCTTTTTCTAATATCATAATCAATTTCATCATAACCCGTAACACCTGGGGTGGATAGTAAAATTGAAAAAGCAACCTCTTTATGCTGTGAAACTACCATAGCAGCAGCACAGCCAGCCTCGCTAGCCCCCATGACTCCAAGCGGAATTTTTTGGTATTCATCTGTTGATTTCAAATAATTCAAAACTTTTTCTGTATCATCAGCCAAGGTCTTTATTGTTCTCAATGACCGAATAGGATGTTCATTCCATTTAATGTCTCGAGTTAAAAGTAACACTCCTGTACTATTATCTGTAAAGTGCTGGATGTATTGCCTCATCATTGAAAGCGTATCTCTAGTAGCTGTAAAATCAGGATGTCGATCATCTTCAAAAACAGATGTCAAGCATATGATTATTTTATCGGGCTTACAATTAGCAGGCAAATACATTGTTCCTTTTAAAGAATGCAATGTATCTTTTTCTATTGCTATTTTTTTGATAACAGGAATACTATCTGCTTTTTTACAAAAACCAAAGATTACATTAAAAACAAAAAGGAATACTATTAATTTTAAAGAAAAAAGAATAATGTATTTCATAAGTATATTTAATCTTTTTAGTTATAAAAAAATTAAATATACAAGAAAAAACTTTCTAAATAAGATTTTAAAAAAGAAAAAACACGTTTTTTAAACCATAAAAACCACTACTATTTTATAGATGAAAATAAAATACATTACTTCCAAGACAAAGTCTCCATTAAATGCTGCATATCATTTTTGATATAACTTGCCGCTGGCATGATGGAATCAAAATTAGGTTTGGCATAAAAATAAACAGAACCCGTGATAAAATGTCTTGTACTATCGGTGAGATAAAATTGTGAATTGGTTGCCGCATTACCATCCACCTGATAAAACATTCCATAAACCTTTTTTTCTGGATTCAAGTAAGGTTGCTCCAAAATATCATCGGCTTTAATCACATGTTCAAAAGTGAGCTTTTGAGCATCACGCAACAATTTGTTCAGATTATTATTCACAGGCTTATAAGTAAGATATATGGTTGCTTTCATCTTAGGATAAGTAATGGTAAAACCACAATCTTTTTCTCCTTTTATGACAGCTTTTGAATTCATATCAAATGCAAAAGGGCATTGGTTTTCAAAATGCATATAATTTGCCATTGGATAATCCAATCGCAAATAACTTTGTGGTTTAGGCAAGACCTCTTTTTTACAACTAGAGAACAACACAAGAGCTAAGAAAACTAACACAACCGCTTTAAAATGGTATTGCTTAGCGGTATATTTTACATTAAACATTAATCGTTACTTTTATTTGTTTGATACGCTTTTTATCTACCACCTCAATGGTGAAGACACAATTATGAAAAACAATTTTTTGGCCCTTAGCCGGAAAATTTCCTGAAATTTCCAATATAAATCCAGCCAAAGTTTCTGCCTCTCCTTTTCTCTCTTCAAAAACTTCCTCGTCTACATCAACAATTCTATAGAAATCTTTTAGATTAATTTTCCCTTCAAAAAGAAAATTTCTATCATCAATTTGTGAAAAATTAATATCCTCATCATCAAACTCATCACTGATATCTCCCACAATTTCTTCGATAACATCTTCTAATGAAACCAAACCTGAAGTACCTCCGTATTCATCAACTACAATGGCTAAGTGACTTTTCATCGACTGAAAATCCTTTAGTAAATTGTCTAGCTTTTTATTCTCAGGAACAAAGAAAGGTTCTCTTATTAAGGTAGTCCAATCAAATTCTTTTTTGTCAATATGGGGTAATAAATCTTTGATAAACAAAACACCTTCGATTTGGTCAATATTATCGCGATAAACAGGAATTCTGGAATAGCCTTTTTCTAAAATTTTAGAATAAATATCTTCAAATGATTCGGTGATTTCTAAAGCAAAAATATCAATCCTAGGACTCATTACCTGTTTGGTATCTGTATTCCCAAAAGAAACTATTCCTTCTAAAATCTTTTGTTCGTCGGTCGAAGTTTCATCTGTTGCCGTTAATTCTAAAGCCTGCGATAATTGGTCTACCGAAATATTAGATTTTTGTTTTCCTAATTTATTATGCAAATATACCGTTGCAGCCCGCATAGGAAGACTAATAGGAGTAAGGAAATGATCTAAAACCGAAATTGGATAGGCAATACTTTTAGCAAACTTTACATTGTTTCTACTAGCGTACACCTTTGGCAAAACCTCGCCAAATAATAATATTAAAAAGGTTACTACAATAACTTCAAAAATGAATTTTAATGCGGGAGAACTTATTCCCGAAAACAAATCAGAACCAATAAAAGAAAACAAAATAACGACTCCTATATTAATGAAGTTATTTGCTACTAAAAGAGTCGCTAATAATTTTTTGGGTTTTTGTAATAATTCCGATAGAATTTTTCCTGTGGAAAGATTTTCTTGTAGGGTATCGTCGAGGTCTTTTTGCGAAAGCGAAAACAAGGCTACTTCGGCTCCAGAAACAACTGCTGAACAAAAAAGCAACACAAATATTCCTGCAAAACCAAACAATAGATCAAAGTCTAATGTTGAAACAAAATTTAAACTGGGCTCTGGGTCCAAATTAAAAAAAATTAGTTAAACAATTAAAAAGGCAAATCATTGATTGGCAAACCCTTATTTGGTGTGTCAAAGTTAGTGTTTTTTGTAGTATCAGGACTCTGATTTTGTTTATTGTTTTCAGTATCCTTTTTTGTTGTTAAAAAAGTAAATTCCGTTACTTGAATTTCGGTAGTATGTTTCATTGTACCGTCTTCCGCTTGCCACTGACGGGATTTAATCCTTCCTTCTACATAAATCTTATCTCCTTTTGACAAATATTTTTCACATATTTCGGCTGCTTTATTTCGCACCACAAGATTATGCCATTCGGTAGAAACTATCTTTTCATTGGTAGTTTTATTAACATACACCTCATTAGTAGCTAATTGAAATCTACCGATACAATTACCCCCTTCAAAATAGTGCATCTTAACATCATCCCCCAAATGACCTATTAGCATAACCTTATTTAATGTTCCGTTCATAGCCTCATTATATATATGAATACATATCAAAGATACATTTTTTTGTGTTTCATTACTATTCTGATTCAATAAAATTATGAATCACAATTGGAAAAGGATATTGTTTTAAATCCTTTTTTGTAATTCCATTTACCACTTTTCCTTTGACTTTTACTTCCCAAAACTTAATATACAAATGCTGATGCGAAAGTTTATGTACCAAACTTTCATCATTGCAAGCTCTCATACTCATAATAGGATTATCAAAATACGTTGCTTCGCTTATCGCTTTGGAAACAAACTCAAAATCCTCCTCGGCTACTGTTTCAATAAGCGGAAACTCATATAAATTATGCCAAATCCCTTTAGCCGTTCTTTTTTGAATTAATGTTTTATCCTCCTCATCTAATAGAACAATGTAGTTAAAATACCTATTCTTTACCTTGGCCTTTTTTAACTTTACAGGTAATTGCTCTACCTTCCTTTTTTGCAAAGCCGCACAACTAGCATTAAAAACACAAGAACTACAATCTGGATTTTTAGGAACACATTGCAAAGCACCAAATTCCATAATCGCCTGATTAAATAGTGCAGGGGTATCTTTTGGCATTAACTCATAGGCCAAAGCCGTGAATTCTTTTTTAGCAGACGCCTGAGTAATATCGGTTTCAATATCAAAATAACGCGAAAGCACTCTAAACACATTACCATCAACAACTGGAACGGCTTCGTTATATGAAAAGGAAGCAATAGCAGCTGCGGTATATTCCCCAACTCCTTTTAGTTGTAATAATCCCCCATAAGTAGAAGGAAAAATTCCATTGAGTTCAGTAGCTATATATTGTGCCGTTTTATGTAAGTTCCGAGCACGTGAGTAATACCCCAAACCTTGCCACAATTTCAAGACCTTTTCTTCATCGGCTTTAGCCAAATCAAAAACAGTTGGAAAAGCATCCATAAAAGACAAAAAATAGGGCATTCCCTGCGCTACTCGCGTTTGTTGCAGCATGATTTCTGAGAGCCAAATTGGGTATGGATTAGTGGTTTTTCGCCAAGGCAAATCGCGCTTGTTTTGTAAATACCAGTTAATTAATAAGTTATGAAAAATCATTATTAAATATTTGTTGACAAAAGTAAAAGTTTATGTAATTAAAATTTAATGAATTAGCTTGAATAATTGTTTTTTAAATTCATATATTTGCACACTCAAAAAAATTATTACAGAATAATAAATAAGGAAAGAAAATGACGAAAGCAGATATCGTAGCGAAGATTTCAGAAAAATTAGGTCTTGAAAAAGGTGATGTGCAAGCAACAGTAGAGACTTTTATGGAGGAAGTAAAAACTTCATTAGAAACTGGAGACAATGTATATTTAAGAGGTTTTGGTAGCTTTATCGTAAAGACAAGAGCTGAAAAAACAGGTAGAAATATCTCAAAAAACACTACAATTAAAATCCCTGCACACAACATTCCTGCTTTCAAACCTGCAAAAGTTTTTGTAGAAGGAGTTAAAACAAACAACGAAGCAAAATAATATTATTAATCATAAAATCCAAAAGATTATGCCAAGTGGTAAAAAAAGAAAAAGACATAAGGTAGCTACTCACAAACGTAAGAAAAGAGCGAGAGCTAACCGTCATAAAAAGAAAAAGTAGTTTTTAACTACTTTTTTCTTTTTAAACGTTCATTGAAATTTGGTTTTCAGACTTCAGATTTTAGATTTCAGATAGCAGCATAACTGCCGTCTACTTTCTAAATACTGCAAACTGAATTCCTCCGGGTTAATACCTGTTCAAAATATTGTTTAATCCATCCTTGCTGAAAGTTGATGGTTTTTAGTTTTTAGTTTTTAGTTTTTCAACTACAAACAACAAACTTTAAACAACAAACACAAAGTGCGGATAAAAATTTACAACGTGAATAAAGAATTAATCATTCGATCTAGTTCTGATTCCGTAGATTTTGCCTTATTAAAAGATGGAAAACTAATTGAATTACACAAAGAAGAAGAAACAAGCAACTTTCAGGTAGGCGATATTTTTATTGCCAAAATCAGAAAACCAGTTGCAGGACTTAATGCTGCTTTTGTGAATGTAGGCTTTGAAAAAGATGCCTTTTTACATTACCATGACTTAGGCCCTAACCTTACTTCCCAACTGAAATTCATAAAACTTGTAAGCGCAGGTAAAATAAAAGATTTCTCCCTAAAAAACTTTCAGTTTGAAAAAGAGATAGACAAAGATGGAACGATTACTGATGTGATCAATGCCAATCAATCTATCTTAGTACAAGTAGTTAAAGAACCAATATCAACTAAAGGCCCAAGAATTAGCGCTGAGCTTTCTCTTGCTGGACGTTATATTGTTCTGGTTCCTTTCTCTGACCGAGTTTCTATTTCTCAAAAAATAGAAGACAAGAAAGAAAAAGACCGATTAAAAAAACTGGTACAATCTATCAAACCTAAAGGATTTGGTGTTATTGTTCGCACAGTAGCCGAAGGCAAAAACACAGCCGAATTAGAAAAAGATTTGCAGAACCTGCTAAGCAGATGGACTGCAATGTGTAAGAAATTACCAACTGCTCATCATCCCTCAAAAGTATTAGGAGAACTCAACAGAGCCTCATCTATACTTAGAGATGTTTTTAACGATACTTTTACTAGTATTCAAATAGATGATGAAGAGTTGTACTATCAAACCAAGGATTATCTGCAAGAAATTGCACCGTCCAAACAATCTATTGTGAAGTTTTATCAATCAAACGACACGCCTATTTTCGAGAAATTTAATATAGAGAGACAAATCAAAACTTCTTTTGGAAAAACAGTTTCCATGAGTAAAGGAGCTTATTTAATTATTGAACATACCGAAGCTTTACACGTTATTGACGTAAACAGCGGAAACCGTTCAAACAAAGCTACTAATCAAGAAGATACTGCCATGGAAGTCAATATGATTGCCGCAGCTGAAATAGCTAGACAATTGCGTTTACGCGATATGGGTGGTATCATTGTAGTGGATTTTATCGATATGTCAAATCCCGAAAATCGCAAAGTCTTGTTCGACTTCTTGAGAGAAGAAATGAGCGACGATAAAGCCAAACACAAAATCTTACCTCCTAGTAAATTTGGTTTAGTCCAAATTACCAGACAAAGAGTAAGGCCAGAAAGAAACATTAAAACCAGAGAAGAAGATCCAAATAAAGAAAATGGTGAAATTGAAGCACCAATTCTAATCATTGACAAAATCAATGCTGATCTGGAAAGAATTTTAAAAACCCACAAAAAAGTAGTGCTTAATGTACATCCCTTTGTGGCTGCTTACCTCAGCAAAGGTTTTCCATCATTACGTTCAAAATGGTTTCTTGAACATAAAAAATGGGTGAAAATTATACCACGTGACGCTTACACGTATTTAGAATATCATTTCTTTGACAATAAAGGAAATGCTATTACAGAAGAATAAACAAAAAACCGCTTTTCGAAAGATTAGCGGTTTTTTTGTGTTCCATTGCGAAATCTTTTTAAATTCTATAAAACATTTTACTTATATTATAATTAGATTCCTAACTAAAAAACCACTTTTTTACCTTTAAATACAGGAACAAATGCGGCTTATTCCTGATAATTTAAATCAGTAAAATCAAACAGCTGCAAATTTTAAAATTCTTCTTCTTCTTTCCGCTAAAATCACTATAAACAAAACACCAATCAGCGACATTCCAACTCCTACTAGATTAGGAGAAGCATAATTAAACCCAGCTATTAAAGGCAAACCTCCTAAAAAAGCGCCCAAAGCATTCCCTATATTAAAAGAAGCCTGTATAGTAGCCGAGGCAATCATCTCTGCTCCAACAGCTATTTGAATCATCAACATTTGGATAGGCGCAATAAGGGCAAACGCAATACATCCTGTGCAAAAAACCAATAGTAAACTCACATAAGGATGTTCAGAAAAGAAGAATACCATCAATAAATCAAAAGTCATAAGCAAGAGTAAAACAATAAGGGTTTTATCAGGCGAAAATTGATCGGCAAGTTTTCCTCCCAAAACATTACCCACCACCATTCCTGCGCCAGCAAGTATCATGATATAAGGAACATCAACGGCATCAAAACCTGATATTTCAGTCAGTAAAGGAGCAATATAACTAATCCAGCAGAACAATCCCCCTACACCTATTGCGGTTATTAAAATAACTAACCAGGCTTCTATTTTCTTAAAAAACTGCATTTGCTCTTTAACTGAAACCTCTTCACCCACTACTAATTTTGGCATCCAAAAATAAAGCGAAATGAACGTTATAACACCAAAAACAGCAATCAAAATAAAAGTATACCGCCAGCTAAAATGATGTCCAATATAAGTCCCGATAGGTACACCGGCAAGATTAGCAATTGTTAATCCGGCAAACATAATAGAGATTGCCTGAGCTTCTTTGCCCCTCTCTGCAAGTCGGCTTGCAACCACAGCACCAACACCAAAAAAAGCACCATGGGGTAAACCCGAAAGTAATCTGGTGAGAAACAAAAAGCCATAACTTGGCACAACGATAGATAAAGCATTAAAAAAAGCAAGCATCGCCGCTAGAATTAATAATGTTTTTTTAGGTGGATAATTTCTGGCTATAATTACCAATAATGGCGCACCAATTACAACTCCAAGTGCATAAGCCGAAATTAAATAACCAGCAACAGGAATACTCACCTGTAAATCAGTGGCAATATCCGGTAAAATTCCCATCATTACAAATTCAGTAATTCCTATTGTTATACCACCCAATGAGAGTGAAAGCAAACTTTTTTTCATTTTTTAAATTCAAAAATTATTAATTAAGAATAAGACACAAAAACCGCCCTATCTATTTGGCTTTGCAAATTTACCCATAACAAACTCAAAGAAAATTGTAACTTTACAACATAAACTTGCAACTATGCATTATGAAAAAGATACAGTTTGACACATTGGAAATAGATGAATTTGAAGAAGATAAATTCCATCTCCCTCGACACAGTCATACCTATTATGAAATTATTTACATTATAAAAGGGAAAGGAATTCACCGTTTAAACAACAACTTACTTCCCTATGAATCAGGAGACTTATTTGTTCTTTCAACTGATGATGAGCATTATTTTGACATCAACAAAACGACCCGATTTTTCTTTATTAAATTTACGGACACCTATTTTAATTCAAATAAAAAGCTGGCTTGCGATGATTTTTTACTCAATACTCCTGAAAATATTATGCGCGATAAATCACTTAAAGAAAATGTACTGAAACTGGATGCTACTAGTGCGAGCATATTAAAAAATACCATTGATAATATTAGAGCCTACAATAGCAAAGCCAATATTTCTACTTCGCCAATTGTCTTTCATCAAATACTATCAATTTTTGGATTAATAAAAGAAAGTTTACAGCAGCAAAACATAAGAATTACCGGATCAGGAATAGATAACGATCAGATTATCTCTTATATTCATCAGAATATTTACAAACCAAAACTAGTCCAGATTAAAACCATTGCCGAGCATTTTTCAATCTCTCAAAGTTATTTTGGTAGTTATTTTAAACGAAATTTCGAAATAAGCTATCGAGAATATTGTAACCAATTGCGAACACAATTAATAGAAAAACGAATTTTAAGCAAGCAATTATCCATGAAACAAATCGCTTATGAATTTGGTTTCACCGATGAAAGTCATCTCTCTAATTATTTTAAAAAACAACGAAATGTAAAACCAAGTGCGATTAAACAATTATAGTTTATTTCTTCTCGAAACAAAAAAACGCTTCATCAAATCAGCCGCTTCATCGGCTAAAACTCCTGAAACAACAGTGGTTTTAGGATGTAGTTTAGTTCCCATTGCCATAAATCCGCGTTGCTCATCACTAGCCCCAAAAACCACTTTTGAAATTTGGCTCCAATACAAAGCACCAGCACACATCTGGCAAGGTTCCAAAGTAACATAAAGCGTACAATCTTTCAGGTATTTTCCGCCTAAATAATTAGCCGCTGCTGTTATGGACTGCATTTCGGCATGGGCGGTAACATCATTGAGCATTTCGGTTAGATTATGACTGCGGGCAATAACCGTATTATTAATAACAATCACTGCTCCAACAGGGATTTCGCCTTGTTCAAAAGCCATTTCTGCTTCCTGCAAAGCCTTTTTCATAAAATACTCGTCGGTGAAAATATTTTCCATGTAACAAAAATACTGTATTCAATTCGTACATTTGCACTATGCTGAAAAATTTACTTTCAAACATAAACAACCCGTCTGATTTACGCTTACTTGACGAAGCTCAACTTCCACAGCTAGCGCAGGAATTACGCGACTTTATTATTGATATTGTTTCGGTAAAAGAAGGCCATCTGGGAGCTAGTTTAGGTGTTATCGAATTGACCATTGCTTTACATTATGTATTCAAGACTCCCGATGATGTATTAATTTGGGACGTAGGACATCAGGCCTATGGACATAAAATCTTAACCGGTAGAAAAGATATTTTTCACACCAACCGACAATTAAATGGAATTTCTGGTTTCCCCAAAAGAAGCGAAAGTGAATATGATGCCTTTGGCGTAGGCCACTCTTCTACTTCTATTTCGGCTGCTTTGGGAATGGCAATTGCATCCAATTTAAATGGTGATTTCAACAAACAGCACATTGCAGTAATTGGGGATGCTTCTATTGCATCAGGGATGGCATTTGAAGGATTGAATCATGCCGGAGTAACCAATGCTAATTTATTAGTTATCCTTAATGATAACGCCATCGGGATTGACCCAAGCGTAGGAGCGCTAAAAAAATACCTAACTACGGTAAAAGAAGGCAAAAACCCGAGGCAAAACAACATGATCAAATCCTTGAATTTCAACTATTCAGGACCTATTGACGGCAACGATATTTTTGCCGTTATAAAAGAATTAAAGCGATTACAAAAAGTAAAAGGACCTAAATTTCTTCACGTAATTACCACAAAGGGAAAAGGATTACAGCAGGCTGAAGAAAATCAGGTGCAATACCATGCGCCAGGAAAATTTGACCCAATCACTGGGAAAATTATTCCGAAACAAGAAGAAAATCTTCCGCCTAAATACCAAGATGTTTTTGGGTTAACCCTATTAGATTTAGCTCATAAAAACCAAAAAATTGTGGGTATCACTCCCGCAATGCCTACTGGAAGTTCACTAAAATTCATGATGGATGCTATCCCTGAAAGAGCTTTTGACGTAGGAATTGCCGAGCAACACGCTGTAACCTTAGCTGCTGGAATGGCTACACAAGGTTTAACTGTATATTGCAATATCTACTCCACTTTTTTACAAAGAGCGTATGATCAGGTCATTCACGATGTGGCTTTACAAAATCTTCCTGTAATTTTTTGTCTGGACAGAGCAGGATTAGTTGGAGAAGATGGAGCTACTCATCATGGAGTATTTGATATTGCTTATTTACGTTGCATCCCTAATCTAATTATTTACGCTCCCCTTAATGAAATCGCTTTACAAAACATTTTATATACTACACAATTAGAATTACATCACCCAATTGCTATTCGCTACCCAAGAGGAAGAGGAATGCTAACAAACTGGAAAGAAAACTATTTCGGGAACTATCAAACTATTAGTATCGGGAAAGCCAATTGCCTGAAAGAAGGAACTAAACTCGCCATTTTATCAAATGGAACAATAGGAAACAATGTAATCCAAGCATTAGATGAGATAAACAATCCAAGCGAAATGGCACATTACGACTTTTCATTTGTAAAACCATTGGATGACAAAACATTGCATTCCATTTTCAAAACATTTAAAAACATCATCACCATTGAAGATGGCACAATTATTGGTGGGTTTGGAAGTGAAATTCTAGAATTTGCAGCTAAAAACAATTACCTAACAAAGGTACAAACACTAGGAATTCCTGACCATTTTATAGAACAAGGAAGTATCAATCAGCTACAGCAACATTGTGGAATTGACGTAAAAACACTAAAATCAGTTTTTTTAAGTTATATAGAAAGTATTTAACAAAACTAAAATTCGAATTTGATAATGAAAATACGACATCACTTCTTGCTTATAATTGGTACTTTATTCCTGTCGTTTACTTCCGTTGTTGCACAAGAAACTCCCCAAGAAAGCACTAACGATACACTCAAAAAAATTATCCTACCGGTTTTAAACGATAATTTTTATAGAAAACCTAAACCAGAACCTCTAAAATTCTCATTAGCCCGTTATGTAGCTCCTGTGACTATTATTAAAGCACCTCCTTCTCATTGGTCCAAAAAAAGTGTACTTGGATTTGATATATCTGAAATTGCCTTTGTAAACTGGAGCGCTGGGGGAACCAACTCGGTATCAGGATTGTTAAAAGGAGACTTTAACAGAACCTATGAAAATAAGTTAGTTAAATGGGTTAACGAACTTAGTGTTCGATACGGTATGAATAAACAGGACGGAATTGAAATTCGTAAAACGGATGATGCTTTTCGTTTAAATTCTACTTTTGGTTATCGTAAAGACAAAGAAAGCAACTGGTTTCATTCGGCTAAATTGAATTTCAACACACAGTTTACCAATGGATACCGTTACCCAGACAAACAAAACCCAATTTCTAGACTTTTTGCCCCAGCCTATATGTTTCTAGGAACTGGAGCCGAGTATAGCACAAAAACCAAAAGTCATGTGGTATATTTTTCACCATTTACCTATAAAGCGACTTTTGTTTGGGATCAGACCTTAGCTAACAAAGGAGCATTTGGGGTTGAAAAAGCCATCTATGATTCGGAAGGAAATATAATCACAGAGGGAAGAAGAGCTAAAAACGAACTTGGTGTATTATTAACAAACCAATACAAAAAAGAAATCTCTAAAAACGTTGTCTTTGTTAATAGTCTGAGTCTTTATTCGGATTATCTCAATAAATTTGGAAACGTTGATGTTGACTGCGACTTAGCCCTAAATTTAGTGGTAAACCAATATGTTAGAGCCAACATTGGAGCCCGAATAATTTATGACGATGATATTAAAAACAAAACAGAAGTTGCAGGAGCAACGGTTACCGAAGGTCCAAAAACCCAAATCAAACAAGTTCTGGGTGTTGGACTTACCTATGCTTTTTAAACTATTATCGTTTTTTACGACCGTTAATAGTCTCGTATATTTCCAGAGCATTACCATCAGTAAGCAAAGAAACATAATGACAGATATGCAATAAACGGTCGTACAAACTTTCTTTTTCTAAATGGTGTTTTTCAGGCAATAACTTAAGGATTAATTTGTCGTAATTAGAATCCGTGCCATTGAATTTATTATCATAAGCGGTAATAAATTTATCAAGCAGTGTTTGAATAATTTGGTAGCCCACTAATTCCTTTTCAATTACCTCTCGGCTTTGGTATATATTATCAATGCTAATTTTGATGATATCGTCCATTTGTGCTTTGTATTTACTTTTATCCATTAAGGCAAAAGGAAATTTACCCTGCAAAATAGCTTCTTCATGGGTGATAAATACTTTTACCGCATCATTAATTAAACTACTAATTGCCAAAGCTCGCAAATAACTGATTCGATCTTCTTTAGTAAGTAAGGTTTTATATTTGGCCGTATCAATATTGTCTTTCACCAATTTGATTAAATATTCTAAGGCGAAATCCTCAGAAACCAGCCCTAAGTTGATTCCGTCTTCAAAGTCAATAATGGTATAACAAATATCATCGGCCGCTTCGACTAAATAAGCCAACGGATGTCTTTCAAAACCGATATCCTCCCCGGTTTTATTTGGGATTAAGCCCATATCTTTTGCTGCTTCCTGAAAAAATGCTTTATCAGCCTGGAAGAATCCGTATTTTTTATCTGCTATATTTCGGGTTGGTTTTTTTGGCAAACTCTCTTTTGGATACTTCATAAAAGCACCTAAAGTCGCATACGAAATACGCAAACCACCTTCAATTCCCGGACGACTTGAAGTCATCACCGAAAAACCATTGGCATTACCTTCAAAATCAATTAAATCCTGCCATTGTTTTGGAGTTAAATATTCTTTGTATTTCTGGCCTGCTCCTTTAGAAAAATATTCACCAATAGCCTTTTCTCCTGAATGGCCAAAAGGCGGATTCCCAATATCATGTGCTAGCGAAGCTGCAGCCACAATTGCCCCAAAATCATTCATATGAAACCCATGAATCTCTTTTAAATACGGATACTTTTCGATAATTTTTTTTCCTACCAAACGTCCTAATGAACGCCCCACTACCGAAACCTCCAAACTATGTGTCAATCGCGTGTGCACAAAATCGGTTTTAGAAAGTGGAATTACCTGCGTTTTATCTTGCAAACTCCTAAAAGCAGCCGAAAAAATAATTCGATCATAATCTACTTCAAATCCTAAACGGGTATCATCCTGCTCAATTCGTAATCGCTTGCTTGTATCGCCTTGTCGTTTTAAAGATAAAAGTTGTTCCCAGTTCATTTGATTTTTGATTGAAGATTAACGAAATATAATTTATGATTTAAAAAACCAAAAATACATTTTATTTTAGGACTTGTTATAAAGATTCTAATTCATAATATTCTTTTATTTGTTGATCCAACTTAGATTTCAACACAACAAAAGTTTTAGAATATTGATCATGCAATCCCATACTGCGCCCTCTTAAAAAGCTAAAAGGCTCAAATGGAAAAATACGTACCAAACTTCGAATTAAAACAGTCATTACATCTGGTTTTGAACCATCTTCCATAACAACAATTGTCTTTGTAAAATATTTAGCTAGAGAACGAGAAAGAAAAATTTCTGTAATTCCATAATACATAAAAATGATAATACTCCAGAATAAATATCGTTCAATCATATCAAATGATTTTATTCTATTTGAAAGTACTGAAGAATTACTAAAAATCAACACTAAATAAACAATAAAACGAATTATCATTAAATCAATAATCCAATTTACAACTCTAATCTGTTTTGATGCTAATGGGTAGTTTGCAATTTTAAATTCTTCCATAAATTATGGTTTTTAAAATATTTATTACCCAGTTTCTATTAAATCAAATACCCAAATCCTTTGTTGAAGTTGTTAGTGGCTAGCAATTTATTCTTGTTGAATCCATTCATATTTTCCATTCTTTAGATAAATTATTCCTCCGCCACAACTTTCCTTTGCGTGCATGAAAATTCCATCATTCAAGAGTTTGATTTTATCAGATTCCTTTATTTCTTCATCAGTTAATATATCACCTTCATCATTTACGTTATTCCAATACATTTCATTTTTTGGTGCTATTTCAAAAATTTCAGCCCAATCTATTTCGTTAAAACCTTGTCCCAATATATCATTTCCCATTCCGAAATAATCAGTTCTTTTTCCGTTTCCAAATATTATTCTTAAACCACTTTTTCCACTATTTGTGCTCTTTACTATTTCAACTATTTCATTCAATTTATCTCCGTCTAAATCACACAGAATTTTGTTTGTTTTATGTTTTTTTGAAATTTCGATTGTATCAACGCTTCCAACAACTGTTTTTTTTTGTTCTACCGTGTTATTTTCTCTGTTTTGAACTTTTTCAGATTCTTTTTTTATTTCTTTCTTGCAAGAAATAAAAACTAGCATTATCATTATTAATAGCCTAATTTTCATATTTGTGTTTTCGCTGTTTTTGGTTCAACTAGTCTGTAACTTATTTTTAAGCGAAACTTAGTTTCGCGTATACACCCAAAATTAGGTAGATTTGCAAAACTATGTTTCGTATATCCTTTCAAATATATTCCTTTTTTTCTTACACATCTATTCTTATAAATAAAAAAACGCTGATTGCTTTTATACAACCAGCGCTTTTCTCCTTTAAAAACAAGTAATAACTAACTAATATAAATTAAAGTGTAGCTGCACCTCCATCTAATAACAACTCACCACCAATCATAAATTTCGAATCGTCAGAAGCCAAATAAAGGAATCCAGCAGCCATTTCTTCTGAAGTTCCCAAACGTTTTGCCGGTATTCCTGATGCAAAATGTGTTTTTGTTCCATGAGCTTCTTCTTCTGTTGCTCCACCTCTGGTAAAAATAGGCGTATCAATAGGACCAGGAGAAAGCACATTTACTCTGATATTTCTATCTAATAATTCAGCTGATAAAGTTCTGGCTAAAGAACGAACTGCTGCTTTTGAAGCAGAATAAGCCGCTGTAGTCGCAAAACCTTTATGTGCTACAGTAGAAGCTGTAATAATAACCGAACTTCCATCATTCAAATAAGGTAAAGCTTTTTGGATGCTAAAGAAAACTCCTTTGAAATTTATATCGCTGGTTTGATCAAACATCTCCTCGGTATATTCAGCTAATGGAGCAGCAATAAACACTCCTGCATTTACCACTAAAACATCAATTTTTCCGAAAGTATCTTTAACCGTTTTATAAGTCCTTTCGATAGTATTGATATCCGAAACATCGCTTACAAAACCTATTGACGCATTTCCGATTTCAAAAACCGCTTTATCAATTGTTGCTTTGTTTCTTCCTGTAATAGCCACTTTTGCGCCTTCCTCAGCAAACAATTTTGCAGTTGCAAAACCTATTCCACTGTTTCCTCCTGTTACTACTGTAACTTTATTTTGTAATTTTTTCATTGTATTATAGTTTAATTATTTTAAGTATTTAAATATCTAAATATTTCGATGTATTTAGTCAAAAAAAAGGCTAAAGCCCAAAATTAGAAATATACCTTGCATAGGCATCGCATACTTCTTTATTAATTTGAAATTTCAAATTACGCCCTTCTTTATCCGCAATTAACAATTCTGCATCTATTAATTGTTTCAAATGGTGCGACATGGTAGATTGCGCCAAATTAAATTCAGCAGAAACATCACAACATTGCACACAACCTTGCCCTTTGCTAATAATATTCATTATTTTCAAACGATAAGGATCGCCTAATGCTTTTGAAATTTTTTCTACTTGTTTGCTATTTAATTCTGTAATCATGGTACAAATGTAAAAATATATTTTAATATATCGAAATATTTCGATATAAATATTCTAAATTTGCATATCGATACATTTATCTTGTAAATTTACAATCGCTACTTCCTTTAAAAACAATCCTATGCAACTTTTATATTCTTACATCAAAAAACATAAAAGCTTATTATACATCGCCTTATTATTGGCTACCATCAATCAATGTTTTTCTTTGTTTGATTCGATCATCATTGGTAAGTTACTTAACGAATGTGGTGTGGGTGTTGCCAATTTCAACCACAATCAAGCTAGTTTTATTAAAGCCGTGTTAGGTTGGCTGGCATTATCTCTAGGCGCAGCAATGGTTTCCAGAATTGCTAAAAATTTTCAGGATTATTTTACCAATATTATTATCCAACGAACAGGAGCTGAAATGTACACGGATGGCATTCAAAAAGCATTACAACTCCCTTTTCAGGATTTTGAAGACCAACGCAGTGGAGAAACCTTGGGTAAATTGCAAAAGGTAAAAATCGATTGTGAAAAATTTATCACCTTATCTATTTCATTAATCTTTCAGTCGATTGTAGGGATAGTATTTGTGGTGGTTTACGCGGTAAGTATTCATTGGCTATTAGGTCCAATATTCTTGGTAACCGTTCCTGTAATTGCATTTATCAGTTCTTTTTTAGGCAAAAAAATAAAAAAAGTTTCGAGAGAAATATTAGGAGAAACGACTGCTTTGGCGGGTGCTACAACCGAATCCTTACGCAATATCGAATTAGTGAAAAGTTTAGGATTAACCGAACAAGAAATCAACCGACTCAACACCACAACCATTAAAATATTAGGTTTAGAACTTAAAAAAGTACGCTATATCCGTTCGTTGAGTTTTATTCAGGGAACCACCGTTCATTTTATGAGAACTTGTTTGGTTTTCGCCCTTTATATTTTCATTTTCCGAGGCATTATTAAGCCTGGAGATTTAATTACGTTAATGTTCTTTTCATTCTTCTTGTTCAACCCGCTGCAGGAATTAGGAAATGTGATTGCAACTTTCAATGAAACCAAGGCTTCTATGGATAATTTTGCCGATTTGATGAATGCCAAAATCGAAAAAACGCCAAAAAATCCAAAAACAATTGGCCCAATAAATCAATTGAGTTTTGAAAATGTTTCCTTCAAACATAAAACAGCCAAAGGCTATGCGGTAAAAAACATTTCATTTGAAGCTAAAGTTGGCGAAACCATTGCCTTTGTAGGTCCATCAGGAAGTGGAAAAACAACTTTAGTCAAAATGCTTGTTGGACTATACTCCCCTAATGAAGGAGCTATATTTTACAATGAAAAAAATGCCAAAGAAATTGACCTGAACGAATTAAGACAACAACTAGGTTTTGTAACCCAAGACGCCCAATTGTTTTCAGGAACTATCAAAGACAATTTACTTTTTGTAAAACCCGACGCTACCGACGGAGAAATCCACGATGTTTTGCAAAAATCAGCTTGTCAAAATTTATTGAAAAGAGCCGAAAACGGCATTAATACCACCATTGGTGAAGGCGGTGTTAAAGTGTCTGGCGGAGAAAAACAGCGTTTATCCATTGCCAGAGCCTTATTAAGAAAACCGCATTTATTGCTATTTGACGAAGCAACTTCCGCTTTGGATTCGATTACCGAAGAAGAAATCACTAAAACTATCCGAAGTATTTCTTCTAAACAAGATCAAATCACTGTATTGATTGCTCACCGTTTATCGACTATCATGCACGCCGATAAAATTTTCGTTTTGGAACAAGGAAACATTATCGAGCAAGGGAAGCATCAGGATTTATTAGACGAAAAAGGATTGTATTACGCCATGTGGAGGCAGCAAATAGGCGAGAGAAAACAATAAGTTAGGATTTGGACTTAAACAAAATTTAATCCAATACAATTATGCTTTAAGCACGTCGGCATAGGCAGTATTGTGTTTAAGCACCTTATTCAATTTACGTTTTTTCACCACATAGCTTTCCGACATAGCATCGTGCCAGCCTCTTGGATTTTCTTTTAAAAAACTAAATGCTTCAAAAGGAATAAAACGACAGCAGCTTCTAATAAAAATACGTTTTTTGGAAGGCTTAGAACCATCACTATTCACAACAATAGTATGCGTAATTAACTTGGCTATAGTTCTTGAAAAATAGACCTCGGTACTATAATAGTATAAAAAAGCAACAAGTACAGAATAAAAACTTACTTCTAAAATACTAAGATTTTCTACCCAATTTGAAAGTTCAAAATGATTAGCTGATAAAGCAACTAAAATGATGGTGGTTCCTAGACTCAGCACAATGATATAAATAAACATTAAATCGATGCAAAGATTAAGAAATCGCTGAAATTGAGTGGCTCGCAAATCGTTTGTTATTGTAAATTCTTCCGTTTTCATGACTAGAACATTTAGTATTAAAAGAATCCGAAAACAATATAACCTACTCAAATATAGTAAATTATCAGCAAAAAATAAACTAAATAAGATTTAAATATTTGATTATCACCAATAAAAAAACAGCCATCGCAATGATGGCTGTCCTTAAAATAAGTTTTAAAAAAAGAACACCTATAGCTTATGAATATTCATTCTGACATCATAAAATGCCAACAAACAAATTGTGCCTTCAGAAATTTTATAGTACAGAATACTTTTCTTTTTAATAACAGCTTTTCTAACTTCTGTATCTTTATGATAAATTGGGAACATTTCAGGCTGAATTCCTATTTTTTCAACAGTTTTAATGACTTCTGAAAAATACTTTTCTGAAATTAGCTTCCCAAATTTACTTTCGATATAATTTAAAATTTCATCTAGAGTAAGCTCCGAAGTTTTAGTCCAAATTATTCTCATTTTTTAGCAAACTTTGCTTCAAAACGTTTTTTCACATCTTCATGAGAACTAACATTTCCTAATGAAAGATCATTCAATCCACTTTGAATTAATTGATTTTCAAAATCAGCAACCTCCTTATTAGCTTTTAAATTAAGAAGTTCTACTAGAATTTTTTCATCTTTCAATCCCTGAATCCATTGGACTAAGTTCTTTTTTTCAATTGAAATATCCATAATAACATATTTGAATTGTAAAATTACAAAATTAATCTGATTATTAACTAGTTATAACAACCCAGATACTACGTTTATAGAAACCTAAATTCACCCAAAAAAACAGCCATCGTATGATGGCTATTTTTATAATTATTATGAATTAATAATAAACGTTATTAAGATCCACACATTTCGCAATCTTCCGGACCACCTGCCTGAGCTTGCAGAATCATTGCTTTGTATTCATTAATATCAATAGATTCTGTTTTTATTTCTTCGGCAACTGGCTGTTCTTTTTTATCATTATTCAAAGTAAACTTAATCGCATCAACTGCCGATTTTGTTCTTAAATAATACATACCTGTTTTCAATCCTGATTGCCAAGCATAGAAATGCATCGACGTTAATTTTGCATAATTAGCATCTTGCATGAACAAGTTCAATGATTGCGATTGGTCAATAAAATATCCTCTTTGACGAGACATATCAATAATATCTTTCATTGACATTTCCCAAACGGTTTTGTATAAGTCTTTCAAGTCTTGAGGAATGATATCGATATTTTGTACCGAACCATTATTACGCATAATTTCCTGTTTCAAACTTTCGTTCCACAATCCACGCTCTACTAAATCATGCAATAAATGTTTGTTTACTACGATAAACTCACCAGACAATACACGACGCGTATAAATATTAGAAGTATATGGTTCGAATGCTTCGTTGTTTCCTAAGATTTGTGATGTAGAAGCAGTAGGCATTGGTGCCACTAATAAAGAGTTACGTACTCCATGCTCCATTACTTCTTTTCTTAATGCAGCCCAATCCCAACGACCTGATAATTCTTCGTCTTTTAATCCCCACAAATTGTGTTGGAATTCTCCCTGAGAAATTGGAGAACCTTCATAAGTTGAATATGGTCCTTCTTCTTTAGCCATTTCCATAGAAGCAGTAACAGCCGCGAAGTATAAAGTTTCAAATATTTCCTGATTTAATTTTTTAGCAGCATCACTGGTAAATGGCATACGCAACATGATGAATGCATCAGCTAAACCTTGCACACCTAATCCTACTGGACGGTGACGTAGATTTGAATTTTCTGCCTCTGGAACCGGATAATAGTTTCTGTCAATTACCTTGTTCAAGTTTCTGGTTACACGTTTTGTAACATTATATAATGCTTCGTGATTGAATGCTCCATTTTCAACGAACATTGGCAATGAAAGTGAAGCCAAATTACAAACTGCAATCTCATCTTTAGAAGTGTACTCCATAATTTCAGTACACAAGTTTGAAGAACGAATAGTTCCTAAATTCTTTTGATTTGACTTACGGTTTACCGCATCTTTATACAACATGTAAGGCGTTCCGGTCTCGATTTGAGATTCTAGAATTTTCTCCCATAATTCACGAGCTCTAATGGTTTTTCTACCTTTACCTTGGTTTTCGTACTCTGTATACATAGCTTCGAATTCTTCGCCATATACATCATATAAACCAGGACATTCGTTAGGACACATCAACGTCCATTGTCCATCCTCTTGCACACGTTTCATGAATAAATCAGAAGTCCACATCGCAAAGAATAAATCTCTAGCACGCATTTCTTCTTTTCCGGTATTCTTTTTCAAATCAAGGAATTCGAAGATATCAGCATGCCAAGTTTCGATATAAATAGCAAAACTACCTTTACGTTTTCCTCCTCCTTGATCTACATAACGAGCAGTATCGTTAAATACTCTCAACATTGGAACAATTCCGTTTGAAGTACCATTTGTACCACGAATATAAGAACCTGTAGCACGAACGTTATGAATAGAAAGCCCGATTCCTCCCGCTGATTGCGAGATTTTAGCAGTTTGCTTTAAGGTATCATAAATTCCATCGATACTATCATCTTGCATTGCTAAAAGGAAGCAAGAAGACATTTGAGGTTTTGGAGTACCTGCATTAAATAATGTTGGCGTTGCATGCGTAAAGAACTTTTTAGACATTAAGTCATAGGTTTCTAAAACTGCCTGTAAGTCATCTAAGTGAATACCTACAGCAACACGCATTAACATGTGTTGTGGTCTTTCAACAATTTTTCCGTTTATTTTCAACAAATAAGAACGCTCTAATGTTTTGAAACCAAAATAATCATAATTAAAATCTCTATTGTAAATAATATGAGAATCTAAAAAAGCTGAATTTTCCTGAATAACCTTAAAAACCTCATCTGAAATCAAAGGCGCTTTTTGTCCATTTCTTGGATTTACATAATGATACATTTCAGTCATAGTTTCTGAGAATGACTTTTTAGTATTCGAATGTAAGTTTGAAATCGCAATTCTTGCTGCCAATAAAGCATAATCTGGATGCGCAATTGTCATCGAAGCCGCGGTCTCGGCTGCCAAATTATCTAACTCTGACGTAGAAACTCCATCATATAATCCTTCAATCACGCGCATGGCCACTTTTACGGCATCCACTAAATCATTTAAACCATAGCAAAGTTT
Source organism: Flavobacterium sp. GCM10022190 (assembly GCF_042656445.1). NCBI lineage: Bacteria > Pseudomonadati > Bacteroidota > Flavobacteriia > Flavobacteriales > Flavobacteriaceae > Flavobacterium > Flavobacterium sp. GCM10022190. The sequence goes on from NZ_JBHSOQ010000001.1 coordinate 297,050, forward strand.
TTTAATTCTTTCTGTGATTTTGTCGAACATTACTGGCTCTTTCTGGCCGTTTCTTTTTACTACGTACATAAGTTTTAGTTTTTAATAAAACAGAAAATCCCTTCTCTGCTTTGGGTTATTTGTAATCGTTTTTTGGAGCTGTTTCCAGCTATCCGTTGCAATCTTTTTATCTCAAAAAAGAGATAAAAAGGATTTTCACTTCTATCTGGGCTAAAAACACCCAGAAGAAAGAAGAAAATATTTTTATAAATTAAAAATCGGCGTCGAATGAAATTTCCTGAGCATCCGAATCATTAGCTTTCCCACTATTTAAAACTCCAGCTTTTTGATATTCAGACACTTTTTTCTCGAAGAAGTTTGTTTTTCCTTGTAACGAAATCATATCCATGAAATCGAACGGATTAGCAGTATTGTATACTCTTTCGCATCCTAATTCCACCAATAATCTATCCGTAACAAACTCTAAATACTGAGTCATCAAATTAGCATTCATCCCAATCAAACTTACAGGAAGTGACTCAGTGATAAACTCTCTTTCGATATCTAATGCATTCACAATGATTTCTTTGATTCTTTCTTTAGGTACTTTATTTACTAAGTGGTGGTTGTGTAAGTGTACTGCAAAATCACAGTGAACTCCTTCGTCACGAGAAATTAATTCGTTTGAGAAAGTCAATCCTGGCATCAAACCACGTTTTTTCAACCAGTAAATAGAACAGAAAGCTCCTGAAAAGAAAATCCCTTCAACTGCAGCAAATGCAATTAATCTTTCAGCAAAAGAATCCGACTCAATCCATTTTAAAGCCCAATCTGCTTTTTTTCTAATAGCTGGAAAAACATCAAGTGCATTGAACAATTCATCTTTTTCCTTTTCGTCTTTTACATAAGTATCAATCAAAAGCGAATAGGTTTCGCTATGAATGTTTTCCATCATAATTTGGAAACCGTAAAAGAATTTTGCTTCTGCATATTGTACTTCATTTACAAAGTTTTCCGCTAAATTTTCATTAACAATTCCATCCGAAGCAGCAAAAAACGCTAAAATATGTTTGATGAAATATTTTTCGTCTGAATTTAATTTATTGTTCCAATCGTGTAAGTCTTGAGACAAATCAATTTCTTCAGCTGTCCAAAAACTAGCTTCCATTTTTTTATACCATTCCCAGATATCATGGTGCTTAATAGGAAATATTACGAAACGATTTTTATTCTCTTGTAAAATTGGTTCAACTTGCGACATTGTAATTCTATTTTTAATGAGATTTAAGGATAGTTTTTTGCTTTTTGAAGCATTACAAAGATTGTGAAATATTGCCGCAATTAAAAGCCAAACTTATTCACAATAACCCCTAGTTTTTAACAAAGACAGAAAAGACCTCTAATTCTTTATAAAAAAATAAACCATTAAATATCAGTAGTTTAAAAATTCGAAAACGTTGTAAACACTGGGTAAAATATAGAATTTATAAAATAGAAAACAAGAAAAAAATAGTTTATTTTGACTTCACTTTTTTCCACTCTCGAGCCACTTCTTCAAGCTCTAAATACCAGTCTTCGCCAAACCTTCTAATTAATGCTTCTTTGACGAATTTATAAACTGGAACTTCTAATTCTTTACCCAAAGTACAGGCATCATCGCAAATATCCCATTTGTCATAATTCACCGCTGCGAACTCTGTAAAATCTTTCACTCTCACCGGATACAAATGACAAGAAACGGGTTTTTTCCAATCTACTATCCCTTGATTATAGGCTTGTTCAATACCACAAAGCGCGGTTTTACCATCAAAAATAACATAAGCACAATCCTTGTTATCTATTAAAGTGGTTTCTAGATCACCATCGGTCCCTTTTACCCATGTTCCCTGTGCCTCAATAGCTTCAATACCTTCTTTTCGCAAAAAAGGTTTCACTTTTGGATATATCTCTTCTAAAATTTTAGTTTCTTCTTCATTTAAGGGCGCACCCGCATCTCCATCTATACAACAAGCCCCATGACATGCCGATAAATTACACACAAATTCCTTTTCTAAAATATCCTCTGAAACGATTGTTTTTCCTAGTTGAAACATAATTTTTGAAACGCTACTATTATAAGCCACAAAGGTAGTCAATCTAACACTAAGAAAAGAAAGATAATTCGGCTGATGCAAACAAGATTAAAAGACAATTATTGAGTATCTCAAAAAATAATTATACTTTTAATAAAAAAATGATATTGTATCAATGTTAATATAGTCTACAAAGTGTTCCTTTGTACAAAAAAACAAAAAACATGTCCTTATTTGATCTTAAAGAAATTATCACCGTTGGAATGGTCCTTTTTGCAGTTATAGATATTGTTGGTTCTATACCTATTATTGTAGACCTTAGAAAAAAACACGGCCATATCGAATCTGAAAAAGCATCAATAGTTGCTGGATTTATCATGGTAGCCTTTCTATTCATTGGAGAAGATTTTCTGAAAATCATAGGTATAGATGTGCATTCGTTTGCAGTAGCGGGTTCATTTGTATTATTTTTTATTGCTTTAGAAATGATTCTTGGTATTCGAATATACCGCGACGAAGAAGCGAGTTCTGCCTCAATTGTACCTCTAGCTTTCCCATTAATAGCAGGAGCAGGAACTATGACTACCTTACTTTCTTTACGCTCTCAGTTCCACACGATAAACATTGTAATTGCCATTCTATTAAACATTTGTTTAGTTTATATTGTATTAAAATCATCCTCAAAAATTGAAAAATTATTAGGAAAAGATGGACTTGGGGTTATACGCAAAGCATTTGGAGTAGTACTTTTAGCCATAGCTGTTAAATTATTTGCTGCTAATGTTAAAGGACTGTTCTTATAAATTATTTTTTTTTAATTTAGCCCCATAATTTAGCTTGTAACAGTAATTTTGAGTTCGACTAAACAGATAAAACTTCTTGTTTTTAATCGATTTCTTGAGTTATAGGCCAATATAAATGTCATGAAAATTTTTACTAACATATTAGTGTTTGTTGCTTCAGCACTTGTCATTTTCAATATCACTCAATTAGATTTCAACAATCTTTTTAAAGAAGACAACGCTGTAGCTTTTATTGGAATAGCCGCTTCTTGTTGTGCCATCTTAATTCTAATCATTTTTAGAATGTCTAAAAAAATAGAAGACAAAATGAACGACAAACAATAATTTTATGTTTGACGTTTTAATCATTGGTGGTGGAGTATCAGGGATGTCATGCGCTTTAGTGCTTGGCTCTGCCAAAAACAAGAGTTTTGTATCCGATAAAAAAATTGGTATTTTTTCCCATCAAAAATCTTCCTCTTTGCAAGATGCTTTGTTTAACAATGCATACGGAATTCCTGCTGGCAAACTTGGATCAGAATTATTAACAGAAAGTATTGAGCATCTCAACCAATGCTATCCTCATATTACTCAAATTCATAACGAAAAAGTACTTCGCATTGAAGGAGAAGCAGCTAACTTTACGGTTGTTACCAATAAAAACAGTTACCAAACTAAAGCAATTGTAATAGGAATAGGCTCTGCTAATACATTTGCTATTGAAGGATTAATGCAATATGTGATTCCTCATCAAAAAGCACTTCCTGAAAAACAACGAATTCAATTAAAAAACAACGACCATTTAGTTGCTGATGGCATCTATGTCATTGGAACTTTGGCAGGATGGAGAAGTCAACTAGCAATTGCTGCCGGAAGTGGCGCTGCAGTAGCCACAGATATTCTTACTTTATGGAATAATGGCACACAAACACACGCCCACGATAGTATTCGATAAAAACTATTTTTTATTCAACACTTTCTTTATCATTAGATCATCCTTTAAAAGGATATCATAATAAACTTTTTCACCATACAATTGTTTGGCAAATTCGGCATTGATATGTCGTTTTACAAGCGCTTTGGCTTTTGCCAACTGAATACTAGGAATATGTTTGCTCAAAAAGCGATCAAACAAAACAAAATAGGCATCAGTTGTATTCATGTTCTTCAAAAACTGATCCAATGAAAGCCCTTTAAAAGCAGTTCTTTTTTCATCTAATTGTTCAAAAACAAAATTACCTACAACTCCAGTTTCCAACAAATAAACAGTTGCTTCATCGGCGTTTTCAAATTCAAGTGGCACAAAAACATCTGGGACAATTCCGCCTCCACCATAAACTATTTTTCCTTTAGGCGTTTTATATTTCAAACTATCAGCAACTTCAATACACTCTTTATCGTATAGTTCGCCATTTTTATAACGCATTTCCGACTCGCTAAAATAGTGTTCTTGCCCTTTTTTATAAGGTTTTTGAATCGACCTACCTGTAGGTGTGTAATAGCGCGCCACTGTTAATCGTACAGCCGAACCATCATCAAAATTCATTTCACGTTGTACGAGACCTTTACCAAAAGATCGGCGTCCTACAATAGTTCCCCTATCATTATCCTGAACCGCGCCAGCCAAAATTTCACTAGCCGAAGCTGAATTTTCATTGATTAAAACAAATAAATTCCCGCCTTCAAAATCTCCTCGTTCAGTAGCATAAGTCTTATCGATTTTACCATTTTTATTTTTGGTAAACAAAATTAACTTTTGTTTAGGCAACAACTCATCTGCAATTTCAACTGCCTCTTCCAAATAACCACCACCGTTGTCCCTCAAATCAATAACAAGCGATTGAGCACCTTGTTTTTTTAAACAAACTAAAGCAACTTTGAATTCCTCGTAAGTGGTTTCGGCAAAACGATTGATTTTAATATAGGCGGTCGTGGGATTCAACATTAATGCTGCATCGACACTTTTAAGAGGAATAATTCCTCTTCTTATCCTAAAATTAATTTTTCTTTTTTCTGATTTCCGATACACTGTTAACACTACCTGAGAACCTTCTTCCCCTTTAAATTTTGAGAACAAAGAATCTGTTGGTAATTTCCGCCCAAATAACTTTAAGCCATCGGCATATAAAATTCGGTCACCTGGTTTGATTCCAGCATTAGCCGAAGGACCATTTTCAATAGGTTCAATAACAGCAACCGTATCTTTAAAAAGAATAAAACGAACACCAATACCTACAAAATCACCTTTCATATTTTCGGCAACTTCTTTTTGTTCGCTTGCTGGGATATAAACAGAATGCGGATCTAGTTGAGCCAAAATATTATCGACTGTTTTGTTTACAATCGAGTCGGTATTCAACTCATCGACATATTCGTTTTCTATGAAGTCTATTAACTTATTTAGTTTCGCTTTAGAATCATTTGAATTCAACGATTGACGTTGAATCGAAAAACCCAAAAACACACCTATTAGTATTCCTACTGAAAGAATAATACTAATATAAATTGGCATGTATTTGTAATTTATTTTCACCTTAGTCTTCTAATTCTGGGATATGATCGACAACAACTCCCGCTTTTTTCAAAAATTCAATTCCTGATTCGTCACGATATCCATTTTGATACACCACTCTTTTTATACCTGATTGGTGAATCAATTTACTACACTCTTTACAAGGAGAAAGCGTGATGTACAAAGTTGCTCCTTCACAGGATTGGGTAGAACGCGCTACCTTAAGAATTGCATTAGCTTCGGCATGCAAAACATCCCATCTTGTTAAGCCTTCCTCATCTTCACAACAATTGTCAAATCCTGTTGGGGTTCCATTATAACCATCAGAAATAATCATTCGGTCTTTTACAATTATTGCCCCCACTTGCTTACGCTTGCAATACGATAATTGCCCCCATTCCTTCGCTATACGAAGATAAGCCTTATCGTATTTGTTTAATTTTTTTTGTTCCATAATTCTATCTTAACCAAATTTCATTACCTAAAATTATTGGTAAAACTACACCAATAATGAATGCCGACATCACTAAAGTCCAATCTCTTTTAGAAAATCTAAAAACAGTCTGTACAATATAAGCTAAAATTAAAACAACTAAGATAACCACTAATTGAGCCACCTCAATTCCTAATGATGTTTCCAATATTGCTGAAAATTTAGATATCGATGCCTCTTTATGAATATTCCTAAAATGATTTGTAAATCCTAAACCATGAATTATTCCAAAAAACAGTGTTACTATGAAAACCAAATTCACACTTTCCTTTTTCCCAGATTTGCCTGCAGTAAACAGATGAAACAAGGCAACAATCAAAATAGTAATAGGAATTAACAATTCAATAACAGCAACTTTCACTGTAATAATTCCATACAAAGTTAATAACAAAGCCACCGTATGTCCTACTGTAAACGAAGTAACTAATGCTAATATTCTTTTCCAATCTTTAAAAGCAAGCGGAATGGACAAGGCTATCAAAAACAAAATATGGTCGTAGGAATAGATATTTAAAATATGTTTTAATCCTAACTGAAAGTAGATTAAAAATTGGGACATCATAGGTATTATTAATTGATAAGGGATGTAAACTTACGATTAATTTTGAAACTCCTCAATTCAATCTAACAATTCCTTGTGAATAATTATATTCCAAATATAATTTCTCTTCAAATAATATTCAAAAGGAAATTAATAATTTAAAAATTGAATTATATTTGTCTAAAAAAACAAGTATTATGTCATTTTCAGATTTATTTGATAGCGAATTTAAAGAAAGAAATAGAGGTCATTTCTCTGCTATTGTTCGTGTTGCTTTAGCAGATGGAATTGTTTCAACAGAAGAAAAAAACTTCTTAAACAAATTAGCAACGAAACTTGAAATTTCTGATTCAGAGTATGAAGAAATTTTAGAGAATCCAACAATACACCCGATTAACCCGCCTTATTTATACTCTCAAAGACTTGAGCGTTTATACGACCTAGCAAGAATGGTTCATGTAGACCACCAGTTGGGAGATAAACAAGAAACAATCTTAAAGAAAATTGCCATTGGTTTAGGTTTTACACCAAGCAATTCTGGATATATTGTGGGTAAAGCATTATCATTAGTAGACAAAAAAGTAGATTTTGACACTTTTGCTTACGAAATGCAAAACATGCACAAATAATATTTTACGTTAACCATACAAAAAAAGCTCTTGAGTAAATCATTCAAGAGCTTTTTGATTTCTACAAATGCTGATTTAACTATTTCTTACTGGCATTAAGCATAAATTCTTCTGCTTTAGTTACCATATTATAACTTCCACAGAAAAATGGTACGCGTTCGTGTAATTCAGTTGGTTTAATTTCCATGATTCTTCTAAATCCATCCGATGCTTTTCCGCCGGCTTGCTCAGCTATAAAAGCCATTGGATTACATTCATAAAGCAATCTTAATTTTCCTTTTGGCGCTTTAGAACTTGTAGGATAAATATAAATTCCACCTTTAATCATGTTCCTATGAATATCCGAAACTAAACTTCCAATATATCTTGAAGTATAAGGACGATCTCCTTCTTCTGATTGACAATATTTAATATAATCTTTTACTCCTTGCGGAAACTGGATATAATTCCCTTCGTTAATCGAATAAATATGTCCGTCTTTAGAGAATTGCATATTGGGATGTGACAAATAGAAAGTACCAATTGCAGGGTTTAATGTAAACCCATTTACCCCATGACCAGTCGTATAGACTAACATTGTTGATGTACCATAAATTACATATCCAGCTGCCACTTGCATAGTACCCGGTTGTAAAAAGTCTTCAAGAGTAACCGGTGTCCCAATAGGAGTAATTCTTCTGTATACCGAAAAAACAGTACCCACTGAAACATTTACATCAATATTAGAAGATCCATCCAAAGGATCCATCAAAACCACATATTTATTTTTATGATTTTTATCTTGTCCTTCGACGGTTATAAAATCATCATTTTCTTCCGAAGCGATACCACAAACTATCTCTCGATTTTTTAATGTTTGAATAAAAATCTCATTAGCATACACATCTAGTTTTTGCTGATCTTCACCTTGAATATTCCTTTCGCCAGCAGCACCAGTTATATCCACCAGACCTGCTTTATTCACCTTGTAACTAACTACTTTTGCGGCTAATCGTATTGAATTGATTATTCTTGATAACTCACCAGATGAGTATTGAAATGCATTTTGATTTTCAATGATAAATTCCCCTAGAGTTTTAGTACTTTGTTCCATTCCGAAATCGATATAGTTATATTTGCGATAACAAATATCGTTTTTTTTGTGATAATGATTCAATAAAACCTACTTAGTTTTTCAGTATTGTATATTTGCTAAGAATTTAAAGTTGCATACAAATAAAAAAAGCCATATTATTATTTTTCAAACCTTAATAATACGAATTTATGAATATCAGAACTGGTAAAAAAGAAGACATGGCTGCTGTTCTTAAACTCATTCAAGAATTAGCTATTTTTGAAAAAGAACCTGAGGCCGTTATGGTTACGGAAGAGGACTTAATTAGAGATGGTTTTGGTGAACATCCTTTATTTCATGTCTTTGTTGCCGAAATAGATTCTGATTCAAATGAAAAAGAAATCGTAGGCATAGCATTTTATTATTACCGTTATTCGACTTGGAAAGGTAAAATCATCCATCTTGAAGATTTAGTTGTAAAAAATAATATGCGTGGTAAAGGAATTGGATATGCGCTTTATTCAGAAATTATCAAGCAGGCCCAAAAAGATCAAGTACGAAGAATCGATTGGAATGTACTAGACTGGAACACACCAGCGATTGATTTTTATGAAAAATCAGGCGCCAAAGTATTAAAAGAATGGCATGTTGTTCAGATGGATGAAGAGAGAATTGCTAATTTTATGAAAAATAAAATAAAACAAAATTAGAAAAAACAAAATATGAAAGTATTTAAATTTGGTGGAGCATCTGTAAAAGATGCCGCTGGAATAAGAAACGTTTACGACGTTTTACTAAAAGCAGGGTATCAAGATGTATTGTTAGTTGTTTCTGCCATGGGCAAAACTACTAATGCATTAGAAGTTGTAATTAAAAATTACTTCGACAAATCAGCTGAGCTTAACGCTTCGGTACAAGAAATAAAAAAATACCACAATCAAATTCTTTTGGATTTATTTGAAGATGAAAACCATGAAGTTTTTGCTGCCGTACAAAATCACTTTACCGATTTAGAATATTTCTTAGCGCACAATAAATCGCCTAACTACAACTTTGTTTACGATCAAATTGTAAGTATGGGAGAAATTATTTCGACTACCATTTTAAGTTATTTCATGAACTTCATGGGAATTGAAACGCAATGGATCGATGTACGCAACTACATCAAAACCAACAACAACTACCGCGATGCTGAAGTGGATTGGGAATTAACACAAAAAAATATTGCTAACAATATCAAAACTAAAAGCTTAAACATTACGCAAGGTTTCTTAGGTTCTGACGAAAATAACTTTACCACTACTTTGGGTCGTGAAGGTTCTGATTATACTGCTGCTATTTTTGCGTATTGCTTAAATGCCGAAAGTGTTACCATCTGGAAAGACGTTCCTGGAGTTATGAATGCTGACCCTAGATATTTTGAAAACGCAAGTTTGCTTAACCAAATCTCCTACAGAGAAGCAATTGAATTAGCGTTCTACGGAGCAACAGTAATCCACCCAAAAACACTACAACCTTTACAAAAAAAGGAAATTCCTTTACACGTAAAATCTTTTATTAATCCATTACTAAAAGGAACTGTAGTAAGCAAAGGAGCTACTCTTGAACCATTTATGCCATGCTTCATTGTTAAGAGAGAGCAATTATTGATTTCTCTTTCATCAATTGATTTCTCTTTCATTATGGAAGAAAATATTAGTGAAATATTTGGTTTATTCCACGAATTCAAAATCAAAGTAAACCTAATTCAAAACTCGGCTATTAGTTTCTCAGTATGTGTTGAGGATAAGTTTGGCAACTTCAAAGACTTATTGGCAATTTTGTCTAAAAAGTTCAAAGTAGGTTACAACGAAGATGTTACACTTTACACTATCAGACATTTTAATGATGCAGCCGCACAAACAGTTATGGAGGGCAAAACAGTACTGTTAAAACAACTAGGTACTGAAACAATGCAAATTGTGACTAAAGAAAGCTAAGCCTTTTTTATATAACGCTATCAAAGACACTGTTGTTAAACTATTAACTTCAGTGTCTTTTTTTATTCAAATAGCGAATTAAATTATTACATTAGGAAATAATAACTTAATAGTTTGATAATTCATAGGAAAAAATCTAAAAACTTTGTTTGACTATTTTTATCAAAATGTTTAAAACTATGAATTTAAGTACACCAAGTAAAACCATACTAGTAGCGCCTTTAAACTGGGGACTAGGCCATGCCACTCGTTGTATCCCTATCATTAAAGCTTTATTAGACAATAATCACATTCCAATTATTGCTTCGGATGGTGTTGCTTTGGACTTACTAAAAAAAGAATTTCCTTATCTAAAATTTCTCGAATTACCTTCCTATGAAATTGAATACGCTAAAAATAGGAAATATTTCAAATGGAAACTTCTTAAAAATTGTCCAAAAATGATAGAAGCTATCCTTGAAGAAAAAAGATTAGTTAAAAAATGGATAAAGAAACACGAAATTGAAGGCATTATTTCAGACAATAGATTAGGTGTATTTAATAAAAAAATACCCTCTGTTTTTATTACGCATCAGTTAAATGTTTTAACAGGCAACACGACTTGGCTCACCAGTCTTTTACATCAAAATATTATAAAAAAATTCACAGAATGTTGGGTACCAGATTCAAATGGTGCCACTAATTTAGCGGGTGAATTAAGTCATTTAAAAAACCCTGATTTCAACATTAAATACATTGGTCCAATAAGTAGAATGCACTGTAAAAAAGTAGCTAAAAAATATGATTTAATGATCATTCTTTCAGGACCGGAACCACAAAGAGGAATGCTTGAGGAAAAATTAAAAGCAGAAATAGTTAATTATAATGGCACTATTCTTTTTGTAAAAGGAATTATTGAAAAAGAACAAGTCAAAGAACAAATAGACAATGTTACTTATTATAATTTCATGCACAGTCGCCAGCTGGAACAAGCGCTGAATGAAAGCGAACTAATACTTTGTCGTTCAGGATACACTTCCATAATGGATTTATCAAAACTCAATAAAAAAGCATTTTTCATTCCTACACCTGGGCAATATGAACAGGAATATTTGGCTAGAAAATTAAAAAAAGAAGGTCTTGTCCCTTTTGTAGATCAAGAACATTTTACGATAAAGGATTTAGAAGAAATAAATAATTTTAAGGGACTATCCGAAATAAAAACCGATTTAAATTGGGGAGAAATTTTTACCGTTTTTCAATAATAAACAGTGAAATTTCAATAAAAAAGCTAGATAATCAAATAGACAATCTAGCTTTTTTATTGAAATTACATACGTTATTACATTTCGTCAAATTTTTCATGCTTAATAATTTTAGCATGAACCATAAAATAAACGGATTCTGCAATGTTACTGCAATGCTCAGAAATACGTTCCAAATGTTTCAAAACTAAAACAAGATTAGTTCCCGAAACAACTACTTTAGAATTAGCTTTCATTTCTGCAATAATACCATTAATAAGTTCGTCAACATTAGCTTTTATCGAATTATTTAACGGAAAAATTGAAGCAATAATATCAGAATCTCTAGTTAAAAAACACTCATTCGTTTTTACCATTATCACTTCTACTTCTCTCGCAACATCAGCAATATTAAACTTCCCGATTAAATCGTGCTTTTCTTTGATATTTTTCGTTTTCTTGATAATACTAATAGCCAGATCCCCAATTCGTTCAATCTCATTACTAATTTGCAATGAAGCCATGATAAATCTTAAATCAGATGCTACAGGTTGTTGTAGCGCAAAAATTCGTTGACAAATTTCGTCAATCTTAATATCTAATTTATCAATTTTATTCTCAACTTTCTTTATTTCTTTTCCTTCAACTACAGCTTCAGCAAGTACCGCTTTAACTGCTTCACTCACTTGATTTTCTGCTAAAACCCCAATTTTCTGAATTACATTTTTTAATTTATCTAATTCTATTTCAAAGTGTGTCATCCTATTATTTTGTTTTAAAACTGTGTAGATTAAAAATACCTCTTACTTAAGTAATATGCTATTTTATCCAAATCTACCCGTGATATAATCCTCAGTTTGTTTTTTCTCAGGTTTGGTAAAAATTGCATTTGTTTTACCCATTTCAATCAATTCACCCATATAAAAGAATGCAGTATGATCACTGGTTCTTGCTGCTTGTTGCATATTATGAGTTACAATAATAATGGTATATTGCTCTTTCAATTCGTGAACCAATTCTTCAATTTTAGAGGTAGAAATTGGATCCAGAGCACTCGCTGGTTCATCCATCAAAATAATATCTGGGCTAACCGCCAACGTTCTGGCAATACACAAACGTTGTTGTTGCCCTCCAGAAAGTCCTAAAGCCGAATCACCCAAACGATCTTTTAATTCATCCCAAATTGCTGCCTGGCGTAATGAAGTTTCAACAATTTCGTCTAATTGTTTTTTATCATTAATCCCATTAATTCTGGAACCATAAACCACATTTTCATAAATGGATTTTGGGAATGGATTTGATTTTTGAAACACCATCCCGATTTTTTTTCGGATGTTTACAACATCTACATTCTTATCGTAAATATCAACTCCTTCCACAAGCATTTGACCTGTAATTGAAACACTAGGAATCAAGTCATTCATTCGGTTAATACATCTTAAAAATGTCGATTTTCCACAACCAGAAGGACCAATTAACGCAGTCACTTTATTAGCTGGAATTTCCATTGTAATCTCCTTTAGCGCCTTCTTTTCACCATAATACAATGACAAATCATTTACTTGTATTTTTATGTCTTTCATTTTTATTTTATTATAATCTAAAAGTAAATTTTATTAGTTAATGAGCAAAATTATTTTGCTTTTCTTCTGATTCTAGAGCGAATAACTACCGCCACTAAATTTAATGACAAAGTCAAAATCAATAATACTAAAGTCGTTGCAAATTGAATAGGCATTGTCTTTTCAACATCAGAAGATTGAGTAGCCATTATATAAATATGATAACCTAAATTCATAAACTGATCACTCAAAGAACCTGGCAAAGAAGCCAAATAATAAGCTGCTCCAGTAAATAAAATAGGAGCTACCTCACCCGCACCTCTACTTACTGCAAGAATTGTACCTGTCATAATCCCAGAAATTGAACCTGGAAGTACTACATTTTTAATCGTTTGCCATTTAGTTGCTCCCAAAGCTAAACTTGCCTCACGTAATTCACGTGGTATGGTTTTTAAAGCCTCTTCTACCGAAACTATAATTACTGGCAATGTTAATAATGACATAGTTAAACTTGCCCAAAGAATATTAGGCTGTCCCCAACGTAATTGTCCTCCATTGAAAGCGGTATCAAACCCTGCTCCAATAAATTGAATGAAAAATCCAAGTCCGAAAAGACCAAAAATAATAGAAGGAACTACGGCTAAAGTTCGAACTGAAAAACGAACAGCTGCCGCAAACTTAGAAGTTTCACTCGCATACTCCGTCAAATAAATTGCTGTAATTGTACCAAAAGGAACTGCTGCAATAGACATTACAATTACCATGATAAAGGTTCCAATCAAAGCCGGAAAAATACCTCCTTCGGTCATTCCATTAGTTGGAAAAGAACTGATGAATTCCCATGAAAATTTTTCACGCCCTTCATAAATAATAATTCCTAAGATAACAAAAAGAATAGCAATAATAGTGTAAACTGCTAATTGAGTTAGTCCTACAATAACTTTACCTTTTATATCAGTACTTTTGTTTTGAGTTGAAAGCAAGGAACTGTTGATTTCTTTAGTTGCTGTACTCATGATTTATTTTCCTTGAAATTTCTTAATTAATCTACCTTTTACATAAAATTCAGCCAATGCATTTAATCCAAAAGAAAAAATGAATAACAATGAACCAATAAAAAACAACACACTATAATGTGTTTCTCCAAAAACAGTTTCTGCCATTTCAGCTCCAATTGTAGCTGCAAAAGTTCTTACACTTTCAAAAGGATTTGCCGACATCAAAGCCGCATTACCCGTGGCCATCAAAGCAATCATGGTTTCTCCAAAAACCCTACCTACTCCTAATAACAAAGCTGCAAAAATACCCGGAGTAGCTGCTGGTAATACCACATGAAAAGCGGTTTGCCATTTATTAGCACCCAAAGCCAAACTCGCTTCAATGTAGGTTTTAGGAATAGACGAAAGCGCATCTTCAGAAATAGTATAAATAATTGGAATAGAAGCTAAAGCCATTGCAACACCACCCACAAATGCATTTAAACGGGAATCATATCCAAAAATATCCTGGAAAAAAGTTGCCATCACCATCAAAGCAAAGAAACCAATTACTACCGATGGGAAAGCAGCAAGCATTTCTATAATCGGTTTAATAATTTCTTTGGTTCTTTTTGATGCGAAACATGCCGTATAAAGTGCCGCTAAAATAGCAATTGGCCCAGCAATAAGCATCGAAATTATAGTCACTTTTAAAGTTCCAATCAATAAACTTAACAATCCGAATCTTGGATTCTCAGAAACAGGAACCCAATCAGAAGTTAATAAGCTATCCCAAATGGAATCTGATTTCTCTTCAATTACTTCTGTTTTTTCTGCGGATTCGTCTCCTGCGACCAATTCTTCTTTTTCTATTCCGCCATACGATTCCGGCTGTAAGTCTTCCTTTTCAACCCCACCGTAGGATTCTGGTTGTAAATCTTCCTTTTCAACTCCACCATAGGATTCTGGTTGCAATTCTTCTTTTTCAACACCACCGTAGGATTCTGGTTGTAAATCATCTGTTTCAACTCCACCATAGGATTCTGGCGCATTGTTAGTATTCGATGATTGTTGTATTTCAGTTTGAGTTGATTCTTTAGCTGAACTAAAAATTGGCAAAGACTCTTTAAAAACAAAAATAAAGATCAGAAAAATAATTGCAATAGAGAGAAAAGCAACAGATGAAATTATTTTTTCAGCAAGAAACTCCGAAAGTCTGAACTGTTTCTTCAAACTTTCTTTGGTGAAATTTTTTTTGATCGGAATTTGAGAATTCATTTTGAATAATTAAAAATTCATTAAATTATAAATACAACATATCCTTTATCGGGTGTTATAGCCGATAAAGGATAGTATTATTTATCATTCTATTATTTTACTGGAAAATAACCAGTTTCAACAACTAATTTTTGTCCCTCTGGGCTTAAAATCCAATCAATAAATGCTTTTGTTTCACCAGTTGGTTTCGATTTCAAATACATAAATAAGTATCTTGAAATTGGATAGGTTTTATTTTTGATAGTAGCAGCAGTTGGTAATACACCTTTGCTTTTAGCATCTTTTTTCACTTTACAGTCTTTAACACCTTCTGCATAAGCAGCACCACCGTAACCAATACTATATTTATCTTTAGCAACAGCATTTACAATTGCTGCAGTACCAGGCAATGTTTGTACATTAGCAGCAAAATCACCATTTACAACATGCTCTCTAAAGAACTCAAAAGTTCCTGAACTACTTTCTCTTCCATACAAACGAATCTTAGCATCATCTCCACCTACTTCTTTCCAGTTTGTAATTTTACCGGAAAAAATAGCTCCTAATTGCTGAATAGATAATTCAGAAACTTTATTTCCTTTATTTAAAAACACAGATAAACCATCTTTTGCACATGGAATTTCAATACCTGCTGTTTTAAATTTCTCTTTCAATTTTTGAACCTCAGCCGGTTTTATTGGACGACTTGCATTAGCAATTTCTGTAGATCCATTTAACAAAGCAGCTAAACCTACTCCAGAACCTCCACCTGTAACCTGAATTACGGTACCAGGATGCTTAGCCATGTATACTTCAGCCCATTTTTGAGACAAAATTACCATAGTATCTGATCCTTTTACAGTGATTTTTTTCAAAGCTGTAAAAGATAAACCAACAGTCATTATTACTGCTAAAAGAGCGTATAATTTTAAATTAGATTTTTTCATTTTAATTGTTTTATTTTGGGACAAAAGTATTTTAAAGCCCCATCGTTAATGTTAAATTAATATTATATTTACTTTATTAAACCGTTCCGTTAAACAACTATATATTAGAAATTAAATTGAGCTTGTAATCGTAACAAATTCCCTTTTTGTCTGTTATTTTTTAATCCACTATCTTCAAAAGTACGATCGGCAATAACCCATTCCGCTACTAACTCAAATGCCTTAAATGGCTGCCACTCTAAACCTAATTCGTAATCTCTCACTACATAGCTTCTGGCATCTTTTTCAAATTTCTTACCTCCGTTATAATATTGGAATTTAGCAAAAGGGTACAATAAGTGGTGCTTAGGCAAATCCCATTTGTAGTTCAAAGTCACATAACCTCCTTCTAGATGTGAAACATCAACAGAATTTGTTACTTTATTATAGCGAGGCCCTTTACCAATATTATACTCTGCTTGTACTCCAAATGGTTTTGGATACAAAATAAAAGAAGCAGCAGCTCTTTGATCTAATGTATTTAGTTTGTTAGCTGTAGTCACACCTGTAGAAAGTTCGCTACCAAAAGCCCATTTTCCTGTGTAAGCCTGAATTCCTGGCTCAATAATTTGATCACCAATAACAAAAGGATAACTCAATCTTGTAACTACGTGTAAATTTCTATTTCCTTCAGACTTATTAGCTGTTTGACCATTATATGCACCCAATGCAAATACTCCATAATCACCAGATCCTTTATAACCATCTTTAACTAACATTGCAAAACGCTCTCTAACTTCGCTTGGCGCCCAATAGAAAAAAGCCCCTAAATCACGCTCATTTGCAACAGCACTATTTAACGCATCGTTACGATCCAAAGTCAATCTGTTTTGACTTGATTGCATGTTTTCAAAACCATAAGGCACTTTACTTTGCCCTAAACGAACTCTAAATTCTCTTTTTTTATCGAATGACAAATCAAAATAAGCATCTCTAATCTGCATAAAATGATTCACTCCTGATGCAGGCGAACTAGCTAAATCTGGCTGAATATAAATGTATACATTAGGATGAATTTGACCCGAAAATACTAAACGTGCTCGTCTAATAAAAAACCCATTATTTGATTTTGCATCTGGAGCTATTGAAGTTGTCCCCCATGATTTATCACATTGCTCACATGACACTTTATCGTTAGTAGACAACAAACCATTGTAACGTACTTGTACATAACCTCTTAAACCGATGTTATCATACCAGTGTTCTTTTTTAGGCTTTGCATTTTCTTGAGCAACCTTAACTTTATTTATCGAATCCAGTACACGAACTACTTCTTTCGCCACTGCCACCTTATCAACTTCTTGTCCATTCATTAAAAACGAAACCAATAGCAAACCTGTAAATAAATATTTTTTCATTTTAACTTTAAATCAATATTATATTATTTTTATGCAAACCTAATATTAAACTTTATCTCAAATATTAAGTATGAGTTATCATAAAGGGAACTTAACGTAAACATTTGTTCACATTAGCTTCTTTATAATGTGAGAATTTATTTTACCAATATGAGAAAGCCCAACAAATTCAAGCCTTGAAGAGGTTATTTTTAGTTAACATTAAATTAACATTGGGCAAAAGCCGAAAAAAACATGATTCTGAAAAACGATAAATCGGCTTGGATTTTGAATAAAAGCAACAAAAAAAGGCGTAGTTACAAACTACGCCTTTTGGTATTAAAAAAGGAAATAAAGACTACTCTTCGTCTTCGTCTTCGTCCTCGATAATAATTTCTTCTTGTTTTTGCTGTTCTTTTTTAACTGCTTTTTCAATTGTAAAAGAAAACTCAGAACCAACTCCAAACTCACTTTCCACATATATCTTCTCTTTATGGGCTTCGATGATGTGTTTTACAATAGCCAATCCTAAACCAGAACCTCCTTCGGCTCTAGATCCACTCTTGTTTACGCGATAAAAACGCTCAAATAGCCTTGGGATATTTTGTTTTTCAATTCCTTCACCATCGTCGGTAATTCGAACTAACACTTTTTCTTTAGTCAAATTGACCACTGCCACTTCTGTTGTCCCGTCTTTTTTACCATACTTAATAGAATTTACAATCAAGTTTTCAATCACTTGCTGAATTCTATCTTTATCTGCTTTAACAAAATTAGGACGGATGTACTCGTTTTCGAAACAAAGGGTAATTTTTTTCTTGTCGGCTTTCATTTCTAACAAGTCAAAAACATTTCGAATTAATTCAACAATATCAAATTCAGTAATATCCAAATTCAAATCTCCCGACTCTAATTTGGTAATCATATCCAAATCTTCTACTATATATATAAGACGTTCTACACCTTTGTCGGCACGTTTTAAATATTTTTTACGAATTGTTTTATCTTCCATTGCTCCATCAAGCAGCGTAGAAATATATCCTTGAACGGTAAAAAGAGGTGTTTTTAATTCATGAGAAATATTTCCTAAGAACTCTCTTCGGTATTCCTCACGAACTTGTAGCATTTCGATTTCTAGTTTCTTATCCGTGGCAAACTTCTTCACTTCACGTGTTAAAGTTTCCATATCCGTTGTGATAGGCTGATTAATAAGTGTACTGGATTCTAAGAGTGAAACATCGTCATAAATTTTCTTCACTCTTCTGTAAATAAATTTCTCTACACGATACTGTAACACCAAAAAGGAAAAGAGATAAATTACAAATACAAATACTATCCCAAAAGTCCATAAGCTTTTAGGACTAGTATTAAAAATAAGCATTGCTAAAAAAAGAACAAAGGCAGTTGAAAAAACACTAATATAAAATGCCGACTTAATGGCGAACTTATATGTTTTTTTAAAGCTAATTTTCATTTAATAAATTGTTCTTGATTATACTGAAGTAAATATACATATATATGTTATACTTCAAACTTATAACCTACTCCTTTTATAGTTTTAAAAAGGTCATCGCCTATTTTCTCGCGAAGTTTTCTAATATGAACATCAATTGTTCTTCCTCCTACTACAACCTCGTTGCCCCAAACTTTATCTAAAATCTCATCTCTTTTAAATACTTTTCCAGGTTTTGAAGCTAATAAATAGAACAATTCAAATTCCTTTCTAGGTAACGCAATCTCAACATCGTCTTTAATAATTTTATATTCCTCACGATTAATTTCGATTCCGCCTACATTCAAAGTTTCACTGTCTTGTTCACCTGATTCTTTAAGTCTTCGCAATAAAGCTTTTACCTTACTTACTAATAATTTTGGTTTAATAGGTTTAGTAATGTAATCGTCGGCTCCAGCATCAAAACCAGCTACTTGTGAATAATCTTCACTACGAGCAGTCAAGAAAGTTATAATAACTTCTCTCAATTCAGGAATGTTTCTGATGTTTTCACAAGCTTCCATGCCATCCATTTCAGGCATCATTACATCCATGATAATTAAATCTGGTAATTCTTTTTTAGCCTTAGCTATCGCTTCTTTACCATTAGAAGCAGTAACAATTTGGTAGCCCTCTTGAGTAAGGTTATAACCAACAATTTCTAAAATATCTGGTTCGTCATCAACCAATAAAATCTTCGTGTTTTTCTTTTTCATAATCTAGCAAATTTTCTTTTGCGATGTAAATGTAATAATAAAAAAACAGCCTAAAAGTCGTGTTAACCGTAATTTAAAGAGATAACAATTTAGTAATACTGAAGCAACATAATCGTAACAAGTGATTAACACGAACTTTACAAAGCTACCATTTCTTTGCAAAAAATTTAACAAAACATGAAAATTAGATTAATCATTTTAACATTTTTTATTACTGCATTGAGCTTTGCGCAAGGTAAAGGTACGATTTCAGGAGTAATAACAGACAAAGATTCTAATAATGAGACATTACCATTTGCCAATGTTTTTATAAAAGGAACTCAAATTAGTGCTACTACAGATATAGAAGGAAAATACACTATTAGTATTGCTCCTGGAAGTTATGTAGTACAGTTTACATTTGTAGGCTACGAACCTAAAGAAGTAGCTATAAAGATAGCTGCGGGTGAAAAATTAGTATTAGATCAGGCTTTATCTTCAGGGGCTTATGCACTTAAAGATGTTGTCATCACCTCAACAGTAAACCGTCAAAAAGAAACTGCTTTATTGTTAGAACAAAAAAATGCTGTAGAAATAAAACAGGCTATTGGAGCTCAAGAACTATCAAGAAAAGGAGTTAGTGATGTAGCCTCAGCTGTAACTAAAGTAAGTGGTATCACAAAGCAAGAAGGCTCAGGAAGTGTATTCGTAAGAGGTTTAGGTGATCGTTACAATGTAACTACTTTAAACGGATTACCATTACCATCAAACAATCCATCAAATAAAAACATCCTTTTAGATATTTTTACAACAGACATCGTAGAATCAATTGGTATCAGTAAAACTTTTGAATCTCAAAATTATGCTGATTTTGCTGGAGCTAATGTTGATATAGTTTCTAAAAAAATGAGTGGTAATCCATTTGTAGAATTAGGTCTTGGATTAGGTGGAAATAGTAATGTAGTGAAATTAGATAATTTTTACTTACAAGATGGCCCATCATATTTAGGCTTTAAAAAAGTTACTGCACCAAACAATCCACTATTACCATACAATTTCACAACAAGTTGGGACAGACAGGAAAGAAAATACACTCTTAACAACAGCTTTTCATTATCAGGAGGAAAGAAATTCAACGTGGGACAGAATGGAAGCATTGGAACATTTATTACAGCTTCATTTGATAATGATAACAAATACAATGAAGGTGTTTACAAAACAAATATTACTGCTCAAGGTTTAGCAAATAGCGATTTCTTTAGAAAATCATACAAATACAACACTAACACTACCGTAATGGGAAGTGCTAATTACAAAATCGATACAAAGAACACATTATTGTTCACTACTCTATTCTTAAACTCATCTTCACAGGATTATAGTGAATACGACGGAAGAAACATTGAATTCCCAGGAAATGACCCTGTAGGATTCATCAAACGTGGAACATTTGACAAAACACAATTGATTTTAAATCAATTGTTAGGTAAACACGAACTAAACGAGAGATGGAGTACAAATTGGGCTATAGGATACAGCATGCTTGACAATACGATTCCAGATCGTATGCAAAACACATTTGTACCTGTAGAAGACGGCTCAACTGTTTACTCTTTTTTTAAAAACTCTAGTATCAACAACCATAGATACTATCAAAATTTAACTGAAAACGAATTATCTGCTAACCTTTCTGCAAGTTATAATTTTGGAAAAAAAGAAGACGAATTTAGAGGAAAAGCAACCTTAGGCTATTCTGGAAAAATAAAAAATGTAGATTTTAATTCGTTACAATATTCTTTTTTCCCAGAAACCAATAAAACTGTATTTCCTATCGAAGGTTTCAACAACACAGATCTATATTTAAGTAGTACTTACTTTGATTTATCTAATGGAGATAGTTCAAGTAAACTTTCTCAATATTATAATGGACATTTAAATATTCATTCTGTTTTTGGAAATGTAAAATATGATTTTACAGATAGATTATCTGTTATTTTAGGCGGTAGATTTGAACAAATTGAGCAATATGTATATTATGTAAGTTTAGATGCTCCAGATGGTACAGGTAGAACTTATGCTCCGGTTAAGTTTTTACCAAGTGTAATCGCCAAATATAAATTGAATGAAAAGCAAAACTTAAAATTTGCTGCGAGTAACACATACACATTACCTCAATTTAAAGAAAAAGTAAAAATTCTTTTTCAGGAAGTGGGACAAAGTTATGAAGGGAATGATAAATTGTATGCTTCCACAAACTATAATGCCGACTTAAGCTGGGAATTATTTCCAAAATCAGATGAACTAGTTTCTGTAACTGCTTTTGGAAAATTAATTCAAAATCCAATTAATGAAATGTTCACTAATTCATCATCTGGAAATATCACTTATGCTAACACAGGAGAAAAAGCTGTTGTAACTGGAGTTGAATTAGAATTCAGAAAAAACATTTTTGAAAAAACAGATGAAAACAATCTACAACAAAAACTTGCTTTTGGTTTTAACGGTTCTTACATGTATCAAGATCAAGATTTAAGCAATAATAAAGTTGTTATCGAAAATGGATTTGGTGCTAACTTCACCTTTAAAAACTCAAAACTTTCTGGCGCTTCTGATTTCTTAGCCAATGCAGATTTATCATTCACTAAAGAATTCAAAGAAGATAGAGACATTACCGCAACATTAACTTATGCTTACGTATCAGATAAATTGGCTGTAATTGGAACTCAAGAAAGAGGAAACCTTATTGATAAAGCAATAAACCGATTAGATTTTATTTTAAAATCGAATTTGACTAAAAATTTAAAACTTGGATTAGCTTATAAAAACATTTTAAATCCAGCTTACAGAAGAGTGGCAGAGCAAAGCAAAGCCCCAAATATCAAAGCAGAAGACATTCTTGCAAGTTCATACAAAATAGGTTCAAATTTTAGTTTATCCCTTAACTATAAATTTTAAAGAATAGTTATCCACAAAGCATTAAGAGACAGTTAATTTTATAGCTGTCTCTTTTTTTTTACTCAGCGATTAATCGTGTTAACAAAATGTTACTCAATTAGAAAAAACAAACAAAATACTTAACAACAATGTAATAGTTACTTAACCAAGTAAAAACAATACATCTGTTTCTTTGCATTGTTAATAATAAACAACAAAACAAATAAAAAAATGAAAAAATCAATTTTAGCAATCTTATCAATTGCAAGTATAATTTTCACAAGCTGTAGTAATGATAATACTTCAGAAGCATCTAGTTCTTTTACTGTAAATGTAAATGACTTAAAAGGAAACATCACTGATGGTACTGTAACATTAGATGCAACTCAAACTTACACATTGACTGGTGGATTAGTTGTAAAATCTGGAGCTACATTAATTATACCTGCAGGCACAACTATCAAATCAGATCCATCTGCTGATTCTGAAAAAGCTAAAACAATTTATATTGCTGTAGAAAGAGGTGCGAAAATTTACATCAACGGTACTTCTTCTAAACCAGTAATTATGACATCTGGAAAAACTTCCCCTTCTGAAGGTAACTGGGGTGGTTTAATCATTTGTGGTGATGCTAAAGTAAATACTGGAGATAACGGAACATCGGAAGTAGGTGGTTTATTATACGGTGGTAACAACAACGCTGACAACTCAGGATCTATCACTTATTTAAAAATCTCTTACACTGGTTCTAAATTCAGTGACAGTAAAGAATACAATGGAGTTTCTTTCTTCGGAGTAGGTAGCGGTACTACTGTTAACAACATCTACACTTATGAAAGTGGTGATGATGGTATAGAATTTTTTGGAGGTGCTGTTAATGCTTCAAACTTAGTAATCATCAACTCATATGACGATTCTTTAGACTTTGCTGACGGTTACTTAGGTACTCTTACTAATATTTATATTTCTGGTGTTACTGCCGCAGGAGTAGAAGGATCAAACAACGGAGCTAATGGCGCAGCTACTCCACTTACAGATGCTAAAATAACTAATATTTCAATTGTAAAAGGATCTGATGCTAAATTTACAGCTTCTGAAAAAGCAGTAAATTTTAAAGAAGGTGGAGGAAAACAAACGTACACAAACTTATATGTACACACAGATATGCCATCTGCATTTGCTAAATTCAACACAGCTGACCAACCAGCGCTTAATATAATTACTGCTGGAAACTTTAAATTAAACAGCATTAGCTTTGCAACTGCGAATAACACAGTTAGCGCTTATATTACTAATCAAACAGGAGCTGGAAATGGAGCAACCCTTCCTACATGGGCTTCTTGGACTAGCAACTAATTTCTAGATAAAAAAAATCATAAATTACCTTCCATCACAGGGAGGTAATTTTTTTTGGTATAATATTTGTTTTTTGTATATTTACTTATAAAAAATTAAGCTAATGATAAAAAACTACTTTTATATTATTCTCTTAGCGGTTTTTTTCTGTTCCATGAGTATGAATGCTCAGGAAAATAAAACGCAAAACAATCCCAATAGCTCCTCGGTTATTGAGGGCTTAAATTTGTATCCTAATCCCGTATACAATGGCAAGATAACTATCACTACGAAAAATGACGGCGAAAAAGAAATTATTATTTTTGATCTACTAGGAAAAAAGGTACTACAAACGAATCTAAATGCTAATTCAAGGGAACTTAATATTTCCAGCCTTATACCAGGTGTGTATATTATCAAGATTAACGAACAAAACAGTTCGGCAACACGAAAACTCATTGTTCGATAATAAACAAAAATCATCCTAAAGCTTCAATTGAATTTGAAGCTTTTTTTATTTCTAAAAAAAGGATTAAATGATACCTTTGCAAAAAAAATCTTGATAAGCACTACCGATATATTTACGATTTCCAATCAAAAGCAATTTGAAAAAATAGCTTTAAAAATATTTCGTTTTCAACACGAAAATAACGCGGTGTATCGAAAATTCTGTGATTTCCTAAATACAGATGTGCAAAAAGTCAAATCACTAGAAAAAATTCCCTTTTTACCCATTCAGTTTTTTAAAAGCCACAATGTAGTTTCTAACAATCATCCTATCCAAACTACTTTTACAAGCAGCGGAACAACAGGTATGATTACCAGTAAACACCTAGTAACAGATGTAACTCTCTACGAAGAAAGCTACCAAAAAGGATTCTCCGAATTTTATGGCGATATCGAAAACTATGTAGTTTTAGCCTTACTTCCATCCTATTTAGAAAGAGAAGGCTCTTCCCTAATTTACATGGTCGAAGATTTAATTAAAAGTTCCAATCATCCCGAAAGCGGATTTTATCTTCATAATCATGATGATTTGATTAAAAAATTAATTGAACTAGATGAATCAGGTCAAAACGTCATTTTAATTGGAGTTACTTATGCATTATTGGATTTAATTGAAAAGCAGAAGTTCCAACTCCAAAACACCATCATCATGGAAACTGGTGGCATGAAAGGGAAACGCAAGGAAATGATTCGGGAAGAACTTCATGAAATATTGTGTTCGGGTTTTGGCGTTTCAGCTATTCATTCAGAATATGGCATGACTGAATTACTCTCACAGGCATACTCTCTCGGAAACGGAGTCTTTGAATGCCCTTCATGGATGCAAATTCTCATTCGCGATACCGAAGACGCCTTGAATTATATTCCGCAAGGAAAAACAGGAGGAATCAACGTTATTGATTTGGCTAACATCAATTCTTGTTCCTTTATTGCTACGCAGGATTTGGGTAAAAAATATCCCAACAACTCTTTTGAGGTATTGGGACGTTTTGATAATTCGGATATTCGTGGTTGTAATTTGATGGTGGTTTAATTTATCCCTTCCATCTTACATTTATTGATTTGCCATAAAACGAATTCCTGCTTCTAAACCCGCTAATTCAGCTAAACCTTTCAATCTCCCTATCAAAGGATAACCTGGATTTCCACTTCGATTAAAGTCGTCTAACATTTTATGTCCATGATCCGGACGAATGGGAATATTATAATCGGTTCTCCCAGTGTTTTTTCTTCGTAATTGTTCTTCAACAATGGCTTTCATAACTCCTGCCAAATCAACTGTGGGATCTAAATGTTCGGTTTCATAAAAATCACCATTGTCTAATATTTTTGTACTTCTCAAATGAAGAAAATGAACACGCTCGGCATATTTTTGAAAAATTTCTGCAAGTGCATTATCTTTTCTTGCCCCTAAAGAACCGGTACAAAACGTAATACCGTTATGAATCGAAGGACAAGCCGTAGACAGCCACTCAAAATCTTCTCCTGTACTCACAATACGAGGCAATCCTAATAATGGAAATGGTGGGTCATCTGGATGAACGGCTAAACGCACACCAGATTCTTCAGCAACAGGAATAACTTCCTTTAGAAAATAAGCAAAATGCTCTCTTAGTTTATGTTTATTGATTCCATCGTACTCTGCCAATAATTTCAAAAAGATAGCAATAGGCTCTTTTTCATCTTCTCCTACCGCACCATCAATAAAAGATTGGGTAGCTACTATTATATTATAGGCTAAATTCTTCGCCTCTTCAGGGGTTAATGTTTTATAAACTGCCTCAGCTTTTTTTAGCTGTTCATCAGTATAATCCTTTGAAGCATTGGGTCTGTTTAAAATAAATAGATCAAAAGCGGCAAATAAATCGGCTCCAAAATACATAGCCACCGTACCATTTTCCAAAGTATAATTCAGATTAGTTCTGGCCCAATCTAAAACTGGCATAAAATTATAGCAAATGGTTGTAATACCACATTTGCCTAAATTTTTGACACTTTCTTTATAATTGGCAATAATTTGATCACGACTAGGCTTTCCTTTCTTAATATCTTCATGAACTGGCAAGCTCTCGACAACATCCCAAGTAAGACCATAAGATTCAATGTTGTTTTTAGTATTCATAATCTCTTCTACCGACCAAACTTCACCATTTGGAATATGATGCAAAGCAGTAACAATTCCTGTAGCACCAGTTTGCCTAATTTGTGCCAAACTAATAGGATCTTTTGCTCCAAACCATCTCAGTGTCTTTTTTAATTCCATAAATTATTTTTTGTTTCAATAAATAATATATACTACAAGAAAATCTTGAATTCCAAAAATAGAAAACTTTATTTCTAAAAACATAAAAACCTAACTACTTTTATGCAGTCAGGTTTTTAAAATCTATTTAGAAAAACTATAACTTGTTAGACAACTCTAAGCACGAAATAATTTTTCTTTCCGCTTTGTAACAATACAAATTGGTTATTAATTAAATCCTGTGTAGAAAGCACAAAATCTTCTTTTACTTTCTCTCTATTTACCGAAATAGAATTAGCCGTTAATGCACGTCTTGCTTCTCCATTCGATTTCATAAATCCTGTTTTTTCATTTAAAACCGTCACAATATCGATTCCTGCTTCGATTTCAGCTTTAGCCACTTTCGCCTGAGGAACACCATCAAAAACTTCTAAGAAAGTTTTCTCATTCAATTGTTTCAAATCATCTGCAGTAGAATTTCCAAACAAAATATTGGAAGCCTTGATTGCATTTTCTAAATCTTCTGCCGAGTGAACCATAATTGTAATTTCCTCAGCCAATTTTTTCTGCAATAATCTTAAATGCGGTGCTTCTCTGTGTTTTTCAGTTAAATCTTCGATTTCTTCTTTAGATAAAAAAGTAAAAATCTTGATGTATTTTTCAGCATCCACATCCGAAGTATTCAACCAATATTGGTAGAACTTATATGGAGAAGTTCTAGCAGCATCTAACCAGATGTTCCCACCTTCAGATTTACCAAATTTAGTTCCATCTGCTTTTGTAATCAATGGACACGTTAAAGCATAAGCTTTACCCGCTTCAATTCGGCGAACTAATTCAGTTCCCGTAGTGATATTTCCCCATTGGTCACTCCCTCCCATTTGTAATGTACAACTTTTTGCTTTGTACAAATGCAAGAAATCATAACCTTGAACTAATTGATAGGTAAACTCAGTGAATGACATTCCTTCAGCCGACTCAGAAGACAAACGCTTCTTAACCGAATCCTTAGCCATCATGTAATTTACGGTAATGTGTTTCCCCACATCACGAATGAAGTCTAAGAAAGAAAAGTTCTTCATCCAGTCGTAGTTGTTCACTAATTCAGCCGCATTAGGTGCATCTGAAGTGAAATCAAGGAAACGACCTAATTGTGCTTTAATCGATTCTTGATTATGTCTTAATGTTGCTTCGTCTAATAAATTTCTTTCGTTGGATTTTCCAGACGGATCACCTATCATCCCAGTTGCTCCTCCTACTAAGGCCAATGGTTTGTGTCCCGCTATTTGAAAATGTTTCAACAACATTACTCCAACTAAATGTCCTATATGTAATGAATCTGCAGTTGGGTCAATCCCCACATACGCCACACGCATTTGTTCCATCAAATGTTCTTCAGTGCCTGGCATAACATCGTGGAGCATACCTCTCCAAGTTACTTCTTCAATAAAATTTTTCATCTTTTGTAATCAATTTACTTTCATCAGTAAAGCCTTTTCGGCTTTGTGTGCGCAAAGATAGCTTTAATTAGACAATTTGAAAATTTGAAAATGAACCAATTTTAAAAAAATATCTAAAAAACTAATTGTTACCTTATAAAATTGATAAATTGCTACATTTGCATTTATGATTTTAGTCACAGGAGGAACAGGTTTAGTAGGAGCACATTTATTACTTCGTTTAGCAGAAAATGGAGTAAAAATACGCGCCATTTACCGTGATGAAAAAGGAATTCAAAAAACAAAATCTTTATTTGAACATTACCAAAAATCAACATTATTTTATGCTGTCGAATGGATTAAAGGGGACATCCTTGACATTACAGCGCTAGAAGATGCATTTATAGGAATCACTCAAGTGTATCATTGTGCTGCATACATTTCGTTTGACTCAAAAGACGAAAATATACTACGAAAAATAAATATCGAAGGCACGGCTAATATTGTCAATTTTTGTTTAGCCAAAGGTGTTGAAAAACTATGCCACGTAAGTTCTATAGCCGCTTTAGGTGACTTAGCTGCACATGAAACAAGTATTACCGAAGAAACCGAATGGAATCCTGAAAAATACCATAGTGATTATGCTATTTCAAAATATGGTGCCGAAATGGAAGTTTGGAGAGGACAACAAGAAGGTTTACAAGTCATTATTGTAAATCCAGGAATCATCATTGGACCTGGTTTTGAAAATCAAAGTAGTGGACAATTGATTAAAAAAGTCGCTGATGGATTGTTATTTTACACCTACGGAAAAACGGCTTTTGTTGTAGTCGATGATGTGGTACGAATCATGATTGAATTAATGGAGCGTTCAATTTGCAATGAACGTTTTATTCTTATAGGACAAAACATCGTTTTCAGAGACCTTTTTAACACCATAGCCGACACATTAAAAGTAAAAAGGCCTAGCATTGAAGCCAAGCCTTTTCTTACAGGTCTAACGTGGAGATTGTATTGGTTCCTTTCCCTATTTTCTGCTAAACCAAAGCAAATTTCAAAAGACAGCTTACAATCTTTATTGAATAAAAAGGAATTTTCTAATCAAAAAATCAAATCTGCTTTACAAACTTCTTTCATAGATATTCAGCAATATATTAAAGATAACTTTTCAGTTAATTAACTGCTTTACTGGTTTTAATCGTTGCGGCTTTGGTAGTTGAAAGTATTTTTTTCTTGGTGCTAATTGTTTTTCTCTTCAAAAGCAGTGAATCTTTTTTCTTTAGCTTTTTTAATGAATCTTTCTTAGCCAAAGCTACTTTTTTAGCATTAGCAAGTGAGTCCATTTTTCTTTTTTTAGCTTGAATTAAAGAATCTTTCTTGATTTGTTTTTTAACCAAAGAATCATAATGAACTCTATTTCTTTCCATACGTTTCACAACACTATCATACATCGCTTTGTATTTTTCAAAATCTGATGCATAATAAATGTTGCTTTGCGCAAATTGAGCACTATCAACTTTGTATTTTCTCAAAATAAATTCCTTTGGATTTACTATGTATTTCTCGGTAGTACCAGGTTCATTGTATTTTATCGCTTCAAGCAGCGATAAATCATAGATAATGTTTTCCATCACCTCTCGATCAATAAGGCGTTCTGGTTCTTTAACCGCATCGTCTTTACAGCTTAAGAACAACATTACAATTACTAAAAATGAAACCGTTTTTTTCATGACCTATCTATCAAATAATAGTCTCTTTCCAGCGCGAATATCTTTTACTTTAAAAGCATTATACACTAATTGACCGTTTACAAAAGTATGCGTAATTCTTGATTTGAAAGTATATCCTTCAAAAGGTGACCATCCGCATTTAGCAAAGATATTCTCTTTTTTTACACCCCAAGGCAAACCTGCATTTACAATTACCAAATCGGCATAATAGCCTTCTCTAATAAAACCACGTTTTTCAATCTTGAAAATTTTAGCCGGATTGTGGCACATTTTCTCTACGATTTTCTCCACGCTAATTTTTCCTTGGTGATATGCTTCAAACATCGCTACTACTGCGTGTTGTACTAATGGCCCACCAGAAGGCGCTTTCAAATACGATTGCTTTTTCTCTTCTAAAGTATGTGGTGCATGATCAGTTGCAATTACATCTATACGATCGTCTAACAAAGCTTTCCACAAAGCGTCTCTATCCTTTGCTGTTTTAACTGCTGGATTCCATTTGATAAAATTCCCTTTCGTTTCATAATCATCATTGGTAAACCATAAGTGATGTACACAAACTTCGGCTGTAATTTTCTTTTCTTCTAATGGGATTTTATTGGTAAACAAATCCATCTCTTTTGCTGTAGAAAGATGAAAAACATGCAAACGAGCCCCTGTTTTCTTAGCCAATTCAATTGCTTTTGAAGAAGATAAATAACAAGCTTCTTCGTTTCTTATTAAATGATGCGCCGTTACTGGAACATCATCACCATATTCTGCTTTGAATTTTTCCGAATTAGCTTTGATAGTCGCTTCATCTTCACAGTGAACCGCAATAAGCATTGGTGTACTTGAAAAAATTCTTTCTAAAGTAGTCTGATTATCTACTAACATATTCCCCGTTGAAGAACCTAAGAATATTTTAATTCCAGCCACATTTTTAGGATTGGTTTTTAAAACCTCTTCTAAATTATCATTTGTTGCTCCCATCATAAACGAATAATTCGCAAATGATTTTTCGGCAGCCGTTTTATATTTTTCTTCTAAAATTTCCTGGGTAACCGCATTTGGAACCGTATTAGGTTGTTCAATATACGACGTAATTCCACCAGCAACAGCTGCTCTGGATTCGGACTCGATATCACCTTTATGTGTCAAACCTGGTTCTCTAAAATGCACCTGATCATCAATAGCGCCAGGTATTAAAAAATTCCCTTCGGCATCAACAATTTTACAATCGGATGATTTTGCACTAATGCTTTCTGAAATTTCAACAATTAAGTCATTCTCAATTAATACATCGCCTTCAAAAATTACTCCTTCATTTACTATTTTGGCATTCTTAATTAAAACCCTGTTCATTGTTTTTGTTTTATAATCTGTTAACTAATTTTTTTAAACGTAAGGCAACCACCCCAAAAACGGCTTCGACAATTATAGAATTACTCATCTTAGATTGTCCTTTCGTTCTATCGGTAAAAATAATAGGAACTTCGGTAATTTTAAAATTATTACAAAAAGTACGGTACTTCATTTCTATTTGAAACGCATAACCTACGAACTTAATTTTGTCAAGGTTGATTTTTTCTAAAACCTCTCTTTTGTAACATACAAAACCAGCTGTAGCATCATGGATAAGCATTCCAGTAATCATTCGAACATAAACGGAAGCAAAATAAGACAGCAGCACCCTGTTTAATGGCCAATTCACTACATTTACCCCGGTTACATAACGCGAACCGATAGCTAAATCGGCATCGCCAAAATGGCAAGCATTATACAACTTTTCTAAATCATGCGGATTATGTGAAAAATCGGCATCCATTTCGAAAATAAATTCATAATTATGCGCTAATGCCCACTTGAAACCATGAACATAAGCGGTTCCTAAACCTGATTTTTGTTTTCGGCTTTCTAGAAATAAACGCCCCTCAAATTCTGTTTGCAACAAACGAACTCTATCGGCCGTATGATCTGGAGAATTATCATCCACTATAAGTACATGAAAATGTTTGTGTTGTGAAAGTGTTGCCCTTATGATACTTTCTACATTTTCAATTTCGTTATAGGTTGGAATTATAACAATACAATTATTCATATTTTCTAGAAATTTCACCGCAAAAGTAACCTTTTTATAGCATTTGAAACATAATATATAGTATAATAAAAATATTGATTTAAAATTTTACTAATTTTGCTCTTACTATGACAGAATATCTCCTACATCCGAGAATTACAGAAAGCAAAGACTGGGCAACAGCATTATTTGTTCTGGCCTTTGGAATTATTGCGACAATTAAAGGCGTTTATGGTAATCGCTTTAGTGATTTTATTAATCTCATTTTCTCCGACAAATATTCTAAAGTCTATCGTGATAGCAGTCAATTAAAAAGCAGTTTTACTATTTCTTTATTTTTAGTTCAAGTAATTTCATTTGCCTTTTTTATCCAAATTTCGTTGAGTTTATTTGGCTATGCCTCTAAAACCGATTGGATCTTATACATTCGTATCGTAACTTTTCTCCTCTTTTTCATCTTATCGAAGTTTTTAGTCGAAAAAATTATCGCTACAACTTTCAATATTGAAGAATTTATGGAGCAATTTAACCTCCAAAAAATCACTTATCGAACGTATATTGGAATTATCATTCTTCCTATCAATATTATACTTTTTTACTATAATGCTGTTTCACAGAATATTCCTATAGCAATAATTGCCATTATACTAGTGCTAAGTGTACTAACTTACTCACTTGCTATAAAAAAATATCAAAATGTAATATTCAGTAAGTTGTTTTATTTTATTTTATATCTTTGCACTCTCGAAATAGCTCCCTATTTTTTTATGTATTATTTGTTTACAAAAGGGAGCGCTTAGAAAAATGTTAAAATATGAAAGTGAAAACAATTTTGGTATCGCAACCAGAGCCTAAAGTAGAGAACTCACCTTACTTTGAACTCCAACAGAAACATAAAATCAAAATTGATTTCCGTCCTTTTATCCACATAGAAGGAGTGAGCGCTAAAGAAATTAGACTTCAAAAAATTGATCTTAACAATTTTACTGCAATTATTTTAACAAGTAGAAATGCTGTGGATCATTTTTTCAGAGTTGCTGAAGAAATGCGTTTTAAAGTTCCTGAAGGTTTAAAGTATTTTTGTCAATCAGAAGCGATTGCTTTCTATTTACAAAAGTATGTTGTTTACAGAAAACGTAAAATTTATGTTGGCGCAAAAGATTTTGCCGACATGGCTCCGTTAATCAAAAAATACAAAGAAGAAAAGTTCTTACTTCCTGCTTCTGACCAATTAAATGCAGATGCTCCTCAAACCTTAAACAACTTAAAAGTAGATTGGACTCAAGCTACTTTCTATAGAACAGTAATGAGTGATTTGTCTGATTTAGCGGATGTTTATTATGACGTTTTAGCATTCTTTAGCCCAACAGGAATCAAATCATTATATAAAAACTTCCCTGATTTCCAACAAAACAACACTCGAATTGCAGTTTTTGGACCAACCACTCAAAAAGAAGCTTTAGACCACGGACTAAGAGTTGACATTATGGCTCCAGCTCCAGGAACACCTTCTATGACTATGGCATTGGAAAAATACATTAATGAAGTAAATAAAGCTAAATAACAGCTTACTTTTTACATATATTTAAGCCGCGAGTTTCGCGGCTTTTTTTATTCCAGTTATCGAAATTAATTTTAAAATCAAATTAAACCCTAATCCTTTTTTGAGGTCTTAAAAAAAACCAACTTTAATATTAAATTTATGAACAAATTCAAAATTATTGCATTGATGCTTCCTCTAGCAGCTGTACTTAGCAATTGTAGTTCGGCCAAAAAAAACAAAGACTATGTTGATGTAAAAAAAATTACTTACACTAACGATGTAAAACCAATCATCGAAAACAGCTGTACCCCTTGCCACATGCCTCCTCAAGGACGCAAAGAACCTTTTGCTAACTATGAACAAGTTAAAACCCATATAGCTGCCATTCTGGAGAGAGTAAACCTACCTCAAGACAATCGTAAATTTATGCCTCCTGTAAATAAAAAGCCAGCATTAACAGAAGCTCAAGTAGCACTTTTAGTAGAATGGCAAAAACAAAATATGCTGGAATAACAACCGAAAATATTCAATGAAAAAATCCCAAATTCCAATAACACTTCGACAAGCTCAGTGTGACCATTGGAATTTGGAATTTATATTTTGTAATTTATTTTTCTATTCTCTTCTGTTTCCTCCTAAATATATAGACAGATAATACAATAAGGTTGCTATCGAACCCAAAGCCGCTACTACATAAGTACGAGCTGCCCATTTCAACGAATCTTCTGCCCCAGCATACTCCGCTGGATTCAACATATTTTTAGCTTTTAACCAAGCCAAAGCGCGATTACTCGCATCGTATTCTACCGGCAACGTAACAATGGAAAATAAGGTAGTTGTAGCAAACAAGATAATTCCGAAAAGTAATAAACCCGGAAAGGTTTTCAACATAAAAATACCTGCTAACAACACCCATTGCATATAAGACGAAGCTATATTTACAAAAGGAACCAATTTAGATCGCATAGTCAGCCACTCATAGCCACGAGCGTGTTGCACCGCGTGACCACATTCGTGAGCAGCCACTGCTGCCGCTGCTGCATTGCGTTCGTTATAAACAGCTTCACTTAAATTCACAGTTTTATCCGCCGGATTGTAATGATCGGTTAATTGACCTGGTGTCGAAATTACTCGAACATCATAAATCCCATTATCCGATAACATTTTCTGAGCAATCTCAGCACCACTCATCCCGTTTTGCAAACGCAATTGTGAATAATGCTCAAACTTACTTTTTAATCGCGAACTTACTAACCAGCTAAAAAGCATTATCGCTCCCGCAAGAATTAAATAACCACTTCCCATATCTTTTTATTTTTAGTTTTTGTTTTCTTAACAACCAACAAATTATGAACCAAATTACAAAAATGACAATTTGACACTAGTTAAAAAAAACACAATTTCATTAGCAATAGCAATAAATATCAAAAAGCAAAAATTCCAAATCCCAATTACACTTCGACAAGCTCAGTGTGACAATTGGAATTTGGAATTTTAAAATATTGGAATTTATTTCTATCCCACCAAATTAATAATTTTCCCAGGAACGATAATCACCTTATTTGGTGTTCTACCGTCTAATTGTTTTTGGGTTCTTTCGTCTTTCATTACGATTTCCTCAATTTGCTCCTTAGTTAAATCCAAAGGCAATTTAATAGTAAAACGCATTTTTCCGTTGAAAGAAACCGGATATTCTTTTTCTGATTCTACTAAATGTTTTTCTTCGAATTTAGGGAAAGCTACGGTAGCAATCGAACCTTCATGTCCTAAAGCGCTCCATAACTCCTCAGCAATATGTGGCGCATAAGACGAAATCACAACTGCTAAAGGCTCTAAAATAGCACGGGAATGACAATTTTGAGAAGACAATTCGTTAACACAAATCATAAACTGAGAAACCGAAGTATTGAAAGAGAAATTCTC
Source organism: Flavobacterium sp. GCM10022190 (assembly GCF_042656445.1). Lineage (NCBI taxonomy): Bacteria > Pseudomonadati > Bacteroidota > Flavobacteriia > Flavobacteriales > Flavobacteriaceae > Flavobacterium > Flavobacterium sp. GCM10022190. Next base: position 332,332 of record NZ_JBHSOQ010000001.1, read on the forward strand.
GATATCTTCTGAAACTTTCTTGATGGTTTTGTGTAAAGTTTTTAAGTTGTCTTTGGTTGGTTCGTCCTTATTTACAATCAGACCATTGTCATCAAAATACAAACGCCATAATTTTTTCAAGAATCCAAAAACTCCCGAAATACCAGCTGTATTCCAAGGTTTTGCCTGTTCCAATGGTCCTAAGAACATTTCGTATAAACGTAAAGTATCTGCACCATATTCTGCACAAATAGCATCCGGAGTCACTACATTGTATTTGGATTTCGACATTTTCTCTACCTCACGACCGACAATATATTTGTCGTTTTCGTCTAAGATAAAAATTGCATTTTTATAATCTTGATTTAGTGTGTGATTTTTAAATGCTTCCACATCTAATTCATCAGAAGAATTCACTAAATTGACATCCGTATGGATTTTATTCACATTCGCGACATTTATTCTAATATTAAGAATATTTGAATCTTGTTTCTCAAGACTCTCAATCAATTCAGCAGTTTCTCCTTGAATAATTTTTTCCAAGAAATTATCTTTTATGTATTGATCTAATTTAGATAAGTCTGAAAATGAATCAATAATATTTTTAGATACAAATACAGAAGGAAGGCTTTTTTTGATTTCTTCAATATAAAGAAAACCTGATTTATCTTCTCTGCCAGAAGTTCCAAATATATGTGGAGAAAACTCTAATCTATAAACAAAAGCACTTGTTCCTAAAATCATTCCCTGATTGATCAGTTTTTTGAATGGCTCTTCAGTTGGTGCAAAACCTTTGTCTTTTAAGAATTTGTTCCAAAAACGAGAATACAACAAGTGACCTGTTGCATGCTCACTTCCTCCAATATATAAATCAACCGATTCCCAATATTTCAAAGCCTCTTCACCTGCAAAAGCTCCTTCATTGTGCGCATCCATATAACGCATCCAATACCAAGAACTTCCTGCCCAACCCGGCATAGTATTTAATTCTAACGGGAATACTGTTTTATTGTCTGCCAACTGCGTACTGACCACTGCATTCTGAACTGTGTCCCAAGCCCAAACAGCTGCATTTCCTAACGGAGGCAAACCATCTTCGGTTGGTAAATACTTTTCAACTTCTGGAAGAATGATTGGCAAATGTTGTGCATCAATCATTTTTGGCAAACCATTCACATAATATACCGGGAATGGCTCTCCCCAATAACGCTGACGGGAGAAAACCGCATCACGCAAACGGTAATTAACCTTACCATATCCCTGTCCTAATTTTTCTAATTCGGCAATAACTTTCTTCGTTCCGTCTTTGTAACCCATGCCATTTAAGAAATCAGAATTCACTAATTGGAATCCTTCTTTCCCACCAAACGCTCCTTCTGAAATGTCTTTATCGACAATATTTTTGATTTCAGGCATTCCATTAGTTCCTTTGAAGAAATTAGCAAAAGCATAATCTCTCTCGTCTCCACAAGGAACCGCCATTACTGCACCTGTTCCATATCCTGCCAACACATAATCGCCAATCCAAACCGGAATCGCTTCTTTTGTAAACGGATGTTCCGCATAGGCACCTGTAAATACACCAGAAATGGTTTTTACATCAGCCATACGCTCACGCTCCGAACGTTTAGCCGTTTTTTCAATATAAGCCTCAACTGCTTCTTTTTGTTCTGGAATAGTGATTTGAGCTACCAATTCGTGTTCTGGTGCCAAAGTCATAAAAGTCACTCCGAAAATAGTGTCTGGTCTTGTTGTAAATACGTCAATCTTAAGTTCCTCACTTCTAACTTCTAACTCCTGACTTCTAACTTTGAAAGTCACCATCGCACCAACGGATTTTCCAATCCAGTTACGCTGACTTTCTTTGATGCTTTCGCTCCAATCGATGGTATCTAATCCTTGCAACAAACGCTCTGCATAAGCCGAAATACGCATGCTCCATTGGGTCATCTTTTTACGAATTACAGGATATCCTCCACGTTCTGAAACGCCGTTTACAATTTCGTCATTGGCTAAAACAGTTCCTAATCCTGGACACCAGTTTACTTCGGTCTCTGCCAAATAAGTCAAACGGTATTGCAACAATATTTTTTCTTGTTCTTCTTTTGCGAAAGCATTCCACTCAGCAGCAGAAAAAGATTGAATAGAATCGTCGCAAACTGCATTTACATTTGTATTTCCTTCTTTTTCAAAAATGGCAATTAAAGTCGAAATATCTTCGGCCTTATCTGAATCTTTGTTGTACCAAGAATTGAATAATTGGATAAAAATCCATTGGGTATGCTTGTAATAATCCGGATTTGAAGTTCGCACTTCTCTGTCCCAATCAAATGAAAAACCAATTTTATCCAATTGCTTGCGGTAACCTGCAATTTGGTTTCCTTCTTTATCCACTCCCCCGTCAATATTCACGCGGGTAGTATCTTCCGGACGTTGCCCTGTTTGAATCGCATATTGTTCGGCTGGCAATCCAAAACTGTCGTAACCCATTGGGTGCAACACATTAAATCCTTGATGTCTTTTATATCTTGAATACACATCCGAAGCAATATATCCCAGCGGATGCCCCACGTGTAATCCCGCTCCCGAAGGATAAGGAAACATATCTAAAACGTAGTGTTTTGGTTTAGCTGAATTATTTTCGGCTGCAAAAGTTTTATGATCAGCCCAGTATTTTTGCCATTTGGCTTCTATTTCGTTCGGATTGTATTTCATTCCTTTTATTTTAATTTTAAATTAAACCCATTCAGGGTTTTGAACCCTGAATGGGTTACAAAAAAAATTGAGCCGCAAATTTACGCTTATTGCACATTGCACCAAAGTAATTTTGAGAAAAGAAGAAATAAAACAAATACGGAGTGAAATTCGAATGAGTTAAAAACCTATTTTTGCAAACTATTGAAAGAGTTTACACTATACCTATATTGATGAAAAAAAAGCTTCTATTTCACCTATTTTTCGTTACCTCATTATTTTTTGTTGGAAAAATTTTTGCCCAAGACAATAGCGCAATCACCAATTTGTTGTTGCAAAAAAAACTGATTACTCAAAAAGAAGCCGATTCAATATTAAATTTAAACACTGTTCCCCAAAAGACAACTTTAGAAAACAAAAATTTCACTTTAGGATTAGAATTTCGTCCAAGAATGGAATATCGAGATGGCTACAGACAATTACGAACTTCGGATTCGAAAGCAGCTTTTTTTGGCACACAAAGAAGCCGATTGAATTTTTCATACGACCAACCAAAATTTAAATTTCATACTTCGATTCAGGATCTCAGGGTTTGGGGGCAATATGGTCAAACTTCAAGTTCTGGTTCTTTGAATGTATTTGAAGCCTATGTCGAGGCAGGAATTACAGATCATTTTTCGGTAAAAATGGGTCGCCAAAAACTGGAATTAGACAACGGCCGACTTTTTTCGGCGGCCAACTGGAGTCAGGCAGCCAGAGCTCACGATGGAATCAACCTGATTTACAATAGTAAAAACATACATTCTGAATTCATCTCGGCTTTCAATCAAACTTCCGAACGAATTTTCGAAACCAATTATGCACCAACAACATTTACCAATTATAAAATGCTTCATGTGCATTACTTAAAGGCAAAATTGAGTCCTCATTTTAACCTATCTACACTCAATTCGGCTGATGGTTATGAAAGTAAAATCAATCCAAGAACCATGTACACACGTGTCACTTCGGGTGGCCGAATTGAATTTGAAAAAGAAAATCTATACTTAACGTTGAGTGGTTACTATCAATATGGTCAATTACAGGATGGGAATAAAATTTCGGCCTATTATTTTCAACCTGAAATTCAATGGAAGAAAAACAAATTTACCACGCGTTTAGGAGCGGAATACATGAGTGGCGATAATGCTGATAAACCCAGTTCAACCTCTAAATCTTTTGTTACACTTTATGGTGTAGCCTGGCGTTTTATGGGTAATATGGACTATTTTATCTCTTTTCCTTATGATTTAAAAAATGGTGGATTAATCAATCCTTACCTACATCTTATTTATGATGTGAATAGCAAACTAAGTCTGCGTTCTGATTTTCATTTGTTTTACTTACAAAACAAAGTAAAAGACAATTTGAATAATAATATCAAACCTTATTTGGGTTTTGAAAACGATTTATCCGCCCATTACAAATACAATAACTTTACGATGATTGATTTTGGTTTTTCATTCATGGCTGCCGAAAAAAGTTTGGAGAAAATCAAAGGAGGAAATAGCAACATCATTCCCGTATGGAGCTACTTAATGATCACTTTTAAACCTGAATTATTTAGCTTAAAAAAATAATTCGATATTATAAGATGAGAAAAAACAAATAACTACGTATAAATACTTATTTTTGAAAAATATTTTTTCATAAAACAGTACCAAAAATGGATTATACTACCATAGGTTTGCTTTTTTTATTTGCATTAGTCGCCTTTTTATATTCCTCTGTTGGTCATGGCGGTGCTAGCGGTTATCTGGCGATTATGGCATTAGCAGGAATAGCTCCAGCCATGATGAAACAATCCGCTTTAGTGATGAATTTAGCGGTATCCTTATTTTCTTTTATAGGTTTTTATAGAGCTGGTGCATTTAAACTAAAACTTTTTCTTCCGTTTATGTTAGCCAGTATACCCTTAGCCTATTGGGGTGGAACCATGAGTTTACCAGATGCTATTTATAAAAAAATATTGGGGATTTGCATTTTTATTTCGATCATTCGCCTTATCTATCAATTTGAAGACAGCAAGGAACCGAATCGAGAAATCCCTTTATGGGCTGGATTATTTTCAGGAGGTAGTATCGGATTACTTTCGGGACTACTGGGCATTGGCGGAGGAATTATTTTAAGTCCGCTAATGTTATTAATGCGTTGGGCCAAATTAAAAGAAACGGCGGCTGTATCGGCATTGTTCATTTTTGTTAATTCCTTGTCTGGATTATATGGACAAGTTCAAAAAGGCGGATTTAATCTAACCGAAGATTTACAAATAGCTGTCATGGCGACAATCATAGGTGGACTTTTGGGATCTTATTTTGGTAGTCAAAAATTCAACAGCAAAACATTAAAATATCTTTTAGCACTTGGATTAACTATTGCAGGATTAAAATTGCTTTTTACATAAAAATTTCATGTTTTAGCATACAAATAATGAAACTTTGATCGTTATTAACTTCATATAAAGAAATTCTTTATTATTTTTACCCCATAATTAAAGTAAACTATGAGTTCTTCATTTGATAAGTTCCAAAAACGCAGGTTAATTTCCTCTTATTTTTCGGTAGTTTTAAGTATTTTCTTGGTATTATTTTTACTAGGAACACTAGGGCTTTTTATCATCAATTCTAAAAAATTAGCCGACGACTTTAAAGAAAAAATCGCCATGACGGTTTTCTTTAAAAACGAAGCTAACGATACGATTCTGAAAAATTTTGGTGCCGAACTAAAAAGAGCTCCCTTTGCTAAGCAAATTGTATATGTAAGTAAAGAAGACGCTGCTAAACAACACACCGACATTATTGGTGAGGATTTCCTAACTTTTTTAGGAGAGAATCCTTTGCAAAACTCCTATGACATCCATATCAAAGCGGCTTATGTAGAAAAAGATAGTGTAGCTAAAATTGAACGTCAGCTACGTATGAAAAACCCAATGATTTCAGATATCGTTTACGACAAACAATTAGTAAACCTCGTAAATGATAACATCAAGAAAGTGAGTATGTGGATTTTGATTATTAGTGGTTTCTTGACTTTTATCGCTGTTTTATTAATTAACAGTTCGTTACGACTTTCTATTTACTCAAACCGATTTATCATCAAAACCATGCAAATGGTAGGTGCAACAAAATCATTTATTAGAAAACCTTTTGTATTACGAAGTATCAAACTAGGAATGCTTGGGGCAGCTTTAGCCATCTTAGCTCTCATTGGACTTTTATCTTATGTTCATTCTAATTTCCCTGACTTAGGAATCCTGGAAAACAAAGGACTTATTGCACTTGTACTTCTTGGCGTATTTGGATTTGGGGTTTTAATAACTTGGTTAAGCACTCATTTTGCTACACAACGATTTTTAAATCTAAGAACAGACGACTTATATTAGTTTTTTAAATGTAGATTTAAAAGAAGAAAAGACATAAACTTAAAATATAGGGATGAGATTGCTTCGTCCCTCGCAATTAAAAGATGGAAAACAATAAACAAGAATTCTTATTTGATAAAGTAAACTACAAATTTCTATTTATAGGAATTGCTGTAATTACGATAGGTTTTATATTAATGTCAGGTGGTGGCAGCGATGATCCTAAGGTTTACAGCGATGCTATTTTTGACTTTAGAAGAATCCGATTAGCACCAACAACCGTTTTAATTGGTTTTGGAATTACCATTTATTCCATTTTTAAAAAAAATAAATAGTTATCGTTTTTAGGTAAAAAGGCTTCTACAAGCTCAGCCTGAAAACTAAAAACTGAAAACTGATTACTACAAAATGAACACATTACAAGCTATTGTTCTTGCTATCATTGAAGGAATTACCGAGTTTTTACCTATTTCTTCAACTGGTCATATGATTATTGCGTCTTCTTTTTACGGAATCGCACAAGAAGATTTCACAAAGCTTTTTACTATTGTTATCCAATTAGGTGCTATTCTATCTGTTTTGGTATTGTACTTCAAACGCTTTTTTCAATCTTTTGATTTTTATTTCAAATTATTGGTAGGCTTCATTCCTGCTGTCGTTTTAGGTTTACTTTTCAGCAAAAAAATTGACGCCTTATTAGAAAACCCAGTTACGGTCGCCATCTCATTATTAGTAGGTGGAATCATTTTACTAAAAGTAGATGAATGGTTTAATACTTCCGAAGAAACTGAAATCACTTATACTAAAGCAGTCAAAATTGGATTGTTTCAATGTCTAGCCATGATTCCAGGAGTTTCCCGAAGTGGCGCTTCCATTGTTGGAGGAATGTCTCAAAAATTATCCAGAACTGCTGCTGCCGAGTTTTCATTTTTCTTGGCAATTCCAACAATGTTGGGAGCAACTGCTAAAAAATGTTTTGATTATTACCAAGACGGTTATGTATTAACTGGTGACCAAATTAACTTATTAGTTATTGGTAATATTGTAGCTTTTATTGTTGCACTTTTAGCCATCAAATCGTTTATTACTTTTTTAAGTAACAGAGGATTTAAAATTTTTGGTTATTATCGTATTGCTGCCGGATTAATCCTGTTGATAATTCATTATTTCATTCACCCACTGACGGTTATCTAATGACGCGCGAAGAATATCTAGAAGGACAAGTTTTATTAATAGACAAACCTTTGAAATGGAGTTCATTTCAAGCGGTGAATAAATTAAAATACCTACTCATCAACAAAGTAGGCTTACCTAAAAAATTCAAAATTGGTCATGCCGGAACTCTCGATCCATTAGCGACTGGTTTGTTACTAATTTGCACTGGAAAATTCACCAAAAGAATTGCTGAACTTCAAGGTCAGGCTAAGGAATATACCGGTACTTTTTATATTGGCGCCACTACGCCTTCTTATGATTTAGAAACCGAAATCGACGCTAATTTTCCAACAGCACATATTGATGAAGCTTTAATTCACGAAACGGTGAAACAATTTTTAGGCGAAATTGATCAAAAACCACCCATTTTTTCGGCTATCAAAAAAGACGGAAAACGCCTTTACGAACACGCCCGTGCCGGAGAAGAAGTGGAAATTGCCAGTCGAAAAACTACCATTCACGAATTTGAAATCACCCGAATTGCATTACCTGAAATTGATTTCAGAGTGGTTTGTAGCAAAGGAACTTACATTCGTTCCCTTGCTTATGATTTTGGAAAAGCCTTGAATTCTGGTTCTCACTTGACAGTGTTGCGTCGAACAAAAATTGGCGATTACGATGTAAAAAACGCTATCGATATTACGCTGTTTGAAGAAAGTATAATTTCAACTCACAACAACAACCAATCTTAATTTTAACTAACTTTAGTATATCAAGAATAAGGTGTCTATTTCATACTGATTATCAAAAAATCCAATTATGAAAACCCTAACTTACATACTAATATTAATAGGATACTCATTACCTAGTTTCGCTCAATTTCAACAAGGTTCCTACACCTATTTTGGTGTATCGGTTCCACTAAAAGAAAATGTAAACCGGGGCGACGACGAATATTGGTTTTTACCTGATGGCTTAAGTTTAAAATTCGGAGAGGGCATTCATTTTAACCGAACAATATCCATAGGATTACATTCTGGAATTGACTGGATAGGTTCCAGAAAATTAGTAGTAATTCCTGCCTATGCCAATCTTAAATTAAGTTTACAACTTGGCCCTGAAGATTTTTTATACATCCAACCTGCTTACGGCAAGTCCATAGTCTTAGGTCGCGGAAATCTACATGATGACTTTCAAAAAATAAGCCTCGGATATGAAGGCATTGAAGGTTATTCTTTTTTTATTGAACTCACCCAATATGGATTTAAATTGTACACCCCTGATAAAGTGACCACATTCAGCTTGGGGTTGGCATTTACAGCATTCAACAAAAAAACAAGAACCAACATCAATAAAACAAAACCTTAAAACCTTTTTTGAAAAAACTAATTTGTTTGAACTATTTTAAACCGACTTTTACTTTTTCCAAAATTTCATTTTGCAAAATCTCCTGATCTACCGCTAGCATCATTTCTATAATTTCTTTTTGAGTCGTCATTCCTTTATCATGTAAATACCACAACTGCAATTCCGTTTTGATCGTCTCATCAATAATCCCGTGCTCTTTTTTATAATTTACAATCAAATCAAAAGCGGGTTTAGGTCTTGGTCCCCATTGTGCTACCACATTTGAAGTCTCTTTTTCTAGAACTATCAGTTTAGGGATTGCTCTGGCGTTATTGGTCAAAAATTGATCCATTACGTCCAAATGCTCATCTCTCAGAACGATTCTCATTTCAATTTTACCTTCACTAGCCTCACTCATTTTATTAAAAACAGGCAAAAGTTGGGCTGCATCGCCACACCAACCTTCTGAAATCACAATCCAAACAAACTCATTCTGCAAAGACTTTAGTTGATTAATACTATCCTCCGAAATTTTCATAGTTTTATCCAAACGATTCATACGAGTCTCGTTTAAAGCACTATAATGAGTTAAATCTTCCGTTTGTTGATGTCCTGTTGACTTTCCTTCTTTTAATAAATCGCTTACTAATTGTCTATATGCTGAATAGGTATAGCTTTCCGTTAATGCTCTGGCAATTGATGAAATCATATCTTTTAAGTTTTGAACAAAAATACAGCACAAAGAATGGATTTACTATGACAAAAATCACATTCAAATGAACAAAAATCGTAATTTTATAAAAAACTACCCCAAAATGAACTTACACACAAAATCAATTGGCTTAGCGCTTTCGGGTGGTGGGACAAAGGGTTTAGCCCATGCGGGTGCTATCAAATTTTTAGAAGAACAAAACATACGCCCCACAAAAATTGCAGGAACCAGTGCAGGTTCCATTGTTGGTGCTATGTATGCTTGGGGAAAAACTCCCGAGGAAATCTTAGACTTTTTCAAGTCCATCTATTTTTTTCATTGGCGACATATTACCTTTACTAAAGCGGGTTTGATTGACTCGGAAGCCTTTAAAGATTATTTTCATGCCGTTTTTAAAGAGGCAAAACTATCTCATTTGGAAATCCCTACCCAAATCACCGCTACCGATATGATTAAAGGCCAACTTAAAATATTTGATTCAGAAACTAGGATTGTCGATGCACTCATCGCTTCGTGTTCGTTCCCAGGAGTGATTTCGCCTTATCAAATTAATGGCCATCACTATAGCGATGGCGGTATTTTAAATCATTTCCCTACTGATTTACTTCGAAAAAATTGCGATACTATTATTGGCGTCTATGTAAGCCCTATTAACAACATTAAACCAGAGGATTTAAATTCTATTCGAGCGGTTACCACAAGAGCATTTGATATCCTTTCGGAACACGCTAATATATCGAAATTCAATCAATGTGATTGGATTATTCAACCCAAAGAACTGAGTGTTTATAGTACCTTCGAAACCAATAAAACAAAAATGGATACGATTTTCAATTTAGGCTATGAGGCCGCCAAATACAGCTTTGAAAACAAAATTTATAAAATTTAAGTCGTGCTATTTCAGAAAAAAAGAATATCCCTATATTTGCACCAATCAACGCAACATACACATGAAATACAAAAGAATTCTTCTAAAATTAAGCGGAGAAGCTTTAATGGGAGATCGTCAATATGGAATTGATCCTGTAAGATTAGCTGAATACGCTGAAGAAATCAAAAAAGTTCACGCAAAAGGAGTAGAAATTGCCATCGTAATTGGCGGAGGAAATATCTTTAGAGGAGTTGCAGGAGCAAGCAACGGAATGGACAGAGTGCAAGGAGATTATATGGGAATGCTTGCAACCGTTATAAACGGAATGGCTTTACAAGGTGCACTTGAAGAAAAAGGCATGAAAACACGTTTACAAACTGCTTTAAAAATGGAGTCTATCGCTGAACCTTATATTAAAAGAAGAGCCGACAGACACTTAGAAAAAGGAAGAATTGTAATTTTTGGAGCTGGAACTGGAAACCCTTACTTTACAACCGATACAGCTGCTGTATTACGTGGAATCGAAATCAATGCTGATGTAATTTTAAAAGGAACACGCGTAGATGGAGTTTACGATTCTGACCCAGAGAAAAATGCTTCGGCTGTAAAATTCGACTTTATCTCATTTGATGATGTAATCAAAAAAGGACTAAATGTAATGGACACTACAGCCTTTACTTTAAGCCAAGAAAATAAATTACCTATCCTTATTTTTGACATGAACAAAAGCGGAAACTTAGAAAGAATCTGCGATGGAGAAAATATTGGAACTGTAGTAAATATATAAATAGCAGATGGCAGTTTACAGATAGCAGGAAATCTGAAATCTAAAATCTAAAATCTAAAATCTGAAATAAAATGACTGAAGAAATTGAATTTATATTGGATAGCGCTCAAGAATCTATGGAAGGTTCAATCGCTCACTTAGAAAAAGAATTTCTAAATATACGTGCTGGTAAAGCCTCTCCTGCTATGTTGGGGAGTGTTTTTGTAGACTATTACGGCTCATCTACACCTTTAAATCAAGTTGCTAAAATAAGCGTACCTGATGCTAGAACAATAACTTTGCAGCCTTTTGAAAAAAGCATGTTGCAAACCATTGAAAAAGCAATTATGATTGCTAACCTTGGATTTAATCCAATGAACAATGGTGATGTAATCATTATTAGTGTTCCACCTTTGACAGAAGATCGTCGTCGTGAATTAGCGAAACAAGCTAAAGCGGAAGCTGAAGATGCTAAAATCGGGATTAGAAATGCTAGAAAAGATGCGAATACTGACATCAAAAAACTAGAAAAAGAAGGAACTTCTGAAGATGTATGTAAAAGTGCCGAAGAAGAAGTACAGAATCTAACGAATACTTACATTAAAAAGATTGACGAACTTCTTGTTCTAAAAGAAGCCGAAATCATGAAAGTATAACTTTCAAACAAAAACATATTGAAATCCGTCCTGATGTTCTATCACGACGGATTTTTTATTCCTACTTTTGCCATACCAAAATGAATTCATTTACGTTTTGATATAAACCCACTCTATGAAGCATCTTTTTTTGTTTTTATTCTTTAGCCTTTCGCTTCAAGCACAATTTCGAATCAATGGAATTGTTAAAGAATCCAGCACAACAAAAACACTTGCTTTTGCTACTATTACAACTAACGATGGTGTTATTAGCACTTCAGATGTAGATGGAAAATTCAGCATTGTATCTCAAAACCCTATTTCCTATTTTTATGTTTCCTACATTGGTTACCAAAAAATAAAAATAAATGTTGCGCAAAATAATCATTTTTACCCGGTGCTGCTTACGCAAAAAACAGACAAACTCAATGAAGTAGTAGTCAATTCGGAAAAGGCGGCAATTGCCATCATCAAAAAAACTATTGCATTAAAAGACAATAATAATCCTCAAAAAAGACTGCGAAGTTTTGAATTCAAAACCTACAACAAATTAGTTGTTTCGGCCAATCCTGATTCGATTGCTGGAAAAATAGATTCCATTATCGTCAAAAAAACAAAAGAAGGTATCTATTTTAAAATTGACTCTGCCAATTACAAATTCAAAACTACCGTAAGCAAACGCCATTTATTCCAAACGGAAAAAGTGTCACAATATCAGTTTAGTAACAAAACCTTAAAAGAAACCATTCTGGGGACTAAAATGGCAGGATTAAAACAACCGCTATATGAAATTCTTGCTTTTAACCTACAATCTTTTTCCATATACGAACCCAAATATGAACTTTTTGAAACCAAATACAACAGTCCTATAGCTGATGATGCTATTACGGAATACAACTATAAACTTTTGGATACAGTGGTCATCAGTGGCAGAAATGCTTATATGATTTACTTTAAAAACAAAAAGAAAAGCAAAGCCAAAGGACTAGAAGGTATTTTGTATGTTGACCAAAATAATTACGCTATCACTAAAGCTATAATGCGTATTAGAGGCCTACTGGACATCAGCGGAACTCATGAATTCGAATACAATCCAACAGAAAATATTTGGTTTCCAAAACACAAAAGTTTCCAAATTATCAAAGGAAAAAACGACGATGATATTAAAATATTCGGTGGTACGATTCAATTTGATGGCGACATGAAACAGGATTTAAGTCCGAGAAAAAAACAACCATCGGATTATATTTATTTACTGTCTGACAGCTATAATTTTGATATTAAAAACAACACCGAAGTCCAAATTTCAAATCTAAATTTTGCTGTAGAAATTGATAAAACTGCTTTTAACAAAGAAGATTCTTTTTGGGAAAATTATCGAAAGGACAGCATAGACAACAGAAGCAAAAGGACCTACAGCGAACTTGATAGCATTTCAGTAAGAAGAAAAATTGCAAATCGTGTACAATTTGGCAAGAAAGCAATCAATGGCTATTTACCTATTGGTTTTTTTGATTTAGACTTACGTAAAATATTTAGCTACAACAATTACGAAGGTTTCCGTTTAGGCTTAGGCGGGGTAACCAATGACAGACTGTCTAAACTATTCCGAATAGATGGTTATTATGCCTATGGAACCAAAGATGGAATTTTTAAAGGGAGTATTGGAGCTGCGGTTAAAATGGATAGCCGTACCAACTCTTGGTTAGGGTTTTCCTATACAGATGATATTCGAGAAATTGCGAGTACCTCTTTTTCTATCGAAAAAAAACCTTTCAAAATTTACGACCCAAGACCTATAAATATCAGCACTTTTTACAATTATATAAGTTGGAAAACCTATATAGAAACGAAGAAAATCCCAAAAACTGAAAGCGTTTGGGAGATTTCTAAAAGCGAGATAACACCAAAATTTGATTACGCATTCCATCTAAAAGACAAACTATTTACAGCTTACAACTTATCGACTGCCATGGTTTCCTTACAATGGAGTCCTTTTAGCGATTATATGCAAACTCCAACTGGCCGAATTGAAACAGAAAAACGCTATCCAAAATTCACCTTTCAATTTACTCAAACCTTAGGTAATCTATGGAAAAATGATTTTGATTTTAGCAAATTTGACTTCAAAACCGAATATGAAAAAAAATACCTCAACGGTCATAAAACCTCTTTATTAGTTCAGGCAGGTTATGCCAATGGGGATGTCCCTTTGACCCATTTGTACAATACCTCTCCAAATAATATTACCAAAGAAACCATTATCCAAAGAATTACTTTTGGAGGAAAAAACAGTTTTGAGACCATGTTTTTCAATGAATTTTTCTCTAATAAATATGCCTATTTCCAATTCAAACACGCTTTTAATCGTGTCACCTTATTGAAAAAAATAAAGCCATCACTGGTATTAGTTTCCAGAATGGCTTGGGGAAATCTAGAACATCCCGAACAACATCTGGGATTAAATTTCAAAACCTTAAAGGATGGTTTTTTTGAATCGGGAATCGAATTAAACCAAATTTTTAATGGCTTAGGTTTGACTACATTTTTCCGTTATGGTCCAAATCAGCTACCAAAACTACAAGACAATATTGCCATCAAATTGAGTTATGTACTGAATTTAGGTTTTTAAAAGATGACTTCTATTCTTCACTTAGATAGTACGGATAAAAAACTAGGATTTGATAATCAATACTGATGAAACATTAATTAACCAATCTGATTTAGTGTCAATTCTATTTTTCCAACTTTCTAAACTAATTATCATTAAATCTTGACTTTGAAGAAACTCTTTTCTTATAGTTTTATCATTCATGATCATAATATGATTTGGAGCCACTTGCTCAATAGAACGAATAGTTTCAACAATTTCTGAGGTATTTTTCACTGCTCCATTCGGATCTAATACTGTTATTTGAGAACCGTTATTATTGATTAATTTTTTAGCATATTCCAACAAAAAAGCATCTTCTTTACTAAAAATAGGCATAAAAACCTGATCTATTTCCTCCAAATCCTTGTCTATAAAAATCCCAACAGGCATTTTACTCCTAGTGATAATATGGCGGGTTTTTTCATCAAAAGGTGAATTTTCAAACAAACCTTCTTTACCTGTAAATTTATCAATCAAACGATCAGGATTAACAATTTGAGTAGTAAAGCCTAATATTTTTCCCAAGAAAGTTTCATCATAGATTGAGCGTCCCAACCCAACTAATAACAAATCATAGTCACCCTGATTAGCTGTATCCACAATATCTGTATCAATATCATTAGTCACTCTAAAAACACTTTGTATCTCTTGATTCAGAATTTGTGATTCTTTAATGATGGGCACAAACATTTTTCGCTCATAATCTTTCAAATCAAATGAATGTACTTCGGTACTAAGTGAACAATGCATTCCAGCTACTAGAGAACTATCGGACTGTTTTTTGACCAAACTGTTAGCAATTTTTAACATCTTTTTCCCTTTATCTGGAGTTGAAAACGAAAACAATATTTTGTATTTACTTTTGTTCCCAATCTCAGAAGGAACAATCGTAGGACTATCTTTAAAAATAAAATTAATCAAATCCAAGGCTGGACCAGTCATAAATGTAGTTACTAAAGCCATTATTACCATCATGGTAAAAATTTCGGTAGACAATACGCCTAAATCATATCCAATATTT
The DNA here is from genome assembly GCF_042656445.1 of Flavobacterium sp. GCM10022190. Lineage (NCBI taxonomy): Bacteria > Pseudomonadati > Bacteroidota > Flavobacteriia > Flavobacteriales > Flavobacteriaceae > Flavobacterium > Flavobacterium sp. GCM10022190. The sequence continues at coordinate 347,565 of NZ_JBHSOQ010000001.1, forward strand.
AATACAACTAATTCCATCAACCCTCGGGTATTCATCAACGCCCCAATTGCTAGGCTATCTTTCCAACTTTGTCCCACAAATTTTGCAGCCAAGGCACTTCCGAAAAATTTCCCAACAACTGCAACTGCGATAATAATTCCAGTAATTTTCCACAAATTCGGATCATTCAACAAACCAATTTGTGTACGTAAACCTGTAAAAACAAAAAACAAAGGCAATAGAACAATTATGGAAACGTCTTCTACCTTTTCTATAAAAATATTTCTAAACTTATTATTTTCAGGCATAATTGCTCCTGCCAAAAAAGCACCAAACAACGCATGAATACCGATTAATTCTGAGGCATACGAAGAGAATAAAAGTGTTAAAAAGAAAATTGCCACGATTGGTTTGTTCAAACTTTCTCTAGTTGCATTCAAATCACCTACGCGTTTTAAAAAGGGACGAACTATCTTTAACATAATAATTACATATACAACCGCCATCCCAATAACATACAAGGAACTAACTAAAGAACCTGCCTTAACAATGGCGATTACAACAGCCAGAATACACCAGGCTGTAATATCATCGGCAGCAGCACACGTAATAGCAATTGTTCCTAATTTAGTTTTTTGCATTTCTCTTTCCTGAACAATACGAGCTAAAACTGGAAATGCCGTAATACTCATTGCAATTCCTAAAAATAATCCAAAAGAGGAAAACGCTACTCCCATAGGAGCAAAAATAGGATAGATAAAGAACGCCAAAGATAATCCTAAAGCAAATGGAATGACAATACTAGCATGACTAATAACAACGGCATCATGAGCCTTATTTTTAAGCACTTTCAAATCTAATTCCATACCAATCACAAACATGAAAAAAATCAGACCAATTTGGCTCAAAAACTGTAAATTACCTAAAGATGCCGTAGGAAATAAAGCTGCTGAAAACTCTGGAAAATACATTCCAACTAATGAAGGGCCTAAAAAAATACCCGCAATCATTTCACCTATCACTGAGGGCTGACCAATTTTCCTAAAAAACCAGCCAAACAATCTTGCTACTAAAATAATGGTGATAATTTGCGCCAATAAAATAGCCAATGGATGCTGTAAATTATCGGCCATAGAATGCAAAAAATCATTCCAGTGGTTACTTTCTATTTTTGTATTACTAATTTGACGTCCTAATTCCAGCGAAGTTCCTTTAGTAATAACCCAATAAATTAAACCCGTAAAACCACCAATAACAGAAACGTAAAACAAAGAATTTTTAATACTAGCCATAAACCATTTTTTAAATTTATGCGGCAAATATCAGCAGGGAATTTTAGCTGAAAAAGAATTTTAAGCCTTTATTTTCAATCTGTGTAACAAGTAGGTAAAACTTTGTAATAAGTTAGATTTTTATCTTTTTCAAAAAATCAAATCGATAGGTTTCACTCAAACTTAGACAAATATTTTTATTGTTTTCATCCTGATAGTGCAATACAATTTCGTTATGATTAAAAAATTTTATTGTGTTTACGGATACGATTTCTTTCTTGCTTACACGACAAAAATCGGCTTCCGGCAACTCTTTCAAAAGAGTATCGAATTTAACATTTTTCAAATGCAAAAAACTCCCATCCCTTAAAAACACCATTTTATCACGGCTATCAACTGCTGCTGTTTTAATATAAACGATTTGATTAAAATACAATAAACTTTTCCCTTTATCAGTATTTAGATTAATGAATTTCTTAGCCTTAGAAGCATTTTCAAAACGCTCTACGGCCTTTACTATCGCTTTTTGCAATCGCTCTAATTTTACTGGTTTTGTAATATAGTCGACCGCATCTATTGTAAATGCGTCTGCTGCATACTCTTTGTAAGCCGTAAAAAATATCACTAATTTGTCTTTTAATAAACTGGCCAAATGCATACCATTCATCCCAGGCATTTCGATATCAGTAATTACTAAATCAAAATCAAGGTGGGGGATTTCAGCTAACAGTTTTTCGGGATTATTAAATGCTTTTACAATTTCTATTTCAGGAAGCTGTTCGCAAAGCATTTTGAGATACATTAATCCAGGCAACTCATCATCTAGAAGTAAACATTTCAGTTTTGTATTCACGCAAATCAATCTTTAAATGAGCAATATAAATATCGTTCTCTACAAACTTTTCAAGGCTAAAATTATTTTTATAGATAATTCGCAATCGGTTTTCTAAAGTAACATTCCCTATTCCACTACGTTCTTTTTTTAATACTTTTTTATCTGAAATCTTGTTAGAAACAGTCATTGAAAAAGTTTGATTTTTAAATTCAAAAATTACAGAAATAAAGGCGTCTGGATTTTGTATATCGGCATGTTTAAATGCATTTTCAATCAAATCAATCGAAATCAAAGGAGCCAGCAAAGGTTCCTGATATAACTTGTCTTCAATATCAATATTCTTCTTTATTTTTAATTCAAAAAGGGGACTGATTTTTATTTTATTGATTTCAATTAAATTCAACGCAAATTCAATTTCATCCTTAGCGGTTACAAATTTCTTTTTGCTTTCGTATAAGATATAATCTAAAACATTAGCTAATTTATCTAAGGCAAAATAGGTTTGATAAGCATGTGACTGAATTGAATTTAAAATATTCTTAAAAAGATGTGGATTTAGTTTCGACTCTAAAGTTTCTAATTGCAAATCATTAACTTTCATTTCTAATTCATAAAAGCTTTTTTTTGCTTCATTCTTTTCTTTCTTTGTCTGAATCAATTGATTAATCATAAAACCAATAATCACCATTAAAAGCAAAATGATGACTATAAAGATATAGAGTAAACTATTACTTAGTTCCATGCTACTAAACTAAAAGAAATTAATGATTTGAAACAAACTTTAACCCGATAATAGAACCTATCAAAGTAACAATAAAGAATAATCGCCAGAAAGTAGCTGGTTCTTTAAAAACAAAGATTCCTACTAGAACTGTCCCTACAGCTCCTATTCCTGTCCAAACCGCATAAGCAGTCCCAATAGGCAATTCCTGCGTGGCTTTGTACAATAAAAACATACTTGCTGTAAGACTCAACAAAAATCCCAACATCCAGTATGCCGATTCCATTCCGGTAGTTTCTTTGGCTTTTCCCAAACAAGAAGCAAAAGCTACTTCAAACAAACCACCAATTATTAATAAAATCCAACTCATATTTAGGCTCTAATAATTAATACAGAAGAAAATCCTAAAGGCAAATTCACGTCTGTATCAAGCACTGCTTTCCAACTTTCTAAACTAATCAACATTAAATCTTGTTCTTTTAAAAAGTTAGTATCCATAACATCCTGATTAATTACACTGATATTGTTTGGAAATTTTTGCAACAAAACCGAAACCGCACTTTGCATCACAAAATTATTTTTCAAAATGCCATTCATATCTAAAATGTTGATTTTAGAATTGCTATTAAAAACCATTTTCTGAACAAAATCAATCAAAATGGCATCATCCGATTTGATTATAGGCACAAAAACCTGATTTAACGCTTCAAAATCATTGTCGATTAAAATTCCCAGAGGTTTTTTGGTCTTAGCCACAATTTGTCTCGTTCGTTCATCAAAAGGCGAATTTTCAAACAATCCTTCTTTTCCTTTGAACTTATCAATCAAACGATCCGGATTAATAATTCTAGTGGTAAATCCAATGACTTTACCCAGCAAACTTCCTTCGAAAATAGATTTCCCAACACCCACCAACAATAAATCATAATCACCGTTATTCGCCACATCAGCTATTTCAGTTTCAATATCATTGGTCACTTTAAAAATAGAAAGCAACTTTACCCCCAAATGATCTGATTCATCATAAATAGGTTCAAAAGTTTCTCTTTCAATTTCTTCCATATTAAACGAATGCAATTCATCACTTTGCGACAAATGCATAGCTGTAATTACCGTTGCCGTTTTTTGTTTTTTAGTTAACCCATTAGCCAAATGCAACAAGGCTTTTCCTTTTTCATTATTGCCAAACGAGATTAGGATACGATATTTATCTTCATCAATCAACTCAGCAGTTTCTGATTCGCGTTTATTCTTAAAAATCAAATCCAACAAATCTAGCGCAGGCCCTGTCATAAAAGTAGTTACCAATGCCATAATGACCATCATCGTAAAAACTTCAGGAGTAAGTACTTTGAGTTCTAAACCAATATTTAAAACAATTAGTTCCATCAATCCTCGGGTATTCATCAACGCTCCAATGGTAAAACTATCATGCCAATTTTGACCCACAAACCTTGCTGCTAAAGCACTACCTACAAACTTACCTACAACAGCTACAGCTATTATTCCTGCTGTAACTTTCCACAAATAAGGATCATTTAGTAAGCCTACTTGAGTATTCAATCCTGTAAACACAAAAAACAAAGGCAGCAATAGAATAACAGAAACATCTTCGACCTTTTCGATAAAAATCATTCGGAACTTAGCAATATCTGGCATAATAGCCCCCATCATAAATCCGCCAAAAAGAGCATGAATTCCAATAACTTCGGTAGCATAAGACGAAATAATCAACAACAGAAAGAAAATTGCCATTACAGGCTTCCCAATATTTTCTTTTTCAGCGTATAAATCCCCTATTCTTTTCAAGAATGGCTTTACGATAAAAAGCATCGCCAAAACATACAGTAATGCTAGAGAAATCACATACAGTGAACCAACAAAATCACCAGCCTTTACAATGGCAATAACCACAGCTAGTAAACACCAAGCGGTAATATCATCGGCAGCAGCACAGGTTATGACAATAGCTCCCAAACGGGTTTTGTGAATCCCTCGCTCCTGAACAATACGAGCCAAAACCGGGAAAGCCGTAATACTCATGGCAATTCCCATAAAAAGACTAAAAGAAAGAAATTCTACACCTTGAGGGGCAAACTGATTATAGACAAAATAAGACAAGGCAATCCCCATAGCAAAGGGAATTATAATACTCGCATGACTAATTACAATAGCCTCACTAGCCTTATTTTTCAGTACTTTGACGTCTAATTCCATTCCGATTACGAACATGAACAGAATTAATCCTATCTGACTTAAAAATTTCAAATTGCCTAAAGAGGCCACTGGAAATAATGCCGCAGAAAATTCTGGAAAGTACATTCCCACCAAGGAAGGTCCAAGAACAATACCCGCAATAATTTCTCCAATAACCGTAGGCTGTCCTATTTTTTTAAAAAACCAACCAAAAATTCGGGCCGTTAGAATAATCATTACAATTTGTGCCAAAAGAATGGCCAAAGGGTCCTGAAAATTATGCAACATGGATTGGATAAAATCATCAAAAGAATTGCCTTGAGTAGAAATGACAACATTGGATTTCTTTAATTCTAACAATTTTCCTTTCTCGATAATCATATAAATTAAAGCCGAGAAAAAACCTGTTACACCCAAATAAAACACTGAATTTTTATATTTTTTCAAAACCATAGTTCAAAAAATAATTAATTTTTATTCCACACAAAGATGCTAAATTCTTTGTTAGAATTTACAAGCTTAAAATTAAGTTTACGATTTCATAAATAAGGGCTTAAAAAAACCTAAATTTAATTTAAAATTTACAAATCGTACTGCGCTTTCCTGCTGATTTCACTACATTTGCAGCCTTTAAATATCAATTATGATCAAGTGGTTTAGTTTGGGATTTTGGGAGTTAATTGCTCGTATTGTTCTTCGAAATAAAATTTTAATGTTATCCATTATCGTTGCGATAACTGTTTTTTTAGGAATGCAATGGAAAAATATCCATTTTACATTCACTGAAGCCAATATGTTACCAGAAGACAATATTGCAAATGTAGAATACAACGCGTTCTTAAATAAATTTGGTGAAGAAGGAAACTTAGTTATTATTGGGGTAAAAGACAATACTTTATTTACGCCAAAAGCCTTCAAAGCTTGGAATACACTAATGAACAGTCTAAAAAAAGACAAAGCAATTGATTTAGTTATTTCCATCAACGATTTAAAAAAACTTCAAAAAAACGATTCCCTACAAAAATTTGAATTAATCCCTTTTGTTGATCAAAACAAAACACTGGACAAAGGCTATCTGGAAAAAATTAGGAAAGAACTTTTTAATGACATGCCTTTTTACGAAGGATTGTTATTCAATAAAAAATCCGGAAGCATTCGTTCGGCAGTTTACATGGATAAGAAAATAGTAAACACCGCAGCTCGTAAAGATTATATTCTAGACAAATTAGTTCCTGCTGTGGAAAAATTTGAAAAAGAAACCAATATTGATTTGCGCGTTTCAGGCATGCCCTATATCCGAACACTAAACGCCAAAACAATTACTGACGAAATCAGTCTTTTTATTGGAGCTTCGTTATTAGTTACTTCCTTATTGTTTTTCTTCTTTTTCCGAAGCTTTAGAGCTACCTTAATCTCCATCATTATTGTGGTTATTGGGGTAATGTGGTCTTTTGGTGTTTTAGGATTAATGAATTACGAAATCACGGTTTTAACCGCCTTAGTACCTTCATTGATTATTGTTATTGGGATTCCAAACTGTATTTTCCTAACTAACAAATACCATCAGGAATACAAGGTACATCGCAACAAAGTGAAAGCTTTACAAAGGGTAACCACAAAAATTGGTATGGCAACTTTAATGACCAATGTTACTACAGCGATTGGTTTTTTCACCTTTATTTCTTCAAATAACGATTTGTTAATAGAATTTGGAAATGTAACTTCTATCAACATCATGCTATTGTTCTTTTTGTGCATTGTAGTTATTCCTATTTTTCACAGTTACATACCTGCACCTAAAGACCGCCATATTGAGCACTTAGACCGTGGATCAGTAAAAAAATTCATGGATTGGATTTTGCACAACATAAAATACAACCGTTTTTCTGTTTATGTAGTAGCCATTTCATTGTTAGTAATCAGTATTATTGGAATTTACGAAATGCGTATTTCGGGAAGTTTAATCGAAGACATGCCTAAAAAAGAAGCCTTTTTTCAAGATATTATTTTCTTCGAAAAAGAATTTGACGGAGTTATGCCATTAGAAATTATGATTGACACTAAACGCAAAAAAGGTGTTATGAAACTTTCTACGCTTAGACGTATGGACGAACTTGAGAAAGCAATAGATGAAATTCCAGAACTATCTAAACCTATTTCTATTGTTAATTTGGTTAAATATTCCAAACAAGCTTACTACAATGGAAATCCAGAATATTATGATTTACCTACTTCGCAAGAGCAGGGATTCATTCTATCTTATGCTAAAAATGCCACTAAGAATTCCAAAGAAAATTTAATGAAAAGCTATGTGGATTCGACAGGTCAATTTGCCCGAATCACTACTTTCATGCGAGATGAAAACGGAAGTGCGATACCAAAAGTGGAAGCTGAAATTAGAAAACAAGCCAATAAAATTTTCCCACCAGACCGTTACAATGTTACAATCACTGGTAAGGCTTTGGTATTCCAAAAAGGAACGGGTTACTTACTAGACAACTTACTTTCGTCATTAGTATTTGCCTTTTTCTTAACGGCATTATTAATCGGATTTATGTTCCGTTCATTCAAAATGATTTTGGTTTCTATTATCCCAAATTTACTACCATTATTGTTAACCGCAGGATTGATGGGCTTTTTAGGAATCCCATTAAAACCATCAACAATATTGGTGTTCGGAATTGCGTTTGGACTTTCGGTAGACGACACGGTCCGATTCTTAGCACAATACCGAGAAGAATTAAAGAAAAACAACTGGAAAATCCGTAAATCAGTCTATGCTACATTTAACGATGCCGGTTTAAGTATGTTTTATACTTCTATCGTATTGTTCTTTGGATTCTCTGTTTTCATGCTTTCAAGTTTTGGAGGAACAATTGCTCTGGGTGGATTAATTTCGTTAACCTTATTATTTGGAATGTTGTCTAACTTAATGTTATTGCCTTCATTAGTATTGACCTTAAACAAAACATTAGCTAACGAACAGGAATTTATAGAACCTAAAATTGACATTATTGAGCATAGTGATGAAGAGATCGACGCTTTAGATAAAATCAAACTTTAAACTTTTAGAAATAAAAACAACTAACAATGTTAATCGATCAACAAGTTACATTAGTTAACAAATACATAGACAAATCTATCGACTTTGGTTTTGAATACGCTCCAAAATTAGTAGGAGGAATTATTGTTTTAGTAATTGGTTTATGGTTTACTAAAATCGTTACAAAAGCGGTTGGAAAATCATTAGAAAGATCCAAAATTGACCAATCGTTGATTCCATTCTTAAGAAGCCTAACTAATATTACACTAAAAGTTTTAGTTGCCATAACAGTTATGGGGATGATTGGTATCCAAATGACTTCTTTTGTAGCAATTCTTGGAGCAGCTGGTTTAGCAGTAGGTATGGCATTATCAGGTACCTTGCAAAATTTTGCCGGAGGCGTTATTATTTTAATTCTGAAACCATTCCGAATTGGTGATACTATCGAGGCACAAGGTTTTATTGGTACGGTAAAAGAAATCAGTATTTTTTCTACAATGCTTAATACTGCCGATAAAAAACTAGTCATTATTCCTAACGGTCCATTATCAACAGGCGCTTTAACAAACCATTCGGCTGAACCTACAAGAAGAGTAGATTGGACTTTTGGAATCGCTTTTGGCGATGATATTGAAAAATTTAAAAAAGCCATGACTGATTTTATCGAACAGGATGCTAGAATATTAAAACAACCTGCGCCATTTATTGGAATCGCTTCTTTAACTGATAGCACAGTAACTATTGCTGTAAAAGTTTGGGTAGACGGATCCAATCACACCACAGTATTTTTTGATATGAACGAAAAAGTATATACGCAATTTACCGATTACAATCTTCATATTTCAGCTCCTCATGTAGACAGCCCTGTGAAGAAATAAGAGTCATTTTTTTTAATAAAAAAAGAAATAGTATAAAATCCTGACCTACAAACCGTCAGGATTTTCTTTTTTGAATAAGGCTATTATCATTAATTCATCAAAAAAAACGCTTGATTTTTTTTGAATAACAAAAAAGAATCTTAACAATACCTATAATCAGCAAATAGTATTGACTAGAGAAGTATTTGCAGAAAAAAATCTTATTTTTACTTAGGTACTTTACAAAAATAGGAACGAAATATTTTCCTTTTTGGAAGGCTTACAAAAGAATGATACCACTAATTAGCATACTAACAATATGGGACATACGAATTCTGAATCAGAAAGATTAGCCGTTTCTGATAATTACAGAAATTGGAAAAAATGGGGACCTTATTTAGCCGAAAGGCAATGGGGAACTGTTCGTGAAGATTATAGCCAACATGGAGAAGCATGGGAATTTATAGACCATGACAAAGCCCGAAGCAACGCTTACCGCTGGGGAGAGGAAGGTATTGGTGGTTTTTGTGACTCCAGAGAAATTTTATGTTTGGCGCCTGCCTTTTGGAATGGCAAAGACCCAATCATCAAAGAACGTTTATTTGGTTTAACGAATAATCAAGGGAATCATGGTGAAGATGTCAAAGAATTGTACTTCCATCAAGTTTCTACTCCTACACATACCTATAACCGCTATTTATACAAATACCCACAAAACGAATTTCCATATAGCGATTTAGTTAATAATAACCGTCGCAGTCGTGAGGAACCAGAATTTGAAATTTTAGACACTAACAGTTTTAACAACAACGCCTATTTTGATTGTTATATCGAATATGCCAAAGCCAATGTAGACGACATTTTAATGAAGGTGACTGTGGCAAACCGTGGAGAAGCAGCAGCCAGCATTCACGTGTTACCACATTATTGGTTCCGAAATTTTTGGAAACACAACAACCGTCATCCAAGACCCAATATGGAATCCTATGGGGATAATGTGGTGCTTTCTAAAAGTAGCCGAATAGGCGATTACTACCTGTACCATGAAGGAGGCCAACAATTGTTTTGTGAGAATGAAACTAACAACAAACGTATTTACAACTTTGCTAACGAATACGAATATGTCAAAGATGGGATTAACAACCATGTTGTAAACGGAGAAGCTACTATAAATCCAAACAAAACAGGAACCAAAGTAGCCATTTGGCATCAGTTAAACTTACAAGCAGGAGAAGAAAAAACCATCCGGATCCGTTTAAGCAATTCGGTACTGGAAAATCCTTGGGCTGATTTTGAATCGGTATTTGATAAAAGAAAACAAGAGTGTGAAAATTTTTATAACGAAACCATAAACGAAAAAATACCCGAAGCCCATCGTGCCATTGCCAAGAGTGCTTTTTCAGGTTTATTATGGACTAAACAATTCTACTATTTCAATATTCACAAATGGCTGTTTGGAGGCATTGAGGAAACTCCAGCCAATAGAAGTAATTTGCGTAATTACAGTTGGCAACACCTAAACAATCGCCACGTAATTTCGATGCCAGACAAATGGGAATATCCATGGTATGCCGCTTGGGACTTGGCTTTTCACATGGCTTCCTTTGTGGAAATTGACCCCTATTTTGCCAAACAACAATTGTTATTGGTTTTACAAGAAAGCTACATGCATCCTAACGGCCAAATTCCAGCTTACGAATGGAATTTTAGCGATGTAAATCCTCCTGTACACTCTTGGGCGGTTTGGAAAGTATATGAAAAAGACAAAAACCGTACAGGAAAAGCTGATACACCATTCCTTGAAAAAGCCTTCCAAAAACTACTCATCAACTTTACTTGGTGGGTGAACCAAAAAGACACCAGTGGAACCGACTTGTTCGAGGGCGGATTCTTAGGATTAGATAACATTGGGGTTTTTGACCGCAATCACATGCCCGAAGGAATAAAAAAAATGCAACAAGCCGATGCGACCAGCTGGATGGCTATGTTTTCGTTGAACATGTTGCGTATGTCATTAGAACTGGCAATCACTAACAAAATATACGAAGAGATTTCGGCGAAGTTTTTCCGACACTTTTTGAATATTGCCTGGGCCATGCACCATATAGGTAAAAAAGACATTTCCCTTTGGGACGACCAAGACAATTTTTACTATGATGTGGTACAAATGTCAAATGGAAAAACCGAGCGCTTACGAGTACGTTCTTTAGTTGGCGTGATTCCATTGTTTGCAGTCGAAATCATGCACAAAGACTTATTTGAGGAGTTGCAAGAATTTAGAAATCGTGCCAATGAAATCATAAGAACCCGTCCCGATTTAGCTTCTTTAATTTCCAACTTAGAAAAAGCCAATGCTGATGGGAATTTCTTATTCTCCATAATGCGTGGTTTTAGATTGGAAAACTTGTTAAAACGCTTGTTAGACGAAAATGAATTCCTCTCCGATTACGGAATTCGCTCGTTGTCTAAATACCATAAAGACCATCCGTTTGTGTTTAACAATTCTCACCAAATTCAATATGAACCAGGTGAAAGCCGTTCAGGTATGTTTGGAGGAAATTCAAACTGGCGTGGTCCTATCTGGATGCCTTTAAACTACATGATAATTCAATCGTTGCGCCAATATTATAAATTTTATGGACCAACATACATCTATGAATTCCCAACAGGTTCTGGCAACAAATTGAATCTAAAACAAATTGCTAACGAGTTGACAAAACGCTTAATCCGATTATTTGAACGCAATAGCGAAGGTAAATTCCAATACCATTCTGACGATCACGAAATGCATTTTGCCAAAAACGAACATTTTAGAAACGAACACCTATTCTATGAATTTTTTGATGGTGACACCGGAAAAGGTTTAGGTGCCTCACATCAAACGGGTTGGACAGCCCTGATTGCTAATTTGATTTTGGAATTAGACGAATAAACTATTTTTTTACAACTTATAAAATCCTGTCTTGTTTTGAGGAACGAGATGGGATTTTCTGTTTGTAGGAGTATTTTTGTATATTTGAATTTAGTAATTTAAATAAAACCAATTACTTTATTTAACTAGAACAACCTGCTCAATTAATTAGCTATTCACAAAAAATCCAATAAAAAATGATAAGAAAAGTTAAATACACATTGACCGATTTACAAAACTCAACGGACGAAAAACTTGTCGATTTGATTTATGAAAAGTCTGCTGAATTAGAACTTGGAACTTTTGGACAAAGTTTAGAAATAGCTGATCCTGCAATGGCAGAATTTCAAGCAATGTGGATTTTGAAAGGAGAAGTACAAAATGGTGGATATGACCAATTCTTTTTAAATAATGGACCTGAATATGGACAAATTGCTTTGGCTGGACTTAAAAGAATTGGCGCAACTGAATTTGCTAATTTGACACAAAAAGCCATAGAAATCTATAAAAATCAAGATTTGAAATTTAAAGACAAACGTAACCCTGAATTTAACGCATTAGATGATGAATTTTATGATTTAGATGGTTTAGAAAGACTACAAGTCAAATACATCAGGAAGAATTATGAAAAATTTATTGTGGATTAAATAAAAAATCCTACCATTCAATATATCTCATAATAGAAAAATGAAGAACATTATTATCAATATTAGAAGTAAGAAAATTCTGTTTGACAAAGTTTTTTTATATATTTGAAAAGCTTCCCTAAGAATTGAACTCCTTAAGTTAGCTAGACATTAGTCTTAATTTGAACTTTGACATTAATTATTTTTTTAAATGAAAAACTTCTTTGTAACTATTATTTTTCTCTTAAGTCTTAAAGGATTTTCCCAAGACTTTAATTACGGATTGTTAATTGGCGGAAATTACTACGATATAGAAATTGATGGTCCAATAAGTGGAGGAGCAGCAAATAGTGATATCAATTTAGGGTTATTTGGAGAATATGTTATGAACGATAACCTCGGGTTAAAACTATACGGTATCTACAATACTACAAACGAAGTTGCTAGTTACGATACGCCTAATGCTGGAAGGCTTTTTGAAAGAGTAAGATTAAAAACATTTCAAGCACACTTATTGACAAAATTTGATGTAAATAAAGAATACAACAAAGGATATTATGTAACAGGAGGATTTAGATTGACTTCAATTATAGATAAAACCGCTCGTACAGATCAAGAACTTCTTGAAGACTTTTATAAAAAATCAAATATTGGGGTTCTTCTTGGCATGGGAGTTAATTTTTCTAAATCTTTAAGCATCGAAGTTTTAGCAGATCGAAATTTAACGAATACTTTGGCTAGTGAAAATAACACAGCTAAAAATTATGGCTTTTATTTGAATTTACTATTCGATATAAGCACATTGATTTCAAAACAATAATGTCTCGAACTGACTCCAATTTAATTTAAAAAATCGTAGCGTTTGCAACGCGGCTAATCCAAACTTGACTAGCTTAAATACTATATTCCGTACCTACTTCGGATGGATTGAAAACCAGATAGCGCGGATTTCTAATCCGTGCCCACAAAGATTTGATTCAAAATTTTAATAATAATTTTATGGTATCCCAAGACCACATAAATAATTTCAACTTGATTTTGACAAAAATTCTAAATCAAGAGATTGAACTTGGAAATGAAATTATAGAAACATCAAAAGGATGGCCAGATGATAAAACTATAATTGTTTTTCTGAAAAAACCTTTTAAAAGAAAATATTCATTTGAAAATGTTGAATATAGAGATATTAACGACCCACATTATTGGAGAGCAGAATATGTTGACATTATAACAAACCACGTTTTAGCTTGTAGATTTTAAATAAATAACAATTACCCGGTCATACAAAATGAAACACGATAGCACGGATTTCTAATCCTACAAAGTTTAGTAAAAGAAAACACATAATCGAATTTCTTGATGAGATTTCTCCTTCGTCGAAATGACAAAATTGTGGCTACTGGACTTTAAAAAAATATTTATTTAAACATCCCCAAACTGCTGCTCGATTGCATCGAGTACCTACCAAAATTAAAAGAAAAAACATAGCGTTTGCAACGCGGCTAATTCAAACTTAACTAGCTTAAATACTATATTCTACACCTATTTCGGATGGATTAAAATCCATCCCTACAAAATATGCCGAGCCTAAGGCTCTTAGATAGACTTTCCTAAAATGAATTGAATTTCTATACCAGATTTTCATAGAAAAGTTCCATAGGAACGACACATTTTGTAGCCCCGAAATTTATTTCGGGGAAAATAATAGAACACGAATCAATAGCTCCGTAGGAGCGGTATATTTATAGTCCTGTAGGGACGACATATATTTCGTTCACACATTTCTAGCCCCGGTAGTAGCGGCATCCTTGTGGGGCTTGGCTTTTGCCCCACAAGATAGAGCGGATAACGGGATGATGCTCCTAATAAGAATTGAATCGAGTTTACTGCTTTGAAAAAATGAATTATATTTGTCTGTGTAAAACAGGATGAATTCTAATCGATATTTATAGATAAATGAAGCATACAAAAGTTAAAGACTTATTGAATAGCGCAGTAACACTACAGGAGGTAAATGCAAAAGGATGGGTAAGGACTTTTAGAAACAATCAGTTTATTGCTTTGAATGATGGTTCGACTATCAATAACATCCAATGTGTGGTAGATTTTGAAAATACACCAGAAGATATTTTAAAAAGAATTACTACGGGTGCGGCGGTATCGGTAACGGGTACTTTGGTTGAAAGTAAAGGGGCAGGTCAGAAGGTAGAAATTCAAGTGGCTAAACTGGAAATCTTAGGAGATTCAGACCCTGAGAAATTCCCAATGCAACCTAAAAAACATTCTTTGGAATTTTTACGTGAAAATGCACATTTGCGTGTTAGAACGAATGCTTTTGGGGCGATTATGAGAGTGCGTTCGGTATTGTCATTTGCGGTGCACAGCTATTTTCAGCAAAAAGGTTTTGTGTATGTGAACACGCCAATTATCACCGGTGCCGATGCTGAAGGAGCTGGAGAGATGTTTCAGGTGACTTCGTTGCCATTGGACAATTTGCCAAAAAACGAAGAAGGAAACATTGATTACAAAAAAGATTTCTTTGGAAAACATACGAATCTAACGGTTTCAGGTCAGCTGGAAGGGGAAACTTTTGCGATGGCTTTGGGACAAATTTATACTTTTGGTCCAACGTTTAGAGCCGAAAATTCCAATACTTCGCGTCACTTGGCCGAATTTTGGATGATTGAACCAGAAGTAGCCTTCAATGATTTGGACGACAACATGGATTTGGCCGAGGATTTTATCCAATATGTGATTCAATACACCATGGAAAAATGTTCAGATGATTTGAAATTCTTAGAAAGTCGTTTGTTAGAAGAAGAAAAATCAAAACCTCAGGCAGAGAGAAGCGAAATGTCGTTGCTTGAAAAATTAAATTTTGTTCTAGACAATAAATTCAAACGTGTTTCATATTCGGAAGCGATTGATATTTTGAGAGATTCGACGCCAAACAAGAAGAAAAAATTCCAATACATCATTAACGAATGGGGCGCTGATTTGCAATCGGAACACGAGCGTTATCTGGTAGAAAAACACTTTAAATGTCCGGTAATCTTATTTGATTATCCGGCTAACATTAAAGCTTTTTACATGCGTTTGAACGAAGACGGAAAAACGGTTCGCGCTATGGATATTTTGTTCCCTGGAATTGGTGAAATTGTAGGTGGTTCACAAAGAGAAGAACGTTATGATGTTTTAATCGAAAAAATGAAAGCCTTAGGAATTAGTGAAGAAGAATTATGGTGGTATTTAGACACTAGAAAATTTGGAAGCGCGGTTCACTCTGGTTTCGGACTAGGATTTGAAAGATTAGTTCTTTTTGTAACAGGAATGAGCAATATTCGCGATGTGATTCCGTTTCCAAGAACACCAATGAATGCGGAATTTTAAAAAAAAGTTATATGTTAAATGTTAGAAGTTAAGCGTCACACTTCAACTTACAACTCATAACCCATAACTCATAACTGAAAATAGATGCTAAAGCAATTTTTAAATTTAAAATTATCTCAAAAATTATCTCCACAGCAAATACAGCTGATGAAGTTAATTCAATTGCCTACGCAAGCTTTTGAACAACGTCTTTTAGAAGAAATGAACGAAAACCCGGCTCTCGAATCCGGAAAAGAAGAGGATGATTACGAAAAAGACGAATTTGAAAATGACGATTACGATGATTATGAGGATTCAGAAAGCATTGATGCAGATGACATCAACATTGACGAATACCTAAGTGATGATGATACTCCTGATTATAAAACCCAAGCCAATAATTACAGTGATGACGATGAAAATCGCGAATCACCCTTAGCGGCTCCTATCAGTTTTCATCAGGATTTAATCAATCAACTGAACACTTTTATTCTGGAAGATCACGAAAGAGAGATTGCCGAATTCTTAGTGGGAAGCATTGACGATATGGGTTACATCCGCCGAAGTATTCCAGACATTGTTGATGACATGGCTTTCACCCAAGGTATTTATACAGATGAATACATGGTTGAACGCATGTTGCAGGTTATCCACCAATTAGAACCATCAGGTGTAGGAGCTCGTGATTTGCAAGAATGCCTTTTGTTACAACTCAAACACAAAACACCAACGGATTCGGTTGATTTAGCTGCCGATATTATCGAAAATCAATTTGATGCTTTTACTAAAAAACATTACGACAAATTGATTCAGAAATACAATGTTTCTAACGAACAGCTTAAAAAAGCAGTTTACGAAATTGAAAAACTGAACCCAAAACCAGGAGGAAGTTTTACAGGGAACAACAAAATCACCGAAAATGTAGTCCCTGATTTTGCCATTCGAATCATTGATAATGAACTCGAATTGACTTTGAATGGACGCAACGCTCCTTCCCTACACGTTTCTAAAGATTATCAAGAAATGTTGCAAACCTATAAAGACTCTAGGGACAAATCGGGAGCTCAAAAAGAGGCAGTTCAGTTTATCAAACAAAAACTGGATTCCGCCAAATGGTTTATTGACGCCATCAAACAACGTCAGGAAACCCTTTTTGTAACCATGAATGCCATTATGCATTATCAGGAAGAATATTTCTTAGACGGTGACGAAACCAAGTTAAAACCGATGATCCTAAAAGATATTGCCGATATTGTAGGTCTGGATATTTCTACTGTTTCCCGAGTGGCCAACAGTAAATATGTGGAAACACCTTATGGCACCAAACTGATTAAGGAATTTTTCTCGGAAGCGATGAAAAATGATCAGGGAGAAGATGTTTCAACTCTTGAAATTAAAAAAATACTTCAAAATGTTATTGAAGAAGAAGACAAGAAAAAACCACTTCCTGACGATCAATTAGCCGAGATTCTAAAAGACAAAGGTTACCCAATTGCCCGAAGAACAATTGCCAAATACCGTGAACAACTCGATATTCCGGTGGCTAGGATGCGGAAAAAGATTTAAAAAATACCTACCAATAAAATACCTATTGATAGGTATTTTTTTTTATATTAGTTTCATTCAAATTTGTAATAATTTTAAAACAAAGCATTATGAAAAATTACAAAGGAAATGGAACTTTTGATAAATCAGGGAAAGTAGATTATTTTGTTGAACTACCTACAGAAAATATCGATAACAAATTCGAATTCTTTGAATATTATGATATTTCAAATAAAGGTGAGAATGGAATTCTTATCTATATAAAACGAAAAAATGAAAAAAAATCTATAAATGATACTCTCGAAAAATACCACCATAAATTTGATTTAAAAAAGACAAAAATCAATCCGTTTGGTGATTCGGAACATTTTGATTTAAATAAAAAAGATGCTTTAGTTGTCATTGTCCACGACATAAATATAAATTTAAAGGAAGTTGAAGAATATTATAATAATATCAAAAAACACATCGAAGAAGCCAGAGATTTAAACAATCAAAGACCAATCGGTATTGGAACAGGATTAATTCGTCAACCTAATTAATGGCAAGAATAAAATTTACATTATATTTTTTCTTCATAATAAACTATATGTATTCGCAATACAATAAAGAATTAGTATTGCTGGATAAATCAAACAATTTTCAATTAGCTTTAAAGCAATTGAAAATTGTTTCTAATGAAAATTTTTCAAAGGCTGATTGGGCCTATTATCATTTCATAAAAGCAAAAAAACTAATTAATAGCGAAAAAAAAGAACAAGCCTTAGAAGAATTATTTATTTCAAAAAAAAAATATTTAGCCCAAGATAGTCTTTTAAAAGTAGCCCAAATAAACACAAAAATTGCTTACTTAATTCAATCTTTGAACCCAAATACAAATAAACACAAAATATATTTGGATGAAAGTTTTAACTATTTTCAAAAAACACAATCAAATAAAACAAAAATTAATGGATTAATAAGTATTGCTTCTTTAATGATTAATAAAAAAGAAGCGAAACAAAGTATCATAATATTTAAAGAGGCTTTAAAAAATTGTATTCAAAACGACCTACAAGAACAAAAATCATTAATAAATAACAACTTAGCAGTTATATACAATGAAATTCTCTATAAGCCTGATTCGGCACTTTATTATTTAAAAGAAGATTTAAAATATTTGAAATTAAAAAAACAGTCCGAAAATATTTGTCTAAACCTTGTTAATCAGTCCTCCTCATATTCAAAAAAAAATGATTTAAACACAGCTATAAACCTTTTAGAAGAGGCAAATAATATTAAACTTTCAAGTGAAAAATTTGAAACTAAATTTTATATCAACAATTATCTATATCAATTATATCAAAAAAAATCAAATTACTTAAAAGCGCTTAATGCATTAAAGAAATCAAATGAATATAGAGACAGCCTAGAACTTGAAAAACAAAAGGCAGCAATCATAGATATTCAAACTAAGTACGAAACAGAAAAAAAAGAACTAGAAAATCAAAATCTAATTCTAGACAACAATCGCAAACAAGTTTGGATATACTTATTTATTGGTCTTATACTCTCAGGTGGATTTATCTCTTATCTGAAGTACAAAAACAGAAAACGTAAGGAAAAAATTCTTTTACAAGAGCAGGAAATTCAAAAACAAAAACTTGAAAAAATACTAAAAAATCAAGAACTAGAAAGTATTGAAGCAATGTTAATTGGTCAAGAAAAAGAGCGAATTAAACTTGCAGAAGATTTACATGACAATTTGGGAAGTCTATTAGCAACGGTTAAACTTAATTTTCAAAACCTAAATACTCAAAAAAGTAAGATTCAAAAAGATGTATTGTTTCAAAAAACAGATATTTTACTTGAAGAAGCCTATCTAAAAGTGCGTTCAATAGCACATATAAAAAATGCAGGAGTAATTGCAAATCAAGGGTTAGTCTTAGCAGTAGAAAATATAGCTACCAAAATGAGTATCCCTAATACATTAAAAATCAACGTCAATGCATTTGGGTTAGACGAAAGATTAGAAAACACATTAGAGATAAGTATTTTTAGAATGATTCAGGAATTATTAGCCAATGTTATAAAACATGCTAATGCAACAATTGTCAACATTGAAATGACACAGCACGAAGATAGTCTAACCATTATAATAGAAGACAACGGAAAAGGATTTGATTATAAAAAAATTAACAAAACAGCAGGAATGGGACTTAGTAATATCGACAAAAAAATAGACTATTTGGGTGGTACATTTTCTGTAGACAGCTTTATAGGAAAAGGAACAACAATAATTTTTGATATTCCAAAATCATGACAACAATAGCAATTGCAGACGATCATCAGGCAATGATTGATGGCATCAGACTTTTTTTAGAGAATCAAAACGAGATAATAATAACCGGAGAAGCCAATGATGGGGAAGCCTTAATTGATATTGTTTTAGCAAAAAAACCTAATGTGGTAATTACCGATATCAGAATGCCTAAATGTGACGGTATACAAGTAACAAAAATTATAAAAAAAATACTTCCTCAAACAAAGATTATAGCTTTTAGCATGTTTGATAGTGAAGATGCAATTAATCAAATGAGAGAAGCAGGAGCATCTGGTTATATGATGAAAAATGCTCCTCTTAAAGATATTCTAGAGGCTATTAATAAAGTAATGTCAGGAGAAGAATACTTTGGAGTATCTTTACCTAAACCTTCTCAAAGAACGGAAAACAAAATCTATCTGAGTACTCGTGAAAATGAAATTTTACAACTCATTGCTCAGGGAAAATCTTCACAAGAAATAGCCGATTGCCTTTTTGTAAGCAAATCTACTATTGATACCCATCGGAAAAATATAGTCCGAAAATTAAATCTTAAAGGTAAAAGCGAATTATTACGCTATGCCTTAGAAAAAAAATATGACTTATAAATCCAGTTAAAAAATCTAAAATCTAAAAATCCCCTCTATTGGGGATTTTTTTATGCTTTATAATTTAACAATTTTACAATGTTGTCAAATTCAATATCAAACTTGTTCTAAATTCCAGCAACAATGGAGTCCAGAAACCATTAAAAAAACGGGGCAAAACCGAAAAGCCAAATGAGTAGGATAAATCAAAAAAACAAATTAAAATGAGTACAGAAAAAAAAGAAATTCACACCAATGGTTTTGGTGGAATATACGTCAAAATAATTGACAATTTAACAAATTCAGACATTCAAATAACGGTTAGAGAATACCCAAACAAATCATTATCGATTGAAGCAAAATGTACTAATGTAGCTGCTGATTTTCCGTTAGCTTGGGCAAGTAATCCTAATGATGAAGGTAAATGTACTTTAATTGAAATTCCTGGAATAGCAAATCTTCTACTGTGGGATGATAAAAATGGCAGTGCATTTTATTCCAAAACAGGTCATTGGTCTTCAAGTGGATTAAAACCTTTTGGAACTCAAAGTTCCTGGGGAGATTATAAACTTACTATTAAAGAAAACGGAAATCTAAGAATGGATAAAATAAATTAATTATGGGAATCACTTCAATTACATCAATTATAAATAAATCCGACGAAACTGTTCATATTGTTAAGAGAGAAGATCCTAGAGGAGATAATGTAACCTTAGCTCCATATGATAATTCCAGCGAAGTTATTTGGATTCCATGGGTTGAAAATCAGCAAGATTTTGAAAACAAAACAATTGAAATCACATATTCTTCTAATAACAGGAAAATTTTCTTATGGCAAACAGGTGACAAAATAAGATACTCTAAAAATAGCTATAAATATCCTGGTGATGCGGTTGAAGGATCTTCGGAAGTAGATGGATTAAAAAAACTTGTCATTGAAAAAAACACAATTAGCTTAATTAAAATTTAATAAAATGAAAATTACATTAAAAGAAGGAGTAACAATGGAATTGACTGCTCCACAAACATATGAAGTAAATTATCTTGATGGACAAAGCACTTATACGGAACCTTTTATAATTATACACTTTACAAAAGCAGCTGCTGATGAAGAATTAAAAGACTTCAGAACGATTATAGATGGTTTGACAGCTTTTTTTGCTACTGCTGCTGCTGGTGGCGCTGCTGCTTCTTTAGGAATTAGTGTTGCTTTAGGATCAATATTAGGTTTATTAACCAAAATTGCCGGCCCATTAATTGAAAGAAAATATTTCCAACTAAATGCCGATGGAACACTTACTCAATACATGGCCTACCATTATTGGGGAAATGCTTCGAATGGAATAGATCCAACAGCTTGGCCAATACCTGGTGTTGATCCACAAGAATGGTTTGAAAAAGTAAACAAATCAATTATCGCCTTCAAAAAACCAAAAATTATAAAAAAAGAAGTAGCGAGTATTGCCGCAGGTATTGAAAATAGTAAATTAAAACCAGAATATGATTTTGATTTTACGGAAATAGAAATTGTTTCTATAAATGAAAAAACAACCCTTAACTTACCAATTATTCAACATACCGATTCTTATCGTCCGAATAATTCAAATGTAACAATAAGCTCAAGTTTTAGTGAAAGTTTTACTTCTTGTATGTCTATACTAGGACTACCTGTCCCTTCTACACTTTTTGATTCAGCCGATAAAGCAGTATCTACAATTAATGCAATCTATTCAGTTGTATTAAAATATGGCAAAAAAGTTACTATTAGTGAATTAATTGGTGCTGGAATTCTTGAAGATGCTTTAGCAGTCGTTGGCGGTTGTACTGCAGCATTCTATTTAGGTGCTTGCATAGGCTGTGGAATCAATGCAGGAATTGGACAACTAATACCTAGCACATAATTTCAATATCAGGTTAAAGAAATAAATTTATATTAATACCGTTTGTTATTTCAAATTAGTCCAATAAAAATTGTACTAAATAAAATATACAACGGAATTATACTTCAAAAATTGGACTATTTACATATTCTAAATGGTATAATTTAAGAACTAATTCCTGAATGCTAAAGTTTCATTGCACTAATAAAAAAGGCTGTTTTGAAAATTCAAAACAGCCTTTTAAACATAAACAAAAACCAAATACTATTCTTTATTACTATCAATAATAGCTCCGGTACCGGCACCTACACCTGCACCAGCTAAACCACCAATAATAGCTCCTTCTCCTTTTTTCTTACTAATGATTGCTCCTGTAGCAGCTCCCACACCAGCACCAATAACAGCCCCTTTTGCAGTGCTACTCCATTTCTTTCTCTCTGCTGGAGCCGCTTGTTGTGGCTGTGCTTGTTGATTAACAACCACTACCTCTTTTTGGGGCGCAACTGCTTCTTGTTTAGCCATTTCCAATTTCATTGAATCAATCGCTTTTTGTTTGGCCATTTCTACTTTCATAGAGTCAATACTTGCCTGACTATCTTTAGTTACTCCTGCTGCTTCTGTTTTTTTACAAGAAACAATCATTAACGACGCTAACATTATGTACAAATATCTCATGACTAATACTATTTAAAAATTAATACTATACAAAGATACGTGCAACAGCCCATCAGAACCGTTACAGGATTTGATCAAAATATTATAGAATTATAATCTGGGTAAAAAAAAGATGCTATTCTTCTTGATTTTTCTGAATAGCTTCAAAGTATGCAGCACGACTCAGGGGTTCGTATTCTTCCGTTTCTCCTAACAAAACTAATTTATCATTGGCTGTTTTTCTAAAACTATAATGCGCTAAATTCCCTGTTCGGGTACAAACGGCATGTACCTTAGTAACATATTCGGCAGTGGCCATCAATGCAGGCATAGGGCCAAAAGGATTCCCTTTAAAATCCATATCCAATCCAGCAACAATTACTCGTATTCCTTGATTGGCTAAATCATTACAAACTCTTACTATTTCGTCATCAAAAAATTGTGCTTCGTCAATACCAACCACATCACAACCTTGTGCCAAAATCGCAATATTAGCAGCAGCTGGAACAGGTGTAGAACGAATTTCGTTAGCATCATGGGAAACTACCATATCGTGATGATAACGAGTATCTACTTCTGGTTTAAAAATTTCAACTTTTTGTTTGGCAAATTGAGCTCTCTTTAATCGGCGAATCAATTCTTCTGTTTTACCCGAAAACATGGAACCGCAAATAACTTCAATCCATCCAAACTGCTCTTTATGATTTACTGTATTTTCGAGAAACATTTTATACTTTTTCTAACTTAAAAAATGAATAGTTTTTATTACTTTGTAAACAGAAAATCGGTTTAAGATTTTATACTTTTACACTTTCTCAAAAGTAGAAAATTTTTAGCAATTCGAAGGTTTATGAGTACTTATTTAAAAGCAGTTCTTTAAAACCTTTGAATCCTGATAAACAAAAAGACATTCGCCAAAATACGTAACCACTATGAAAAAAAAATTAGAAGCCGACTTAATTAGCATCGCACACAGAATTTTACAATTAAAAGATAAATCTGATGTTAATCAATTGTATTTGGAAACCCAAAAACTATATGAAAAGCTGTCTGTTTTAAAATTTATTGAAGAAAATTACGGCGAAGTAAAACCTACTATTGGAAACTACAGCGAAATAGAAAAAGAGATTGAAGAATTCTACGACAAAGAAGCAACTTTGCCTGCAGAAACTGTAATCGAAATGACGGAAAGCAATATTTTTCCAGAAACAAAAACCGAAGAAGCAGTTGCGGCAATTGTAGAAGAAAAAGAAACCGAAATAGTTAGCCCTGTAGAAGAAACCATCCCAGAGGAAACAATAGCTGAAGTTGAAGAAACAGAGGAAGAAGAGGAAGATCTAATCTCGGATGAAGAAGAAGCAATCGAAGAAAATGAAATAGAATTCAATGAAGAGGAAGTCGTAATCGAGGAAGAAACCGAAGAAGAGGAAGAAGTTGAAGTTCCTTCTTTTAAGGCAGCTTTTGAACTAACTGAAGCACCCGAAATCGAAGAAACTAAAAAACCAGAACCACTACAAATTTCATTTGAAGATTTATTAGGTTTAGACTATAGTGAACCGGAATTTGTAAAAGTAGATGATGTTCCAGCAGAAGTAACTAAAGAAATTGTTTTTGAAGCTGCTGAACCTATTGAAACTAAAGAAGAAAAAACGGAGATAATAGAAGAAACTCCTATTGAAAAAGCGGTAGAGACAGCAGAAAAACCAAGTGCAAAAACGGTTACTTTGAACGATAAATTTTCAAAAGGAATCGAAATCGATTTGAATGACCGAATTGCTTTTGTAAAACATCTTTTTGGCAATAGCAACGAAGATTACATTCGTGTTATGAACCAAATCATCACTTTTGATAATTATTACGAAACCAAGAGTTTTATTGATGATATGGTGAAACCAGATTACAACAATTGGGAAGGGAAAGAAGAGTACGAAGAACGTTTTATGGAAATTATTGAAAAAAAATTCCTTTAAAACAACTGAACACTAACTGATTTATGTCTAAATTATATATCGTTCCCACGCCCATAGGCAATCTCGAAGACATGACTTTTAGAGCCATAAGGATTCTAAAAGAAGTCGACTTGATTCTAGCCGAAGATACGCGTACCAGTGGAAAACTCCTCAAACATTTTGAGATAAGCACGCACATGCATAGTCATCACATGCATAATGAACACAAAACCATAGAGAACGTTATTGCACGACTCAAGGCTGGCGAAAACATCGCTTTGATTTCGGATGCGGGAACACCTGCAATTTCCGATCCTGGTTTTCTGCTTACCCGCGCCTGTGTAGAAAACGGAATTGCTGTAGAATGCCTTCCAGGAGCAACGGCTTTTGTACCCGCTTTAGTAAATAGTGGTTTGCCTAATGACAAATTTGTTTTCGAAGGTTTTCTTCCTGAAAAAAAAGGACGTCAAACCCGCTATTTAGAACTAGCCGAAGAAACCAGAACGATGATTATCTATGTTTCTCCACATAAATTAGCAAAAACACTAGCCGAATTTGTAACTTATTTTGGCGAAGACCGACAAATATGTGTTTCCAGAGAACTTTCTAAACTACACGAAGAAAACCGAAGAGGAACAGTCAAAGAAGTATTGGCTCACTTTGAAAAAACAGCTCCACGTGGTGAAATTGTAGTGGTTGTAGCTGGAAAAACTATTGTAAAAGAAGCCAAGAAAAATAAATTTCAAAAAGACGAAGAATAGAACTAATCACTTAATCTCGTTTTGTCACATCGAGCGAAGTCGAGATGCTAAGTGAGTTCGCGACTTCGATCGAACTGACAAAAAAATTATATACAACTCATGAATATCCAAACTTTTTTAGAAAAATTAAAACAAACACCAGAAACAATTACTTTCCCTGAAACTATTGAAGTAATCGAAGCGAACTACGAATTTACTCCAACAGCTTTCCAAAACGGAAATACACATAACGCTGCTGGAACCAACTCCGGTTCTTGCAAATTATTTGCTTTTGCTCAATTACAAAACCTATCTCAAGATGAAACTCTGGCTTGTTTTGGTGCCTTTTATCGCGACGAAGTATTGGGAGATCCTGAAGGAACCAATCACCAAAATATCAGAAACTTTATGGTTCACGGTTGGGGCGGAATCCAATTTGAAGGTACAGCTTTAGAACAAAAATAAATTATTTAAGATTGCAGATTAACGATTTTTGATTACAGATATCAATCTTAAATCGTTAATCACTAATCACAAATCACAAATCAAATGCGTTGGACACTAAAACCCAAACCTTCGGAAAATAAAATCAAACATTTGGCTCAAGCTCTAAACGTTGAAGATTTTGTTGCCCAATTGTTAGTACAACGCGGCATTGAAACTTTTGAAGATGCCAAACGTTTTTTTCGCCCTTCCTTAGATCATTTACACGATCCTTATCTGATGAAAGATATGGACAAGGCGATTGCCCGCATCGAAAAGGCCATCGAAAAAGAGGAACGCATTCTGGTTTTTGGCGATTACGATGTAGATGGCACAACAGCGGTTTCATTAGTTTCATCGTACTTAAGAAGTTTTTATCCTAATGTAGCTACTTATATTCCTGATCGATATGACGAAGGTTACGGAGTTTCCTTCAAAGGAATAGACTTTGCCGAAGATAATGAATTTACGCTAATTATTGCGCTGGATTGCGGTATCAAATCCATTGATCATGTGGCTTACGCCAAAGAAAGGAACATTGATTTCATTATTTGCGACCACCACCGACCAGGAGACACATTACCCGATGCCGTAGCCATTCTCGATCCAAAAAGAGAAGATTGCCACTATCCGTATGACGAATTATGTGGTTGTGGTGTAGGATTCAAACTCATTCAGGCATTGGGTAGTAACAGAGAGCAAACTATTGAAGATTTAGTCCCATATCTTGACTTGGTTGCCACAGCAATTGCAGCTGACATTGTACCTATCACTGGCGAAAACCGTGTTTTAGCTTATTTTGGTTTACAAGTTATTAATAATAGCCCAAGACCTGGAATTAAAGCTTTAATTCATCAGGTTAAAAAACAAACATTAGACATCACAGATGTCGTTTTTATTGTTGCCCCTCGAATTAATGCCGCAGGACGCATTAAACACGGTAATCATGCTGTAAAATTACTCAGCGAATTTGATTTTGAGCAAGCACAGCAATTTGCTTCCGAAATCGAAAAATACAATGCTGATAGAAAAGACTTGGACAAACAAATCACCAAAGAAGCTTTTGATCAAATTGAAAGAAACCAAGAACAAAACCGATATACAACGGTTGTTTACCAAGAAGATTGGCACAAAGGCGTTATCGGAATTGTGGCTTCTCGATTAATCGAAACCTATTATCGTCCTACGCTAGTTTTCACCAAAAGTGGCGACAAATACGCAGCTTCTGCTCGCTCGGTGAAAGGATTTGATGTCTATAATGCTTTGGAAGCCTGTTCTGAGCATTTGGAACAATTTGGTGGTCACATGTATGCAGCCGGAATGACTATAAAAGAAGAAAATTATGCTGCTTTTAAAGAAGCTTTTGAATTACAAGTACAAAAAACCATTCATCCTGACCAATTAATTCCTGAAGTAGAAATTGATGCTGAAATCAACTTTTCGGACATCACACCTAAACTTTGCCGAATCTTAAAACAATTCGAACCTTTTGGACCAATGAATATGACTCCTGTATTTTTGACAAAAAATGTAATCGATACAGGTTATGGAAAAAAAATTGGTTCAGAAGAAGAACATTTGAAACTTTTCGTGAAACAAAACCAATCGGAGGGAATAGCTGCAATTGGTTTTGGATTAGGAAACAAAATTGATTTAACGACCCATCAAAAACCATTTCAAATTGCCTATTGCATAGATGAAAACGAATGGAATGGAAAAGTTTCAACACAATTACGACTTAAAAGCATTCAATAATGACTTCTAAAAAAAGAGATAAAAAAGATCCCTATGCAGCCTTGCGCTACAAAGAATTCAACACCTTTTTATTCATGCGTTTTGCTTTGGTATTTGCCTGGTCCATGCAATTTATTGTTATCGAATGGCAGGTTTATAGTTTAACAAAAGATGCTCTTTCGCTAGGAATTGTTGGACTTATGGAAGTTATTCCTGCCGTATCATTAGCCCTTTTTGCGGGACATATTGTAGACCAAAAAGAGAAAAAAGGACTACTGATGAAATGTATTTTTGGTTTCTCAATTATAAGTTTTGGATTGTTCCTATTAACTTGGCCAGCAGTTGTAAGTGGTTTTTCCAATACGATTATTTTATATTTGATTTATTTTCTAGTATTCTTAGGCGGACTTGTGAGAGCTTTTTTTGGTCCTACAATTTTCTCTCTTTTATCATTAATAGTACCTAAAAAAATATATCCCAATGCAGCTACTTGGAGTAGTTCTGTTTGGCAAATTGCAGCAGTAGTAGGTCCAGCAGTAGCAGGATTTTCGATTACCTTAATAGGCGTTCACTGGTCCTTGTGTTTGGTTTTTGCCTGTTCTTTGATAGGATTGTTAGCCTTAACTCAAATTAGTGAAAAACCAATTTTGAATCCTAAAATTGGAGAAGCCGTAATGGAAAGTTTAAGTGAAGGAATCAAGTTTGTTTTTAACAATAAAACGGTTTTAGGTGCGATCACATTGGATATGGTTGCGGTACTTTTTGGTGGTGCCATTGCTTTATTACCTGTTTTTGCCCAAGATATATTGAAAGTAGGACCTGAAGGTTTTGGTTTTTTAAGAGCCGCTCCATCAGTGGGTGCTTTTCTAACAATGCTTGTCACAGCTTATGTCCCTTTAAGTAAAAATGCTGGTTTGAAATTACTGGGAGCTATTTTCGGATTTGGTGTTTGCATTATCGTATTTGGACTTTCTACTTACTTTTGGATTTCGCTTTTTGCTTTATTTTTTAGTGGTGTTTTTGACGGAATTTCGGTGGTGATACGTCAAACTATTTTACAATTAAAAACACCAGATCATATGCGTGGAAGAGTTTCTGCGGTAAACTCCATGTTTGTAGGTTCTTCTAATGAATTGGGTGCTTTTGAAAGTGGACTTACTGCCAAAATAATGGGAACGGTTACCGCTGTTGTTTTTGGAGGAAGCATGACTTTGCTAGTTGTCATAATCACCGCCTTGGGTTCAAAATCGTTTAGAAATTTAGATTTAACTAAAGATATTGAAGAAAATGAGAAAGAATAGCATCCTACCAACTCATTGTAAATAAACCTATAACACTTTCTTGTTCAGTAGAATTTTCTTAAAAAAACAAATTGATTTGTTAAAAAAAGGAATCGCAATCCTTATATTTATGTAACTATTTGGTGTTTATAGTAATTTCACCGCTTTATAAAAAAACAAATGAGCTTTAAAACAGAAATCAACAAGGTAAGAAGAAAAGTTACGCGTACTTTAACCAAAAATATTGGAAGCACAAAATTCAATACTATTGATACCCATTCCAAAGTAGATTTTAAAAATATTTTAATTTCTCGTCCTAATCACCGTCTTGGAAATTTACTTCTTATCACTCCTCTAGTTCAGGAAATCAACAATACCTTTCCGGATTGTAAAATTGATATTTTTATTAAAGGAGGTTTAGGTCCCATTGTTTTTAAAAACTATTCTTCGGTAGAAAATTATATTGTTTTACCTAGAAAACCTTTTAGCGATATTATCAATTACATAAAAGTTTGGTTTAAAATCAAACAAAAGAAATATGACTTAGTAATCAATATCGATAAAGGTTCTTCGTCTGGACGTTTATCAACTCAATTTGCGAACGCCAATTATAAATTGTTTGGGGAATTAAACGAAGCCATTATAAAATCCCATCCGGATTACAATCACATGGCTAAATATCCTGTATATGAATTACGCCATTATTTGGGGCAACTTGGTTTTGTAAATCAAACTAAAGAAGTGCCAACTATTAACATTAAACTTAGTGATAAAGAGCTTCAGGATGCCAAAGCTACATTGGATGCAATAGTTCCAAACAACAAGAAAACCATCGCTATTTTTACATTTGCGACTGGTGCAAAATGCTATCCCCCTGAATGGTGGAATCCAGTGTATGATAAATTGCTTACCACTTTCACGGATTATAATATCGTCGAAGTATTACCGGTTGAAAATGTATCTCAAATAGGTTTTAAAGCACCATCCTTTTACAGTAAAGACGTTCGTGAAATTGCCGCATTTATCGCTAACACTGAAGTTTTCATAGGTGCCGATAGCGGAATAATGCATCTGGCTTGCGCATCTCAAACTCCTGTTTTAGGTTTATTTTCAGTAACCATCCCAGAAAAATATGAGCCTTACGGCAACAACAGTATTGCCATTGATACCAATGTTACGAATCTTGATGCAATAATTGAAATTGTAAAAAAACAGCTTAGTTAACAGAAGCTGTTTTTTTTAAACAATTTTATGTTATTTTTATTTAGAACGATTAAAAATAATAATTATATTTGTTACCTATTCTTGAAATTATGGAACAAATACATCAAATCTATCTGAACAATATTGGTATTGCTTTCTATTGGGAAAAAAAAGAAGGAAGCATTCCAGGCAGAATCCAAATTATCTTAAAAGAAATAGGTTTATTTTTCAGCCTCAGTGAACTCAAAGATTTTAACTATTTGATTGACGAAAGTATCGCTAAAAATAGTTGTTGTAAAGACTGTGCGCTTAAGAATGCTAATTGCAAATTTTTATTAAAAACACCACTTTATCCTTTAGATCTAAGTGTTTCCATGAATGAATTAAAAGAAATAAAAGATTTAGTAAATGGAACCCTTTTTAAAATAGAAATGGAAATATACCTTTACGGAGAAGGACAAAATTAATTTTCAAATGTTTTGAGTTCGAAAGTTTCACCATCAAAAACACCGTAGGTAAAATAAGAAATCCAATCGCCTAAGTTAACATAATTAGAATTTGGACCCACAGGATGAATCATCGGTAAATGACGGTGACCAAAAATTAGATAATCATAATGCTTGCTTTCTAATTTTCTTTTAGAATACAAAATCAACCATTCCTTATCTTCTCCTAAAAATTTCACATCTGATTCACCAGATATCAATTTGTTTTTTACTGATAAATATTGAGCTAAACGAACTCCTAAATCTGGATGCAACCATCTGAAAAGCCATTTAGAAAAAGGATTGGTAAACACTTTTTTCATGCGTTTATAGCCTTTATCTCCGGGTCCTTTTCCGTCGCCATGACCTATTAAAAATGTTTTTCCATTAAAAGTAAATTCGCGATTATCATGATATACCGGAATGTTCAATTCTTTTTCGAAATAATCTTCCATCCACAAATCATGGTTACCAACGAAGAAATATATTGGAATTCCGCTGTCGCGAATTTCAGCCAATTTGCCTAAAATTCGAACAAAACCTTTAGGAACAACGGTTTTATATTCGAACCAAAAGTCAAATAAATCTCCTAAAAGAAAAATAGCTTCTGCATCTTTTTTTACCTCATCCAGCCAAGCAACAAATTTTTGTTCTCTAGGAAAACTCAATTCGGCAGTAGGAGCACCAAAATGTTGGTCGGAAGCAAAATATATTTTTTTCATTCTTTGAGTTATGGGTTATGAGTTATGAGTTATGAGTTATTGGTCAAATACGCCCCCTTAACTTCTAACTCTTAACGTACAACTTAGTTAAAGATTATCACTTGCAAACCATTCTGCAAATGAAGTATCAGTTTCTTGCAGTTTTAATGAAAACAATTCGATTCCATCAGGCAATCTACTGATAATTCTTTGAGCAAAATCAATAACCATATTTTCGGAAGTAGGTTGATAATCAACCAAAATCACGTGATGCCCACGATTTTTTAATTCTGCAGCCAATTCAATATGAGGAGTAGTTTCATTAAAAACAGTTGCATGATCAAACTGATCTACTACTTCTTCTTTCACGATTTTCTTTAAATCACCAAAATCAATAACCATCCCATATTTCACATCATTGCG
Organism: Flavobacterium sp. GCM10022190; assembly: GCF_042656445.1. Lineage (NCBI taxonomy): Bacteria > Pseudomonadati > Bacteroidota > Flavobacteriia > Flavobacteriales > Flavobacteriaceae > Flavobacterium > Flavobacterium sp. GCM10022190. The sequence goes on from NZ_JBHSOQ010000001.1 coordinate 379,339, forward strand.
ATTGGTAATTGGTTTCCCGATAACCGTTACCGACAATTTATAACTATGACCATGTACATTTTTACATTTTCCATCATAGCCATATAAGGCGTGACCGGTTTCGAAACTAAATTGTTTTGTGATTCTGATTTTACTCATCGTGGATAAATTTTGACTGCAAATTTAAGGAATTGCTACGAGAAATAGCTATTTCGCTTTTTTAAACTGCTCCAAAGCACTTTTAGTAAAATCAGACAAGACCAATTGTCCTGAAATAGCAGCTCTTTCCAATAAAAGCGTTTCCCAATCTTCTGTTCCTTCCCAAATCACTTTTTTCATTTCCTGTAAAGCCTGAGGATTGTAGGAAGCTAATTTGGTACTGAATTGAGCAACCGAATGATCTAAAAGTTCAATTGTTTCAAAAACTTCGGCATACAATCCTTTTTGTTGTGCCCAAGTTGCCGATTTCCATTCCAGGGGATTTAAGGTCATTTCGGTCATAGCTGTTGTACCTATTTTTCTGGATACAGCAGGTTCAATCACAAAAGGACCAATCCCGATTGCCAGTTCCGATAATTTAATAGCTGCATTTTCAGTTGCAAAAACATAATCACAAGCCGATGCAATTCCTACTCCTCCGCCAACGGCTTTCCCATGAATACGCCCGATAATTAACTTCGAACAAGTACGCATGGCATTAATTAAATGTGAAAAACCTGAGAAAAAATTCAATCCTTCCTCAGCATTTGAAACCGCTAACAATTCATCAAAAGAAGCGCCGGCACAAAAAGCGCCAGTCCCTGAACTCTTTATAACAATTACAACTACCTCATCATTGGAACTTAAAGCAGTAATTTCAGCTGTCAGTTTATCCAACAAGGAACGTGGAAAAGAATTACTTGCCGGATGTCCAAATTCGACTGTAGCAATTTTATTTTCTAATACTGTAGTTAATGAGCCTTTTGTATCTTGCATAAGAATTATGAATAGTTTAGGTAAAGTTAAAAATATTCAACGGAAAGCATAGTTTTTTCAAAAGTTGTTTTTTGATTCATAGAAAATACTATATTTGCGATGCTTTGGGGGATTAGCTTATTTGGCTAGGCGTCCCGATAGTAATCGGGAAGACGACCATACAAAACAATTGGGGGTTTAGCTCATTTGACTAGGCGTCCCGATAGTAATCGGGAAGACGACCTTACAAAACAATTGGGGGATTAGCTCATTTGGCTAGGCGTCCCGATAGTAATCGGGAAGACGACCATACAAAACAATTGGGGGATTAGCTCATTTGGCTAGAGCGCTACGCTGGCAGCGTAGAGGCGACCGGTTCGAATCCGGTATTCTCCACAAAAAAAGCCTGTAAAAATGAAATTTACAGGCTTTTACTTTTATATTTTTTTGGAATTACTTTCCAGCACAATCCACAGTTGAAAATTTATATTTTACATTCTCATAATCAATAGGTTCTCCTTTTACAAAATAAGTAGCTCCCATTGAGGTTTCCAATTTACCATTTCCTAAAACTAACAAACTATCTTTTTTCAAGAAAGCCATTGGATTTTTATAGGTCACTTTTTCATTTCCTTCATCAATATAGGTATAGCTAACTAATAAGGTATCACCATGATATTCACCATAAATTTCCCCTATTTTTTTAGGATTGGCAAACATTTTCATTACTAAATCCCCGGATACTTTACCATCCTTAAGTGTATTAACTTTTAAATCGACAGTATCATTTTCATAAATAGCCTTATAGCAAGTAGAACTAAGGATTTCCGCTACCTTGTCTTTAGCTTCATTGGCCTCTTTTTTCTCCTCGCTATTTTTACAACTCACAAAAAGGGTACCTACAAACAATAAATAAAATACAGCTGGAATTTTCATATTACAATAGTTTTGATTATTAATTTAGTAAGCTAATTTAAAAATAATTTCAACTCCATTTGACTAATGAGAAGTTAATTATTCGTTTAACTTAGGAAAAAATTATTTCTTAACTAAAGTGACTTTTCCGTTGTAGATTATTTTTTTATCAATAGTGCTTGTTGGACCAATTCCCCCTTTTTTATTAGCATCTACAAATACGATATTAAAAGTTCTAGAAGCTAACATGCCTTTAAAAGTTCCATTTCGTTTACCAATACTAAGTGTTTTAGCTTTATCATTCCATTTGAAAGTAATGGTTGAATAAGCTCCTTTTTCGTAGTTGTAATTGTCATTTTCATCTTCATACAACGTAAATTCACCATCGGCGCCAGGATACACACGAATTTCTAAATTATCCCATTTTTTTTCAGTTGCGTACTGCACTTGTGGACCAAAAGGAATAATACTTCCTGATTTGATATACAATGGAATCTCATCTATTGTAGTTGTTTTTTCAATTTCTTGACCACCATTTATTTCCTGATTTGTCCAAAAGTCAAACCAAGATGTCCCTTCTGGCAAATATACTTTTGTTGATTTATTTTGTGTAAAAGTAACTTTTGCTGTTGCATTATCAACATTAGCATCCTTTTTATTCCAACCTGTTTCTTCGTTTGTCTTTACACTTTTTTCAGGCGTATATTGTGCTTTGACAATGGGTGCAACCAAAATTGATTTACCAAACAGATACTCATTGTTCATGTTGATTACTTTTTTGTCTTTAAAATCCATTACCAAGGCACGCATCATTGTAGATTGTGCATTGGTAATATCCCATGAAGCTGAGTAAATGTATGGCAATAATGAATAACGCAGCTGAATTGTTTTGGCAATAGCATCATAAATAGGCTCCCCTTTTTCTCCAAAATTATATATTTCTCGAGGCACCTCAGTTCCATGAGAACGCATCATAGGAGTGAATGCTCCAAACTGTAACCAGCGCACATACAATTCTTGAAATGATGGATTTTTGGAACCTGAACCCTCACCATTTCGATTGTAAGAACCTGCAAAAAAACCACCTATATCAGAATTCCAATACGGAATTGCACTCATAGAAAAATTAAGACCCGCAGGAATTTGATTTCGTAAAGATTCCCATGACGAATTCACATCTCCCGACCAAGTATTCGCACCATATCGTTGTTGTCCTGCAAATGCTGAACGTGTCAAAATAAAAACACGCTTGTCTGAACTATCAGCACGTTGATGAGAAGAAACTCCTCCAACAGTCATTAATGGAAACGCATTACGCACTTTACGGAAAGACCCTAAATAAGTTTTTATGTCAAAATCTGATGGTTTAAAATCCAAATGATCCGGTTCTGATGAATCCATCCACCAACCATCAATTCCATAAGACAATAAACCTTTACTCAAATATTTCCAGTAAATATTACGTGCTTCTGGGTTATAAGGATCATAGGGTTGAACTCCTGATGGATAATCCCTGTTTGGAGGCCAAAATTCGGATCCTGATTGCGGCCAAGTACCAAAATTTAGCAGCATCCCTTTAGGTTGCATTTCGCGAAATTGTTTGGTTTGTGGTCCAAAAGAATTCCAAATAGAGATAATCACATGAGCATTCATGTTGTGAATATCGTCAACCATTTTCTTAGGATTAGGAAATTCAACATTTAGAAATTCCATTGCATTCCATAAATAATTATTTCCCCAATATTGCCAATCTTGTATTATTCCGTCCAGTGGCACACCCAGCTCACGATATTTTTTAACTACACCTACCAATTCATTTTGGCTCTTGTAACGTTCTTTACTTTGCCAAAAACCAAATGTCCATAATGGAAACATGGGTGCTTGACCAGTAAGATCTCGCATACAAGCAATAGAACCATCAATAGTGTTGCCTAGCATGAAGTAATAATCGATACAATCACCAACTTCTGATTTAAATGAGGCACTTTCGGGCTTATCTTCAAAAACGGTTGGCGAATAATTATCCCAAAACAATCCGTAGCCATTTGTAGAAACAAGAAAGGGAACATAATCATCTAAGTTGCCTTGAACCATATTAATCCTAGCGTTACGCAAGGACAACTCACCACGTTGTTGCTGTCCTAATCCATAAATAGCTTCTTCTTTACCCAAAGTAAAGGATTGATTGATAGAATACGTTTTTGAACCAGCATCATTAAAATCCGTAAAACTAGCACTTGATTCTTTTTCTTTTAAAAGCGGTGAACCATTAACCGATGCGAAAGCTATTGCACCTGATTTTAAATCAATAGCTACTTTTAGTTTATCACTTTTCAACGAAAGTATTCCTCCTTTTTCTTGAACCGCTACTTTTGTCGTTTGTGGTTTTTTAATAACCGACAAACTCTCTTTTTTAAAATCAATTCCTGTTGGGGATTTTAAAACACGAACAATAGTTGGACTATAGAATTGAACTTCAACATCTATTGTTTGAATTGTAGTTTTTACTCCCAGTATTGTTTTTTGAAAACTTTGGGCTACTAAAGAAGAAAAAGACAACAACGCCAGTAACACTAAGTACAGGCTGTTTCTCATCTGAACTGTTTTTTTCATTTGGTTTATTTTTTGTTAATCAATAGGATTCAAAACTATTCTAATTTAGCCAAAAAAAAGGGTCACTATGTTGTTTTCATAGGTACATTTAGTTGCATTTTACAACATTATATCTCATCATCAAGGTTTTTCTCGTTTTGAGTATACTTTGATGGTGACATACCAAAGGCTTCTTTAAAATATTTGCTGAAATATTTTTGCGTATTAAAACCTACTTTCTCGGACACTTCAGCAACCGAATATTGCCCTTGCATTAAAAGTTGCGCTGCGCGTTTCAATCGAATGGAACGAATAAATTCGGAAGGCGCAAGACCTGTAATGTGTTGCATTTTTTTATACAATACGGTTCGGTCCATTCCTAAATCCTGACTAAATTGCTGCACAGAATACGCTGGATTGTCCATATTTTTTTCCAAGAGATTAAGTGCTTTTTCGATTAACTGTTCATCAAGTGAAGTGATTGTTATCTCTTTAGGATTGACTTCTAATTTTTGAGAAAAAGTGGTTTGACGATGATTTTTTTGAGTAATCAATTGTTCTATACGAAGTAATAAAATATCCAGATTAAAAGGTTTGGATAAATATTCATCAGCACCTACTTGATAGCCCGTGATTTTGAATTCCTCTGTAGAACGAGCCGTTAATAATATTACTGGAATATGTGAAGTTTGCAAATTTGATTTAATCCTTTTGCATAATTCAAAACCATCCATTTTGGGCATCATCACATCGCTTATTATTAATTCGGGAGATTTTAATAGTGCTACTTTCAATCCTTCTTCTCCATCAGGTGCTTGATAAACACTGTACTTTTTAGACAACTCGGCAACTAAAAAACGCCTCAAATCTTCATTGTCTTCCACGATAAGGATACTTCCTTGCGTCCTTTTTTCAACCATAACATCAGCAGGTTCTTCAGCTGATGTTGTTAAAAACGGGTTCTCTTTTACTTCAGGAATTAAATTTAGAGGTAATGTAATTGTAAAAACTGTTCGCTTATTGGGTTCACTCTCAACTGCAATAACCCCCGAATGTAAGGTTACATATTCTTTTACGAGATGCAAACCAATACCACTTCCACCTTGTGTAGTTGTTACCTGATAAAAACGATTAAATACGTTTGGAATATCTTTTTCAGGAATTCCTACACCAGAATCGATAACTTCTAACTGAACCCATTTTGAGGCATCACTTTCTACTTTTTGCGAAAGCTTTACTAAAACAGATCCTCCTTTTGGCGTAAACTTAAACGCATTTGAAAGTAAATTTGTAATTACTTTGTATAATTTATCATTGTCAAAATACATGAGTAATTCTGTATCTTGCGATTGAACCGAGAAATCTATTTGTTTTTCTTGTGCCAATTTGCCAAATAAATCTTCAAATTGCTTTACAAAATCCACCCAATCACCAAAGGTTAAATTCAATTTTTCTCCTGAAATTTCCAAACGTCTAAAATCCAACAACTGATTAACCAAATGCTGTAAATTAATAGCATGACGGTGAACCAAACGAATTCTGGATTCAAGATTTGGCTCTTTTATTTCTTTTAAAAGAGATTCTAATGGGGTTATAATTAATGTAAGTGGAGTACGGAATTCATGACTTATATTAGTAAAAAAACTAAACTTCATTTGATTTAGTTTTTCCTCGTTTTTTCTAATTATTTTTTGTGTCGCCCACTTTTTATAATAGCGCAATGAAAAATAGAGCAACATCAAAACCGCTATACCATAAATCATATATGCCAATGGTGTTTTCCAAAAAGGAGGATGAACCACAATACTAATTTCTGAATATTCATTTGTCCAAGCGCTACCGTTACTAGCTGTTTTTACTTGTAGAACATAATTACCCGGAGCCAAATTAGTATAGGTAGCACTTGCTGTTCCATTTTTAGAAATTATCTCCCTCCAATTGTCATCGACTCCTTTTAACCAATAACGATAATAGGTTTGTGTGGGATTTACATAATTTAGTGAAGAGAAATGAATACTTATAAAATTTTGATTGTAACGCAATTCTAACTGAGAGGAAGCTGCAATTGCTTTTTTCAAAATTATATTACCATCATAGGATTTCCCTAATTTTACTTCATTACCAAAGAGTGTTAAACCCGTAAAAAGTGGTTTTGGCAAACGTGTTAAATCCCAAGGTTTTTTCAAGTTCAATACGTTAAAACCATTTACACCTCCCATGAACAGCTTGGCAGTTGGACTGATATAAATTGCATTTGCAATAAATTCATTTTCAATCACTCCATCATAGTGATTAAAATTAGTTATTGCAAATCGAGGCCTTTTTGCTTTCTCATCAACCATAATTCTGGAAACGCCAGCCGCAGTGGTAATCCACATTATACCTTGCTCATCCTCGGCTATACCTTTAATACTGTTGTTGATTATTCCATCATCTGTAAAAAGGGTGTAAACTTCATTTTTTGAAGGTTTCCAAACGTACAATCCATCTTGAGAACCCACCCAAACTATCCCTCGGCTGTCTTTACATAATGTAGTGAAGCCTTGATTTCTATTTTGAAAAAGAGACTTCGAAACAGGACTAATGGAATTATTCTTAAAATGATACACAAACAATCCTGCTTGGCTTATCCCGATAAATGATTGTTTATCAAAAGGAATCATTTGCGAAATAAACCCTAATGACTTTCCATTTAACTTTAATGGCAGCGGTTGCGCCTTGGCACTCTCAGGATTTAATACTGCTAGACCTTGACTGGTGGCAAGAATATAGTGCTCGTTTAAAGTTTCAAATATAAAATGACAATCCTTTCCAAATGCTCTAGCCAAAGTAATTTGATTGTTTTGCCAGCAATACACACCATTATTCCTAGTACATATCCAAATTCGATTTTGGATATCTTTAGTCATCGAAAGACAATCTACATCGGTAGGCAATCCCGGCAGGAGTGACAGTTTAGAATCTTTAGAATTGTAGTTGTATAAACCATTTTTGGTTCCTACAATTATTTGTCCAGCTGTAGTCTCGACAAAACAGTTAACATTAATATCTTTGGATTGGATATTAAAAAAGCTTTTCCCAATATTTTTAAATTTAAAACGATCCGGATGATAATACAGTAAACCATGATTATAAGTCCCTATCCATAGTCCTCCTTGTGAATCATTATAAAGTGTACTGGCTTCGGTATGAATTTGGGCACCATCAACCACTTTAAAAGAGCTTATCAGATACTTTTCTTTTCCGGTTTTATCGATAAACCACAAGCCTTTGGCACAACTTACCCATAAATTTTCTTTATTATCAACCGAAACTGTATTGAGCCAATAATCCGTTTGGAGTAAGGTTACAAAAGTCTTTTTTTGAGCATCATAAACCTGCATAATACCACTACTCCCATTACGGATTTGATATAAAAAATGTTTTGACGGTACAACTAAAAGTGTATTCTGGTATTTTTCAGGATTCTTTTTGGTTAGGGCATTCGTCCTGTATAACTCTTTGGCAGAAGCCAAATCATAGCAAACCATCAATCCATCTTTGTAAAACAAAAAAAGCTGTTTGTTTATTACAGCAACATCATAGAGCTGATTTTTTCTTCCATTAGTGATCGATACATGCTGAAGAAAAACAGTCATTTTGCCATTTTGGGCCTTTTTATACAATAACTTATCGCTGGCGGTTAGCACCCAATAGTTCCGATAAGAATCCATAAAAAAATCGGCTATTGGTTCCTGAATTCCTTTGGAAGCTAATACTCTTTTGGGATTTTGAACAAAATGTTCCTGTTTTACGTCGATTAACATCAACTTCCCATTGTCCTTTATCCAAACATAATTATTGTCTACATAACCATGATGAAAACCAGAATAGGTAGTAAGAGGTACTATCGAATTAGCGCTAAGATGTAAATATTTAAATGTATTTCCGTCATAAATATTGGTCACTCCTTCGGTGGTTATAAGCATTCTTCCGTCATGAAGCTGTAAAATAGTGCGAACCCTGTTGTCCGAAAGCCCTTCTTTGCTATCAATTGGTGAAAACACTAAAGATGGCTGTGAAAAAAGCGATACACAACAACAAAAAAAAGTTAGCAGTAAAATATATACACGAAAATTGCTACTCATAATTTGGTCATACGAACCACAATGGATGTGATTTACAACGAATCTACAAAAAATGTAGTACTCTCAAAGTAAATTTAACCTCATAATATCAAAGAATACCAAATTTTGATTCCCCTTTTTAGATATTAGAACCAAAAAAAGAAGCAAACCGCCTTTACAAAATGTATAAATTATTCGCTTTTAAGGTCTAATTCCATTACTAAAACTGATTGCCCTTCGATTGTTATTGTATCTTCTAAACTGATGATTTTACCAGAAAACACCTCTTTCCCAAACTTCAACTCATTTATATTTTCCTGAAAACGTTTAGGATCAATTGTTTTTGAAGACGAATTATTATTAACTACCACCATCACTTTTTTTGTATCCGTATATCTAAAATAAACATATACATTATCTTCTGGCACATAATGCGTCATTTTTCCAAAATGTAGCGCTTCATTCGTTTTTCGCCAGTGGAACAGTTTAGCGGTAAAATCGAAAAATTGTTGTTGCTCAGGTGTTCGTCCGTTTTTAGTAAAAGCATTAGTAATATCCCCTTTCCAACCTCCTGGAAAATCCAAACGTATCGCACCATCACCCTCATTTTTATTTCCAGCCATGCCAATTTCGGAACCATAATACAACTGCGGAATACCGCGCAAAGTAGCCAGCATTGTCATTGCCATTTGGTGTTTTTTGAAATCCTTTTTGTAAATTTCGTTAAACCGTTGCGTATCATGATTTTCAACAAAAGTCATAATGTTATTCGTATTAGGGTACAAAAAATCATTGGTAAAATTATCATAGACTTTTATAATTCCTTTATCCCAACTAGATTGATTTTCATCAAAAACAGTAGCTAAAGCATTCATTAATGTAAAATCCATGACACTAGGTAAATGGGAATTATAATTTTGAATAGCAGCTACTTTACTATCTTTTTGCCAATAGGCCATTTGTGCCTGATCTTGCATCCATACTTCACCTACGATATTAAAATTAGGATATTCATCAGTAATGGCTTTGGTCCATTTAGAAATTCCTTCTTTATCATTATAGGAATAAGTATCTACACGAAATCCATCTAAATCGGCATATTCAATCCACCAAATAGCATTTTGAATCAAATAATTCAATACCAAAGAATTCGACTGATTCAAATCGGGCATGGATTGTACAAACCAGCCATTGGCACATAATTTTGCATCCTTTTGGGAAGCATGAATATCAAATTGGGTAGTCATTCTATAATTCGTTTGTGCATAACCCGGAAATTGATGAATCCAATCATAAGTAGGTAAATCTTTTATCATCCAATGAGCCGCTCCCCAATGATTAGTCACATAATCCATAACCAATTTCATTTTTCTTTGATGCAACTCAGAAGATAATTTCAAGTACTCTTCATTCGTTCCAAAACGTGGATCTATCTTGTAAACATCGGATTGTCCATAACCATGGTAGGAACCTTGAGGATCATTATCTTCGCAAAGAGGTGTTGACCAAAGTGTGGTAACTCCTAATTCCTGAATGTAATCCAAATGCTGAATAATCCCTTCAATATCGCCACCATGCCTTCCTGAAGAATTGCTTCTGTCTGCTTTTTCAGCTAATGATTTTTGATTGTCATTGGTTGGATTGCCGTTGGCAAAACGATCTGGCATAATCAAATAAATCATATCAGAAGCATCAAAACTTTTGCGTAAAGCCGAATTTTCTCTACGCTGTTTTAGACTGTATTTTTGAGTAAAAACCACTTTATTATTTTTCGAAAAAGAAAATAATAATTCTTGAGCAGCAAGATCTTTGGTATCGATTGTTACAAAAACATAATTGGGATTCTCTGTTTTTTCAACTGATTTAATAGTAACCGCATCAGAAACCGAAACTTCATTTTCTGCTATATTTTTGCCATAAAATACAATTTGAAGTTCGGGATTTTTCATGCCGGCGTACCAAAATGGAGGTTCTACTCGTTGAATTTGCCCTATACTTTTTATAGAAATAAAACAACAAAACAGGAAGCTCCATTTCAAAAATGCCTTTATTTTTCTTATTGGATTCATATCACTTATTCAAAAATTGAAAAATTTAATTGGTCTTAAAATTCCAAACCTGACCTATAGTCTCCCCCCCTTTGTTATCCTTAACCACTACTTTCCAGTAATAATTGGTAGCTGCTTGTAAAGTAGAACTTGTCCATGAAGTAGTGGATATATTACTTGCCACTTTTGTAGTTGGTATAGCTGTTGTTCCAAAATAAACATCATAAACCAGCACGTCACTAGTATCAACATCGGATGCGGTCCATTTAAGAGTTACAGTAGTTGTGTTTACAAAAGAGTTGAGTTCAGGCTGCACCATTTGAGGTAAAAATGGAGCATGGTTAGCCACGGCTTCGGCCTCGGTATAAAAACTAAAGGTAGCCGAATAATTACTTGAAGCATTCTTGCTGTCAGTTGCTTTTACTCTCCAATAATAAGCTACTCCTTTATTTACTGTCAGGCTTTGAAAATTCGATGTTCCTTCGGCTGTTTTTACAATTTGTGAAAATTGATTATCGGTTGCTATTTGAATTTGATAGGTAATCGGATTTTTTTCGTTATCAGTTGAAGCATTCCACTCAAAATTAAGATTGTTAGTAATACACAATTGATTATTCGCTGGCGTAACTAATGTAGGTACTGTTGGGGCGGTGTTTTTGGCTTCTTCGTTAGGCGATGAATCTCCACCACCACAAGAAATCAACAAGCAGGAAGCTATTACAATAAAATAAATATTCTTTCTCATGTTATTCTTTTATAATAGTTATACTTACAGGATTTTCTACTTCAACTTTGGCGATATAAACTGCCGAAGCCAATTTCCCTAAATTCATTTGCACCATTTGATTTACTACTGGATAAATTTTATTAGAAATTAATTGTCCACCAATGGAATACAAAGCAATGTTGACTTCATTTTTAGAAGTAGGAACTGCAATGGTCAAAACCTCCTGAACCGGATTAGGATAAGCTAGCACATTACCCAAATTATCTGCAATGTTTTGTGTATAGATTCCCTCGCATGGAACTGCTGTTTTTACAACTAAAACATCTCCTTTTTGAACCTCAACTGAAAAAATAGATTCGTTAGTTTCAAATTGAGTAACCCCATTCAACTCCACCTGATAAGGCGCTGTTCCTTCGGCTATTTCTATTGCCAATTTATTCGAAGAAAGGGTCGATTTTCCAACTAAAGTTCCTCCAGCATTGATGGTAATTGTAAAGCATTGTTCGAATGTTTTTCCTGTAATGCTTATACAAACCGGATAACTACCCGGAGCCAAATTGGAAACCGTCAAATTATTATTTACAAAATTGTAATTAGTTCCATTGATGTTGGCAACATAATTATAAGATTGAAGCGCAGTGATACTAATTTGCCCATTTTTTTTATTGGCACAAGTTTCTGATTTAGCCTCAACCGTAAAATTATCCGAAGGCAAAACAAAAGGAACAGTAGCAGCAAATGCAGGTTTGTTCCCGTAAATTCGATATTGACCAGCCGGAATGGCAATTGGGTCATTGACATTAGTTACATTCCACACCGAATTATCCATCAAATTGTACCATTCGCCTGAATAAGGAAATCCGGTTGCAACATTTTGGGTAGTCACATCAAAATTGCTCAAAATTACCACATCTTTCAGACTAGTTGTTGGCAAAGTGGCATCGGTAATTTTAATTGTTTTTGTTAGCGAACTAGCACTATTTATCGTTGCCGTCCCTAAGAAAACGGGTTCTTCGGTTTTAAGCTTAATCATTTTCGCCCAATCCGAATAAATTTTAGAGCGATTGTCATTGGCTAACCAATTATTTGTCCATTGTGGTTGAGGCTTGGTAGCCAATTTACAATCGCCTGAAGTAACATCCGATTCGGTATTTACTGTTCCATCTGTACAACTATAAATTGAATTTTCATATCCTAATTCTCCAAAATGCCAAATCATTTTTGGCCCCGGAACCAACAAGGAAACCGCTCCAATAGCCGACATTCGAGACAAAGCTGTATTTAAATTTTTAACATTATGAGCAGTGTTAGCCGAATTCCCAAATTGAATGTTTTTATACATCAAACGTTCTTCGTCATGACTTTCGGCAAATCCTATCAAGCGGTTTTTACTAAAACCTCTGCTACTGCTGTTCATTCGGGCAATATTTGAGGCATACCCCATTGACAATTCGTTGTACTCATTAGTCATTTTCCCCCATAACATAATTCCTTTACTTGGCGATTCAGCAATTCGATAATTAGCCCATTGTTGTTCCTCGGCATCGGTACCCAGATGTTCAAAAATGGTGTAATGTGTTGGATCCAAATTCCAGGAATAATCGGCATAGGATTTTAAAACATCTACACGATCCTGTTGGTAAGCATTGGTACAACTTTCATCAGAAGCGGTACAATTTTGAGTAAAACCTTTGGTCAAATCCCAACGAAATCCATCAATATGATATTCCTGAATCCATTGTTTAATTACTCTTTTTACATAATACTGCGTTAAGGCTTGTTGATGATTAAAATCTTCACCAACATTGTAAGTATGTTTAGCAACGGTATTGAAATAAGGATTTTCGGTAGTAGGCGAACCAAAACCATCTCCATCAGGGTCGTTCATCCACATACGCACCATAGGATTGCGACCAAAAGCATGATTTAATGCCACATCCAGAATAACTGCAATTCCATTTTGGTGACACAAATCGATAAACTCTTTTAATTTGTCCGAAGGTCCGTAAAACTTATCCAATGCCATATGAAAAGAGGTATTGTAACCCCAACTTTCGTTCCCTTCAAATTCCATAACCGGCATTAATTCGATAGCATTGATTTTTAATTTTTTAAAATAATCGATGCGATTAATTAAATCCTGAAAATTACGATGGGAATCAAAATCACGAACTAAAACTTCGTATACTACTAATTTTTCCTTTTCCGGTTTTGTAAAATTAGTCACTTGCCAATTGTAAGCCGTTTGCCCTGTTTTTAAAACCGTTACTTCATAATTTTGTCCCGAAGGATATACTGGCATATTTGGATAAGTGGTACTTGGAATCCCAGCATCATCATAAGGAGAAAGCACTAAAGTAGAATACGGATCAGCTGTTTTGACCATTACAGGTGAATTCGCCAAAGGTGTTTGATCAACCACCCAATATTGGTAGGTATAATTCGTTCCGGAAGTAAGCCCGGTTAATTCCAACCAAAATTTTCCCGTTGTTGGGTCTTTTTTCATGGCATAAGCCGAAGTAGGTTGCCAATTATTAAAACTTCCAGCGACATACACAAAGTCTTTCCCCGGTGCATTCAAAACTAATGTTGCCTTAGTCAAATCGGTAGCATTGTAATTAATCCCATCCTCTAAACCAGATGGGATTGACTGTGAAATAACATTAGGATTGATAATAACTGTGAATTTCTTGGTAAGAACAGTCACTCCCTGAGTCACTTGCAATTCATAATTTTGATTAGTTGTTATTCCTGAATGAGTATAAGAAAAAGAAGCTGTATTTGCATTAGCGTTTAAAATAACCCCATTGGCTTTTAATACATAAGAAGCATTTCCTCCTGTATTTGTTGCCGAAACGGTAAAATTAGATCCCGAAGTTAAAACTGTGGTGCTATTTTCTGCAGGAGCAGTGAGTGTTATTTGAAAACCGCCCACTTCTGCAAAAATATCCTGCGATTTTTTATCTCCGGTTCCGTTTTTGGCTTTTATTAAAAACCCAATTTTACCCAATGCTGTAGCATTATAATAAGTAGCCGGCGTTATGGTTTTTGTATAGGTATCGGTAGCGGCATTATAAGTAAATTTACTTGCTTCGGACGAGGCTTCCCAAGTTCCATTATCAGGAGTCCCTTTGGAAGTAGTATCATCCAAACCGAAAGCCCAAGCCCACATATACAGCGCATTTCCAGTGACACCCCAAGAAGATTCGTTAATACTATTTCCGTTTATGGTAATAGTGATTGCTGTAGTTTCTTCAAAAATAGCAGGACTTACGGAATAGGTAACCGTTTGCTGTTGAGCAAAAGCTATGATTGAAAAAAAACTACATATAAAAAGTAGTGCTTTTTTCATGATTATAAGTTTAGGGAAAAAAAGGCTATCGGATGATAGCCTTTTTTTGATTTCTTATTGTTGATTTGGAATCATCAAGTAACTTCCATCTAAATCGTTAAAATAAACTTTGTATTTGGATTTAGATACTGGAATATTACCACTACTAGTTCCATTAGCTGGGAAAGCAGAAAATGCAGAATCACCACCCCAGTTTACATCCCAACTATTATTAGCTCTGAACTTCGCTTCTCCATCAAAAAGACTAATGGTTAATGTCCAAATATGTGGATCAAAAGAAGATTGTACCATATCTGTATCTTCATCCCAACCTGCACCGGAACCTGTTCTTGATGAACCAATTAATCCAACTGTAGGATAAGTCGTTGCGGCCGAAGCATTATATGGAACTAGCGTATAACTCATATTTTGTACATCCATAGTAAAGGTGTAATAACCTTCATTAGGAATATTAAAACTATTAGGATCATTATCAGCATCCGTTCCTCTGTAAACAATAGCTCCACTATCACCCATACCATACATAGGTGCCCAACTACCTAATTTTGAAATTGCTTTGAAATAACCTGCTTTAAAATAACCGGTGAATTTATACAATTTTGAATTGGATCCACTTCTAAATAATGGTTGGTTACCTTTGTTGTTGTCCCATCCAGAAACGGTTGCATCCCCTACTAAATACCAATCGGTAAATGGATAAGGAACAAGTCCTGAATAAGCAGTAACTGTAATGGTAATCGTATTATTACTTACAATAATTTCGTCGCCTGTTACATTGCATTTTATTTTTACATCGTATTGAGAAGCTGTTCCAGGAACTGCTCCTAATGCAATGGCTGCTTGATTTAAACTTTTAACTGAAACTGAAGCTTCGGCTACACTAGTCGTCGTTGCTAGTATTTGTGGATTAGAAAAGTCACCTCCTTTTTTATCCATCATTAAAGTGTAATTTACAACTACATTATAAGTATAATCAGCTGAAGACCAGGTGAATTTTTGTGCTTCTTTTGTAGCATCTGCTTCAGTAAGAACAAATGTTTTTCCTGTAGCAGGAAGGCTCATCTCTGGACCTGCAATATTATCTAAAACGGGTCTATTATCTACCGCATCAGCGTCGCATGATAAAAACAAAACGCTTACAAAGACGATTACTATTTTATATATATTTTTCATCTTGAATTGTAATGATTAGTTTGAATATTCTGGGTTTTGTTTCAAAGTTGGATTTGCCTGAATAGTTTTAGCAGGAATAGGCATTAAATCTCTAAAAGAAGCTGTAGCAGTTCCGTTTTCGGTTCCACCTTTCCATTGCCAAATCTTATCAGCTCCTGTGAATTTTCCAAAACGAATTAAATCAGTTCTTCTGTGGCATTCCCAGAATAATTCGCGTGCTCTTTCGTCTAAAATGAAATCAAGACTCATTTCGTTCGAAGTAATTGTAGCCGCTTGCGCTCTGTTTCTTAATTGGTTTATATATCCTACAGCTGTTGTCATGTTTGCACCTGAAGCACCTCTAACAGCACACTCAGCATACATTAACATGGCATCCGATAAACGAAACATTGGAAAATCAGTATCTGGAATATCATTACGTTGTGCCGCTGAACCATCTGAATTAACGTTAGTAAATTTAGTTACCGCATATCCATTTGTAAATGTTCCAATATTTGCAATATCTAAAGTTTGACCATCTGTATAGAATGTTCCTCTCTTGTCACCCGTAGCAGTAGCATCAGGAAAAAGTGCCACAAATTCTCTTCGGGTTCTAATACCATACCAACCACCGTTCATACCATATTGAGCAGCGTCCATAGAACCACCAATAGAAGCGTGCAATATAAAACTCATTCCTCCTCCAGTTGCTCTAATGGCATTTCCATCACTTACTACTGGGAAAATAAATTCTGATTGTGCGCCATTTCTGTTATTATCTGCCGAAAACAAATAGCGGTAAGGAACATTAGCAAAAGTATAACCTGAATTATTGATGATATCTGTACATAAAGCAGCCGCCTCAGAATATCTTTCCGTTCCTGTATATACTTTAGCATTCAAATAAATTTTAGCTAATAAAAATTTAGCTGCTGTTTTATCAACTCTTCCGTATTCATTTGCTCTAGAGGCAACTAAACTATTGTCTAATTCTTTCAATTCTTTTTCTACATAAGCAAAAACTTCGGCTCTGGTTTTTTGCTCAGGATAAAAGAAACCTACCGGATCATCCTCAGTTGTAATAGGCACATTACCGAAAATATCCATCAAATTAGCATACGAAAACGCTCTTAAAAAACGAGCTTCAGCTCTAAATTCAGCGATATCCGATTTTAAACTAGCATCTACGCCGCGTGTATTTAATTTTTCATCGGTAGTTTGTCTTAAAAATTCATTAGCCAAACTGATTTGATAAAAAGCTCTGGAATAAGTTCCATACAAAAATTCATTATTTGGAGACCATGTTTGGGTATTTAATGTAGGTAAAGTTCCATCTGCCCATGCAATAATAGCTTCATCAGTTGTAAATTCTTGGGTTACAAAAAGTAAACGCAAATAACTACTAAAATCTCCACCAATACCTGCAATATCCGCTTTTCCATCACCATCATTACCTCCCACATACAAACCTGCATATAGTTTGGCCAAAACTTGTTTATACGAATCCTGATCTTTGAAAAACGCTTCTGACAAATACTCATCGTCATCTTTAGGGGTCACATCTAAATCGTTTGTACACGATACTAGTGACATATTCATTCCTACAACAAATAGGAATAAAATAGATATATATTTAAATGATACTTTCATTTTGTTTAATTTTTGATTTGTTAATTAGCTATTAGAAATTTGCATTTACACCAAACAAGAAAGTTCTTGCGCGTGGATAAATGTTACCATCAATACCGTTAAACTTTTCAGGATCTAATCCGTCGTATTTGGTAATAGTAAATACATTTTGAATTCCTGCTGAAAATCGTAGGTTAACTGTTTTTAATAATGCTTTATCAAAAGTATATCCAACAACTATGTTATCTAATTTGATAAAAGAAGCATCTTTAACAAAGTAATTAGACAAGTAACGTTGTGTACCATTATCTTCAAAAACAAAACCCGTATTTAAATAATCAGAACTAACATTTGCTAAATCAGAATCTCTTCTCAATCCAGCCATTAAATAGCCTTTATCCGAACTTACGTTATCAAAAATATAGTTCCCTAAACTGGCTCTCCAGTTCATAACAAAATCAAATTTCTTGTAGTTCAAACTTGAAAATAATCCAAAATTATAATCTGGTGCAGCTTTATTGAATCTAAAACGATCACTATCATCTAAATTACCATCGTTGTTTCTATCCACATAAGCACCTGGAATTGGTTTTTGATTAGCATCATATAATTGTTCGTAAACAAAGAATGAGTTTGGTGCATAACCTACAGAGTTGATTTGGATTTTATTACCACTACCTCCTTTGATATCACCTACAGAATAGCCCGTAAAACCTGGTACTGTTTGTCCTAAATTGGTGATTTTTTGATCGATGTATGTAGTATTGAAAGCTACATTCCAAGTCAGGTTATCGTTTTTAATAATATCCGATTGAATATTAAATTCAATTCCTTTAGTTCTTAAATTACCAATATTGTTAAATCCTTGGTTTCTTAAATTAGCTCCATCTGGTACTAATACATCGGCTAATAAATCACTTGATTTTTTCTCAAAATAGTTAAGGGAACCTGTGATACTATTACCCAAAAATCCAAAATCCAAACCTAAATTAGCTTCCGATAACTCTTCCCATTTGATATTTTGATTGTATCCTTCTGGTCGAGCGGTAGAATAAACTACTCCGCCAAAAACATATTGAGTATTAATAGAACCTAAAGTTACTCTTGTCAAATAATCATAAGAAGCAGATATATCTTGTTGCCCTGTAGTTCCGTAACCTAAACGTAATTTTAAGGTTGAAATAGTTTTACTGTCTCTTAAAAAAGATTCTTCATTAAGATTCCAAGCAAAAGCCGCTCCCGCAAAATTTCCCCATCTATTTGCTTCAGAAAAGCGAGAAGTTCCGTCTCTTCTGTAATTTAAAGTCAATAAGTAACGGCTATCATATCCTAAATTTAAACGTCCAAAATAAGATTGTAAGTTAATATCTGGGTCAGTAGTAACATCTTCATTTGGATTAGGTTGCGTTGTTTCTCCAGATTCGTATTTTTCTTTTTGAAACAATTGATAGTTATAACCTGCTGTAGCATCAACTTTAATTTTTCCAAAATCTTTAGTATAATTAAAATAAGAGTTCAAGTTCTTATTTTGTAAGGCATCTGTATAAGTAGATAAATTTCCTAAATTCACCCAATTTCCAGATGTAAATGAATTAGGCTGAAATCCTAATGCACTTTCTGTACTTACTCTTGTGAATCCACTACTGTCAAAACGGTCAATACCCGCTTCAGTAATAAAACGTAAATCTTCAAAGAAATGGAATTTATAATCTAATTTAATATTACCCCATTTTCTAGTAGATGTTGCTCTTCTATCATCTTGGTTTAATCTGGCAACAGGGTTTCTAGCTGGTAATAATGGTAAGTTTCCATTAGGTTCTAACCACTCAAAATAGCCACCATAACGCGAACCCGCAGCATAAACAGATTGTGTAGGATCAAAACCGATAGCACTACCAATTACAGCATCTTCATCCTGAAATTGACTTTTACCAAAAGATAAATTTCCGCTAATGTCAATTTTTAAATGATTGTCAAATAATACTGGATTCAAAGACAAAGAGGTAGTTGTTCTTTCAAAATTTGTGTTTCTCAGAATACCTGGGTTTGATACATTACCAACTGATAAACG
The DNA here is from genome assembly GCF_042656445.1 of Flavobacterium sp. GCM10022190. Lineage (NCBI taxonomy): Bacteria > Pseudomonadati > Bacteroidota > Flavobacteriia > Flavobacteriales > Flavobacteriaceae > Flavobacterium > Flavobacterium sp. GCM10022190. Next base: position 398,864 of record NZ_JBHSOQ010000001.1, read on the forward strand.
AATAGGTAATTTATTAAACAATGCTCCACTAAGTGATATATTATTATTAGTTGTTAAAGCTGTATGGAAAATTTCGTCTTGCCAATTGGTATTAGCATTTCCTAAAAGTGCTTTTTGAGCATCAGACCCTTTTTCATTCACTAAAGCACGGTATTGGTCAGCGCTTAATACATCTACAGTGTTTGCCACAGTATTTACTCCTACTTGTGAACTAAAATTTACTTTTACACCACCTTTTGCGCCTTTTTTAGTTGTAATTACAATTACCCCATTAGCAGCTCGAGAACCATAGATTGCGGCTGCCGAAGCATCTTTAAGCACTGTAAATGACTCAATATCATTAGGGTCAATGGTAGATAAAATACTTGTAGAACCTGCTGGCACAGCATTGCTTAATGGTAATCCATCTAAAATAATCAATGGATCATTCGAAGCATTTAAAGAAGAACCTCCACGAATACGAATATCAGCTTTAGCTCCTGGAGCACCTCCTCCAGTTACATTTACCCCTGAAATACGACCACTAATCAAACTTTCTGGAGTTACGTTTTGACCTTTGTTGAATTCTTTAGCAGAAATTTGAGAAACAGAACCAGTAGCATCTTTCTTCTTTACCGTACCATAACCCACTTGTACCACTACTTCTTTCAATTCATTAGAATCTTCTATAAGTATTACTCGAAGTTTTTGATCATTGGCTGCTACTTCTTTTGCAGTATACCCAATAAACGATACAACAATTGTGGATGATTTTTCTTGAGCTGGTAAAGCAAAAGCACCATCGATATCTGTAATAGTTCCAATATTTGTTCCTTTGATAAGAACACTTGCACCTATTAAAGGCAAGCCATTTTGATCCACGACAACGCCGCTAATCTTTTTTGCTGTAGTTTGTGCAACTACATTTGGCATAATAAATAGTATATTACATAAAAGTAAAATGTAAAACATACTTTTTTTCATTTGTACCATAATTTTGTTGGTTTTGGTTGTTAATTAATTTTTGGTTTTACGTTATCAGAATAGGCATTAAAAACATTGTTCAAAAAAACAATTCCCTGATTTTGATATTGTAAAATTATATCGATTAAACCCCCTTCATTTTAACAACAATAAAAATGTAGTTAAACATGCTCTATTATTGATTTTAAAATACTGATTTTCAATTAATTAAATATTTTATTGTTTAAAAAAAAAGTAGTGACTTTGTAGTGAAAAAAACGGGTTTTCATGCATTTTTTAAACGAATTGTAAATCACAGCTTCAAAACTACCATAATTGTATAATTCACAATTATTATTAATTTATTTTACACAAAACATAAATTAAATTACGAAAAAAGATGAAATTAAAAAATATTTTGAAAAAATTATTTCACTGAGTATCAAGCCTCTTTTATGTCAAAAAAAACAAAAAAACAAGGTTTTAACAGCGTAATAAAGGCTCAAAAAAGGATTCATTTCGCATTTAAATCAGCTTTTCATTAGTATTGCTATTAAACTATTTTTTAAATTGAAAAACAGTTGAAAATTGAAATAATAAAAGCCTTATTATCCAAATACAATGACTGAATCACTAACTGCTTTACATATAATTTACAGTTGATACTAAAATTTACTTAAGAAAAAAATAGTAAGTTGACTTAATATGGACAAAAAAAAGAGGCTATCTCACAAAAATGAGATAGCCTCTTGAACCACTATAGTCAGACTATAGCAACCTTCACAATATTAACCAACTACTATTCTACTTTATTAATTACTGTTTTTCGATTATACTAATTGCGTATCCTCCTGCAGGAACTGACAATTGGGTCAACTTCGTTTTATTAGTCACGTTCATTTTTCGAATTGTGTACGCCTGTGGATTTGTTTTGTAATGAGCATTTTTTGCATCAGCATAAATAGTAGCTTCATATTTTTTACCTTTTTCAAGGAAATCAAAACTTATGGTAGATGTACGAGCAGTTTCGCCATTTACATTACCAACAAACCAATTATTAGTCCCCTTAGCTTTTCTGGCAACAGTAATATATTCTCCTGGTTCAGCTTCTAAATATCGGCTATCACTCCAATCTACTGCCACGTCTTTAATAAATTGAAAAGCATCTTGAAAACGGTTGTAATTCTCAGGTAAATCGGCCGCCATTTGTAAAGGGCTATACATTGTAAGATACAATGCTAATTGATTAGCCAACGTACTGTTTAAGTGAGAAGTGTTTTCAGGATTAAGTTTGCTAATATCCATTTCAAAAATTCCAGGAGTATAATCCATTGGCCCACCAATTAAACGAGTAAAAGGAAGAATGGTAACGTGATTAGGTTTAGACCCTCCAAATGCTTGATATTCTGTACCTCTAGCCGATTCATTTCCGATTAAATTCGGATAGGTTCTACAAATCCCTGTTGGACGAATGGCCTCATGTGCATTGACCATAATTTTATATTCAGCTGCTTTTTCTATAGCATATTGGTAATGATTTACAATCCATTGGTTATAATGATTTTCACCACGTGGAAGTATTGGCCCAACATAACCACTTTTTACAGCATCATAACCATTGTCTTTCATGAACTGATAGGCTTTATCCATATGACGTTCATAATTACGGGTAGAGCCTGATGTTTCATGATGCATGATCATTTTAATCCCTTTAGATTTTGCATATTCATGTATTCCTTTTACATCAAAATCAGGATAAGGTGTAACGAAATCAAAAACATAATCTTTAGAATGCCCAAACCAATCTTCCCAGCCTTCATTCCAACCTTCAACAAGAACAGCGTCAAATCCATTTGCGGCAGCAAAATCAATATATTTTTTTACATTAGCGGTATTAGCACCGTGTTTACCATTTGGTTTTGCTTTGGAAAAATCAGTTACTCCTAATTCAACTGTTGGATATTCATCAGTATAAGCCCAAGTACTTTTTCCGGTGATCATTTCCCACCAAACTCCAATATATTTTACAGGTTTTATCCACGAAGTATCTTCAATTTTACAAGGGTCATTAAGATTTAAAGTCATCTTAGAAGCTAATATTTCTCTAGCATCGTCGCTAACCATAATAGTACGCCAAGGAGTTTTACAAGGTGCTTGCATATAGCCCTTATCTCCTTTTGCATCTGGTGTTAACCATGATTCAAAAATCATGTTTTTATCATCAAGATTTAGATGCATACAAGAATAATTAATTAATGCTGCTTCGTGTAAATTGATATACAATCCATCGGCAGTTTTCATCATCAAAGCAGTTTGTACCCCAGTAGGCGAAAATGATTGTTGTGATACATTAGCTGTCATCGCTTTTTCGGTTAAACCTCTAATTTCAGATAATTTTGAAGTCGTGTAATCGTACTCCTGAGTATCATAATCTCCAGGAATCCAAAAAGCAGTGTGGTCACCATTCATGGCAAACTGACTTTTCTCTTCTTTGATTACAAAATAAGTTAGGTTCTTTTGTAACGGGAATTCATAGCGAAATCCTAAACCTTCGTCAAATAAACGAAATCGGATAATCATTTGTCTATTAGTTCCATCCTGGTTTAAAGTCACTGCCAATTCATTATAATGATTACGAATACTAGCCACTTCACCCCAAACTGGTTTCCAAACTTCATCAAAAGTACTAGTCTTTGTATCTACAATGGCAAAACTATTCAATAATGATTTTTCATCATTTTTTAGCTCTAATCCCAATTTACTCGACTTAATTACAGGCTTGCCTTTGTAATTCAAACTATAACTTGGAGTTCCATCTTTTAATAATGAAAACTCCATCTGTAATTTTTGATTGGGAGATTTTAGCTGTTGTGCTACTGTAGTATTGAAAGCAACACTAAGCAGGATTAATAAAAATAATTTTTTCATTTTTGGTTGAGTTAATAATTAATACTATGCTTTGATAAATCTTAGCTAACCAAAATTATATTGATTTCATTCTTGTTTATTTTTGTAACTAAAATTGGTAGTTAAAGACAATAAATAAAAAATATAAACAATTGATTTACAGTATTTTATTTTATATTTAAAAAATAAAAAAGTAGTTATACTGTAGCATAAAAAAAACCTAAATATTGGTAAAACAATATTTAGGCTTTCTTACATTAAAGAAGTATTTCTTATTTGTTAGTTCCAATTTGCATTACATTGGCTTCAAATTCATCTCGAGGCCCCAAAGCTTTATTTCGTAATTTTGTGCGGTAATTGTAAATAGTAGACAAAGAGTATCGTAAAAATTCAGCAATTTTAACACTATCCGATATTCCTAAACGAATCAACGCAAAGATTCTTAATTCGGTATTCATTAACTCTCCATGTTTCAATTTAATATCGTCAGTATCCGATAGCAAACTGCTAAATTCCTCAATAAAATTTGGAAAAAGCAATAAAAAAGTTTTGTCAAAATTATGATAGAATTCTTTTAACTCGATGTCAATAAATTCTTTTGATTTTACTGCTTTAACTAATTCGACGGTTTTACCACTAGAAACAATGACATTCAACTTGCGTCGGTATTCATCCAACTTTCTAATATAAACCGAACATTGATCCATATAACGACCAATATATATTTCCTTCACTAAATTAGCTTCTTGAAGTGTAATATTAGTTTCATTCAATTTTTCATTAAAACTGTTCAATTCTTTATTTAATTCTAAAAACTGAGCATTAGCTAAACTGATTTCTTTTTTGGCTTTAGACAATTTTTTCATTTGTTTAAATAACAGCACCAGCACAACCATCAAGAACAATGATAATATACTTGCACTAACTAAAAAGACAATTAATTGTTTGTTATTGGTGTCGTTTTGTTTTTGATAAGCTTCATTAATAATAGGGAGCATTCGCGATATTTCATACGTTCGCAAACGTGCATTGCAAAAAAGAGCATCTTCTAAAGAACGTTTGATATACTTATATGCCCTATCAATATCTCCTTCTTTATACATAATAAATGCTAGTGAACGAAGGGAGATATATTCTTTCTTTTCTAACTGTAAATCATGTATTGCCGAAATGATAAGCCATTTTTTTTCCTGATCAAAATCTTTTTTTCGCTGGTAAGTCTCAGAAATGATATAAGCCACAACGGCTTTATCAGGATTATTATTATTCATTTTTGGAAAATAAGACTCCAAATCGCGAAGCATTTCATCATATTTTCCTTGTTGAAAAAGTTTATTAGACTGAGTTATAATGTATGAACCTGAATTAACCGGATCATATTTAAAAATAGAATCGCGAAATTGCTTGGTTAACTGCACATATTTGTCTTTTTCCTGCTTAGAAGCAGCATATTCAGACATGTAGAGATAAACTGAACTATTTACCCCATAATAAAAACTTTTGATTTCAGGAGTTGAACTAATATCTAAATTAGTTAGTATTTCCGTTGCCTCCTTATACATACCTAATGTCCCCATAATAGAGGATAAATTAAGCTTTGAGGTATTAATCTTTGTTAAATCTTTTAATGTATTAGCGACTACAAGACTTTTTCGGGCATAGTTTAAAGCCGAATCCGATTGATACGCTCTATATTGATTATACAATTTCTCGTAAATTTCATACTTATGTACATTTGAAGTGGTTAGTTTTAATAAACTTCTTAATTTATTAATTTCAACTTCTTTTCTTTTATGATACAATTCGCTCTTATCAATTGTAGTATCTAATTCATTTAACAATGAGTCAATTTCAACTTGAGAATACAAAAAGAATGGAGAAAAAACAATAAGGATTACCGTCCAGAATTTACACATTGTAATAAGTTTAGATTTGAGTTTATCAGAACTAATTTATTAAATATTTTATTCATAAATGCATTTTTAAAGATCAAAAATCATTTCTGAATAATAAAACTAATCCTTTATTTTTAAAAATTTATTTTACAATAAATAGAACTTAAAAAAGATAAGACAGCATAATAGATCCATAAAAATAGCCTATGTTTCTATAAAATTTCACTTCTTTTCCTCTATAGACAAAAGCATAGGATAGATTCCAATTGTTTTTTCGGTATCTTAAACCAGCCTCACCATTAAATCGAAAAGGCTTAATATCAAAAGTTACTGGACTATCATTATTAAAAAGGCCGCCTTGAATTGTTGCATCGTAAAACTGAATATTGAACGAAGGTGCCATGTAAAAATAAAACTCTGTTTCATTTAAACTCTTATCCTTACTTATGGAAGCACCGTAAAAATTGGAATCAGAAATTGGCAACAATTTTTTAAATCCAATTCTAGCAACAACAGCTGTTGAAAGGGAGTTAAATACGGTACCGATTTTAGCCTCGGATTGCCAATTAAAATCAAAAGTATTGTTTTGGATTGCATGCAAAATTGGCTTTGAATACATCCCGTACAGCTGGATTCCTAAATCATTTTTAATTTGATAATCCCATTCTTCAAAAGAAGTATAATGAAATAATTTATGTGTACTGGATTGAACTCGATCAGCAAAAGAATTAGGACCTATAAAACCTATTTGGACATATTTTTTTAAAACAGATTGATTAGCATAAAATAGCGAATTCCCATATTCTCCAAAAAGATAACCTGCAAAAGGCCTGTCAAACTTTTCTTCTTCATTAACATAAATTTTTCTGGGCATGTACATAAATTGCCCTATTCGAAACTCATTTACTTTTTTTATGAGTGACGGATTTTCCTTTTTAGACAGATACCTATAAAATAGTTGAAGTCCGTTAGTATAATATTGATCGTTCTTTGAAGAAGTGTACAAATCATTATCTGTAATTAGACCCAATTCAACAGTAGCATTTTGACCCGTTAACCGGATCGACAACAAAAGAAAAAAATAAATAAAAAGAAATCGATTCAATCGCATTAATATTCAATTTTTCCAACTGTTCTCATTACACGCATAATTTTGTCTTTGCGTCTATTAATATATGAGGAAGAACTTGTTGCTGTAAACTTTCTAGGATTAGGTAATATTGCAGCTATTCCAGCTGCTTGTTTTCTGGTTAAATTAGCTGCATCCTTTCGGTACCAATATTGTGCTGCTGCTTGGGCACCATAAATTCCGTCGCCCATTTCAATACTGTTTAAGTAAACCTCCATAATTCGCTCCTTACCCCAAATTAACTCAATCAAAACAGTAAAATAAGCTTCGAGCCCTTTTCGCAAATAACTTCTGCCTTGCCATAAAAAAACATTTTTTGCCGTTTGCTGCGATATCGTACTTCCTCCCTTTATTCTTCGACCTCTTTCGTTATTCTTGTATGCTTTTTGCATGGCTTTAAAATCAAAACCATTATGATGAACAAACAAACCATCTTCACTCGCAATAACCGCCTTTTGTAAATTTACCGAAATATTTTCTAGAGGTTCCCAATCGTGATTGAGATAAACAGGTTTTCCTGCCACTTTGTTCTCTATAGCACGTATAAGCATCAAAGGAGTAAAAGGAACTGGAACAAACTTGAACAACACCACTAGAAAAAGGGAAAGCCCCACAAACCATAAAATACATTTAAATATAAAAACTCTCAATCGTGTCATAATACTAGTGGTACCCTTTTTTACAGGCTTTTTTGAATTGGATTTTGAAGTGACTTTTGTCGCCATTTATAATAAATCAAATTTTTTATAAAAGTAAAAAAAATTGTTCCAGTTATTAAAATATAACTTGATTTATCTGATTCGTATTAAAATTAGAATTGGTATTTTTAAAACAATAAAAATAAATGTTCATAATGAAAAAAATAGTTCATATAACACTGATAATAATGAGTTTAAATGCCATTTCACAAAACAAAATGTCACCAGAATTACTATGGAAACTAGGAAGAATAACTACTCTAGGTATTTCTAAAGACGGAAAAAATGTAATTTATGAGGTTCATATTCCTTCAATCGAAGAAAATAAATTGAATTCTAAATATTATTCTTTGCCTTTAAATGGTGGAAACCCAATTAATATTGCATCACCAGATGACTATTTGAAAAACAAAAACATCTCTCCAGATGGCAAATACATTGTTTACAATGAAGAGGTAAAAATTGACAAAATTCATGGAAAAGATTTTTATCCAGAGCTTGAAAAATCAAATGCACAAATTTATAATGGTCTAGATTACCGCCACTGGGACAAATGGAACGAAGGCAAATTTAATCATGTTTTTTACAAAGAAAACAAGGCAGGTTCTATAGGAATTGATATCCTAAAGGGAGAAAATTTTGACAGTCCACAAAAACCTTTTGGTGGAGATGAAGATTATATTTGGTCTCCAGACAGCAAAAGTATTTTATATGTATCCAAGAAAAAATCAGGAACAGCTTATGCTACCAGTACTAATACTGACATTTACCAATACCATTTAGATACAGGAAAAACAATTAATATAACCGAAGGTAATTTAGGTTACGACACCAATCCTACTTTTTCACCAACAGGAAATTTAACTTGGTTACAAATGAAACGTGACGGATATGAATCGGATAAAAAAGATATTATTGTTAATCACAAAGGAATGAAAATCAACTTAACAGCTAATTGGGATGGAACAGTTGAAAGCTTTATTTGGAGCACAGATGGCAAAAAAGTATATTTTAATGCCGCTACTGACGGAACAATCCAGTTATTTGAAGTTGATTTCCCTGGTTTAAATAAAAAAAATCCAGTTGTTACTCAATTAACCAACGGCGATTTTGACATTACTGGATTAGTTGGTTTTTCAGGTGATGCGATAATTGTTACCCGAAGTGACATCAATCACGCTTCCGAAATTTTTTCATACAATCTAAAGAAAAAAACCTGGTTACAATTATCAAATGTAAATACGGATACCAATAAATCTTTAGCGCTAAGCAAAACCGAAAGAAGATATGTAACCACAACCGACGGTAAAAAAATGTTAGTTTGGGTCGTATTTCCACCCAATTTTGATGCTTCCAAAAAATACCCAACATTACTATATTGCCAAGGTGGACCACAATCGGCATTAACGCAATTTTATTCTTTCCGTTGGAATTTTCAATTAATGGCAGCCAACGGTTACATCGTAGTTGCACCAAATCGTCGTGGAATGCCAGGACATGGAGTAGCATGGAACGAGCAAATAAGCAAAGACTGGGGCGGACAAGTTATGGACGATTACCTTTCGGCTATTGACGATGTAGCCAAAGAAAAATATGTTGACAGAAATCGTTTAGGATGTATTGGCGCCAGTTATGGCGGTTATTCCGTATTTTATTTAGCCGGAATTCACAATAATCGATTCAAAACTTTTATTGCCCATGACGGGGTCTTTAATACCCAAAGTATGTTTGGAACTACCGAAGAGGTGTTTTTTAATAATTGGGATTTTGGTGGAGCTTATTGGGAAAAAGACAATCCAACAGTTCAAAAGGCTTACACTATATTTAATCCAATTAACAGCGTGGAAAAATGGAATACACCAATATTAATTATTCAAGGAGGAAATGACTTTAGAGTACCTATTGGTCAAGCACAGGAAGCATTTCAAGCAGCACAATTGCGAGGAATAAAAAGTAGATTATTGTATTTCCCCGAAGAAAATCACTGGGTTTTAAAACCTCAAAATGCTTTAGTTTGGCAAAGAGAATTTTACAAATGGCTAAACGAAACCTTATAAACGTTAAAAAATAATTAATGATTGTCGCTATTTTCCATATTTCCCTTTAATTTGCTCGCAAATATTCAAGCAAAATTAAAAATCATGCAAAAAACTCCTCTTAAAAAAATCTTTATAGCTTCAACATTTTTGTTGGCTATAAACAGTATTTCGGCTCAAGATAATCTTGTGAATTCACTTCGAGTAAATGCTAGCACTAACAGTAAAGAAAGTTTCAAATTTACTGATATCATTAACCTGGCAAATACTTCAGTAAAAAATCAAGGTTCCTCAGGAACTTGCTGGAGTTACAGTACCAATTCATACCTTGAATCAGAAATGATCCGTTTAGGCAAACAACCTGTAGAATTATCACAACTATTTTCGGCTAGAAATGCCTATATCGAAAAAGGTAAAAATTATGTTCGAATGCACGGAGCTGTTTCGCTAGGTGAAGGAGGAGAGCCTCATGATGTAATAAACATGTATGCTAAATACGGTGCAATGCCACAAGAAGCCTATACAGGATTGAATTATGGCACTTCTAACAACAAACTTGCAGAAATGAGTGCTATTGCAAAAGGAGTATTAGAAGCAGTTGTTAAAAACCCTAACGGAGATCTAACACCTAACTGGGAAAAAGCATATACTGCAGTTATTGATTCTTATTTAGGATCAGTTCCTGAAACTTTTACTTATAAAGGTAAAAGCTATTCACCTAAATCATTTGCAAAAGAAGTTGTGGGCATAAATCCAAGTGAATACATTGAAATCTCTTCTTTTACAGATGCTCCTTATTATGAGAAAACCATGTTAATGGTTCCTGACAACTGGGCATTTAATCAAATTTACAATGTAAAAATCGATGATATGACTACCATTATTGATAATGCGTTGAAAAAAGGATATACTGTTGCTTGGTGTGCTGATGTAAGTGAAAAAAGCTTTAGCTGGAAAAATGGTGTTGCATTTGTTCCATCAAAAGAATACAGTGAAATGAGCAATCAAGAAATTGGTAGTATGTTTGTGGGACCTAAACCTGAAATGGAAATCACTCCTGAATTACGTCAAAAAGCATTTGACAATTATCAAACTACCGATGACCATGCTATGCATATTGTAGGACTTTCAAAAGATCAAACAGGAAAAGAATACTACATAGTTAAAAATTCTTGGGGAGCAACGAATGATTATAAAGGGTATTTATATGTAACTAAAAACTATGTAAAATATAAAACAACCGCTTTCTTAGTAAACAAAGGAGGAGTTCCAAGTGAAATTGCTAAAAAATTAGGAGTATAATATACAGCCTGTCAAATCCAGAAAAAATAATACAGGATTAACAAAACGTACAATTTTTAAACAGTAGTAAGCTCTGGTTTACTACTGTTTTTTATTAATTCTTAAAAACCGAAAACATTAGTTATAAAATTAAACCATTATGAAGTTAAGTCTCATTAAGCATTTTCTTAAATCTCTTAATACCTTAATGGTTTAACTAAATTAAAGTATAAAAAAACCTCACTTTTCAGTGAGGTTTTTTTATGTAAATATAAACTTAATTATTCTGGATCATTCATTTTGAAAGTATCCATAAATGCTGTGGTATAATCTCCCGCAATATAGCGAGGATCATCCATTAATTGTCTATGGAAAGGAATCGTAGTTTTGATACCTTCAATTACGAATTCGTCCAAAGCTCTTCTCATTTTACTAATTGCCTCCTCACGAGATTGAGCAGTAGTAATTAATTTAGCAATCATAGAATCGTAGTTAGGCGGAATTGTATAACCTGAATACACGTGAGTATCTAAACGAACTCCGTGACCACCTGGCATATGCAAAGTAGTTATTTTTCCAGGCGATGGTCTAAAATCATTGTATGGATCTTCAGCATTGATTCGACATTCGATAGCGTGTAATTGCGGCATATAGTTTTTTCCTGAAATTGGAATCCCAGCTGCAACCATAATTTGCTCACGAATTAAATCGTAATCAATAACTTGTTCTGTAATTGGATGTTCTACTTGAATACGAGTATTCATTTCCATAAAGTAGAAATTACGGTGTTTATCAACTAAGAACTCAACGGTTCCTGCACCTTCATATTTAATATATTCAGCTGCTTTTACTGCTGCCTCACCCATTCTTTGACGCAATTCGTCAGTCATAAATGGAGAAGGAGTTTCTTCAGTTAATTTTTGGTGACGTCTTTGTACAGAACAATCTCTTTCAGAAAGGTGACAAGCTTTTCCATAAGCATCTCCTACAACTTGGATTTCGATATGACGTGGCTCTTCAATTAATTTTTCCATGTACATTCCGTCATTTCCAAAAGCAGCTGCCGCTTCTTGACGAGCACTTTCCCATGCTTTATGAAGATCTTCTTCTTTCCAGATAGCACGCATTCCTTTTCCACCACCACCAGCAGTAGCTTTCATCATAACAGGATAACCTATTTCACTAGCTACTTTTTTAGCTTGCTCATAAGATTCTAAAATCCCTTCTGAACCAGGAACACAAGGTACACCAGCTTCAATCATAGTTGATTTTGCTGAAGCTTTATCTCCCATTCTGTCAATCATTTCAGGTGCTGCCCCAATGAACTTAATTCCGTGTTCTTGACAAATTTTTGAAAACTTTGAGTTTTCAGAAAGGAAGCCATATCCTGGATGGATTGCATCAGCATTAGTAATTTCTGCTGCAGCAATAATATTTGACATTTTCAAATAGGATAAGTTGCTTGGTGCAGGTCCAATACAAACCGCTTCATCAGCAAACTTTACATGCAAACTTTCTGCATCAGCAGTAGAGTAAACAGCAACTGTTTTAATTCCCATTTCCTTGCATGTTCTAATTACACGAAGTGCAATTTCTCCTCTATTTGCAACTAATATTTTTTTAAACATCTTTTAAAAGTTAGAAGTTAGAAGTTAGAAATCAGAAGTCAAGAATGCTATCAACTTAAATCTAAATATTCATCAAATTCAAATCTGCAATCTAAAATCTGTAATCTAAAATCTTAAATTTATGATGGATCTACTAAGAATAATGGTTGATCAAATTCTACTGGCGACATGTCATCAACTAAAATTTTAACGATTTTTCCAGAAACTTCAGATTCGATTTCGTTAAATAATTTCATTGCCTCAACAACACAAAGCACATCTCCTTTTCCAATAGAAGTACCTACTTCAACAAAAACAGGTTTGTCTGGAGATGGTTTTCTATAAAAAGTTCCAATCATTGGAGACTTGATAGTAATATATTTAGATGAATCATCTGCTGCTGGAGCTGCTGCAACTGGAGCCGCTGGAGCTGCTGCCGCTGGAGTAGCTATAATTTGTTGTACTGGTGCTTGAGCTGGCAATTGTTGAACATAAGTTGGCTCAGGAGTAGTATTTTCTAATACAGTTCTAATGGTAATTTTAACATCATCCATTTCTAACTTTACCTCAGCAACACCAGAGTTGGATACAAATTTGATTAGGTTCTGAATTTCTTTTAAATCCATAATATTTGTGATTTTAGTTTAATTTTTATTTCTTGTCGTATGCCCATTTTAGATAGATAGAACCCCAAGTGAATCCACCTCCAAACGCAGCAAAAATAATAGTATCTCCTTTTTTAAACAAATGTTCGAAATCATTTAATACTAAAGGTAAAGTTGCCGAAGTAGTATTTCCATACTTTTCAATATTCATCAAAACCTTAGACTCCTCTAAATTCATTCGACTTGCAGTAGCATCGATAATACGTTTATTAGCTTGATGCGGCACTAAAAAGGCAACATCTTCATTTGTTAGATTGTTTCTTTTTAAAATTTGCTCACTTGCATCAGCCATATTAGTTACGGCATATTTAAATACTGTTTTACCGTCTTGTCTTATACTGTGTCTTTTTTCTTGAACTGTTTCAATCGTGGTAGGATTAAGTGATCCACCAGCATCAATTTTTAAGAAATCGCGACCAATACCGTCACTTCTTAAATATTCATCTTGCAATCCAAGTCCTTCGTAATTAGGTTCAAACAACACAGCTCCTGCACCATCACCAAAAATAATACAGGTTGTTCTATCCGTATAATCTACAATTGACGACATTTTATCGGCACCAATAAGCAATACTTTTTTATATCTTCCTGATTGAATGTAAGCTGAAGCCGTTGACATTCCATACAAGAAACTAGAACAAGCTGCTTGTAAATCATAAGCAAAAGCATTTGTAGCACCAATTTGAGTTGCTACATAAGCCCCTGTTGCTGAAACTTGCATATCAGGAGTTGCTGTTGCCATTAATACTAAATCAATTTCTAAAGGATCGATATTCGCTTTGGCAATTAAGTCTTGAGCCGCTTTGATAGCCATAAAAGAAGTTCCTTTATCAGCATCTTTTAAAATTCTTCTTTCTTTTATTCCTGTACGCGAAGTTATCCACTCGTCGTTTGTGTCAACCATAGTTTCTAAGACCTGATTGGTTAGCACAAAATCTGGAACATACGCTCCAACTGCAGTTATTGCGGCCGTAATTTTATTCATTATTCTTCGGATATTTTTCCTTCTATTTTCACACAGAAGAAAACATTTTAAAAGGGGTTAAAAATACAAAAAAATCTAATCCCTTCATCTTTAAAAACTTCTTATTTAACGAAAATCACAAACAACAAAAAACTCTCACAAAATGTGAGAGTTCATGTATTTTCTATTAAAATATATTAAGCAAAAGTAGCTTCAGACTTATCAATAACTACTTGTCCTCTGTAATACATTTTACCTTCATGCCAGTAAGCTCTGTGGTATAAGTGAGCCTCTCCTGTAACAGGACAAGTTGCGATTTGTGCTACTGTAGCTTTGTAATGTGTTCTTCTCTTATCTCTTCTTGTTTTCGAGGTTTTTCTTTTAGGATGTGCCATTTTACTATATTATTTATCCGTTAATAGTTGCTTTAATTTGTCCCAACGCGGGTCTATATTCTCTTCTTTATTCTCTTTTTTCTCTACTTCTTTTACTTTTAATTCATTCAGTTTCTCTAAGGCTTCGGTTTTTAAACTTCCGTCTTTAACACCTGGATGAACGCGTTTTAGAGGCACCGAAAGGACAATCATTTCATAAATATATTGCGCTATATTTATTTCAAATTCTCCAAAAGGCAAAATCAGCAATTCTTCATTATCATCATTAAAAGTCTCACCAAAACGGACAATCAACTTCATTTTACCTTTGATTGGCAAATCAAAATCTTCCCCAGTTACATCACAAGGCACATTCACAGTCCCTTTGTGTTTGAAACTTAACTCAAGCATATTGCTTTTTTTCTCCAAAACAACAGATACTTTAATATCCGAATTTTGAAATTCGTCATACTCAAATATCTCAAAGAACGCATTATCAATCTGATATTCAAAATGATGTTTCCCTAGCTTTAAGCCCACGAAAGGAATTAAAAATTCTTTTGTCCTATTCATTTCAACAAAATTTTGCCCGTAACTTCGGGAGTGCAAAGATATAAAATTATTGTAAATCCAATAACCTTATTAATCTTTTTTTATTTACATTTATTTTTCCTTTACTTTTAACGGATTCTCAACCATTTCTTGATACTGAATCCTTGAACGATAGACATCTATAGCCAAATAAACCGCTTCTTTAAAAGAATTAAAATCAGCAATTCCTTTGCCTGCAATATCATAGGCTGTTCCATGATCTGGAGACGTTCTAACCTTATTCAAACCTGCTGTAAAATTTACCCCTTTACCAAAAGACAAGGTCTTAAACGGAACCAAACCTTGGTCATGATACGTCGCAATAACAGCATCAAATTTCTCATAATGCCCACTTCCAAAAAAACCATCTGCAGGAAAAGGACCAAAAACCATAGTGCCTGCATCAAATAATTTTCTCAAAACCGGACGAATCAACTCTTCATCTTCTTTCCCAATAACACCTCCATCCCCACAATGAGGATTCAATCCTAAAACTGCAATTTTAGGTTGATTGATACTAAAATCACGAATCAAAGATTGCTTTACTGTATTTATTTTTTTTATGATCAAATCTTCCGTCAAACGAGAAGCTACCTGATTAATAGGCACATGATCCGTTAAGAGCCCTACTCTCAAATTATCCTGAACCATAAACATCAAAGCATCTCCTTCTAATTCCTGATCCAAATAATCGGTATGTCCAGGAAACTTAAAATCTTCCGACTGAATATTGTATTTATTTATTGGTGCAGTCACTAAAACATCGACCAAATCTTCCTTTAAAGCTTTTGTTGCCGCAACAAAGGATTTTATAGCATATTCACCTACCTTATCATCATTTGTCCCTAAATTCAAATCAACTCCTTCTTTCCAAACATTCAACACATTGATTTTCCCTGGAACAATTTGATCTAACTTATCAATCCCATGAAGACCAACCGTAAGTTCTAAATTTCTTTTTATAAATGATAAAATCTTTACATTAGCAAAAATAACTGGCGTACATAGTTCTAACATTCGAACATCTTCAAATGTTTTAAGAATAACCTCGCTTCCAATACCATTTAAATCTCCAATCGAAATTCCTACGATAATATTTTCTGCTTTTTTAATCATACCCACAAGTTTTTATTGCTAATTTTGAAGTGCAAATTTAGTAAAATAAAACAAGAATGTTTACAGGAATCATAGAAACACTTGGAACTATCCAAGAAATAAAAAAAGAAAAAGACAATATTCACGTTACAATAGATTCTTCTATCACAAACGAACTAAAAATAGACCAAAGTGTCGCTCATAACGGAATCTGCTTAACAGTTGTAAAAATTCAAGACTCACAATATACGGTTACCGCAATTGACGAAACCATTAAAAAAACAAATTTAGGAGATTGGAAAGTAGGTGATCTTGTAAACCTAGAAAGAGCGATGAAATTAGGCGATCGTTTAGACGGACATATTGTTCAAGGACATGTAGATCAAACCGGAATTTGCAAATCCATTCTAGAAACTAATGGGAGTTGGCTTTACACATTTGAATATGACGACAAACTAAACAATTTGACCATCGAAAAAGGATCTATCACAGTCAATGGGGTGAGCCTAACAGTAGTAAACTCTCAAAAAAAAGAATTTAGTGTAGCAATTATCCCTTACACTCACGAACACACTAACTTTAAAAATTTTGAAGTAGGTTCAAAAATCAATCTTGAATTTGATGTTATTGGAAAATATGTATCAAGATTAAGCCAACTTAGATAACAACATAATTGTCTATATTAAAAACAATTAATTTTTAACTTGAGATTTTTTTTGTCGAACGCGTTTATAAACAGAATAAGACACCAATCCAACTCCTCCTATAAAAACTAAAACATTATATATAGGGATATCTACGGTCAAAGGATCACAATATTGATCTGGATCAGTACTCGTTATACACTCATTATATTTCGCTAAATCATCTTCAAACTGAGCACAACATTCAAAACCCGGAGGAGGAGGAGGTGCAGCAAAAAGAATACCACTCGTTAAGAGGGAAATGATTATGAATATATTTATTTTAAAAAGTTTCACCATAAATATTGAAATACCTAGCAATCATAAGAGTCTTTATCTTCATCACTTAAATCTTAATCCTGACTAAACATTAAAGGCAAAGATAGACCATTACTCTGAATTAAACACAATAGAAAAATCCTTTACAACGTTAATTTTAAAGGGATTTCATCGATAATTCAACTTTTTTGTAAATTATATTTCATATTTTTAAAAAATCACTCCTAACTTAAATAACAATAAAGTTTATCAAAAATGGAATTTCACAAAACAAAAAAGCCTCTACATTGCTGTAAAGGCTTGACTTTAAACTGTGGTCCCACCTGGGCTCGAACCAGGGACCACCTGATTATGAGTCAGGTGCTCTAACCAGCTGAGCTATAGGACCGGTTAAGAGTTTGCAATATTACTACTATTTTTTGGTTGCTCCAAATATTTTTAGCTTAGTTTTTTACCTTAGAATTAATTATTAATAATCAAAAAATCAAAAACATTGATTATGAGATTTATATCGTCTGACAGAATTCTATCAAAACACCATTAGTGGTTTTAGGATGCAAAAAAACAACCCATTTATTATCGGCACCTTTCTTTGGAATTTCATTTAAAACTACAAAACCCTCCCCTTTTAACCTTTGTACTTCATCGTTGATATTAGTAACTTCAAAAGCAATATGATGTATACCTTCTCCTTTTTTTTCTAAAAATTTTGCTATCGGACTCTCCGGATTTGTTGCTGCTAAAAGTTCAATTTTATTGGTATCTGTTTTAAAAAAAGAAGTCAAAACTCCTTCGCTTTCTACTTCTTCAAACTTATATGGCGAAACACCTAATAGTTTTTCAAACAAAGCATTCGAAACATCAATATCTTTAACAGCAATTCCTATATGATCTATTTTTTTCATTTAAATTAAAATTTAAAAACGCTTTTCACTAAATCTAATACCGATTATAGTTTAAAGATAATCATTATCCAGCTGAGAGAATCTTAATAAATCAATAAAAAGTTTTAATTCCAGTAATTATAATTGTTATTTTGTAACTTCTAAATTCAGAATTACATGTTGAAAGACAAATTAAAATACATTTCATTATTATTAATTATAATCTTGGCCAGTTGTGCCAAAAGAGGCAGCATTACTGGAGGACTAAAAGATACTATTGCACCAACTTTAAGAACGAGTTTTCCAAAAAATTTCAGCACTAATTTTAATGCAAAACAAATCAAATTAGAATTTGATGAAATTGTTATTCTTAAAGGCTTAAAGAAACAATTGGTCATTTCACCTCCAATGAAAAACGAACCACTTATTTTGCCTACTACTGCAAGTCAAAAAATCACAATTAAAATTAATGATACTTTACAACCTAACACAACCTATAGCTTTAACTTTGGACAAAGTTTAACCGATAATAACGAAGGTAATCCGCTTAACCAATTTAAATATGTGTTTTCAACAGGAAACTATATTGATTCCTTAGCAATTGGAGGTAAAGTAAAGTATGCATTTGAGAAAGAACCTGAATCCTTTATTTCAGTAATGCTTTACGAAGTAAACGACACCTACAACGACTCTATCATTTACAACCAAAAAGATTCTGGAGGAAAAATCCCAGGACCAAGATATATTACCAATACCCTTGATAGCTTAAAAACATTCCGATTAGAAAATTTAAAAGCGGGCAAATACCGATTAATTGCTATAAAGGACCTAAACAACAACAATAAATTTGATCCAAAAACAGAAAAAATTGGATTCATCAAAGATTATATCTCGGTTCCCAATGACACCTTATACGAAATCGAACTTTTTAAAGAGGACATCCCCCTTAAAGTTTTCAAACCTACACAAGAAGCAGCTAATAAATTATTCTTAGGTTATGAAGGAACTATAAACGAAGCAAAAGACGTCCCAAAAGTTGTTTTAAAAAATAAAAATGAAATCATAGAAAGTATTGTTACCAAATTACCAAAAAAAGATTCATTACAAATTTGGTTCAAACCTTTAAAAACAGATTCTTTAAAAGTTGATGTAAACAAAGATGCTTACAACAAAAATTTTGCTTTAAAATTTAAAAATCAAAAGAAAGACACCCTAACAATTAGCGCTGTTAATCCTACTAATTTTCATGATTCTTTTGCTTTAGAAGCTACTACTCCATTAATAAAATTTGATGAAACAAAAATCAAATTGATCAATAAAGATTCCGTTCTGGTTAAATTCACGACCAAATATGACGCTTTTAATCAAAAGTTATTTTTTGATTTTAAGAAAGAACCAGAAGACAAATACTCCTTTCAGATTCTCCCGGGCGCAATGACCGATTTTTTTGAACGCACTAATGACACATTAAGTTATCAAGTTAGCACGAGAAAATTAGAAGAATACGGTAACTTGAAAGTTAAATTGGAAAACGTAAAACGTTATCCAATTATACTTGATTTAATAGATTCTAAAAGCGATGTGGTTGCTACCCAATACCTTGAATCTTACCGTGAAGTAGACTTCAATTTATTGAATCCCGCTATTTATGGTCTTCGAATAATATACGATGATAACAAGAATAAAAAATACGACTCTGGTAATTTTATAGAGAAAAGAAACTCCGAAGAAGTCATCTATTATTCAAAAGAAATTGAAAATGTTAGACCAAATTGGGATGCCATTGAAACTTTTGATGTTAGCATTCCTTATAGCCCTCCACCCAAAGAAAATAAACTAAAGCCAAAGAAAAAACAATACTAACACAATTGAAAAGCATCGCTATCATTAAGGAAACCAAAAGATTTTCTAGCTGATAGCATTTTATCACGATCTAAACGAATCACAAAAACATTTTCGGTTTCTTGTGGTTCTAACTCATAATTACCCAGAAAATCGATTACTTGTGAGTGACCCACATATTGATGCTGATTATCATCTACACCAACGCGATTCACCGCTACCACATAACTCATATTTTCGATGGCACGTGCTTTTAACAAAGTATCCCAAGCTTGAATTCTTTTTTCAGGCCAGCTCGCTACATACAAAAGCAAATCGTAATTTTCAACATTTCTGGAAAATACTGGAAAGCGCAAATCATAACACACCATCGGACAAATTTTCCAACCCAAATAATCGACAATTAATTTTTTATTCCCTGCTGTATATACTTTTTCTTCTCCAGCCAGCGTAAACAAATGTCTCTTGTCGTAGTGTTCAATTTCACCTGAAGGAAACACAAACAACATTCGGTTATAAAAATTCCCTGATTCTTCAATTACCACACTCCCTGTTATAGCCGTTTTTTTAGCTTTCGCCAAAGATTGCATCCACAGCACAGTTTCTCCTTGCATGCTTTCAGCTACAGCATTAGGATTCATCGTAAAGCCTGTCGTAAACATCTCAGGTAACACAATCAAATCGACTGACCCATTTATTTCATTGATTTTATTTTCGAAAATATCTCGATTAGCTTTGGGATTTTCCCAAATTAGATTGGATTGAATAAGTGCTATTTTCATATTAAATCGTTTGCTGCTTCACAAAGATACGCAAAGCCAAAAAGAGATTCACAAAGATTTGAAACAAACAAAAAACGCATTCAAATCAATGAATGCGTTTTTATATAACAATCTTGTTCCCCTTTAGGGGCAAGGGGTATATTATCCTTTCAAACTAGCTGAAAGATATTCTCTGTTCATACGAGCGATGTTCTCTAATGAAATTCCTTTAGGACATTCGATTTCACAAGCTCCTGTATTCGTACAGTTACCAAAACCTTCTTCGTCCATTTGTTTAACCATGTTCAATACACGGTCAGCAGCTTCTACTCTACCTTGTGGTAACAACGCATATTGAGAAACTTTAG
Organism: Flavobacterium sp. GCM10022190; assembly: GCF_042656445.1. Lineage (NCBI taxonomy): Bacteria > Pseudomonadati > Bacteroidota > Flavobacteriia > Flavobacteriales > Flavobacteriaceae > Flavobacterium > Flavobacterium sp. GCM10022190. The sequence goes on from NZ_JBHSOQ010000001.1 coordinate 419,865, forward strand.
CCGAAACGAATAACATAGCTGAAGAGTTTTTACATGTAGCCACGCAAGCTCCACATCCAATACAAGTTGCAGCATCAAACGCTTTATCAGCATCATCTTTGTTTACCGGAATCGTGTTAGCATCAATAGTATTTCCAGAAGTATTTACCGAAATAAATCCACCTGCGTGTTGGATTCTGTCAAAAGAACTTCTATCTACTACTAAATCTTTCACAACTGGGAAAGCAGCGGCACGGAAAGGCTCGATAGTGATAGTATCTCCGTCTTTAAACATACGCATGTGTAATTGACAAGTAGTTACTCCTCTATCTGGTCCGTGCGCTTCACCATTAATGAATAAAGAACACATTCCGCAAATTCCTTCACGACAGTCATGGTCAAAAGCTACTGGTTCTTCACCAGCATTGATTTGTTGTTCGTTGAATACATCAAGCATTTCAAGGAATGACATATCAGGTTCAATTCCGTCGATTTTATAATCAACCATTCTCCCTTTATCTTGAGCGTTTTTTTGACGCCATATTTTTAATGTAAGTTTCATTTTCTCTAAGTATTAAGTATTAAGAAATAAGTATCAAGACTTTCTCTGAATACTATTTATAACTACGTTGTACTAATTTAATGTTCTCGTAATTCAACGGCTCTTTGTGAAGTACCGCATCACTTGGTTTTCCTTTGTATTCCCAAGCAGCAACATAAGCAAAGTTTTCGTCATCACGAAGTGCTTCACCTTCTTCTGTTTGATATTCTTCACGGAAGTGACCTCCACAAGACTCATTACGGTGTAAAGCATCTTTGGCGAATAATTCTCCTAACTCTAAGAAATCGGCAACACGAATTGCTTTTTCTAATTCTTGGTTGAATTCTTTATCTGTTCCAGGTACTTTTACATCTCTATAAAACTCTTCACGTAAAGCAGCGATTTCTTCGATTGCTTCTTTTAATCCTTTTTCGTTACGAGCCATACCTACTTTGTTCCACATAATTTTTCCTAATTTTTTGTGGAAGTGATCAACTGAATGTTTACCATCATTATTGATAAATTTAGCAATCAAATCTTTTACAGATTTCTCAGCCTCTTCAAATTCAGGTCTATCTGTAGAAATAGGTCCCATTTTGATATCTGGTGCTAAGTAATCACCAATTGTGTATGGCAATACGAAATAACCATCAGCTAAACCTTGCATCAAAGCAGAAGCTCCTAAACGGTTCGCTCCGTGGTCAGAGAAGTTAGACTCTCCAATTGAGAAACAACCAGGAATTGTAGTCATTAAGTTATAATCAACCCATGTTCCACCCATTGTATAGTGAACCGCAGGGTAAATCATCATTGGCGTAGTATATGGATCTTCGTCAACGATTTTGTAATACATTTGGAATAAGTTTCCGTATTTACTTTTTACAATTTCAGTACCTAATTTAGTTACTAAAGCATTGTCATTAGCATCTAAACCTTTTACATAAGCCGCTTCTTTTCCGTAACGTTGAATAGCTGCAGCAAAATCTAAGTAAACTGCCTCACCTGTTTTATTAACACCAAAACCAGCATCACATCTTTCTTTAGCAGCACGAGAAGCTACGTCACGCGGTACTAAGTTACCAAACGCTGGATATCTTCTTTCCAAGAAATAATCTCTGTCAGCTTCAGGAATATCAGTTGCTTTTTTCTTTCCTTCGCGGATAGCTTGTGCATCTTCTAATTTAGCAGGAACCCAGATACGTCCGTCATTACGTAACGACTCTGACATCAACGTTAATTTTGATTGGTGGTCACCTGAAACCGGAATACATGTTGGGTGAATTTGAGTATAACAAGGGTTTGCAAAGAAAGCTCCTTTTTTGTGGATTTTCCATGCTGCAGTAGCATTAGAACCCATTGCGTTAGTTGATAAGAAGAATACGTTTCCGTAACCTCCTGAAGCAATTACAACAGCGTGAGCTGAATGTCTTTCGATTTCTCCCGTAATTAAGTTACGAGCAATGATACCTCTTGCTTTTCCGTCAATTTTTACTAATTCAAGCATTTCGTGACGGTTGTACATTTTGATTTTTCCACGACCAATTTGACGGTTCATTGCAGAATAAGCTCCTAACAATAATTGTTGCCCTGTTTGACCTTGTGCATAAAATGTACGAGAAACCAATGTTCCTCCAAAAGAACGGTTATCTAATAATCCACCATATTCACGAGCCAATGGCACCCCTTGAGCCACACATTGGTCAATAATATTAGCAGAAACTTCAGCCAAACGGTAAACGTTGGCCTCACGAGCACGGTAATCTCCTCCTTTTACAGTATCGTAAAACAATCTGTAAACTGAGTCACCGTCTCCTTTATAATTTTTTGCTGCGTTGATACCCCCTTGTGCTGCAATAGAGTGCGCACGACGTGGTGAATCTTGGAAACAAAATGCTTTTACGTTATATCCTAATTCTGCTAAAGTAGCAGCTGCAGAACCTCCAGCCAATCCTGTCCCAACAACAATAATATCTAAATTACGTTTGTTAGCAGGGTTTACTAAATTAATATGATCTTTATAATTTGTCCATTTGTCCGCAATTGGACCATGTGGAATTTTTGAATCTAATGCCATTATAATTGAATATTAATGATTGAAATGATGAAATAATGCAATAAACACGAATCCTAAAGGAACGATTACTGAAAACCATAATCCGAAGTTTTTCATTCCTTTAGTGTATTTATTATTTTGTCCGACAGATTGGAAAGACGAACTGAATCCGTGACGCAAGTGTAAAGACAATAAAATAAATGATAAGCTGTACAAAGCTGTACGAACCGGACTTTCAAACTTGTGTACTAATTCAGGAAAATAACGAGTCTCGTCAGCAGCATTGAATTCTACATATTTGTATACAATTTCTGGAACCCAAAAATCATAAAAATGCAATCCTAAAAACGCTAAAATAACTGATCCTGAAATAATCATGTTACGTGAAGCCCAACTTGCATTTGCAGCTCCATTGTAGCTAGCGTACCCAATAGGTCTTGCTTTTTTGTTTTGAATATCCAAAACAAACCCCATGATAAAGTGAAAAACAACCCCAAAAATAAGGACAGGCTGAAGAACAAACTGAATCAAAGGATTAGTCCCCATGAAATGAGAAATCGAATTAAAAACATCAGCACTAAAAACTGACATCATATTAATAAAAAAATGCTGCGCTAAAAACAACATCAAAAAAAGTCCTGAAAGTGCCATAGCTACTTTTTTTGCTATTGACGATTTCAATAATCCAGATTTTGCCATAATATTTTAGAATATAATTTAAAAAAGTACACAAAAATAAAGTAATTAGCAACGAACTACAACCTTTTCGTTCTTATTTAGAAACATTATAAAGTTGTCAATAAAAAAAGTACAGACACTTATAAAAACAACCCTAAAACACTTAATAACAACTAGTTAATTAAAAAATACAAAAAAACAGACAGAAAAACACTGCTAAAAAAGAATTATAAATCCACAGTAAAAAGCCTAAAAAAAACAGATTTAATAATTTTTACATTCTTTTACTTTTAAATCAACAAAAACACAAATTCCAACTATTTTGTGTTGATAAAGAAACTGAATTTCTAAAACGGGATTTTATCTTTGCATTTTCAAAAAAACTGGAAATGAAAACAGGAATTGACGCACTATCTTTTGATGTAGCCAAGCTACATTTACCCATAAAAACATTGGCAGAAGCCAGAAAAATAGAGCCTGAAAAACTAGAAAAAGGTTTGGGATTACTCAAAATGACCTTAACAGATGCGCACCAAGACAGCGTAGTTTTGGCCGCAAATGCTTTAACCAAATTAATTACAGACCACAACCTTAATCTTAACGAAATAGCCCGAATTTATGTAGGCACCGAAAGCGCTATTGACAATGCCAAACCTATCGGTTCCTTCCTTGTTGATTTAATGGAGCAAAAATTTGGCGAAAACACCTTAGCCGAATGCGACGTGGTCGATTTTACTTTTGCCTGTATTGGCGGTGTAGATGCCATGCAAAATTGCCTTGACTTCATCCGTTTAAATCCAGACAAAAAAGCCATTGTAGTTACTACTGATATTGCTAAATACGATTTGAACTCTACTGGCGAATACACGCAGGGAGCTGGAGCAATGGCGATGTTGATCACAACTAACCCAAGAATTATTGCTTTTGAAAATAATTGGGCAACGAACACCAAAGGAGTTTTCGACTTTTTCAAACCACACCGAACAATTTCTAAGGAAACGATAACTGGAAATACAAACAACGAAGCTTGGTTTGACAATCTGGAAGCCGAAATTGAAATCCACAAAGACCAACCGGTTTTTGATGGACAATATTCGAATCAGTGTTATATGGATAGAACCCGCAACGCTTATTTTTCGTTTAAAAAATTAAAAAAGACTTCAGAAACTTTATACCAAAGTTGGAACAGCATTATCATGCACTTGCCTTATTCCTTCCAAGGAAGACGTATGTTATCTGAAATCTATGCTTTGGATGCCGAAAATTCAATAATTTCAGGAAATGAAACTCCGGCAGAATACCAAAACAAGCTAAAAGAAACTAGCAAAACAGCCGAATACAAAACTTTTGTGGATGAAAAACTAATGCCTGCCGAATTGGCTTCTTCTTTGATTGGTAATCTTTATACTGGATCTATTTTTATGGGATTCCTTTCTACTTTGTCACATTTTTGTAATACGAATAAAGAGATTACTGGAAATATTTTTGGATTCCTAGCCTATGGAAGTGGTTCTAAATCTAAAGTTTTTGAAGGAATTATTCAAGACCAATGGAAAGAAGCTTTAGCTAATGTAAAGCTGTTTGAAATCTTGGATCAAAGTTTCGAAATTGACTTTGAAACCTATGAAAAACTCCATAAAAAAGAACAAAAACAAAGTATTCAAACTCCGAAAAACGAATGGATTTTAGACCGAATCGAATCTGAAAATCCAAATTTATTAGGAGCTCGTTACTACAAATGGGTAAATTAAAGATTTTTCAAAACACATATTCAAGCCGAAAGAATCGATTCTTTCGGCTTTTTTTATAGCAAAACTTTAAGAAATCAAACTTAACACGCGTCTTATAAATCATTAATTTTGCTTTTTTAATCAAAAAACACATTCAAACATGAAATATCATCAAATTAGCAACAGCCTTTTTATAAAAAACCGTAAAAAATTCACGGCTCAAATGAAACCTAATAGTGTTGCCGTTTTTAATTCGAACGATATTTATCCCGTAAGTGCCGACAGTACTTTGCCTTTTGCACAACACCGCGATATTTTTTATTTAAGTGGAATTGATCAAGAAGAAAGCATCTTGTTACTTTTCCCAGATGCACCTTACGAACATCAAAAAGAAATCTTATTCCTCAAAGAAACTAACGAGCACATTGCTATTTGGGAAGGAGCTAAATTAACTAAAGACGAAGCTTTTGCCGTTTCAGGAATCAAAACCGTCTATTGGCTTCAGGATTTCGAAAAAATATTGTTTGAATTAATGACGTATTCAGACACTATTTATATCAATACAAACGAACATTATCGCTCTAAAATTGAAACCGAAACTCGTGAAGCGCGTTTTGTAAAATGGTGGAAAGAGAAATACCCAGCACATCAAGTCGCTAAGAGCAACCCTATTTTGCAACATTTACGTTCGATAAAAGAAAGTGAAGAAATCGATTTGATTCAACAGGCTTGTAACATTACAGAACTTGGTTTCCGTCGTTTACTATCATTTGTAAAACCAAATGTAATGGAATACGAAATCGAAGCTGAACTGATTCATGAATTCATCCGTAACCGTTCAAAAGGTTTTGCCTATACACCAATTATTGCCTCAGGAAAGAACGCGAATGTATTGCATTACATCGAAAACAACCAACAATGTAAAGAAGGCGATTTACTTTTACTGGACGTTGCTGCCGAATATGCTAATTATTCCAGTGATTTAACACGTACCATCCCTGTATCAGGCCGTTATTCTGAACGTCAAAAAGCAGTTTACAATGCCGTTTTACGCGTGAAAAACGAAGCGACTAAAATGCTTACACCGGGAACACTCTGGAAACAATACCATATTGAAGTGGGCAAAATCATGACTTCTGAATTATTAGGACTAGGACTTTTGGATAAAGCCGATGTTCAAAACGAAAATCCAGATTGGCCTGCTTACAAAAAATACTTCATGCACGGTACTTCGCACCACATGGGACTAGACACACACGATTACGGACTTTTGACTGAGCCTATCCAAGCCAATATGGTTTTCACGGTAGAGCCCGGAATTTACATTCCTGAAGAAGGTTTTGGAATCCGTATTGAAGATGATGTTGTGATCCAACCAACAGGCGAACCTTTCAATTTGATGCGCAACATACCAATTGAAGCAGATGAAATTGAAAGCTTGATGAACGCTTAATTTTCTTTAGAAAAAAGAAACAAGATAAAAGAACAAAGACGGCTTGCAGTAATGTAAGCCGTTTTTTTATGGCACATCCCTTCGGGTCGGGCTGTACGCTATATCTTTTATCTCGTTCTGAAAAACGAGAGAAAAGGATGCCGCTTCCATCCCTTGTGCAAAAAGAAAAACATCAGAAATTAATTTCATTTTAGTAACTTTAACTTTCAATTTAAACGAATAAAAAAATGCGAGCACACGAAATAGATTACGAGATTTTTGGCGAAGAAATGCAATACGTCGAAATCGAACTCGACCCACAAGAAATTGTCATTGCCGAGGCAGGCAGCTTTATGATGATGGACAACAATATCCAAATGCAAACCATTTTTGGAGATGGTTCTGAGCAGCAAACGGGAATTTTCGGAAAATTACTAAGTGCTGGAAAAAGAGTACTGACTGGCGAAAGTTTGTTCATGACGGCTTTTATCAATCAAAATTATGGCAAAGCCAAAGTTTCTTTTGCTTCCCCTTATCCTGGGAAAATTCTACCAATTGATTTAACCCAATTCAATGGAAAATTCATTTGCCAAAAAGATGCTTTTTTATGTGCGGCCAAAGGAGTAGCTGTAGGCATTGAATTTTCAAGAAAATTAGGTCGCGGACTATTTGGTGGTGAAGGTTTCATCATGCAAAAAATTGAAGGCGACGGAATGGCTTTTGTACACTCAGGAGGAACAATGGCTAAAAAAGAATTAAAACCAGGCGAAATTCTAAAAGTCGATACGGGTTGTATCATAGGATTTACTCAGGATGTAGATTACGACATTGAATTCATAGGCGGAATTAGAAATTCTATTTTTGGAGGCGAAGGTTTGTTTTATGCCACCCTTAAAGGTCCAGGAACAGTGTACATACAATCCTTACCATTTAGCCGTCTTGCCGACAGAATCATTGCTTCAGCCCCAAAAGCTGGAGGAAATAGTCGTGACGAAGGCAGCCTACTAGGCGGATTAGGAAATTTATTAGATGGAGATAATCGTTTTTAATAACAAAACCTAACAGCTTTTAAAGAGCTGTTAGGTTTAAAAAAAAATAAAAATCCTATTTTTGCCGTATAAAAGTCAACCCCATTGAAATCAATTCTCTTTAAAAACACCCGCATTTCGTATACCGATTCTGGCAAAGGAACGGCAATAGTTTTGCTACATGGTTTTTTGGAAAATAAAACAATGTGGAACGCTTTTATCCCCGAATTCTCTAAAAAACAACGCATCATTACTATTGATTTACTGGGTCATGGTGAAACAGAATGCTTGGGTTATGTCCATTCTATGGAAGACAATGCCGATGTAGTTCATGCTGTTTTAGCCGAATTACGCATTCGAAAAGCCGTTTTAGTAGGACATTCCATGGGCGGTTATGTCGCTCTGGCTTTCGCCGAATTGTATCCTGACAATGTAAAAGGATTGGTTTTATTAAATTCCACTTCACGAGCAGACAGCGAAGAACGAAAATTGAACCGTGACCGCGCCATTAAAGCGGTTAAACAATCTTTTACAAATTTCATTTCGCTTTCGATAGCCAATTTATTCAGCGAGGAAAATCGCGAGCGTTTAAAAGACCAAATCGAATTGGTAAAACAAGAAGCTTTAAAAACACCTCTTCAGGGAATTGTAGCTTCATTGGAAGGGATGAAAATCCGCATGGACAGAGAAGTAATTCTGCACCTCACTCCTTATCCAAAAATGCTGATTCTAGGGCAAAAAGATCCTGTTTTGAATTATGAAGAAAATCGAGAACAAATTGAAGAAACTGATGTTCAGCTAGTCACTTTCCCTGACGGTCACATGTCACACATTGAAAACCAAGCTGAACTAACAAATGTATTATTAAACTTTTTCAAGAAGTTTTAAAGCATCTCCGATTTCAAATACCCTTTGGCGACTAAATCATTTTTATCATTCAGATGATACAACTTCCCTTCTTGCATCAAGACTAACTTTGTGGAAATTTTTAGCACGTTTTCATAATTATGATCCGTAATAATAATTCCCTTTGTTTTAGATTTTTCAATTAACAACTTATTCACTTCCTCAATCATAATTGGAGAAAGACCATTGTATGGCTCATCTAACAAAACAAATTTTGTGCTCTTACAAAGGACTAATTTAATCTCCAGATATCGCAATTCCCCAGCTGACAAATGCTTTATTCTCTTAACTTGAATACTCTGAATCATTTCATCATCATAGAATTCCTCTAGCCCATCCTTAATAATAGAAAGTTGAATTGCTTTTTGAACAGAAAATGAATTAGGAATAAAATTCTCTTGTGGTAAATAACTAATTTCAGCTACTAAATCTTTTGTTTTAGATTTGACCGCCCCATCAATTCGAACAAATTTAAAGTTCGCATTTTCAATTCCATAAAGTATTTTTAAAAAAGTTGATTTCCCAGAACCATTTCTCCCTAAAAGCCCAACAATATCAGTGGTTTCACTTCTCAAATACGCATCAGAAATTATATTTCTCCCTTCATATTGTTTTTGAATACTATCAACTTCCAACACACTTTTAATCATAGAAATACCTTATTTGATTAAAAATATAAATAAAAAAGAAAGAGTAAATAACATTCATCAAAAAACTAAAACCTAACAATTTTAATTTTGAAATTCCATTAGAATAATAAAACAAATATTCATTTTTAGAATTCACCTCTTTAAATAAAACACTTATCCAAAACCCTAAAAGAACGAATATTATTTTAAACGTTTCAAATCCTCCAAAAACAAATCCCAAAAGACTCAAAGCAATTGTTATTGCCAAAGTACTTTTGTAAAACTCAAAAATATTTTTAAATTTTCTATACAAATCAATTACTAAATTTTCTCCTCAAAAGGGATTGTTTCATCCAAAATCTCCTTCAGCAACAACACAATCTCCTCTAAATAATTAGCCACTATTTCCTGATTGATAATTTGCTGTAATTCTTTGTCTTCTTTAAAATTAAAAGGAAGAAAACCTGATTTCAAATTCTTAAACGAAATGATTCCTGCTTCTATAGGTTTTCCTTGGGCTTGTTCTTCATACATGAAAGCATAAGCCAAAACCTGAATGATTTTATCATTTTTAATGTCCTGTGCTAATCCGTTCCAGGATTTCAAACTTACATTGCCTTTCTCAACTTTTCCGGTTTTATAATCTACAATTCGAATATTTCCGTTGCGTTCTTCAATTCGATCCACATTTCCTTTGATTAATACAGGAAATGGCAAATCCGGATGATTCAAAGTACGCTCAAAAGTTTTTTCTAAAGCAATAATCTTAACGGCATCACCTTTTTTGATGCTTTCTAATTCCGTTTTCAGAAAATTAGAAACGTTACGTTTAGCTACCTCAAAAGCCAAAAGATTTCGTCCTTTTTTGATTTCCCCTTCTTTATAAACAATTTTAAATTGCTTTAAAACCTCATCATCAATTAATTTGAAAGCATCTTCAATATCTTTTTCAGAAACAAATTTCCCAATAAAAGGTTCATATAAAACCCTTAAGGTTTCGTGAATAATTGTCCCTAGTGTATTCAGAGCAATATTCTCTTCTACTTCCTCTACTTCACGAATGCGTAATATTTTTTGAAAATAAAACTGAATAGGATTTCGAATATAAGATGTTAATGCCGAAGACGAAAAACCTTCTTTCGCTATTACAGTCAAACGCTCCATCACCGCCTGGGATTTTTCAATCACCATAGGTTTATAAGCCGTTTCAGGTAAAACAGCATTGTAAATTTCGTGTGTCAAAATATGATTAGGCTGTTTTTCCACTTCCAATTGCGTGATGAATCGGCTTTTTTCACCAGCATCTAAACCTTCACTTTCGGTATTGTACAACAAATAAATATTCTTAGCACGTTGCAATAAATGGTAAAAGTGATAAGTATAAATAGCATCCTTTTCTTTGAAAGTGGGCAAACCTAATTCCCTTTTTACATCATAAGGGATAAAGGAATTTTGCGATTTCCCGGCCGGAAATTTCCCTTCATTCATGGAAGTTACAATCACGGTTTCAAAATCCAAAACACGACTTTCTAAAACTCCCATTATCTGCAAACCATTCAAAGGTTCTCCTTCAAAAGACACTTCTGCCAAATCAATTACTTGTTTATAAATGGCATGTAAAGTTTCTATTTTATCAATATGCTGATGTTTTGAATAATAATTAATTAACTTATTAATCACTTTGAAAATGGCAAAAACAAAGGCTTTGGTAATTTTTTCTTCTTCGTTGTCATTACTCAAATTCTCTTTGATGTTCAATAATAATTGAGATACGGATTGTAGTACTGCAATAGAACCTGATTCCCATTTTTGAAAAAGCAGTAAAAATAAATCGGTAGGATTTTGATTGAGCTCAAGTAACTTTTGATGACTAATAAAAGTGTAATTGTTTTTATTGATGGTATTTACTAAATCACTTGTTTTAGCATAAGGTTCTACCAATGGATGTGTCAAAATATCCAATACATCTTTATAATAGAACACATAACTCGATGACTTTCTAGACAAGGCATTGGTATGCATTTTAAATAATTTGGCAATCAAAATTTGGGCAGGATTATTTTTACTTGAATATCCCATGGTGATATTCAAAGCACCTACAGTGGACGGTAAAGAATACAAAAGAGGTACTAATACATTTTCTTCACCAAGAACAATGGCTACTTTATCCAAGGAAGTTAAAGGATTATCTTCAGTAATTTTTTCGATAATGCTTCCTGCTATTTTGGCCTGACCAATACTTTTTGGTGTCCCAATGATTTGAATGTTTTTAGTTTGTGAAAAATCATCCACAATCCATTCAAAAGGATTGGATTTATAATGTTTCCAACTTTGCTTGAATCGACGCAAAAATAAAGCCGCATCATGGTAAGGATCATTTAAAAAAATTTGATCGGCATCCCAATAAATTTCAGCGCAATCATTAGCTATTAAATGCTGAATGATTTTTTCTTCAGAAGCATTTAAGGCATTAAAACCGGCAAAAACAAATTGATTATTAATTATTGAATTCGAAAAATGATTTAAATTTTTAACAGCCTCACGGTAAATTAAACCCTGATAACCGATTCCTTTTTGAAGCAAATGAGCATATAATGACTGATAATAAAGCGGCAATAATTTCCAAAAATCAATATATTTTTCAATCAATGTGGTTTTGTTCTCCACCTCAACACCCCATTTTTTGATATCTTCAATATCTTTTAGGTACGATAAAACATGAGTAGGGTCTAACAAATAACGATCGATTTCATTAAAATCTTGCAGTAATGTTTTAGCCCAATTAGCAAACATCTCAAAAGTTTGTTGATTTGCCTTTTCAGTAACCGACAAATAAACTTCGTAGAACTCGAATAATAATTCAATTGAGTCAACAGTTCGAATCGCTGCTATATCCTGAATAAAATCTTCAATACTAACAATCTTAGGAGCAAGGATATTAGTTGAAATTTGTTTTTTAAGTGCCTCAATCAAAAAGATTTTAGCACGTTTATTCGGCAAAACTACAATTGTATTTACAAGTTGATCCGAATATTTTTCAATTAAAACCTTGGCTATTTTATCTAGAAAAGTACTATTTATCATAGTATAAAAATAAAAAAACGCCCCGATAAATCGAGGCGTTTTTCAATAATTATTTAGAAGAAATTATTTGATTAATTTCACTTCAGTTCTTCTGTTTAATGCTTTTCCAGCAGCAGTTTTATTAGTTGCAATTGGCATAGACTCACCGTATCCAACTGATTTTAATTTGCTAGAAGAGATTCCTCTGTCTAATAACGCTTTTTTAACAGCAGCAGCTCTAGACTCAGAAAGTTTTTGGTTGAAAGCATCAGAACCATCGCTATCAGTGTGTCCTTCAATTAAGAACTCAGAGTTAGGGTAGTTTTTAAGTAATGCAGCCATAGCATCTAATCTCTTAGGAACGTCAGCAGTTTTGAAAGTAGCTTTTCCAGTATTGAAATAGATAAATCTAGCTTGAGATTTCAATTCATCCATAGCTTCTTGTGGAACTTCTGGACATCCGTTATTACTAGCTGGACCAGCAACCTCAGGACATTTATCATCTTTATCAGCTACACCATCTTTATCAGTATCAGGCCATGGGCATCCTGCATTTTCTTTAGGACCAGCTACGTTAGGACATTTATCATCTTTATCAGCAACACCGTCTTTATCAGCATCTGGACAACCTTTCAATGAAGCTAAACCAGCAACATTTGGACAAGCATCCTCCGCGTCAGTGATTCCATCACCATCAGCATCTGGACAACCTTTCAATGAAGCTAAACCAGCAACTTCTGGACAAGCATCTTCTGAATCAATGATTCCGTCTCCGTCTGTATCAGGACATCCATTGAATTGTTTTAAACCAGCAACTTCTGGACAAGCATCTTCTTTATCGTAGATACCATCACCATCAGTATCTTTTCCACCAAATCTGAAAACGATACCAGCTGTGTGTTGGAAGTGAGAAGGAGCGATTGGAGCACCTACATTACTCATTCTATCTCCAAATGATTTCTTGTATGTAGAACCTAATTCAATACCTACATTTTCAGAAACCCAAAAAGTTAACCCAACACCTCCATTTAAAGTTCCAAAACTAGTATCCCCTAAGAAAGTATATCCTCCTCCTAAATTCACATTAGGATCAATAACTTTAGAATTGATTAATTTTGCAAAACTATACTTCACAAACCCATCAATTCCGTAATACATCAAATCACCAGGATTTTGAACCAAAAGAGGATTTACGTCTACTACGAACTTATCCATTTTATTAACAGATCCTTGAAGTCCAACTGTAAAATTACTACCAACATATCTTGATACTTTTAAATAAGATACTGAAGGAAGAATATTCCAGTGATCTTTCACATCGAAAAATTGGTCGAAGTGATTACCTATTTTATCGTCACCGGCACTAGTTCTAGTGTCAACGGCATTAACTCCAAAAGAGATTGCCCATGGGTTGTTACTATCTTGAGCTTGAGAGCTTACACCCATCGCCATCAAGACAGCAATAAAAAGTTTGTTAAGATGTTTCATACTTAATTTTTTTAATTACAATTTAGTTAATTATCAACAAAAGTAACGCGTAATTTTTTAACTACAAAATAGAATCTTAAAAAAATACATTGTCGAACATTAAAAACATTGAAAACAACTCAACAACTTATACAAAAAAGACTAAAAAGCCAACAAAATCAGCAACAATAGCCAATTAACACTAATTTATTTTCAAAAAAACTAAAAAAAATAATCAATGTCAATTTTTAATAAAGAATGAACAAAAACCAGCTTACACTGCTTTAACCCTAACTTTTCTTTCATTAAAACTGAACAACTTCTATGTTTTCCCCAATATACACTATTGTTTTACCCAAAACTTCCAACCCCATTTTAGCTATTGATTTTTCATACTCCTCTAATTGCTTTTGATATTTTGAATTATGAACACCTGTTTTATAATCAAGCAAATACACTTTTTTATCTTTTGTAATAACAATTCTATCTGGCTTAACAATCTTTCCTACCTTTTGAATAATTGTTTGTTCATTTAACACTTCATTCCCTTCTGCAAAAAAATGCATCAAATCCGGATGATTTACAAGTTTAAAAATGGTATCACTTACAAGCTCTTTTTGTTCCCAATTAATTAATCCCGTTTCTATAGCTTTATTTAATGCTAAATCTACATCATTTTGGGTTTTTACGTAAGATAAAATCTCATGAACTATGTTTCCGTATTCAATAGATTCTTGCTGGTGCGTACCCCACATTAACGCTTCCTTTTGTGCAATTTTTATATTCTTAGGATTTAAGGTTTCCTTTACTACATTAATTGACTTAGAAGTATCAATATGTTTTGAATGGGATGATAATTTGGACTTATCACCAAACTCATATTCAAACGTATTTTCATCAAATACATTTTTAGCGATTAAATAATTAATAAAAAAAGCGGACATATCTTCATTTTTTACTTCATCTTTGGCTGTCAAATTCATATTTGAAATCACATACAACTGTTCTTCTGCACGAGTCAACGCTACATATAAAACATTGATATTATCTAATAATTCTTCCTGCTTTTTTTGCCCATAAATAAGCTTTGCCTCCTCCCCAAAACCTTCAACAGCTTTACTGTTATCTATCAAAGCCTTTGGCATATCCAAATCTTCAACATCCAGCCACAATTTATCTTTAGGTTTCTTTACATAATCTTCCTCTGCAAAAGGCATTATCACAACTGGAAATTCCAAACCTTTTGATTTATGAATGGTCATAATTCGAACTGCATTATTTCCTTCCGGAGATGGAATACTATATTTATGTCCGCTTTTATCCCAAAATTCCAGAAAATCTGCAATTCCAGCCTGATTGCGAACATCGCGTTCCAATACAATATCTAAAAAATATTGTACATAAGCATTTCCAGCCTGATTATCATTTGACAATAATTTCGAAACAATAATTTCTACCGTTTCATACAACGATTTTTTACGTATATTTTGGAACGAAAGCGAAATTCCAAAACCTAACAACCATTTTTCAAAATCTTCTTCACTTTTCAGTTCCATACCAACAGCAATAAAATCATGAACACCCAACTGGTCTTGAAGATTCTCGGCAACATAATGCAAGAAAAACGCTTTCGATTCTAAATCGGCATTGTTTTTTAAGTATTTCAAAAGATGGATAATCAATCGAACTTCAGTCGCATTTTGAATCATTAAAGTTTCCGAAGACAACAAAGGAACACCTTGTTCTGTTAAATAATTTGCAATCGCAACTCCCTGATCGCGTTTACGAGTTAAAATCACAATGTCTTTGTATTCAAAACCTTGTTGCACAACCTTCTGAATGGTATTTAAGGTAGCCAATACATACAAATCCGTTTTATCCAATGCTTCCTCTTCATTTTCTGCAGTTTCCACTCTAGGAATAAATGAGATATTTACATATCCACCCTTTTTAGCATTGGTATGCTGAAAACTATGATTTTCGTATAAATCCTTATAATCTGGGTGCTCAAATTCTGTAGCAATTAATTTGAAAAAATCATTATTAAATTCAATAATCTGAGAATAGGAACGGTAATTTCGATCTAAATGTTCTATTTTTTTATCGGGATTATTAAATGGATTTTTATCCTTGCTCAACTCGATAAACTGCTCCGCTTTCCCTCCACGCCAACGATAAATGGATTGCTTTGGGTCACCCACAATCATCAAAGTTCCTTTATTTCCATAATCGTCCTGACCCGAAAGCGCATTATCAATAAGTGGAATTAAATTTTGCCATTGCATTTCGGAAGTATCTTGAAACTCGTCAATGAAAAAATGACGGTAACGCTCCCCTAATCGCTCATATATAAAAGGTGCCGGCTGATTTTGAATTTCACGATGAATAATAGCATTAAACTCCGAAATGGAAAGCACATTTTGCTCTTCCTGAATTTTAGCCAACTCATTATTAACTGTATTCAATAAAGAAAGCGGTGTAATGTTTTTCAGAAAGGCTTTGTAAAAATCTCTTTTTTCGAAATTCTTATATACTGTATCTAAAATTTGCAATAACTCAGGAATGATATTTTCAATCAAAGTGCGGTCTTTAGCCGTTTTATTAATAGCAATATCATCAAATTCGTGGAAGGTTTTGTTCTTTGGATTGAATTTCCCATCTCGAATACTCGCCATATGATTGGGGAAAGTTCCTCTGGAAAAAGATTTTAAATCAATTCCGTTTTTTTCAATTAAATCCAAAGCTTCAGCGGCTTTTGCAGCATTTTCATTTTCTAAATCTTTGCAAACCGTATTTAATTTCTTTTTGATTTCGACAAATTCAGCGATAGTTTTATCCTGAAATTGTATAATTTCATTACGATTATTTTCATTTTGAACCAACTTCCCCGTTTCCAAAATTTCTCTTGAGATATCCCAGGACTTATCATCGTCGGTTTTTTCCATGGTAAAATCGATCAGTAAATCGGTCAGGGTTTTATCTTCTCCCGCTTGGGCAATGATAGCATCTACCGCTTCAATTAAAAGATTTTCAGTGTCCAAAGTAACTTCGAAAGTCATGGGTAAATTCAAATCATAAGCAAAAGCACGAATCACTTTATGAGTGAATTTATCAATGGTCGAAATATCAAAAGCCGCATAATTATGAATAATATGCTTAATAATCTGTTGTGATTTTGCCTTGATTAGATTTGGCGACAATTTTACTTCCCAATCCTTAGTATCATTGACCAAATCCTGTATTAAATCCTGTGCTTTTTTGGAAGGTTCATCTTTAGCAAACTCCGAGAGACTGCCTACAATTCGGCTTTTCATTTCATGCACTGCTTTATTGGTAAAAGTAATTGCCAGAATATTGCGATACGCATCATTTTTAGGTGAAGTCAAAATGATTTTTAAATATTCTTTAACCAAAGTATAGGTTTTACCTGAACCTGCTGAAGCGTCGTAAATAGAAAAAGAGTGTCTTTGCATGAAATGTTTATTGTTGAATTTCAAAACCCTAGCCCCGATAGCAGTGAAAATCCTTTTTAGGTCCCTTTTTTTGAGACCTAAAAAGATTGTAACGAATAGCGGGAATAGCTCCTGAAAAAACTTTGCTTATTTAATGCTTAAAAGTAGTATTTTTGCACTATGGAAACAAACAGACAGAAAAAAATAGGCGGAGTTATCCAAAAAGATTTGGTGGATATCTTGCAAGGTGAAGTGCGAAAAAATGGAGTTAGTAATTTGGTTATTTCGGTATCCAAAGTTTCGGTAACTTCTGATTTATCTGTAGCTACAGTTTACTTGAGTATTTTTCCTCAGGAAAAAGCAAAAGAAACATTGGAAGGAATTAAGTCGAATACCCCATTGATTAAACATGATTTGGCGCAACGAGTTCGCAAACAATTACGTAGAGTTCCTAATTTAGTTTTCTTTATCGATGATTCTTTGGATTATATTGAAAAAATAGACAATGCTTTGAAAAACAAAGAAAATCCAATTGAAAATAGAGATTTATTAGAAAGAAGAAAACAATTTTAAGAACTTGAATTTTCCGCTATACATAGCCAAACGTTACATTCGTAGTAACAGTAAAAACAATGCCATCAACATCATAAACCGCATTGCCAGCATGGGCATCATTGTGGGTGCTATGGCTTTGTTTGTGGTTTTATCAGTTTTTAGCGGATTAAAAGTTTTTAGTCTTTCATTTAGCAACGATATTGACCCCGATTTAAAAGTTACGAGTACACTAGGAAAATCATTTTTTGTAACTCCTGAACAAGAATCCGCAATTAAAAAAATTGATGGCATAGCCTCTTTTTCAAAAATTATTGAGGAGCGTGTGTTATTTACTTTTGACAACAAACAAGAGGTAACTTACCTGAAAGGTGTTGACCCTAACTATAGCAAAGTCAACAACACCAAAAAAATCCTTTACAACGGCCAATGGATTGAAGAAAACACCTATCAGGTTGTGGTGGGTTTTGGGTTAGTTCAAAAGCTTTCACTAGGTTTAATGGACTTTAACAAACACCTAGAAGTTTTAGTTCCAAAAGCAGGTAAAGGAACCATTGAAAATGCCGAACAGGCTTTTAATAAATCTGAAATTTTCCCTGTGGGTGTTTATGCTATTAATGAAGACTTAGATTCTAAATATGTTTTTGCCGATTTAGGCTTAGCTCAGGAATTATTAGAATACAAAACCAATCAGGTTTCAGGAATTGAACTGAAAGAAAAACCAAATGCTAACGAAGCCGCAATCATCAATCAACTAAACAGCATTTTCAAAGGAAAAATTACGGTGAAAAACCGAGCTCAGCTTAACGAGTCACTTTATAAAATGTTGAATACGGAGAATGTTGCGGTGTATTTAATATTTACTTTAGTGATTGTTGTGGCTCTTTTTAACCTTATTGGCGCACTAATCATGATGATTCTAGACAAAAAAGGAAATTTAAAAACCCTTTTTAATTTAGGTGTAGAGATTAAAAACCTTCGTAAAATATTCCTGCTACAAGGCACTTTATTAAGTGTGATTGGAGGAATCATCGGACTTGTTTTAGGAATCATCATCGTTTTGATTCAGGAGCATTTCCAATTGATTATGATTACCCCAACGCTGGCTTACCCAGTAGTGTTTTCTATTGAAAATGTAATTATAGTGATACTAACCATTACTACACTTGGCTTTATCGCTTCTCTTATTGCGAGTAGTCGTGTAAGTGAAAAATTATTGGATTAGGTAAAATCTTAAACCACTTCGTAACCAGCATAAGCTAGAGTAATCTCATCCAGAACCGCAAATAATTCTTCAGGATGATCTAAGGTAACTAGTTTTTGTTTAAATGTTTTAAACGAATGAATTCCTTTGAAATAATTAGTATAATGCGGACGGGTTTCCACAATTCCTAATCGCTCGCCTTTCCAATCCATTGCCCAAGTTAAGTGATTTCTAACTGCTTCTACTCTATCGGCAACAGTTGGTTTAGCCAAGTGCTCTCCGGTATTGAAATAGTGTTTGATTTCGTTAAAAATCCAAGGATAACCAATAGCAGCACGACCAATCATGATTCCGTCGATACCGTATTTATTTTTGTATTCTAATGCTTTTTCAGGCGAATCAATATCTCCGTTACCAAAAATTGGAATATTTATTCTCGGATTATTTTTTACTCGGGCAATGTGAGTCCAGTCAGAATGACCTTTATACATTTGGGCACGGGTACGCGCATGAATACTCAAAGCAGCCACACCAATATCCTGTAAACGCTCGGCCACTTCATCAATATTAATCGAATTATCATCCCAACCTAAACGGGTTTTTACCGTTACAGGCAAATGGGTACTATCAATAACCGCTTTAGTCAAACGCACCATTAGATCTACATCTTTCAAAACTCCGGCTCCGGCACCTTTACAAACTACTTTTTTCACAGGACAACCAAAGTTGATATCAATCAAATCAGGATTTACTGTTGAAACAATTTTTGAAGACAAGCCCATTGCCTCTTCATCACCTCCAAAAATCTGAATTCCTACCGGACGCTCGTAATCAAAAATATCTAATTTCATTCGGCTTTTTATCGCATCACGAATCAAACCTTCCGACGAAATGAATTCAGAGTACATCATATCAGCTCCATGCATTTTACACAAGCGACGGAATGGTGGATCGCTCACATCCTCCATAGGCGCTAATAATAGTGGAAAATCAGGTAATTCTATGTTGCCAATCTTAATCATCTTCTCAATTTTGCTGCAAAATTACGTTTTTTAAATGAAACGGTAAAAATTTCAATATCAATGACAAATTCAAAAATCAATAATGAACTTTAAAAAGACACAAATAAACTTTTGTGAATCTTTGTGTTGACTTTGAGCAACTTTGCGAAATATTACGCTTTGAACGTATAGAATTTAGCGTATATTTGCAGATTAATTGCCTTGTTTTTTCGGGACTGCGTTAGGGATTGCAGCGGCATCCTTTTATGGAATGCAATGGAATAAAAGATAGAGCGGAAAGCCCGACCCGTAGGGGTACGCCCAAAGAGACAAGACAGGAAAAATTGATACAAAAGAAGAAATGAAGCACATTAGAAATTTTTGCATTATTGCACATATTGACCACGGAAAAAGTACGTTGGCTGACCGTTTATTGGCAGCTACGCAAACCGTTACGGCTCGTGAAGAAAAAGCACAGCTGTTGGACAACATGGATTTAGAGCGTGAACGTGGAATTACCATTAAGAGTCACGCCATTCAAATGGAATATAAATACAAAGGTGAGGAATACATCCTGAATCTGATTGACACTCCGGGACACGTGGATTTCTCTTATGAGGTTTCGCGTTCGATTGCTGCCTGCGAGGGCGCTTTGTTGATTGTTGATGCTGCTCAGAGTATTCAAGCGCAAACTATTTCGAACTTGTATTTGGCTTTGGATAACGACTTAGAAATTATTCCTGTCTTGAACAAAGTAGATTTACCAAGTGCTAATCCGGAAGAAGTAAGTGACGATATTATTGACCTTTTAGGTTGTGATTTGGAAGACATTATTCATGCTTCAGGTAAAACCGGTTTTGGAGTTGAAAATATTTTGGCTGCTATTATCGAAAAAATTCCAGCTCCAAGCGGAAACAAAGAAGAGCCATTACAAGCTTTAATTTTCGATTCACACTACAACCCTTTCCGTGGAATTGAGGTTATCTTTAGAGTTGTGAATGGTGAAATTTCCAAAGGTCAGAAAATTAAATTCATGGCTACAGGAAATGAATATTTTGCTGATGAAGTAGGAACTTTAAAATTAAATCAGGTTCCTAAAAACAAAATTTCTACAGGAGATGTTGGTTATTTGATTTCTGGTATTAAAGAAGCAAAAGAAGTAAAAGTGGGTGATACCATCACTGATGCTAAAACACCAACCAGCAACATGATTACCGGTTTTGAGGATGTAAAACCAATGGTATTTGCCGGAATTTACCCAGTAGACACAGAAGATTTTGAAGACTTACGTGCTTCAATGGAAAAATTACAATTAAACGATGCTTCTTTGGTATTTTCTGCTGAAAGTTCGGCTGCCTTAGGATTTGGTTTCCGTTGTGGATTCTTAGGAATGCTACACATGGAGATTATCCAGGAGCGTTTGGAGCGTGAGTTCAACATGACGGTTATCACAACGGTTCCGAACGTTTCTTATTTGGCTTATACCAAAAAAGAACCGGATACTCCAATTATCGTAAACAACCCATCTGATCTACCGGACGCCACAAAATTAGACCGAGTAGAAGAGCCTTATATCAAAGCTACTATCATTACTAAGGCAGATTTCGTAGGAAACGTAATGAGTTTGTGTATCGAAAAACGTGGTTTGATTACGAACCAAACCTATTTAACTACGGAGCGTGTGGAATTGAATTTCGACATGCCTTTGGCAGAGATTGTATTTGATTTCTACGACAGATTGAAAACAGTTTCTAAAGGTTATGCTTCGTTTGATTACCACCCAATCGGGATGAGAGAATCTAAATTGGTTAAAATGGATATTTTATTAAATGCTAATCAACTGGATGCTCTTTCTGCTCTTATTCATGCGGACAACGCCTATACTATTGGTAAAAAGATGTGTGAAAAATTACGTGAGTTAATCCCAAGACAACAGTTTGAGATTCCAATTCAGGCTTCTATTGGAGCTAAAATTATTGCTCGTGAAACCATCAAAGCTTTACGTAAAGACGTAACTGCAAAATGTTACGGAGGAGATATTTCGCGTAAGCGTAAATTATTGGAAAAACAGAAAAAAGGTAAAAAACGTATGCGTCAGGTAGGAAACGTAGAGATTCCACAAGAAGCGTTTATGGCTGTACTTAAATTGAATGATTAAGATTTCGGAGTATTAAGAATTAAGTACAAAGAATTAAGATAGAAAACCTGACGATGAAAATTGTCAGGTTTTTTTTGTTTCTTCCAATTCTATCTTTCCTTTAACCAATCAAACAATCTCAAAGCATCTTCTTTTTTAAAAAGCTGCGTTCCTTCGTTCATGGTTGCAGCAGAACCACAGGCTACTCCCCAACGAATAACTTCTTTCAGGCTTTTATTTTGCGAAAGCGCCCAAGTCATTCCTCCTACCATACTATCACCAGCACCCACAGTACTTTTCTTAAGAACATTAGGAGCTGGTACAAATTCATATTCTTCATTAGTCACTAAAACTGCTCCCTGAGGACCCAATGAAACCACCACAATTTCGGCTCCTCCTTTTGCAATAATTTCCTTTGCAGCTTCTCTGACTTCATTCAATTCCAGGTGTTCTTTACCTACTAATTTTGCCAATTCTCCTATATTCGGTTTTATCAAATAAGCCCCTGTTTGCAACACTTTTTTCAAAGCTTCGCCCGAAGTATCCACAATAAGTTTTGCATTGGTATTCTTGGCAATTTTTGCTATTTCCTGATAAAATCCATCTGTCAAACCTTCGTTCAAACTTCCGCTTACCACCAAAAAATTTGTTTTCAAATTAGCTACTACGCCCAAAATATTTTCTACCTCTTCTTCAGTAATTTTTCCTCCAGGAAACCCAAAACGATACTGAGAATTCGTATTATCGTCCACCGCAATAAAACTTTCTCTGGTCCATGCTTCTACTTCGATGGCTTTTGTTGCAATAGCTTCTTTTGCTAATAAATTTTCCAACATTTTTCCTGTTGGCCCTCCAGTTGTAAAAACAGCCAGCGAAGCTCCTCCTAATCTAGAAATAGCTTTAGAAACATTAATTCCGCCTCCACCAGCGTCATATCTGGGTGCCTCACATCTTATTTTTTGTTCTGGAACCAAACCTTTTAAGTGTGTACTTTTATCTACTGCTGGATTTACTGTAAGCGTAACAATATCGAATGTATTCATTATTAAAATTTTAGTTTTCTAAAGATGCGAAAAAATGAAACCATTACCAAATAGAAACGTAAAGATTCAGCAAGAGGCGTTTATAGCCGTTTTGAAATTGAAAGACTAATTACTTTTAGAAAATAGAGAAGCGAACATAGAATAAAGAAAAAACTTGACTGTGAAGATTGTCAGGTTTTTTTGTTTGCCAATTAAATTTTAAAAATCAAAACGTATCTTTGAAACAAAAGACTTTACGGATTATGCTTGATGAAACTCCCAAACGATTTGACCGCATTGTTGCCATTCTTATTCAATTACAATCCAAAAAAATTGTAAAAGCGCAGGAATTGGCTAATCGCTTTGAGGTGAGTTTGCGCACTATTTATCGTGACATTCGTACATTGGAAGCTTCAGGAGTTCCTATTTATAGTGAAGCTGGCGTGGGTTATGCATTGATGGAAGGTTACAGATTGCCTCCTGTAATGTTTACTCGAGAAGAGGCCAGCAGTTTTATAGCTGCAGAAAAATTAATGCAAAAATTTACCGATCCCACTCTAGGAAATCATTACGCTTCGGCGATGTACAAACTCAAAGCAGTTCTTAGAAGCGATGATAAAGATTGGGTTTCTACTATTGAATCAAATGTTGTAATGCAATCATCAGAACAGCTTTTTAATGACAAATCTCCTAATACATTAGCAACTCTTTTTGAAAGCATTGCCGAAAAAACACAGGTGATTTTGTCGTATGAAGCCATTCAATCGGAAGGAATTACATTGCGGCATATTGAGCCTGTTGGTGTTTTTCACGAGAACAACAATTGGTACATGTTAGGCTATTGTCATTTACGAAAAGATTATCGCCAGTTTCGAACCGATCGGGTTCATGAAATCAAAAAAACAGCAATTCCTTTTTCATTAGAGCACGATGCTCTGGAAACGTTTTTGGATAAAAACAAAAATATTTCCACTACTAAAATTCGGATTATTATAGATAAAAAAATTGCAAAATATTTAAAAAGTGATCGAAAATACTATGGTTTTGTTTCAGAAAAAACAATTGGAGACAAAACTGAGATGACTTTTATGTGCAGCGCCATAGAAGGTTTTTCACGTTGGTTTCTAATGTTTGGCGATTATGCGACTATATTGGAGCCCGAAAATTTAAAACCAAAAATTTTAGAATTGCTTGAAAAAACAAAACAACTTTTACAATAAAAAAATCGCAGATTCGCAGATTTAATCTACAAATCTGCGATAAAAACTACCTTTCCCAGAAGAAAGGAGGCTCTATTCCTAAAGCTCGCAAATACACATATCCCTGACCACGATGGTGCACTTCGTTATCAATAAAATATAGAATATTCTGGATAATCGGAAATTCATACTGACCAAATAAATTAAATGTCTCGTTAAAATCTTCTATTGTTAATCGCTGCCAGTAGGCATTAATTTCTTCAGTAGCTTCATCCCATTTTTCAAGATATTGTGCTTTGAAAATTAATTTTTCTGCTCCTTCTTCATTATACGGCTGAATATCTCTATTAACAATTCCTTTCAAAGCAGGCGATGCAATAGCTAAAAGCTCATCGGCTAATTTTGCAAAAGGTCGCATTCCGCCTATCGAAAATTCGAAAAAATCTTTTTCAGGAAATAATTCAATCACTCTGCGGGTCAAAGCGCGGTGCCCTTGCCAATGTTTCAATAAATCTTCTGGAGTAATCACTTGTGATGCTAGTGTTTTCATAGTTTTAAAATTTTTATTTTTTACATTTCAAAAGTAAATACGGCATGTGACAACAGTTTGTCAACAGTGTTTTTCTTTTTCTAAAAAAAATAAAAAACAGAACCGCCTTTTTCATTTAACCCGCTAAACCTTTGCTCCCGAAGCTAAGGGATTGTATCTTTGCACCTTTGAAACTTAAAACTATGATTGAAGATAAAAACCCACAACGTACAAGCATTGCTCAATTGGGCGAATTTGGATTAATCGAACATTTGACTAAACATTTTGAAATCAATCAGGCTTCTACTTTAAAAGGGATTGGTGATGATGCGGCTGTTCTAGATTTTAAAGACAAAAAAGTAGTGGTTTCAACTGACATTATGGTCGAAGGCGTTCACTTTGATTTGGCCTATATGCCATTGAAACATTTAGGTTACAAAGCAGTTGTAACAAATGTATCCGACATTTGTGCTATGAACGCAAAGGCAACACAAATCACGGTTTCTATTGCCGTTTCAAATCGTTTCCCTTTGGAAGCCTTAGAAGAATTATACGAAGGAATTACGCTCGCCTCTAACGAATACAAAGTAGATGTTATTGGTGGTGACACCACTTCTTCTCAAAAAGGTTTAATTATTAGCATCACCGTTTTAGGTGAAGCAGACGCCGAAGAAATTGTATATCGCAATGGTGCTAAACCAACTAATTTATTAGTAGTCACGGGCGATATTGGCGCTGCATATATGGGATTACAGGTTTTAGAAAGAGAGAAACAGGTATTCCAGGTAAATCCAAATTCGCAACCTGATTTAGAATTATACACTTATTTAATTGAACGCCAATTAAAACCAGAAGCCCGAAAAGACGTTTGCACTTTATTACACGCATTAGAAATAAAACCTACTGCCATGATTGATATTTCAGATGGTCTATCTTCAGAAATTATTCATTTGTGCAAACAATCTAATGTAGGTTGTAATTTATACGAAGACAAACTACCTCTAGATCCACAATTTATAAATGTTTGTGAAGAATTTGATATCGACAGCACAACTGTTGCTATCAACGGAGGTGAAGATTATGAATTACTATTCACTATTCCAATTGAAGATTTTGACAAGATCAAAGGAAATCCAAACTTCACTATTATTGGACACATGACTGAAGAAAGTGAAGGCATTCATTTAGTTACTCGTGCCAATACCAAAATCGCTTTGAAAGCTAGAGGTTGGAATCCTCTTGGTGAATAAAACAAAAAACCGCAACTCATTTATTACTGAATTTGCGGTTTTTTTGTATCCTTTTTTAGAAAATCAAACCTTTATTTTTAGCTGCTTTAACCAAATCTAAATCATCTTGAACTTCAAGTAAATTTCTAAGATTTGCTTTGCGTGACTCGATCGCATTTAATGAAATTGGCACAAACTGAGGGATATCTTCTAACTTTGTTCCTTTAGATAAATGAAATAAAATTTGTTTATCAAATAAATCAATCTCTATAGAATTATCATGTGAACTAAGCATTTCCAGTATTGATTTACTATAATACAATTCATTATTAATCACCTTGTCAAAAGCACTCAATAACTCGTCAAACGTTAAATCGTTTTTAATAACTATTCCGCTAGGACTTACTTTGTTTATTAAGGTTTTTAATTTTAAAAACTCGGTAAACATAGTCAACATAATAATCTTGCAATTAGGCATATATTCCAAAACTAATTTAGCTAAATCTTCGCCAGAATACAACTCTTTCTCTTCATAAGCAGGCATACTAATATCTAAAAATGCGATATCAAAATTCATTTGATCATTAGTAATTAGATTGTAAGCCGACTCGCAATCTTTAGCTTCGAAAATTGTAAATTCAAATTTATCTGGATTATACCTCGCTATGGCATTTTTGTATCCTTGAATAATAAATGGATGATCATCTACAATTAAGATGTTCATTTTAAGCCTAGCTGTAGCTGTTTCAATAGTCATTTTATTTGTTATGATATTTGATTTTCTAATGGTATACTCACCGTAATGGTAGTACCCTCTCCAATTTTAGATTGAACATGAAACTCTCCCTTACATTCTTTGGCTCTGGATATCATATTCTGTAAACCAATTCCTTTTTTCTTTAGATTAGCATTAAATCCAGCTCCATCATCAGTAATTGTTAACACAATCGTATTATCCTTTCTTTTCAATTCGACATTAATAGTGGTTGCATTAGCATACTTATTAATATTTTGCAATGATTCTTGGATAATTCGGTACAAATTAATCTTCACTGAATTGACCGCTAAATCCCATCTAATTGTCGAATCGATAGTCGAAAATAATTTTGCTGAAAAAGTTTTTCTTTGTTCCTCAAAAAGATTATCAACAATTGCAACGAAGTTATTAATTAATTCTGATTTTTCCCTATTCAAATCATGTGAAATTTCACGAATATCTTGCTCGATTTTTTTCAATTCAGCTAAGTAATCCAGTCTTTGTGTAACCGCTAGATCATCATTAAATTGATTCAAACCTTCTAAATTCATTCGTACACCAAACATTCTACCCAAAACACCATCATGTAATTCTTGAGCCACACGTTTTTTTTCTTGAACCCTATTAGCTTCAATAGTATTCTGCTGGGAAATCATCAAATTATAAATTTCTTCATTCGCTTTTTGCTGTTGCTGTTTATACAAAAGTTCCCTGTTTTTTGCCTTTTGAGATTTAATGATATACACAAAAAAGCCTAAGATGGCTATTGCAGTAAAGAAGTAAACCAACTTCCGATTTTTAGCTTCTAAATCAGAATTTTCGTCTTTAATTTCGTCTGTTTCGTATTGAATTCTAGAGAATTTTTCTCCTATTTTACGTTCTTCTTTTTGTAGTTCTTCGTTTATATGAATATATTCTTTGGTATAAGCAGTTGCTTTTTGAGGATCTATTGTAGCAATATGTTTCAAAGCCACCATAATATCATGTCTATCATTGGTTTTTCGAACAAGTGTCAAAGCCTGATTTGCAAAATTCAAAGCTTTTTGTCTATCATTTTTAGCTTCAAAATATTCCGATAAGTGTATTAAATTTAAAAATTGTCCTGAATTTGACTTTAATCCACTACTAACCTTCATTGACTGATAAAACAAATCCGGCAATCTATTTTTATCATTAAGTTTAAATTTACTATAACCTAAATTATCCAACAACATTGCATAAACACTTGCATCCTGATTATCTATCAACTGCTGCTCAATTCCTTTATTAAAATACAATTTAGCTTGCTCATAATTCTTAAGATTCATGTAAACCAATCCTAAATTCAAATAAGAAATTGCCATAGTTTGACTTTTTCCAAAAATTTGAGAATCTTGAATACTTCTTATTGCCTTATCATGATAAACAATAGCTGTTTCATAATCTCCCATCCCATTATACACTAACCCCAACGTATTATAAGCATCGTATTTCACATAATCAATCTGATCTATATTTTTAGATGTATTAGTATTAATTATTCGTAAAGCTTTAAAAACCTCTTTTTCACTACCAACAAAATCACCAACTCTAAATAACAAATTAGCTTTATTAATAATAATCTTAACTAAAGGAATTTTATCATTGTATAATCTATCACTATATAATTTTTCAGCTTTATTGTAAAAAAGAAAGGAAGAATCCGAAACTAATTTAATTCTATAATAATCACCTAGATATCCATATGCTCTTGACATATTTACAGTATCTCCAGCTATTTCTGAATTCTCTAAAACTAAATTTACAGTTTTATAATATTCTTTAAAAGAATTAATATTATAATAACGATTGGCTATTTTAAAAAGATTGGCTCTATTTAAAGAATCATTAATCTGACTAACTACTATTTCATTAGCCTTAGTTATATATTCTAATCTTTTTTCTTTTTGAAGATTAAAATCATTTGCTAAAGAAAAATAAATATCCAAACTATCATTAGAAATATTAACGGATTTATTATCTGATTTTTTTTGGCTACACCCAAAAAAAACAAACAACAATAGTATACAAATCCTTTTTCCCTTAATTGTTTTCAATAGCACTTTCCAAATTTACCCAAAAATACTAATTTTAAATTATTAGCATAAAAAAAGGCTATCAAATGATAGCCTCTTTAAATAATATTTTAAAAAAATTAATCTTGCTTAATTTCTCTTGTTCCTCCAATTGTGTAATCTTGTTTAATCTCTCTTGTTCCTCCAATTGTGTAATCCTGCTTAATTTCTCTTGTTCCTCCAATTGTGTAATCCTGCTTAATTTCTCTTGTCCCACCAATTGTATAATCTTGTTTAATTTCTCTTGTTCCTCCAATATCTTCTTTAGAAACTGTGAAAGAAGTTAAAACTAACATTAATGTAAATAATCCGAATGTTACGATTGATTTTTTCATGACTTGGGTTTTTTATGTTTTTTAATACTTTTTTACTTGTTTTAATGAAAGCGTTTGTGCGTTTTCTTGAAGTAAAATTACATAGCGAACCCTTATTTCAAACGTGTTTTCAAGCGTTTATGGTAGAATGCCATCATTTATGAGTGAATGAACCCCAAATCTGGGTAGATGACTATTTTTTAAATTTCCAGATAATTTCCATTTGAAATTTCCGAAATTATAAGATCTATATTTGCCTTATAGGATTTAGAGAAAGGTAATTTTATAGCTGTGTTTTTAATGTAACACAATGCATTTCCTGTATGTATTCTGGAAATACAATTACTATTAACAATATAACTGTTATGAATACGAACAAAAGGATAAGGCAGCACTCCTTCAAAAAGTTTAAGTGTTTTAAAAGCTGTAACCATTTCTCCATTGATTAAATGAATATCGGTAGAATTGTTATCTGCTTGAAAATAGGCGATGTCTCTAGTATCTATATACCGGTAATCGCCATAGGATTTAACACATAAGATTAGAGGCTCTTGTTGAATTCCAAGTGTTTCAGTTCTAACAACACTTGGAACACTAATTTCTTCAGGTTCAGGATCTGTTTCTTTAGAAGTAATCTTTACTGGTTCAGTTTGATCTATTATATTAGACTTACCAATTTTTAATAGAGACTTCACCATATCAAATCGGGTTACCGGTTTGATAAAATAATCCGAGACCTCATATTGTATAGCTTCAAATGCTAATTCTTTTTTAGAGGTGGTTACAATAATCTTAGGAACAACATTTAGGTACCTGTATAATTCACTAATGAGCGCCAATGATAAATTACTTTTTTTATCAGCTGGCTCAATTTCAAGAAAAATTAATTTTGGTTTGTGTTCGAGAATTAAATTTAGACCTTCATCATAATTACTGGCAATACCCAAAAATACAAGTTCAGAAAAACCATCAGTGATCGTTTTCGTCTGTTCAGCACTTTCTTTATTATCATCAATTATGATGTATGAGTAATTCATAGATGGCAATTCCCCACGATTAGGCATAAATAACTATAACAATTGAAACATAAATGCTTCAACCATCTATTAGAAAATTAATGTGGTAGTTTTGGGAAAACTATTCAGAATATTTAGTCAAATAAACTAATATTCTAGAAGCTAAAAATAAACATTTAACTCTTTTTTTACATTAATTTTCAACAGAAATCGACAAAGTGTGTATATGAATTGACAAAGGGTAAATAAATCCGACCAAGAACTAAATTAGACGATTTTAATCTCCAAAATTTTACATTTTTTCCGAACAAAAAACGCTTTAAAAACAAAAAAACTCCCCTATAAAGGAGAGTTTTACTATTTAGTTGAAAATTACATCTTACATTTTCATCAACCAGTTCTTCATTGAAACTTCGCTTTCGATAATTCCTCTTAATTCAGAAATTTTAACACGATCTTGTTTCATTGTATCTCTATGACGAATAGTTACCGTTTCATCTTCTACTGTTTGATGATCTACAGTAATACAAAATGGAGTCCCTAAAGCATCCTGTCTTCTATAACGACGCCCTACTGCATCTTTTTCATCATATGCCACATTGAAATCCCATTTTAAATCGGCAATAATTTTATGTGCAATTTCTGGCAATCCATCTTTTTTAACTAATGGCAATACCGCAGCTTTCGTAGGAGCCAATACAGCCGGTAATTTTAAAACAGTTCTTGTTGTTCCATCTTCTAAAGTTTCCCCTTGTAACGAAGTAGCAAATACAGCCAAGAACATTCTATCTAAACCTACTGAAGTTTCCACCACATAAGGCACATAATTTTCGTTTAATTCTGGATCAAAATATTGCAATTTTCTTCCAGAATATTGCTCATGTGCTTTTAAGTCAAAATCAGTACGCGAGTGAATTCCTTCTAACTCCTTAAATCCAAATGGAAAATTAAACTCGATATCAGCAGCTGCATTAGCATAGTGCGCTAATTTTTCGTGGTCATGGTAACGATAATTCTCTTTTCCAAGACCTAACGATAAATGCCATTTTAAACGCGTTTCTTTCCAATGCTCATACCATTTCATTTCTTCTCCTGGACGCACAAAAAATTGCATTTCCATTTGTTCAAACTCACGCATACGGAAAATAAACTGTCTAGCTACAATCTCATTTCGAAACGCTTTACCGGTTTGAGCAATTCCAAAAGGAACTTTCATACGTCCTGATTTTTGAACATTCAAGAAGTTTACAAAAATCCCCTGAGCTGTTTCTGGACGCAAATACAAATCCATTGCATTATCAGCAGAAGCACCTAACTTCGTTCCAAACATCAAGTTAAATTGTTTTACTTCTGTCCAATTTCTAGAACCTGATTCAGGACAAGCAATTTCTAACTCTTCAATTAATGCTTTTACATCAGCCAAATCTTCATTTCCTAAAGAACGAGCCATTCTTTCCAGAATTTCTCTTTCTTTGGCTTTATATTCTTTTACACGAGCATTTGTCGAAACAAATTCTTCTTCATTAAAAGCCTCTCCAAAACGCACTCTTGCTTTTTCGATTTCTTTGATTGCTTTTTGATTTAGCTTTTCAGCATAATCTTCAATCAAAACATCGGCTCTATATCTTTTCTTAGAATCTTTATTATCAATTAATGGATCATTAAACGCATCAACGTGGCCAGAGGCTTTCCATGTCGTAGGATGCATTAATATCGCAGCATCAAGCCCTACAATATTTTCATTCATCTGAACCATTGCTTTCCACCAATATTCACGGATGTTCTTTTTTAACTCTACTCCGTTTTGTGCATAGTCATAAACTGCACTTAAACCATCGTAAACTTCGCTTGACGGAAAAATAAATCCGTACTCTTTTGCATGCGAAATTACATTCTTAAATATATCTTCTTGTTTTGCCATAGTGGTGCAAAAATATAAAAAGTGAATTTAAAAAAAAGAAAATTATTAAAGTTTGAATCATTGATTTTTATATTTTTAGAATAAATAAACCTTAGAATATGTTACAAAGCATTCTAAATCTATTTTTTCCTAAAACTTGTATGGGTTGTGATAGTTTATTGACCCAGAACGAAATCGTGATTTGCAGTATTTGTAGACATCATATTCCATTAACCAATCATCATTTATGGAAAGAAAATGAAGCTTTCAAGAAATTCTATGGCCGAATACCTGTAGAACACGCATCTGCTTTTCTTTATTTTCATAAAAAAGGAATCGTTCAAAAACTCATCCACAATCTGAAATATAAAGGACAGCAAGAAATAGGCTCTCTTTTAGGCGAATGGTATTCAGACGAATTAAAAGAAACATTCCAAAATAACAAGGATTGCGAAATTATTATTGTTCCATTACATCCTAGAAAATTCAAAGAAAGAGGCTATAATCAAGTTAGTACTTTTGCAAAATCACTTTCAAAACAACTTCATTGTATCTACAACGATACTATCTTGTATCGAAAAGTATATTCTAAAACACAATCCAAAAAAAATCTATTAGGAAGAACCGAAGGCATAGACACTGTTTTTGATGTGCATTTTTCTGAGAAAGATTATAACAAACATTTCATACTTATTGATGATGTTATTACAACTGGAGCAACTCTCGAAGCCTGTTCGAGAGCGGTACTAAAAATTCCTGGTGCAAAAATTAGCATTATTTGCATAGCCATGGCACAATCGTAATCTTTACCAACAAAGAAAATTAGAATAATACCGCTTTTGACAACTACTTAATTTATTGTTAAAAAAACTACTTTTTATCTAATAAAATAACAAAAAAACGCAATATTAAATTTATTTAACGAATCAGAGTTTCCGATTACAAACTTAAATGTTTAATTTTGGATAAATTTTTATAAATCTTTAAACAAAAATATCATGGCTTTTGAATTACCTAAATTACCTTATGCGTATGACGCACTAGAACCACATATTGATGCTCGTACGATGGAAATTCACCACTCAAAACATCACAATGCTTACACAACTAACCTTAACGCTGCTATTGCTGGTACAGACATGGAAGGTAAAACCATCGAAAACATATTAATTAACCTTGATATGACTAACGGTGCTGTTCGTAACAACGGCGGAGGTTTTTATAACCACAATCTTTTCTGGACAGTTATGTCACCAAATGGAGGTGGACAACCAACAGGTGATTTATTAGCTGCTATCGAAGCTGCTTTTGGAACATTTGAAGAATTCAAAGCTAAATTCAGTAAAGCTGGTGCTACTCAATTTGGTTCTGGATGGGCTTGGTTATGTGTTCAAAAAGGTGGAAAATTAGACGTTTGTGGTACTCCAAACCAAGACAACCCATTAATGCCAGGTGTTGGATGCGGTGGAACTCCAATTTTAGGAATGGATGTTTGGGAGCATGCTTACTACTTAAACTATCAAAACAGAAGACCAGATTACATCGAAGCTTTCTTTAATGTAATCAACTGGACTGAAGTTGCTAGAAGATACGCTTTAGAAAAATAATAGCTTTTTAATTAGCTATATTTTTATTCAAAATAGACAAATTGACTCAAAGTTAATTTGTCTATTTTTTTTATTCTTTTCCAACACCAACTTGTAATAACAAAAAACGGACGATAATATATCGTCCGTTTTACTATTCAACTATTTTCAGTTTTTATATCTCACTTAATTATAATAAAAAAGGTGGAATTTCTTCCACCCTTTTTGCCCCAAATCTACCATAAACTTAACCTACTAATATTATGGTATTACAAATGTATTTTAGTTCTAACTTACCGGCAAATATTTAAGATAAACAACCTAAAAAACCGACAAATAACTTAAATCAATCATTAATAAGCTCTAGCGTCCTTACCTTCATAAAAATTCATAAAAGCTCGGTTCACTACTCTATTCCCTCCTGGAGTAGGATAATCACCTGTAAAATACCAATCCCCAAGGTTTTTAGGACATGCTACATGTAAATTATCCACAGTTTGGAAAATAATTTTCACTTCTGCTTTAATTTCAGGAGAACTTAACATTTCAGCTATTTTATTTGAAATCTCCTGATCCGTAAATGGTTCATAAATTGCCGTCACATAATTTACTACATCAACATCTTTAAAGTCTTCTTGCGATTTACATTTTGCATAAACTTCATCTACGATATGATACATATTTCTTTCTTTCAAAAGAGCCAATGCAGCTCTAAAAGCAACTAAACCTTCTAATTTAGCCATATCAATACCGTAACAATCCGGATAACGAATCTGTGGTGCAGAAGAAACAATAACAATTCGTTTTGGATTTAATCGATCCATCATTTTGATGATACTCTTTTTAAGAGTAGTTCCTCTTACAATACTATCATCAATAATAACCAAGTTATCTTCTGGTTTAATCACGCCATAAGTGACATCGTATACGTGAGCCACTAAATCATCGCGACTATCATCCGCTGTAATGAAAGTTCGTAATTTAGCATCTTTAATCGCTACTTTTTCAGTACGAATCTTAACTGCTAATAATTCCTTTAAAGTTTCAGCCGTTAAAATATTTCTATTTTCTAAAATATAATTATTCTTTCTTTGATTTAAGAAATCCTGAGCCGCTTCAACCAATCCAAAGAATGAAGTCTCTGCGGTATTTGGAATATAAGAGAAAACCGTATTGTCAGTATCCTGATCAATTGCTTCTAAAACTGCTGGTAAAATTAATTTACCCAAATCTTTCCTTTCTTGATAAATCTCAGCATCACTACCTCTAGAGAAATAAATACGTTCAAAAGAACATGCTTTTTTTACAGTTGGAGTCACAATTTCTTTCATGGAAACTGTTCCATTCTTCTTAATAATCAAAGCACTTCCTGGATCAATTTCATTTACTTGATCAAAAGGAACATTGAAAACTGTTTGAATAACTGGTCTTTCTGAAGCTACAACAACCACTTCATCATCTTGATAAAAATATGCCGGACGAATACCTGCAGGATCTCTAAAAACAAATGCATCTCCATGACCTAATAAACCAGCCATTGCATAACCACCGTCGAGATTTTTCGCCGAACGAGCTAAAATTTTGGCCACATCTAATCTTTCAGCTATTACCGGCGAAGCACTTTGTTTAGAATAACCTTCAGCCTTGCAATCTTGATATAATTGCATTACTTCTTTATCCAAGAAATGACCTATTTTTTCCATCACAGTTACGGTATCTGCCATTTCTTTTGGATGCTGACCTAATTCAACCAAATTTTGAAAAAGCTCTTTAACATTGGTCATATTAAAGTTACCCGCCAAAATAAGATTTCGATGCATCCAGTTACTTTGTCTCAAAAACGGGTGAACACTTTCGATACTATTTTTACCAAAAGTACCATAACGCACGTGACCCAAAAACAACTCCCCGATGTATGGAATATTTCTTTTTTGAGCCGCTACATCATCAGCATATTCAGGGTTAGACGTTAACTCCTCATTGATACGCTCATTAATTTGAGCAAACACATCCTGAATAGGTTGCGCCTGATTAGAACGCACTCTACTAATATATCTTTCCCCTGGCTCAACATCTAATTTAATACTTGCAAAACCAGCTCCATCTTGCCCGCGATTGTGCTGTTTTTCCATCATCAGATACATTTTTTGTATCCCATAAAAAGCAGAACCGTACTTTTCTTTGTAAAATTCAAGCGGTTTAAGTAGTCTAACTAAAGCTATTCCACATTCATGTTTTAAAGCGTCGCTCATTGTAGTTGTGTTTGTTATTTTGTTTAATCTATGCTAGCAAACTTTAATAAATTTACTATTTGTTGTTTTTTGAATGTACAAAGTTCGTTTTTTCATTCCTTTTTAAGGTTAATCTAGATTAATAAATCTAGAAAGTACTAGTTACGGAACAAAAAAACCCCGTTTCCGAGGTTTATCTATTATAATTCTATATCAAATTGTGTCAATGATTTAAATTGTTTCAATCGAGACACAACTTCTTCTTTCTCTAAACTAAGCATTCGTTCCGTTCCAAATTTCTCCACACAAAAAGAGGCTAAATTTGACCCATAAATAATTGCATTTTTCATGTTTTCAAACGAAACATTCTCACTTTGAGTGATAAATCCCGTAAAACCTCCAGCAAATGTATCACCCGCTCCTGTTGGATCAAAAACTTCCTCTAATGGTAAAGCTGGCGCAAAAAACACATTGGTTTCATGGAATAACAATGCTCCATGCTCACCCTTTTTTATCACCACATATTTAGGTCCCATTTCCTGAATTTTAGCCGCAGCTTTTACAAGTGAATATTCACCAGAAAGCTGTCTTGCTTCTTCATCATTGATTGTAATTACATCTACCCTTTTAATTACATCTAACAATTCAGGCAATGCACAATCCATCCAAAAATTCATAGTATCTAAAACTACTAATTTTGGTTTACTTTCTAATTGATCTAAAACACCACTTTGCACTAATGGATGCAAGTTTCCTAGCATTACTACATCGGCATTTTTAAAATTTTGAGGAACTTTTGGCTGAAAATCGGCCAAAACGTTTAATTGCGTATCTAAAGTATCTCTTGAATTCAAATCGTTATGATAACGCCCACTCCAAAAGAAAGTTTTTCCACCTTTCACAACTTCTAATCCAGAAATATCAATATTTCTTTCTGTCAATAAATCAATGTATTCTTGTGGAAAATCATCGCCTACGACTGAGACAATGGCTGATTGTAGTTTAAAAAAAGCCGCAGAAAAACCAATATACGTTCCAGCACCTCCTAAGATCTTATCCGTTTTCCCAAATGGGGTTTCAATTGCGTCGAAAGCGACTGTTCCAACAATCAATAATTTATTCATTTTATGAATTTCAAATTAAAGCTGCAAAGATAATTTATATGTTGCAATCTTGCAAAAGTTAAAATCCACAAAATTATCACAAAATACGCCCCTCTTCTTTTTCATAAAATGCATCAATGGATAAGTTTTTCTGACTAGATGCAAAAACAGCCAGTTCATCACAACGTTCATTTTGAGGATGACTATTATGACCTTTTATCCATATAAAATCGACAAGATGTTTTCTATACACAACTAAAAAACGCTTCCACAAATCTGCGTTTTTCCGCCCAGCGAATGATCTTTTTTCCCAACCTAAAACCCACTTTTTAACAACTGAATCAACCACATATTTAGAATCTGAAACAACTAACACCTTCATGTTTGGCTTTTTTAATTTCTCAAGACCTACAATCACAGCCAATAATTCCATTCTATTGTTAGTAGTATACCTAAAACCCTCATAAAATTCTTTTCGATGAGAAGAACCTACTAATTCCATCACAATTCCATAGCCTCCAGGACCAGGATTTCCCTTAGCCGCCCCATCTGTATATATATGTACTTGATAATCCAATTTTACGATTTAGATTTAAGTACATCCTCAATTACACTAGGAAAATATTTTTGTTCTAGTTCGTGAATTTTTTCCGCAACCACTTCCGCGGTGTCAGTCCCTAAAACAGTCACTGATTTTTGAAAAATTATTGCGCCTTCATCATAATGTTCATTTACATAATGAATACTAATACCTGTTTCTTTCTCTTTATTTTCCACTACAGCTCTATGCACATACATACCGTACATCCCTTTACCACCATACTTAGGCAATAATGCTGGATGAATATTTATGACCTTATCAGGGTAAGCGCTGATTAATTCATCTGGAAATTTCAACAAAAAACCAGCTAAAACAATTAAATCAGGCTTGATTGTATTAATTTTTTGTACAAAATTACTTTCATAAAGTTCGGTCTTTGTAAAAATTTCTACTGGCACTGCATTATTTTTTGCTCTATCAATCACCTTCGCATTTGCATTATTGGTAAAAACACTTACAACCTCTCCAATTGCACTTCCTTTAAAATATTTTATAATATTTTCAGCATTTGTCCCAGATCCAGAAGCAAAAACAACTATTTTTTTCATAATTCATCACGTTAATTTGACACAAAAAAAAGAATAAAAAACCAAATTATACGGCTTTAAGAACTCTTTGTTCAAAAATATTTTCTAATTTAGATGTTACATTTATCAACTTAATGGTGGTTTTAAAATAAAGTTTTTTATTTTTGCCTCCAAATTAAATTCTAAAATTAAAGATTATGTCAGACATTGCATCAAGAGTAAAAGCGATTATCGTAGACAAATTAGGCGTTGACGAAAACGAAGTTGTAACAGAAGCAAGCTTCACTAATGATTTAGGAGCTGACTCATTAGACACTGTTGAGCTTATTATGGAATTCGAAAAAGAATTTGACATCCAAATTCCAGACGATCAAGCTGAAAACATTGCTACTGTTGGTCAAGCTATCTCTTATATCGAAGAAGCAAAAAAATAATACACGTACACCCGATTACATAAATCTGTTGTCGGGTGTTATTATTTTTAAAAATTAAAAATACAGATTGAATTTCAATCTACATAGATAATACAGCACCCCATGGCTCTTAAGTAAACACAAAAGAAAGCGTGGGTTTTGTTTGTTTAAAGATAACAAAATACAGAATATATGGTATTAAGACGAGTTGTTGTAACAGGTTTAGGTGCACTTACTCCTATTGGAAACAATATTGAAGAGTATTGGAATGGCCTTATTAACGGAGTTAGCGGGGCTGCACCAATAACTTATTTTGATGCTTCAAAATTTAGAACACAATTTGCTTGCGAACTTAAAAACTTCAACGTTGAAGAATTTATCGACCGAAAAGAAGCCCGTAAAATGGACCGTTATGCTCAATACGCCATGGTTTCTTCTGAGGAAGCAATGAAAGACGCAAATTTTGATTTAGACAAAATTGACAAAGATCGTGCAGGAGTAATTTGGGGATCAGGTATTGGAGGTCTAGAAACTTTCCAAATTGAAGTTCTTAATTATGCTGCAGGTGATGGAACACCTCGATTCAACCCTTTCTTTATCCCAAAAATGATTGGAGATATTGCTTGTGGACACATTTCAATTAAATATGGTTTTAGAGGACCAAATTTCGGAACCGTTTCCGCATGCGCTTCTTCTACAAACGCTATTATTGATGCTTTCAACTATATTAGATTAGGTCATGCCGATGTAATGGTAACTGGTGGTTCTGAAGCCGCAGTGACTATTGCAGGTATGGGTGGATTTAACGCTATGCACGCTTTATCAACAAGAAATGATGACCCAAAAACAGCTTCTAGACCAATGGACAAAGACAGAGATGGATTTGTACTAGGAGAAGGTGCAGGAGCAATCATTCTTGAAGAATACGAACATGCAGTAGCTCGTGGTGCTAAAATTTACTGCGAAATTGGAGGTGGAGGTATGTCTGCCGATGCACACCATATCACTGCTCCACACCCAGAAGGTTTAGGTGCTAAAAATGTAATGTTAAACTGCTTAAGAGATGCTGGTTTAAAACCAACAGATGTTGACGGAGTTAACATGCACGGTACTTCAACACCTCTAGGAGACATGGCAGAGAGTAAAGCAATCGAGCAAGTTTTTGGCGAACACGCCTACACAATGAACTTGAACTCAACTAAATCTATGACAGGTCACTTACTAGGTGCTGCCGGAGCTATTGAGACTATTGCTGCCATTCTTTCTATCAAACACGGAATAGTTCCTCCTACAATTAATCATTTCACTGATGACGAACATATAGATCCAAAGTTAAACTTTACTTTCAACGTTGCTCAAAAAAGAGAGATGAATGTTGTTATGAGTAATACTTTTGGTTTTGGAGGTCATAATGCTTGTGTATTAGTAAAAAAATTAGGATTCTAATTTGATACTATGAGTATATTCAAAAAAATATTTACAAAGTCCCGTCGTCCTCAAGAAGACGGGATTTTTTTTGAAGCTATTCAAAAAATTCTAGGCTTTGCTCCTCATGAATTAAATCACTACCACAAAGCATTTACACATCGTTCTTCGGGAAAAACCGATTCTAACGGTAACCCAATAAGCTATGAGCGATTGGAATTTTTAGGAGACGCAATGCTTAGTTCAGTAATAGCAGCACATTTATTTAACGAAGTACCACATGGCGACGAAGGGTATTTAACGAAAATGCGTTCTAAAATTGTAAGTAGAGAACACCTAAATGAATTAGGCAAAGACTTAGATCTTATCCGATTTGTGGACAGCAAAGTTCCCGTACAACATTTTGGTGAAAATATACACGGAAACATCTTTGAATCGCTCATAGGAGCAATCTACCTAGATAAAGGTTATCCATTTTGTGAAAAATTTATTCAAAAAAAAGTAATTCTTCCTTATGTTGATATCGCAAGACTCGAAGGTAAGGTGATTAGCTATAAAAGTTTAATTATCGAATGGTGTCAAAAAGAAAAAAGACAATTCCATTATGATATTTTTGAAGACAATGCACTAGACGGACAACGTTTATTTGGGGTAAAATTAAGCATCGATGAAAAAGTAGTTGCCAAAGCAAGAGCCACCTCTAAAAAGAAAGCTGAAGAAAAAGCTTCTCAAAGAGCCTATTTTGCATTTCAAGAAAAAATGAACAAAAAATAAACACAAATACACAATAGCTATATCGATTTCGTTTTAAATTTAACGAAATGATTATTTTTTAAACAGTTAAACTTCGGGAGAAATAGTATATTTACAGCCTTATTTTTAATGAAGATGGCTGTTCATAAATTAAGTCTTGATGAATTCGATGAAATTGATTACAATCTTATTGCAATTCACACTTCTTTAGAGGATTATAGATTGGCATATTTTATCAATCAAAAACTTCCCATAAATCTAGCTAAAAGCTCAGATGAAGTTCATATCAATATTAAAGAAGGGGAAACAAAATTTTCAAGGTTTTACTTTTATGACGAAGAAAGTACTGTGGGGTGGAACTTAGTAGAAAACATTAATGAAGTAGTACAAAAAAATAATGGTTCTACCCAAGATTTATTTTCAGATACAAATGAAGGTATTACTACTAAAGTATACCTTTTACCTGAATTTAAAAAAGCAGATTATTTTTTAAAAATTGAGAACGCAGATGATAGCATTGACATAAACAAAATAAAGACAATAT
Organism: Flavobacterium sp. GCM10022190; assembly: GCF_042656445.1. Taxonomy (NCBI): domain Bacteria; kingdom Pseudomonadati; phylum Bacteroidota; class Flavobacteriia; order Flavobacteriales; family Flavobacteriaceae; genus Flavobacterium; species Flavobacterium sp. GCM10022190. The sequence continues at coordinate 460,959 of NZ_JBHSOQ010000001.1, forward strand.
TAAATACTATTGAAAACATAACAACGGTATATACTGTTGAAACAAAACAAATAAAATCTAAAAACAATCTAATTTTTTAATGCAAATGATTACTACAAACAAGAAAACTAAAATTGTGGCTACCCTTGGGCCTGCTTGCAGCACAAGAGAAACCATTAAAGATATGGTTGAAGCAGGTGTAAATGTGTTTAGAATTAACTTTTCTCATGCTGATTACAATGATGTAAAAAACAGAATCGAAATCATCAGAAGTCTTAATGAAGAATTCGGATACACTACAGCAATTTTAGCTGATTTACAAGGACCTAAACTTCGTGTTGGAGTAATGAACGACGGTGTGGTTGTTAATGATGGAGACCTAATCACTTTTACTACAGCTGAAGACATTATTGGAACAGCCGAAAGAGTTTTCATGAAATATAAAAACTTTCCTAACGATGTTAATCCAGGAGAAAGAATCTTATTAGATGATGGGAAATTAATTTTCGAAATCGTTTCAACAGATAAAAACACAGAAGTTGTTGCCAAAGTTATTCAAGGTGGTGAATTAAAATCTAAAAAAGGGGTAAACCTTCCTAATACTAAAATCTCTCTTCCTGCTTTGACAGAAAAAGATATTGCTGATGCTATTTTTGCAATTGAGCAAAAAGTAGACTGGATTGCGCTTTCTTTCGTAAAAACACCACGTGATTTACAAGACTTACAAGACTTAATTGCTGAACATTCAGAATACAAAATTCCAATTGTTGCCAAAATCGAAATGCCAGAAGCATTAGAAAACATGGATAAAATTGTAGCGTATTGTGATGCTTTAATGGTTGCTCGTGGTGACCTAGGTGTTGAATTACCAGCGCACGAAGTTCCATTAGTACAAAAAGACTTAATCCGCAGAGCAAAAACAGCTAGAATTCCTGTTATCGTTGCTACACAAATGATGGAGACAATGATTACTAGTTTAACTCCTACTAGAGCTGAAGTAAATGACGTAGCGAACTCAGTAATGGATGGTGCAGATGCTGTTATGCTTTCTGGAGAAACTGCAACTGGAAACTACCCAGTACAGGTAATTCAAAAAATGACTCAAATTTGTGAAGCAGTTGAAAACTCTCCACTTATCCAAGTTCCTCAAAATACGCCACAAATTAAAACGAATCGTTTTATTACAAAAACAATTTGTCGTCATGCAGCGGTTATGGCTAACTCAATCGAAGCTAAAGCCATTTCTACAATGACTAACAGTGGTTATACTGGATTCCAGTTATCAGCTTGGAGACCTACAACTGCTGAAATTTTAGTATTTACATCAAACAAAAGAATCCTTACACAATTAAGTTTGCTATGGGGAGTTAGAACTTATTTTTACGATAAAGAAGAAAGTACAGATACAACAGTAACCGAAATCAACTCTATCGCTAAAGAAAAAGGACATGTTCAAGCTGGTGATTACATTATAAACCTTGCTTCTATGCCTATTAAAGATAAAGGAATGGTTAACACTTTGAGAGTTTCTGAAATTAGCTAATATTTCGACTATTCTAAATAATACAAACCCGTCTTGTCATTAAAAGCAAGACGGGTTTTTTGTAAAAACAACTTTCAATCTATCTCATTAATAAAAAACAAGCTAGATTCTTTAAGAAAATTAAGAAGATTTAAACAATGACCTAAGAAAATATCTTTTATATTTGACTAACATAAAATGAATACAGTATGAATTTCAAATCTAGAAACCCATTTTTAAACAATAAAAGCTTCTCACCTACTTCGAGAGCTGAGCAAATTCACGAAGCAACCGTTATTGGTTATGATCAAGAAATGTCATTATCAGGAACCATAAACAAAACCATTTTACTGTTCTTGTTATTAACTGCATCTGCAATGGTAATTTGGTGGCTAACATTTAATGGCATGAACCCTATTCTTCCTGCTATTGGTGGTGCAATTGTTGGTTTTGTATTAGTTATTATTTCCGCTTTCAAACCACAATATTCAGGATATCTAGCTCCAGGATACGCATTATTTGAAGGTTTATTTATTGGCGGAATTTCAGCTATTTTTGAAGCAAAGTATCCAGGTATTGTAATTCAAGCTGTAGGAGCTACATTCGTAACGTTTGCTGTGTGCTTAGGATTGTATAAATACCGAATTATCAAAGTTACAGAACAATTTAAATCAGTGGTAGTAGCAGCTACTTTGGCGATTGCTACTTATTACCTTATCTCTTGGCTTTTTTCTTTATTTACAAGTTACCAACCTGTGCACTACGGAAATTCGTTATGGAGTATTGGTATTAGTGTTTTTGTAATCGTGATTGCTGCATTAAACTTATTCTTAGACTTTGACCGAATCGAAGAAGGAGTACAACAAAGAATGCCAAAATACATGGAATGGTTTGGAGCCATGGGATTAATGATTACATTAGTATGGCTGTATATCGAATTCTTGAGATTATTATCAAAACTATCAAGTAGAGATTAATTGACCTCCTATATCATTACAAACCCTTCTTTCTCAGAAGGGTTTTTCTTTTTTTAGAAATTAAATTTCAATTGCACAGCTACTACTGCTTTCTTGACTTCCGTATTTAAATTACTCATTGAGATCCCCAGTAATCTAACCGAATCTTTCATTCGTTCTTGATATAACAACTCTTTTACTGTTTCCAGTATTAACCCTTTGTCAGCAATAAAATAAGGCAACGTTTTACTTCGAGTTTGCTGTGTAAAATCACTATACTTTATTTTTAATGTTACAGTCTTACCTGAAACATTGTGCTTTTTGAGTCTTCTTTCTAAACTATTAGCAATAAGTTCTAATTGCTCCAACATAAATACCTCCGAAGACAAATTAACATCAAAAGTATGCTCTGCGGCTACAGATTTGGCAATACGAGTCGGTTTAACTTCGCTATTATGAATACCCCTAACTACACTGTAATAGTATTGGCCTGATTTTCCAAAATGCTTCTCAAGAAACTCTAATGATTTACTTTTCAATTCTAATCCCGTAAAAATTCCTAGTTGATACATTTTCTCTGTAGTCACTTTGCCTACTCCGTAAAATTTTCGAATAGGTAAGGCCTCTAAAAAAGAAATTATTTCCTCAGGAGTTACTGTTTTTTGACCATTAGGTTTATTATAATCACTGGCTATTTTTGCGACAAATTTATTAATAGAAATACCCGCCGAGGCAGTTAAACCAACTTCATTATAGATGCGATTTCTAATTTCTTGAGCTAATAAACTAGCGCTTGGATTCCCTTTTTTATTTTGAGTTACGTCTAAATAGGCTTCATCTAAAGAAAGTGGTTCCACTAAATCAGTATATTCTCTGAAAATTTTATGAATTTGATTCGAAATTTCTTTATACCGTTCAAATCTTGGTCTTACAAAAATTAATTCCGGACAATTTCTTTTTGCTAAACTTCCACTTATAGCACTTCGAACACCAAATTTTCTAGCTTCATAACTTGCCGCAGCAACTACACCCCTGTTTTCTGAACCACCAACAGCAATAGGTTTCCCTCTCAATTCTGGATTATCCATTTGCTCCACCGAAGCAAAAAAAGCATCCATATCGATATGTATTATTTTTCTGTTGGGATTAAATTCTTGCATCTTAAAAAAATCAATGGCTTGTATCTTTCTTTGTTTGCAAATAATTTTCAATAACTTCTGTTTTTACTTTTTGCTCCATTGGAAAAAAGAAACTAAAAGGTCTGGATTTAAAATGACTCCAAATGGAAGCTGAAATAAAACGAAGTTCTGATAGCGGTATTGCTCTAGAGCGAAATGCTAACCCTAAAGACAAACTAAAACTAACCATAAAATTAACCAATCCTATAACTCCAATTCCAAAAATTCCCCAAAATAACATGGTATCACTAACCTGATAATTGGCACCATACAAAGCCAATGCCAAATTACCACTAGCAAAAGTAATATGTCTAATATCAAGATTTAATCCAAAAAAAAGTCCCAAAGCAGAAGTACTCCCCATAAAAACACCAAACCAAAAATTAGAAACAATGCCTGCCCATTTTTTCTCATACAAAGCAGAAAATTTCAGCGTTCTTTTCTTTCCAAAACTCTTTTTCAACAAAGGATGTTCGGCAATTCTAAAATAAACCTGATTGTGTTTATCCCTATTCGCTACACTTCCAGAAATAATTCCCGATAAAAACAAAAAAAGTCCTGCAATTGCCGCATGAAAAATAGCTAATGAATGTACAGGACTCAAATCACTTAAGAGGGTTTGCCATTTACTGGAAGCAATATTATAACCTAATGAATAATCAATAAGCCAAATCCCTAATAAAGAAACTGGAAATGCCAAAATTACATTACCTATAAATGCTATAAATTGAGACCTAAAAACCCGAGCAAAAAGAATTGCAAATGCATTATATTTTTGCGTATTATTCCCCTGTTTAAACATTCCTTCCTCCAAAGCTTTGATTAATGCAGAAGCTGTCATGGCTGGTTGTTTTGTTGCTAATGTATAGCCCATTAAATAAATAGCGATGAAACCTAACGCATAATTCATACTGTACAAGAAAGCATGACCAAAAATACTTGTATCAACCTTAGAAAGTAAAATTTTGATAATACACAAAAAACCAACAATTATTCCGCCACCTGAGGCATTCCAAAACATTTTGAAATATTCATTACGATTCTCTGTAATATATTTTTCGCCTGTTTTAGCTGTATGCTGGGTAATTTCATAAGAAATCAACTGAATGCTTTCGGCTATAAACTGCCGCACATTGTTTTTATAACAATTAAACTTAATTAACTGTAAGCCCATTAAAATTCCATTGTTTTTTTTATCTTCTTCCTTCTCTACTTTTAACAATGAAATTAGAAACTTAAGCCTTTCTAATTGCTGCTTAATTTTTAATAAATTTTGATTTACACGAAGGGAAATTCCATATTTTGAACTATTACGAAAAGCTTTTTCTACAAACTCTTCACATTGTTTGAGTAAAACAATTAATTGAGCAAAAGACAAATCATCAGAATCAACATAATGCTTTTCTAAATTTTTGATTTGATCTTCGATTAAAAACAATTCTTTTTCAAATGCCGAAAAAGGACTTTCTAAACCATCGAATTCTGGAACCATCTTAATTACATCCGTCTCCATTGCACGACCACTAATGCGCTGAGTAATTAAGTGCATAGCTGTTAACACCTCTGATAAAGCCGAATTTAGTGTAACACTTTCATACATGGAAGTAAACCCAAAGAGATCATACAATTCATGCAACTGATGTATAGGAATTTTATCAATCCAAACCCCATCATTAGCCAGATAAAACACCTGATTTAAAACATATTCTAAAGTTTCCTTCTCAGGTTGATAAGGTAAAAATTTGGCGATAATTCTTTTTCTAACTTCGAATACAAAATCTACATCTTGTAATATAGCCGCATCCGAAAAAATTTTATTAAACTTCCTGTCTTTAAGAATATCTTTCAAATAGAAAGAAAAAGCATCTCTATAAGACGGATTATCCTTTAACAGAGTAATAAGAGGTTCCAAATCTACTATTTGTAAATTTCTAATCTTCAACGGACGAATCAATTGAACCAATTCAATTAAAGGCTCTAAATTGTCTTTTTCCTCAAGCCATAACTGACTTCTATCGAAAAAATCAGTTAACAACTCCTGTAACGATGGTTTATTCTTTACTTTAAAAAGCGACATAATTTATCAATTCAATTCCTGTAAAAATACAAATCACCCCTTGAAAAAGCTCTAACTATATCATAAAAAAAAACACCGAAAGCTTTTTTATAATCTACTTTAAAAAGAAAAGGAGATAAAAACAGTACTTTAATTTATGTATATAAAATACATAGGAATAGAAAAAAAGTATCTTTACACCAGATTTCTTACCCCAAAAAAAGAATTTAGAATACAACACTAAAAACGGTCAAAATGATAGAAATAGAAAGAAAATTTTTAGTCAATTCTGATGCTTACAAAAATGAAGCCTTTTCTAAAAAAAGAATTATTCAAGGCTATTTGAGTTCAAATCCTGAACGCAGTGTTCGTATCCGAATAAAAGAAGATAAGGCCTATATTACAGTAAAAGGGATTTCAAATACTTCAGGTATATCTCGTTTTGAATGGGAAAAAGAGATTTCTGTTGATGAAGCCGAAAAATTATTACTGTTATGCGAAAAAGGAGTTATTGACAAAACTCGTTTTGAAGTAAAATCAGGACCTCATGTTTTTGAAATAGATGAGTTTTACGGCGAAAATGAAGGTCTTGAAATGGCGGAGATTGAATTGCAATCGGAAGATGAAAATTTTGAAAGACCTACTTGGTTAGGTGAAGAAGTAACTAATGACAAGCGCTATTATAATTCGTATTTAAGCAAAAATCCTTTTAAAAGTTGGTAAATTAATCTACAATTTCTTCAATAGTTACAATCATTGAACCCGATCCTTTATTAGTTGCAATTTCCATGAAAGCTCTTTTTGTCAAATCAATTTCTCTTGATCTTACAAAAGGTCCTCTGTCAATAACCTCAACAATCACTGACTTACCATTGGATTCATTGGTAATTTTCAATTTAGTCCCGAAAGGAAATTTCTTGTGCGCTGCCGTATAACCGCTGTTGCTAAATCTCACACCACTGGTGGTACGTTTTCCATTAAATTTATCTGCATAATAAGAAGCATGTACACTTTTTTTATACAATTTTAATTTACGTGGCGGTTCAATTGATGAAATTGTATCCTTAAGGATTCCTTTTTTTAAATTAAAAGAGATTTTTTTATCTACTGTATCTTTTGCTTCTATATTTTTTTTGACAGGAGACTTTTGCAGCGTTGATTTTGATGATTGAGCATTAACCAAAACAACCGAAAGAAATAAAAAAAATAGTGTAATTGATTTTTTCATATTAACCTTTTTAGTTCGAATCTTATTTAAAACAAAAACTATACCTCGATAAAAAAAGCCCTTTTCAGGACTTTTTTTTAAGTTTTATTTAAACCATAACGACCATGGGATCCTACTTAGTATAAGCACTAATCCTAATCCGTAAAAAATAGAAAAAGTTTTAAATTTTGATTCGCTTGTGGTTAATTTTTTATGTTTTGACCATCCAATTGTAATCAAAGTAATCGCAATTAAATTGATTAACGGATGCTCTAATGAAGTTAAACGCAACATTTTATCTGACATTTGCCCAAATGAATCAAGTCCTAGAGGAGAAACAAAATATAAAATCAAACCAATTAATAATTGTGTATGAGTTCCAATTAATCCAAAAATTGCAATCTTTCTATCTTTAGCCGTAAACTCTTTCTTAGAAGTGAAACCAATTAAAGCATTGACTACTGCAATTACTAATAATAAAAGTGCTAAATAAGCCCAACCAGAATGAAACTTTTGAATAAATGCGTACATGTTTTTGAATGTTTTTTTAACAAATATAAACAAAAAGGGATGAAAAAAACCTCATATAACTAAAAGCTAATGAGGTTTTTACTAATGCAATTTATCGATTTTAAAAATAAGTATTGAAAATCAAATACTTACAAAAAAATAATACTATGTTATTTATTTCTTAAAAAATGACGTAATAAAGAAGTAGTTGAACTGTCATGATTTTTCACATCATTCGAATTAATTTCATCTAAAATCGAATTGGCTAATTGTTTTCCTAATTCAACTCCCCATTGATCATAACTGAAAATATTCCAGATAAATCCTTGTACAAAAATCTTATGTTCATATAATGAAATTAATGAACCAAGAGATTTTGGAGTTAATTTTTGAATCAAGAAAGTATTTGTTGGTTTATTACCAGAAAACACTTTAAATGGCAATAAAAATTGAGCCGCCTCTGCTGATAAGCCTTGTTTATCAAATTCAGCTTGAACTTTTGCTTCCTCTTTTCCGTTTAACAACGCTTCTGTTTGCGCAAAAAAGTTAGACATTAATTTATCATGATGATTGTTATCTCCATACAAAGGCTGAACATAACCAATAAAATCAGTAGGTATTAACTTTGTTCCTTGGTGAATTAATTGAAAAAAGGCGTGTTGAGCATTGGTTCCAGGCTCTCCCCAAATAATTGTTCCTGTTTGATAATCTACTGCTTTACCATCACGACCTACACTTTTACCATTACTCTCCATTGTTCCTTGTTGCAAGTAAGGCGCTAATTTTTGCAAGTATTGGGTATACGGAATCAAGGCTTCGCTTTCGGCTCCAAAGAAATTATTATACCAAACACTTAATAAAGCCAAAACAACTGGTATATTTTTATCAAAATCGGCAGTTTTGAAATGTTCGTCCATTTCGTTAGCCCCATTTAATAAAGATTCAAAATTATCAAATCCAACCGCTAAACTAATTGACAATCCAACGGCACTCCAAAGTGAAAAACGTCCACCAACCCAATCCCACATTGGGAACACATTATCAGGATTGATACCAAATTCGGTTACTTTTTGTAAATTAGTTGAAACTGCCACAAAATGTTTTGCAATATCTTCTTGCTTAGCCGATTGTAAAAACCATTTTTTAATAGTCTCAGAATTACTCAAAGTTTCCTGAGTTGTGAATGTTTTAGATACAATAACAAAAAGAGTTGTTTCTGGATTTAATTTTTTTATTACTTCTTGAACATGATCTCCATCAACGTTAGACACAAAATGAACATCCAAGTCATTTTTATAATATTTCAAAGCTTCAACAACCATGGCTGGCCCTAAATCAGAACCTCCAATTCCTATATTCACTACATCTGTAAAAGCTTTACCTGTATATCCCGTTTTTACACCTGAAGTAATTTCATTTGTAAAAGTTTTAATCTTGTTTTTAACTTCATAAACTTCAGGAACTACATTCACTCCATTTACATTAATCACAGCCGATTTTTTAGCTCTTAATGCAGTATGAAGCACTGCCCTATTTTCGGTTTGATTGATTATTCCTCCCTCAAAATATTCTTGAATCCCATCTTTAAGACCCATTTCATTTGCTAATTCAAGCAACAAATCCATTGTTTCTTGATTAATGATATTTTTAGAATAATCAATCAAAAATTCATTCCAAAGAATACTAAATTTCTCTGCTCTTGTTGCATCTTCATTAAACATTTCTTGCATCGTAACATTTTGCAATTTTTCAAAATGTTGTTCCAGCTTCTTCCATGAAGCAGTTTGTTTTGGGTTTAAAGTACTTAAAGCCATTTATTTTTTGTTTTTTAGTTTTTTAGATGGTCGTAAAAATACTCAAATTAGTTGTATTTGTCGAGTGCTTTACAACTATATAACACATCTGTAAATTATTTTTATAAAAAATTAGGAGAAAGAATTGAATAGCCAACTCTTTCTCCTTTAAGTTTTCAACTTCAATAGATTCGATTAGAGGTTTCCTATACTATCTAATTCACGTTTTAAAGGTTCAATCATTTTCATAAATCGAGCTTTATTTCTTCCTTCCATTGGAGTCCCAGTAGGCAATTTTAATTTTAAAGCATCTACTTGCACCCCATTTTTCCAAAAACGATAACAAACGTGTGGTCCTGATGCTAAACCTGTACTCCCTACTCTTCCAATGACATCACCTTGATTGACTCTCTGACCACGTCTAACTAATATCTTTGACATGTGTAAATATTGGGTTGCATAGGTACCGTTGTGTTTTACTTTTACAAAGTTTCCATTTCCTGCTGTATAACCCGTTTTTTCAACAACACCAGAAGCAGTTGTCATAATAGGTGTTCCTCTAGGCGCAGCATAATCTGTTCCTTTATGAGCTTTCCAACGATGTTGTACCGGATGAAATCTATTCATGGAAAATCTTGAAGTAATTCGGCTAAACTTAATAGGCGATTTCAAGAAAAAGTTTTTCATTGTTTTCCCTTCTTCGTCATAGTATTCAACCTTTCCAGATGATTCATTTTGAACAAAAGGGAAAGCATACATAATTTTTCCTTTGTATTCAAAAAAGGCCGCCTCAATATTACTGACACCGTTATACACCGTATCGTTAATATAACGTTCATTAAAGGCAATCCCAAAACGGTCTCCTTTTTTTAATTTAAAAAAGTCGATAGACCATGAGTATATTTTTGTAATTTGATTGGCTAAATTGGCTTCAACTCCTGCATTAGATAGCGTCTCAGACAAAGATCCTTTTAAGACTCCAGTTATTACTCTTCGTTTATAGCTAACTGGTCTCACTTTTTTATGAGCAACGACTACTGAATCACGAAGATCAAAAACATAATACATTAAATCATTTGGTTGGTAAACAAAAACCTGAAGTTTATTGGTTTTATCCTTAGAACGCAACATTGTAAAGGCTTTATTAGGCCTAATGGATCGCACATCAAAAGTATCTTTAATACTACTTACAATTTCATGAATTTTTCGCTCTCCAATATTTTGTTTATTTATAATTGTTCCAAAAGTATCTCCTTTTCTAACAGTATCCTGAACAACATTAAAATCGGAAAAATTAAACCCAAAATCAGACTTGTCTTTTTCTGGAGCTGATTTCTTAACCAACTTTTTAGCTTCCGTTTCCTTATCCGAATTTTTACAAGATACTACTAGTGTTAGTGCAATTATAAATGTTAAAACGTATTTCAAACTTTTTCAATTTATTCAATTCTACATAAAACTTTATTGTTCTTGACCCCAATTTTCTAATTCAATCTCAGACCATAATTCTGGAAAAAATATTCTTTTTTGATATTTTGGATGCATATATTTTCTCCAATCACTACCTCCGGTTGCTTCACCGTCACCCATACCACTTTGATCAATATACTTTATGGCTACATTTAGATGTTTCATAACCCAAGTTATGTTAACCGTATAATCTAAATGCCTCATGGCTTCCTTCAAAGCAGTTGACTCTTGATCTTCAACTGGTAATTGTTTATATTTTTGCCAAATATTAACTGATTTACAGGCTTCCATATATTCTAAAAATACCGTTTTGTATTTTTTTTCAAATGCTTCTAAAGTATACGTCTTTTTTCCTGTTTGATAATCTTTACCAGCTGCTTGCCAATACAAAACTTCAAACGCTTCTTCATTAGAAATAGTATCATTGTAACTAGCTCTAAAACGATTATCTATCAAATTAACTAAATCAGTAGCGCAAAATTCTATTAAACGATATTGAGCACTTTGAAATCCACTAGCTGGAGTAAGTGTATTTCTAAATTTCATATACTGATCTACATCCATACCATTTTCCATGATAGTAAATGAAGTTGAAAGCATATCAAAATAGCGACTTATACGTGATAATCGGTCGGTAAAAAAATCAGCTTGAATAGTAACCATAGAAGAAATTTGATTCATCTCCCAAAGTATCATTTTGAATATTAATTCATTTACTTGATGATAGAGAATAAAAACCATTTCATCGGGAAGTGTTGTTTTTTGAACTTGTAAATTCAACAACGCGTCTGTTTGAATATAATCCCAATAAGTAGTTGGTTTAGACCACAACAATCCTTCTAATTGCGTATCTGTTTTTAGATTGATGGAATCGTATTTTTGTTCTATTTCCTTTAAAATACTTAGTGTATTCTCGTTAATATTCATTATTTCTTTATTTTAAATGGTGCTTTCAATCCTTTGAAAGCATCCAAATCGGCTTTTAGTGAACCTACAGCCAAATCTGCCTTGATGCGAATAGGCAATCTATTCTCGTCATCTGAAACCCAAACAGTTAAACTTTCTTGTTCTTTAAAAACACGACCTGATTGAACCAATGGTCTAAAAATCATTGAAGATACAACTCCAAATTTAGTTTTAATATCCTCACGACCCATAAATTTTAACTTAAATTTTGTGGTTTCGTCATCAAAAAACATATCGATTTCCACAAACTCACCTGGTCTTATTTTATCAATAGTAGGATAATTACGTAAATAGTAAAAAGCGGAAAGAATATCCTGTGTGTTTTTAGGAACAACAAAAGTTTTTTCAGTCTTATTTTTATAGTCCTTTACAGTTACCCTATGTAAAGGTTGATTAAAAAAGCCTTCTTGATTTTTAGTGTAGCCGCCTTCATTAATATTTCGTACAAATTGATACGGATTACCCGTTTCTTTGTCTATATAACTTTCGTAAATATCTACAACTTTGAAAAAAAAGCGTGAAACACCAGTAGTGAATCCTTTTCCTACTACATGAAAAACTTTTCTATTGTTTATGACTGCATCTTTTACTTCGAGAGTAGCATATCCTGCATTTACAAATCCATAATGTATACGAAATTTAAACCACTCACCTACATCAAAAGCGTCATCAGAACGAGAGTCAAAACTAACGGTCAAAATCAATAATAAGAGTAACATTATTTTTTTCATAATTTACTGAGTTTTCTATTATTGATCGAATTTGCAAATTTTGTTCCAAAGATATTAAAACAAAAAAACTCAGTCAAATGATGACTGAGTTTTTATGCTATTAACCAACCAAAAAATTATAAATTATTAATTTATATAACCCAAAAGGAAACCACCCCTTTTGTTTTGATGTTACAAATATACGGCAACCAAATGCGATATTCACAACAAAAATTGAGTTTAACAAAATTTTAATCTAAGATTCTGAATATTTAGTCTTTTTTTTTAATAATCATAAAAAAAGTAACAATAAAAAATTAAAGTGATAATTTTTAATTTACTCCAGAAGTTAAAAAAGTGTTGAATTTGTAATTTTTAAGATATATTAAAGAAAAAAATAGCTGTTCTGAATGGATTTAGCCACCGAATAACAGACTTTTTTAGAAAAAAATTAAAAAGGAAAACCTACACTGAACCAAGTATAACTTTTTTTGGTTTCTGGAGACCAACTGCGTTTTATTTCTATAGGACCTAACATGGTTTTTAATCCATAGCCTAAAGCATAACCCGATATTTTAGGAATGGATATCCAACTTACCGATTCAAAAATATCATTACCTATATTAGCATAGTTAGCCGTAAGATTGATATGATTGTTTTTAAAAATTTCATAATCAAAAGTAACCGCTGTCTTTATATAACTATTAGCGCCCAAACTCAAAAAATCATAGCCATAAAAATGACTAAAGTTATTAGAAATAGCATAACCATATCCGCCCAAAACAAAGTTAAAAAACGATACACTATTACCACCAATGGCAGAACCGGCTTCGGCTTGAACTTTCATTGCTCCTGATTTGAATAAAGGAAAAGCGATTCCAAAATTAGCCTTGAAAATTGAAAACGGATTAAAATCGTTAGTATAATTCGAGGAATACAAATAAGAATGAATATCTCCCGAAAAAGACCAGCCTCTTTTAGGAAAAAATTTATCATCCATAGAATCATAATCTAATCGAGCAAAAACACTTAAATAATCGCTTTTATCAATTTTTGCACTGGCATTCGACAATGTTTTAGAATCGATATTCAAATATTTATACTCTAAACCTCCTCCAATTAAAAAACGTTGTAAAAACTTGGTTTGAAAATACAACTGATTGGTTAGATCTAACAAATCAACATTCAAAGAATTGATCCCCAAATCCTCAAAATTGACATTACTGATTTGACCTTCAATATTTCTATTAAAATTATTTAAAAAGGATTTGAAACCCACGCTAATATTGTATCCATTTTCAATATAATAATCAAAATTATACCTGAAATTATCACCTAAAATCACATCCAGAGAGGCAACATCATTCTTGAAAATATTTTTCTTGTGCGTCACGTTTACTAAAACAGCACTTTTATAAAGTCCATCATAATGCAGTCCGAATTTTAAAAAACTATCTATGGGATTTTCTTTTAAAATCAAATTCAAATCATCCTTTCCGTTATTATTCTCAAAATAATAATCTATTGCGCTAAAGTTTTCAGTAGCATTCAAATTATTAATTCCAGTTTGCAATTGTGAATAACTGATTTTAGTTCCTGGCTTAAATCGTAACTTACCATAAACATATTCTTTTGTATAATTCTTTAACGTATTGCAATTGATGTTGACAATATCCAAACTATCTATAGAATTTGATAATTGGGGTTTTTTGTAGTTGTTAGCCAATTCTCCAAGCTGTTGTAATCGTTCAAAAACAGAAAAAGCGGCTTCCTCTCCCTTAGCTAATATTTTTTGACCGCTATCAAAAGACATCACACTGTAATCGTTTATATCTGGTCGAATGTAAATATCCGTTTTCAAAACGTTGTTTTTCATTTTTTCAATGGAATGTAAATTGGTGATTTGCACTAAAATTTTAGTCGCATCATTCAATTCTTTTCTATTCAATAAATTACTTTGTACATCAACCCCAATAATTATATCGGCTCCTAATTTTCTTATCTCATCAACGGGATAATTATTAATCACACCACCATCTACCAAAAAATGATTTTGATATTCAACCGGAGAAAACAAAGAGGGAAAGGCGGAACTAGCCAACATAGCACGAGCCAAATTACCTGTATTCAACACCACCTGTTCTCCTGTTTCAATATCCGATCCAATACATAAAAAAGGGATGGAAAGTTGATTAAAATCCCTTACATGCCTAACATGACTTGTTATTCGACTTAATAAATTGAAATTATACAAGCCTTTAGAAAGCGCATCTGGAATACCTAATCTATATTTATCAAAAGGCAAAACAACAGAATACACTTCGTTATTTCGTTTTTCATAAGAATTTTTAGTATACCTAGGAATATAATCATTTAGTAATTCATCAAAATCAGTAGCTTTAAATATAGAATCGAGTTGAGCAGCATTATAACCCGCAGCGTACAAACCACCGACTACAGCCCCCATACTCGTACCTCCAATATAATCGATTTTAATTCCCGCTTCTTCAATCACTTTAAGTACACCAATGTGCGCAAAACCTTTGGCACCCCCACCACTCAAGACTAACCCAATTTTAGGTCTATCTTTTACCTGAGAAAAAACCGCTAGACTACAACAAAAAAGGAGTAACAAAAAGAAATATTTTTTCATAAAAAGGTCTCTTTTTTGAGATTAAACAGCCACTATCCAATCAAGGCGCTGATGTTTTGTAAAAATCGGTAATTTTTTTGGCTTTTGATACACCTACAACGTCTGAAATTTCTTTTTCTGTTGCCAATTGCAATCTTTTAACACTTTTGAAATGTTGTATTAATGTTAACATTGTTTTTTCACCAATTCCAGGTATCGATTCTATCGAAGAATTCAAAGCAGCTTTACTTCGCTTATCCCTATGATGAGTAATCCCAAAACGATGGGCTTCATTGCGTAAATGCTGAATAACTTTTAACGTCTCTGATTTTTTATCTAAATAAAGCGGAACCGGATCTTCTGGATAAAACAATTCTTCCAAACGTTTGGCAATCCCTATAATACTTATTTTACCACGCAATCCTAAATCGTCAATACTTTTTAAAGCCGAAGACAATTGTCCTTTTCCACCATCTATAATAATTAGTTGTGGCAAAGGTTCGTTTTCTGCCAATAATCGTTTATAACGTCGATAAACCACTTCTTCCATCGAAGCAAAATCGTTTGGTCCTTCTACGGTTTTAATATTAAAATGACGATAATCTTTTTTACTTGGCTTTCCGTCTTTAAAAACTACACAAGCCGAAACTGGATTCGTTCCTTGGATATTCGAATTATCGAAACATTCTATATGTCTTGGTTCTACTGGCAAATGCAAATCTTTTTTCATTTGCGCCATAATCCTATTGGTATGTCTATCTGGATCCACTATTTGCAATTGTTTCATTTGTTCAATGCGATAAAACTTAGCATTACGAATAGACAAATCTAAAATTTGCTTTTTATCACCTAATTGTGGAACGGTAACTTTTACATTTTCGCCCAAATCAACTTCAAAAGGAACAATCACTTCTTTAGACAACAACTGAAATCGATCTCTTAACTCAACAATAGCTAATTCTAATAATTCTTCATCAGTTTCTGCTAATTTTTTCTTGATTTCCATTGTATGCGAACGAATAATCGAACCATGAGAAATTTGTAAAAAATTCACATAAGCGGCACTTTCATCAGAAACTATGGAAAACACATCTATGTTAGTAATTTTTGGATTTACAATAGTTGAACGAGATTGATAATTTTCAAGAACTTCAATCTTTTCTTTTATTTTTTGGGCTTCCTCAAAATGCATATCATTAGCTAATTGCATCATCAATTTCTTGAAATCTTTAAGGCTTTCTTTGAAATTTCCTTTCAAAATTTCCCGAATCGCATTGACCTGTTTCTGATATTCTTCTAGGGATTCATAACCCTCACAAGGCCCTTTACAATTACCAATATGATATTCCAGACAAACTTTAAATTTCCCACTGTTTATATTCGATTCACTTAAATCAAAATTGCAAGTACGCAGCGGATACAGTTCTTTAATGAGTTCCAAAATAGTATTCACTGTTTTAAAACTGGTGTAAGGACCAAAATATTCCGAACCATCTTTCACCATTCTTCTAGTAGAAAATATTCTGGAAAAAGGTTCTTTTTTAATACAAATCCAAGGATAACTTTTATCGTCCTTTAAATTGATGTTGTAACGCGGTTGCAAGGTTTTAATCAAATTGTTTTCCAGCAAAAGAGCGTCTGTTTCTGTTGGAACCACAATATGTTTTATGGTTACAATTTTCTTAACCAAGACATTCGTCTTAGCCGTATCATGTATTTTATTAAAATAAGATGAAACCCTTTTCTTTAAGTTTTTGGCTTTCCCTACGTATAATATTTTACCTTCTTTATCAAAATATTGATATACTCCGGGACTATCGGGTAAGGTTTGTATTTGTAGTTCGAGGGCAGTTTGTTGCATTAAAATTTATTTCAAAAATGGTGAATCTATAGAAAATAACATCTATTGGGAATTCTATTCAAATTTACGAATTACAAATAATTATTTCTACATTTAAGTTTTAATTGGGTAGTATAATTTAAAATGGAAAACACAAAAAAAGAATTACGTTCTAAATACAAAAACTTGCGTAAACAACTTTCTGAAAGCGAAATCGAAGAAATGAGTTTAGCAATTAGCAATCAATTATTAAAACTCAAGATTTGGGACAAAAATTACTTTCATATTTTTCTTCCTATTGCGGAGCACAAAGAAGTAGATACCGAAATGATTTTGCATTTGCTTTCAGGAAAAGACAAGGAGATTCTAATTTCAAAATCTAATTTTGAAACCAGAGAAATGACGCATTATCTTTTGACCGACAATACTAAAATCAAAAAGAACGAATATAATATTCCAGAACCTGTTGACGGAATCGAAGTAGCATCAAAAAAAATAGAAGTGGTTTTTGTACCTCTTTTGGCCTTTGACAAAAAAGGAAATCGCGTAGGTTACGGCAAAGGATTTTACGACAAATTTTTAAGCGAATGCAATCCAGAAACCTTAAAAATAGGACTTTCTTTTTTCGAAGCCGAAGAACAGATTGAAGATGTTTTTGAAAGCGATATCCAATTAGATTATTGCGTAACTCCAAAAAGCATTTACCAATTTTAATTCATAAAAAAATCCGTCCTGAAACCGATAACAATCGTAACAAGACGGATTTAATTTTTATTTTGGTTGTAATTAATGCTTATGAAATGCTTTTTTATTAAATACAATTAAAATCCCAACACCTGTTGAAATGGCTACATCTGCCACATTAAAAATAGCATTAAAAAACGTAAAAGGTTTACCTCCTAGAAACGGAACCCACTCTGGCATTGGATAATCTTTTATTATTGGAAAATAAAACATATCTACCACTTGACCGTAAAACCAAGTACCATAAGGTTGATCTGTAAATAGAGTTGCTAATTGAGCCGTACTATCATTGAAAATTACCCCATAAAAAACAGAATCGATAATATTTCCTAAAGCTCCCGCAAAAATAAGTGCTATGGCAACAATTAAATAATTGCTACTGTGTTTACGTTCTACCGAATCCCATAACCAATAGCCAATTCCTCCTACAGCCACTAATCGAAATAAAGTAAGAATCAATTTTCCGTACTCACCAGGAATTTTTGTTCCCCAAGCCATTCCTTCATTTTCAATAAAATGAATTTTAAACCAATCAAAAACCTCAAATTCACCGCCTAAAACAAAGTTGGTTTTGACATATATTTTAGAAATCTGATCCACAAGTAATACTACGAAGATGAGTAGATACGCTTTTAGTAATGACATTTTTTAAATTTTAATTGCGCAAAAATAAGTAATTTATAAAAATCAAATTCCAAATTCCAACTTTAATTAAATTATTGGAATTTGGAATTCTACTAGTGAAAAATCAATTGTTATCGTTGAAGATTTTTAGCCTCGATACTCATCGTAGCATGAGGAACGATTTTTAATCTTTCTTTACTAATTAATTTTCCTGTTACTTTACAAACACCGTAGGTTTTATTTTCTACGCGAAATAAAGCATTCTTCAAATCGCGAATAAACTTCTCTTGACGGGTTGCTAATTGAGAGTTTGCTTCTTTAGACATTGTTTCACTTCCTTCTTCGAAAGCTTTGAATGTAGGTGATGTATCATCCGTACCATTATTCAAGTCATTCATATAAGCACTTTTTATCAAATCTAAATCGGCCTGAGCTTTCTCAATTTTCTTTTGAATTATCTCTTTGAACTCTGCCAAATCGGCGTCGGAGTATCGTGCTACTTCATCTACCATAATCAATATTATTTAGTAATTGTTATCTTCGTTTTAATGTCATCAAACTCAATTTCTATACCATTTTCAATTTGAACTTCAAACACTAACTCTTCTGTCAATGTTTCTGATTTGATATAAGCCTTATTCGTATTTACAGCAAGCTCCAGAGCTGGATTACTTTGTAAACTTACTTTAATCTTATCAGTCACTTCAAATCCAGAATCTTTTCTGATGTTTTGAATTCTATTTACCAACTCTCTCGCAATCCCTTCATTTCTTAATTCATCAGAGATTGTGATGTCAAGCGCTACGGTAATTCCATTAGAATTAGCAACCAACCAGCCTTCAATATCCTGCGATGTGATTTCTACATCCTCTAAGGATAAAGTTACGTCTTTTCCTGCAACTACAATACTTATGCTTCCTTCCTTGTCTAATTGGTTAATTTGCTCCGAAGTAAAACTTTGTATCTCTTTGGAAATCAATCCCATATCTTTTCCAAAACGAGGTCCAAGCGCTTTAAAATTAGGTTTAATTTGCTTAACCAAAACTCCAGAAGCATCGTCCAAAAGTTCGATTTCTTTCACGTTTACTTCGGCTTTTATCAGGTCAGAAACAGCCTCAATTTCTAGTCGCTGATTCTCGTCAAGTACTGGAATCATTACCTTTTGCAAAGGTTGACGCACTTTGATCATCTCCTTTTTACGTAGTGATAAAACTAGTGATGAAATGGTCTGCGCTTTCTGCATTTTGCTCTCTAACGATTTATCAACAAAGTTTTCAACGTATTTTGGAAATTCCGCCAAATGTACACTATCAAATTTTTCTGTCTGTGTAGCCTGTGTTAAGTCTCTGTAAATCTTATCCATAAAGAAAGGAGCTATTGGCGCACTTAGTTTACTTACGGTTAACAAACAAGTATATAAGGTTTGATAAGCCGCAATTTTATCCTGTGCATATTCTCCTTTCCAGAAACGACGACGACACAAACGAACGTACCAGTTGCTCAAGTTTTCCTGTACGAAATCAGAAATAGCACGAGCAGCTCGCGTTGGTTCATAATCGGCATAGGCTTCATCTACTAATTTGATTAAAGTATGCAATTCAGATAAAATCCAACGGTCAATTTCTGGTCTTTCATTCAATGGCACCTCTGCCTCATCAAATTTGAAACCATCGATATTAGCGTACAAACTAAAGAAAGAATAGGTATTATAAAGTGTACCAAAGAATTTACGTCGCACCTCAGCTACTCCTTCAATGTCAAATTTCAAGTTATCCCAAGGATTTGCATTTGAAATCATGTACCAACGCGTAGCATCTGGTCCGTATTCTTTTAAGGTTTCAAATGGATCAACGGCATTTCCTAAACGCTTCGACATTTTTTGCCCGTTTTTATCTAATACCAATCCGTTAGAAACTACATTTTTATAAGCAATGTTATCAAAAACTAAAGTTCCAATAGCATGCAAGGTATAAAACCATCCACGTGTTTGATCCACACCTTCGGCGATGAAATCAGCTGGGAATGATTTATTATTATCAATTAAAGCTGCGTTTTCAAAAGGATAGTGCCATTGCGCATAAGGCATCGCACCTGAATCAAACCAAACATCAATCAAGTCTGATTCACGCTTCATTGGTTTTCCAGAAGCAGAAACCAAAGTGATTCCGTCAACTACATTTTTATGCAAGTCAACCAAATCATAATTGCTTTCGCTCATGTTTCCAATTTCAAATCCTTTGAATGGATTTTCGGATTGAACACCAGCAGCAATTGCTTTTTCGATTTCGTTGTACAATTCCTCAACTGAACCAATCAGGATTTCTTCCTGTTTGTCTTCTGTTCTCCAAATTGGCAATGGAATTCCCCAATATCTTGAACGTGATAAGTTCCAGTCATTGGCATTTTTTAACCAGTTTCCAAAACGACCTTCTCCGGTTGCTTTAGGTTTCCAGTTGATTGATTCGTTCAAATCAAACATTCTATCTCTTACCTCAGTGATTTTGATAAACCAAGAATCAAGAGGATAGTATAAAATAGGCTTGTCTGTTCTCCAGCAATGTGGATAACTGTGCACGTATTTCTCTACTTTAAACGCTTTATTTTGTTCTTTTAAAAGGATAGCAATTTCTACATCAACCGAACGCTCTGGCGCCTGATCGGCATCATAATATTCGTTTTTCACATATTTACCTCCAAAATCACCTAAACTAGGAACAAATTTACCTTGTAAATCTACTAATGGAACCGGAGTACCATTTTCGTCCAATACCAACATTGGCGGTACTTCAGGTGTAGCTTCTTTGGCTACCTTAGCATCATCAGCACCAAAAGTTGGAGCTGTATGCACGATACCTGTACCATCTTCTGTAGTAACGAAATCTCCCGAAATTACTCTAAACGCATTTTCCGGATTTTGGTATGGCAACGCCCAAGGCAATAATTGCTCGTAACGGATACCTACCAAATCAGCACCTTTTGCTTCTGTTAAAATTTGGTATGGAATCTTTTTATCTCCTGCTTTGTAATTTTCAAAATCAGCTGCTTCTTCAGTAGCAAAATATGTTTTACCAAACTGTTTCCCTACTAAGTTTTTAGCCAAAATCACATTGATTGGCTCAAAAGTATATTGGTTGAATGTTTTAACTAAAACATAGTCGATTTTAGGACCCACTGTCAAAGCAGTGTTCGATGGCAACGTCCAAGGAGTTGTCGTCCAAGCCATAATGTGGATAGTTCCGAAACCTTCTAAAAAGCTTGGCAAACTTTCAGCAATTGCTTTAAACTGAGCTACAATAGTCGTATCCGTCACATCACGGTAAGAACCTGGCTGATTCACCTCATGCGAAGACAATCCTGTTCCTGCTTTTGGAGAATACGGTTGAATCGTATATCCTTTGTACATCAAATCTTTGTTATAGATTTGTTTCAAAAGCCACCAAACACTCTCCATATATTTTGGTTTATAAGTCACATACGGATCTTCCATATCTACCCAATACCCCATTTTTTCGGTCAAATCATTCCATACGTCTGTATAACGCATGACTGTTTTTTTACAGGCTTCGTTATATTCGGCTACGGTGATGGTTTTCCCGATATCTTCTTTGGTGATTCCTAATTCTTTTTCGGTACCTAATTCTACAGGTAAACCGTGTGTGTCCCAACCCGCTTTACGCTTTACTTGGAACCCTTTTTGAGTTTTATATCTACAAAAAATATCTTTAATCGCACGTGCCATTACGTGGTGAATTCCAGGTAATCCATTTGCCGAAGGTGGCCCTTCAAAAAACACATAAGGAGCATTTCCTTCGCGAGTGCTCACACTTTTTTCAAAAATATTTTCTTTCTTCCAAAAATCAAGAACTTCCGACGCTACCGTTGGCAAGTCAAGTCCTTTGTATTCAGTAAATTTTGTACTCATTTTATCCTTTTCTTAATCGAGGTGCGAAAGTAAGGAATTTTGAGGAAATTAGAGAAAAGAGGAAAGAAAAAAGAGCGAATAAACACAATAATAGAAGATTTTTGCAAAAAACAAGAAAGTTGCAACAATTAAAATGTTTACAACTTTATGGATTTTACCACAAAGCTAGTCATTGCGAGCGTAGCGAAGCAATCTCACTAAGCAACGACAAAGTTGCTCCTCTTTGTGGGTCGGAAAACATTTCCGCACTATCAGTTGAGTTTTTGTACAATTAGGAGTTATACCGTTTAGAAGTATAAACTGTTCCTATTGTCAGTTCGAGCGCAATGGAGAATCAGAAGTCAGGAAACTTCGCAAAGCGAATATCCTTTCTGAAAAAAAATCATAGGCTGTGAGACCTATGATTTTTTTTGCAATAGTTCTATGCAAGACTTTGTCCAATCTGTAGGTGAGTACTTAGCACAACTCTGTTCCAAAGATTGATAGTAATTACAGCCGTGATAATATCTGCTATTTGGCTTTCGCTAAAAAATTGCAAGGCGCTTAAATAAGTTTCATCAGACAATCCATTTTGATGGATTAATGTGATTTCTTCTGTTATTGCTAGCACTACTTTTTCTTCTTCCGTAAAAACATCCTCAGCTTCTTTCCATGCACTTACCAAAAAAATACGCTGATTTGTTTCGCCATTTTTAATTGCGTCTTGAGTGTGAATGTTGATACAATACGCACAACCATTAATTTGTGAAGCGCGGATTTTTATAAGTTCTTTGGTAGTATTAGATATAGAAGCCTTTGAAAGATACATTTCTAAACCAATCATTGCTTTTAGTGCATTTGGAGCAACTTCCTTAATGTTTAATCGTTTTTGCATTTTATTATTCTTTTAAATTATTCCATACAAAATTGAAGAATAAGAAAATGAAAAAAATTAAACTGGTTTAAGAAAGAAGCCTCTTCCGAATCTCACTTAAATATTCGGGAGTAAATCCCAGATAAGAAGCAATTAAATATTGGGGAACACGTTGGACAAAATCGGGATGATTTTTAACAGCCTGGAAATAAAATTCTTCTTTCGAAAACGAAAAAAGAAATTGGATACGCTTTTGAGCCGCTGCATAAGCTCGTTGATAGATGAAACGGAAATACCGTTCCATAGCTGGAAATTCCTCTAATAACTTTTCCTGTTTCTCTTGTGTGATATAAAGTATTGTTGATTTTTCTACAGCCTGAATATAAAACTCCGTAGGAACTTGGTTTTCATAAGCAAAGTTATCCGTAAGCCACCAGGTTTCTATGGCAAATTCAGTAGTTTGTTCAATACCTTTTTCATTGATATAAAACTTTCGCAACAAGCCAGTCAAAACAAAATAATGATGTCTGCAAATTTGTCCCTCTTCCAACAGATTTTCTTTTTTAACCACCTCTTTCGTGCTAAAGAATTTTTTAATTTCTTCAAATTCTTCGTCTGATACTTGTGCAAATTTACTTATATGTTTTTTGAAGATTTCGAGCATCTTTTTTATATGGATTTCTGTAAGATTGTAGCTAATGTGAGACTGTGAAAAAACATTACAGTCTAAAAACAAATATAGTATTTTATCTGTTTATATCCATATAATTAAGTTTTATACCTACAACATAGCCTAGGAATTTGAGGTCATTAGTAAAAAAACCAGCCCCAATAATTAAAGAAAGATCTCATCAAATAACGCTACAAAGTTGCTTATTGGTGCGGGCACAGAATACAATTTTGCGCTGACGTTTACGTATATCAGAGCGATCGGGTTAACCCTATACTTTTCAAGTTAAATTAAACCGCTAATAACGTTAAAAAGCCAATAATTATGAGTAAATTTATATGTACCTCATTATAGAAAAAAATCTAAAAATCAATATATTAAACAAAAAGAACCTTCTTATTCACACCCAAAAACAAGGTTAAAATATTCCCGAATTTACCTAAAACTGATTTTACTCTTTATAAATTTTTCTGAAAACATTTATATAAAAACTAAAATCATGAAAACAATTACGCTCATTATTTTTTCAACAATTTTGATAGGATGCGCCCCTGTGTACTATGTACCAAATACGCAAAACATTCCTATTATGAAAACGAAAGGTCAAACCAATTTAGGTATTGCTTATAGCGAAGGTGAATTTACCAAAGGCTACGAACTTCAGGCTGCTCATGCAGTTACAAATCATATCGCTTTACAGTTAAACACCGATTGGGTGAAAAATTTTGAAAACATGACTACAAATGACTATTCCGAAGAATTCAAAGCATCCGGTAATATGTTAGAAGTAGGTATTGGCTATTTTAATGATATCGCTCCTAATTTTACTTTTGAAACCTATGGGTTAATATGCTTTGGCAAACTCAAATACGAACCTATCTCCGCAACAGACAATCAAGATTTTTCAGCCAAATTCAATCGTATAGGAATACAACCTAGTTTAAGTTATAGCAGAAAATATTTTAACGCTTCTTTTTCATCAAGAATTGTCCATTTAAAATACAAGAATGTAAATGGAAATTTAAATGATATCAATCCTAATTACTTAAAAGAAAATAATGCCTATTGGCTATTAGAACCTGCGCTTACTCTTCAGGCAGGTTTTGAGGATGTAAAATTTCAATTACAATATATACACAGTTACAATCTAACGAATTCTTCATTCGAACAAGAGACAGACATTATTTCTTTTGGCATTAAGCTAAATATTAATCCTTAAAACATCACATTAATAAATAAGCAATCTAAGAGAATGTACAGTCTCGTCATTTTACGAGACTGCGCTAACCTTTTATACACATATCCAAGTGTTCAGGGTTTTATTATTGAGGTTGCAAACACTAAGATGTGTTTTATCTTTAAAGTAGGTACTCGATGCAATCGAGTACCAGTTGGGATCACGCAACGAATACCTTAACTGTTATAAGCAGTTTCTTTTAACTATGGTGAGTAATAAAAAATGTTTGAATATTATCAATCCAAGTCGGTAACTTTTTCAAGCCATCTTTGAGCAGAAATTTATAGATTTCCTTTTTTGCAACATCAGAGACTTCAACAAATGTCTGCAAACTAAATTTTTTAATTTTTGCCAGAATTTTCGAAAAGCGTCTCGAGAAATCTTTCTTAGTAAGATTTTGAATATTGTCTCTCAAATCAATAGTTTCAGTACAAATTTTTTCAACTTCTGAATTGTCAGGATGTTTGTTTTCTAAATAAAATGTTGCTGCGGATAAGAATTTATATAATATTACCTGCTGAAAATTATTGAAAGGATGGGTTTCAGAATCATCATCAACAATTTCAAATTCGACAAAGATTTCTTCTTCGTAAAATTTAGCAAAAGTTTCTTCTTCTGTAAAGCTAATGCTGTTAAACTCATATATCAAATGTAGCCAATCTTCAAAGCACTTTTCTACTTCGTCGTGAGTGCAATAATGATTTATGTACGAAAGAGAATTTTCATTTTCTGGAACATATGTAATTGGAAATATTGTTTCGTTAGCGGGGTCATCTCGAGTTGGTTCTCCTATATAGAAAACGAAATTTTTATGAGATCTATCGTGAAGATAAAAGATATAATCAGTATTTACTGATTCAATAATGCTTGAATTTGCTTTCTCAAGTCTTCGCATGATTTGCAATACACGTTGGATGTCTTTTGAAACATTTAGCGTAAAATTCTTCGCGTTTAAATTTGCCATAAATTTTTAACGTTGTCTAGTTCGAAATTGCATATAACATCAGACTGTGAAACAACCTCCCAGTCTAGCAACAAATATAGTTTTTTTTATTTTATGGAGAGAAAAATCGTATTTTTAAGTATACAACCTATTCAAGGAATTTTTCGCCATCAATTACAGCTAAGTAGTTTAGTAGATTAAACCCTTTCAGAGTTTTGAACTCTGAAAGGGTTGCTACTGCAAGTTTTTTATTGAAAATCCGTCTAATCCATCATTTATTAAATGAGTGAAATCTAAACTTATCAGATTCAAATAATAATTCGTGTATTCGAGGCAAAAAAAGACAGTTATGAAAAATCAAGAAAAAACCTCTTTGAGTACTTCCAATGATTTTGGACGTTTAAAACCATCCAAATGATAGACATAATAATCAATCAGGATTTTTAAAAGCAGTTGCCTTTCGACCACATGAAATACTTTTTGATGGTTGTCTAATTTTAAATGAATAAGTTTTTTGAACAATTGGGTTTCGTGTTCGCTCAAAGAACCCATAGCTTGAAAAGGAGTAAAAACGCCTTCGTTCATTTCGAAAAAAGGCATGTCAATATCGGAAACATCGGGGTAAAAACCAAAGTATTTGGTCATTTCCATCATTAGAATCAAGTGAAAATTAGCCATTTCGTCATGTTCGTCTAACCAATGCAAAGCGGTTTCCAGAAAAACAAAAAGGGCTTCGTTTTTTTCTTCTTCATGAATAGAATGATGCAAAATCTCTGAAAGAAATAGGACAATCGTACTCTTGTAAATATCGGAATGGATGGTATGAAAAGGATTCGCAATTTTAATTTCCTTGAAATGCTCGAGCGTTCCTTTGTTTTTATGAGTTGCTTCGATTTCAATAATAGTCATTGGCTGAAAATAGGCCATTTTTTGACTCGTTTTTCTACTCGAAAAAGCATCACGAACAAAATAGGATTTCAATCCATGCGACAAAGTAAAGCATTTCACAATCAGGCTTTTTTCTTGGTACTTTAAAGCCGAAATAACGATTGCCTTGGTTTTAATTTGCATGAATTGGATGTTGCTAAAATGAATTGCGAAGATAGTTAAAAGTCCTTAGTCCTTAGCTTTGCAAAATATAAAGTCCCTAGTCCTTAGTAGTTAGTCCTTAGAAAACACTAAAAAAGAAACTAAAACTAAGGACTAGGGACTCACCAACTAAGGACTAAAAAAAACTAAACCACCCCTTGAGCCAGCATCGCATCGGCCACTTTTACAAAACCAGCAATATTAGCGCCTTTTACATAATCAATATAACCCTCTTCTGTACTGCCATATTTTACACAGGCAGCATGAATATTAAGCATAATGCCTTTTAATCTTTCATCGACTTCTTCGGCTGTCCAACTCAAACGTAAGGAATTTTGCGACATCTCTAAGCCCGAAGTAGCTACTCCACCGGCATTAGAAGCTTTGCCTGGGGAGAATAAAATTTTGGCTTTATGAAATACAGCAATACCTTCTGGAGTAGTAGGCATATTAGCGCCTTCGGCCACACAAATACAGCCATTGGTAACCAAATTTTTGGCTTCTTCTTCATTCAGTTCATTTTGAGTAGCACATGGCAATGCAATATCGCATTTTACTTCCCAAGGACGTTTCCCTTCAACGTATTTTGCATTTTGAAATTTCGAAACATATTCACTAATTCGCCCCCGTTTTTCATTTTTTAATTCCATAACGAAAGCCAATTTCGCTGCGTCGATTCCGTCAGCATCGTAAATATATCCGTTAGAATCCGACATCGTTACCACCTTAGCCCCTAGTTGCGTTGCTTTTTGAACGGCATACTGCGCCACATTTCCAGAACCAGAAACAACAATGGTTTTTCCCTCCAGACTTTCAGCTTTATTTTGAAGCATACTTTGTGCAAAATAAACCACACCATAACCCGTAGCTTCAGGACGAATTAAGGATCCCCCAAAAGAAATTCCTTTTCCAGTTAAAACACCTGTAAATTCATTTCGAAGTCGCTTGTATTGGCCAAAAAGATAACCTACTTCTCGACCTCCTACTCCTATATCTCCTGCAGGAACATCGGTATCAGCCCCAATGTGTTTGGCTAGTTCGGTCATGAAACTTTGACAAAAACGCATCACTTCATTATCCGATTTCCCTTTTGGATCAAAGTCCGAACCGCCTTTTCCACCACCCATTGGCAAAGTGGTTAAACTGTTTTTAAAAGTTTGCTCGAAAGCTAAAAATTTCAGGACACTCAAATTCACCGTAGGATGAAAACGAAGTCCGCCTTTGTATGGACCAATCGCCGAATTCATTTGAATGCGATAGCCTCTGTTTACTTGAATTTCTCCTTTATCATCAATCCAAGTGACGCGAAAAGTAATAATCCTTTCGGCTTCTACCATTCGCTCTAAAAGCATTTTGTTTTGGTACTTTTTATTGTTTTCTATAAAAGGAATCACCGTTTCAGCCACTTCAAAAACAGCTTGTAAAAATTCAGGTTCGTTGGGGTTTTTTAAAGTAACCCCATTCATAAAATTTTGGACAGCTTGAGACATAATATTTAATTGGTTAATAGAGTTAAGAAAACGTTTTCGTAAAGGTAAAACAAAGTTTGGTTTTATATCCTCATTACATTAGTTTAGCCCCTTTTTAGACTACGAATTATCTAAAGTTAAAACTTCTTCCCAAAATTCAAAAATTACTATACCAACTCTTATAAAAACATTAACATTACAACAACTAAAATGCTGTTTTACAACTTTATTTTAATTGCTATTATCCCATTTAAAGTTTTTCATATCTTTGTTCCACCCTGACTTACACTAAGATGCTCCGAAATAATTGGCTAGGTATATTTATATTATTTGTTTTACTTGGAATTTCAAGTAAAATGAAAGCTCAGTTTGGTTTTTCTCATGAAATAGGTGTGATTGCTGGACCTGTAGCTTTTCAATCCGATTATGGTGTTCGTCATGATTTTGAAACCAATGTAGGAAACACAGGAAATGGAATAGGAATAATTCATTACCTCAACTTCTCCTATAAAGCAGAATGTAACTGTTACACACCTGAAACCTATTTTAACGACCACTTCAAGCTACGAAGTGAACTATCGTATAACAAAACGAATTTTGAACATTTAGGAGAATGGGTAAAAAGGACTTCTCTTGAGGCGATGCAATTACGAGAAATGAAAGGAGAAAGTGCCGTAACCAATATTGGAATGCAATTAGAATACTTCCCTCTGAGTATTCGCGACTTCACAGCACGTATTGGGAGTCTTGGTCCTTTTGTGAGTCTTGGTGCTCAATTTAGTAATTACAATGCTAAAGCTTATTCTACGATGGGTCCCTTAGGAACTCCACTTACCACTTATCCAAAATACCTCACCCCTACAGATGATAGACAATATGGTTTTTCTACCGAAAACGGAACCGTATGGTCTATTGTTTCCAGTGTGGGTACGCGTTATAAATTATCGCCATTAAGCGATTTGATGGTTGATTTACGTTTTCAATATTACTTTTCGGATTGGGTTGATGGTTTAAAACCTAATCCAGATTTGTACAAAGAAAACAAAGCTAATGACTGGCTGGTTTGGTTTAATTTTGGCTACATTTATTATTTGCAATAGCTAATAAAAAATAAAAAAAGAGCTCCGTACAAGAAACTCTTTCTTTTTAAAATAGTATTCGTTAAGAATATTAAACCAGTTTTCGGATTGCCATGATTACTCCAATGTGAAGACCTTCATGAAAATTATTAAACTCCATAGAATCCGCATTGCTTTTTAAAACAAAACCTGTAGAGGTTGGATATTCAGTGAAATTTTGAAACAAATTATTATCGATATCTTTTGCGGTTTGTTCAACTGTTGCATGTAACAAAGATAATATTTCGTCTACTTCTTCTTGTGTTGCCTGATGTTCTGTTTTAGTTCCTTTCATGTATTTTTTAACTAATTCATCAGAAATCATCATCGGTAAGCCCGCTAATTTATATACCAACAATTGTTGCGTCACTACGATATGACCTACATTCCAAATCAAATTGTTATTAAATCCTGCCGGAACTTTGTTCAATTGCTCTAATGTATATCCCTGAATCAACTTAGAAACCATGTTTCTACTGGTTTTTGTAATCTCTAATAGCTCTTTCATTGTATTTCAATTATAAAATTTCGCGTAAAAATAAGCATTTAAGTCGCAAATGATTTTTCTTTGCATAAAGAATTAAAAATTATGAGCAATAAAGTATATCATCTTTCTTCTTGCGACACTTGTCGAAAAATTATCAAATCCTTACCTGAAAATCATAATCTAGAACTTCACGATATCAAACAAAATCCAATTTCAGTTGAAGAATTAGAAGAGATGCACCAACTTTCTGGTAGCTATGAAGCGCTTTTCAGCAAAAAGGCACAGTTGTATAAATCAATGGGATTAAAAGACCAAAACTTAACCGAAGCGGACTTTAAAAAATACATTTTAGAACATTACACTTTTTTAAGTCGTCCAGTTTTTATCATTGATGACAAAATTTACATTGGCAACAGCAAACAAAATATTGAGAATGTAATTTTGGCTTTGCAAAAATAAATCCTTAATTGATGCCAACAATCTAAGCTATTAAAAAAAGGTTACCACAAATTACACCAATTGCCACTAATTTATAGGAGGATTTAAATCGAATTTCTCTAATTCTCTCCATTTAAATGGTTCGTGAAATAAAAAACAAGTACTAATTTGTGTTTTTAGTGTAATTAGTGGCGAAAACCTTTATGGTGATTTCCTTGCACTGAAAACTGACTACTGACTACTGAATACTTTTTTAGTATCTTTGACCACTTTTTAGAAAATGATATGATACAATCTATGACCGGTTTTGGTAAAGCGACTTTGCAATTACCAACCAAAAAAATAACAGTCGAAGTAAAATCGTTAAATAGCAAAGGACTTGATTTAAATGTGCGAATGCCTTCTGTGTATCGTGAAATGGAATTGGGTTTACGTAACCAAATTGCCGCTGCACTGGAAAGAGGGAAAATCGATTTTTCTATTTTTATCGAAAGTACTGCCGAGCAAACTTCGACCAAAGTGAATGTACCTATCGTAAAAGCTTACATTGCCCAACTAAGAGAGGTTTACGCCGATGCCGATGAAACGGAGTTAATGAAAATGGCTGTTCGCATGCCAGACACCATGAAAGTGGAAAGAGAAGAAATCGACGAAAACGAATGGGCTCAAATAAAAAATGTTATCGACGAAAGTTTAAGTAACATTCTTTCTTTTAGAAAAGATGAAGGTGAATCACTTGAAAAAGAATTCCAATTGCGTATCAACAATATTCGTCAATTTATGAACGAGGCTTTGGCTCTTGATCCGGAACGCGTTCAAAACATCAAAGACCGTTTGCAAACCGCTATAGATGAGTTAAAAGTAAATGTTGACGAAAACCGTTTTGAACAGGAATTGATCTATTATTTAGAAAAACTAGACATTACGGAAGAAAAAGTACGTCTAACCAATCATTTAGATTATTTCCTGGAAACCATCAAAGGCACCGAAGCTAATGGTAGAAAATTAGGTTTCATTACCCAAGAAATGGGACGCGAAATCAACACCATGGGGTCTAAATCCAATCACGCGCAAATGCAAAAATTAGTCGTGATGATGAAAGACGAATTGGAAAAAATCAAAGAACAGGTATTGAATGTTTTATAAGTAAATAGTACCTAGTCCATAGTCCCTAGCATTAAAAACTAAGGACTAGGGACTAAGAACTAAGGACTAATACTAAAAAAATGAAAAAAGGAAAATTAATCGTATTCTCGGCACCATCGGGTTCGGGAAAAACAACTATAGTTAGGCATTTATTAAAACAAGAAGACTTGAATTTAGAGTTTTCTATATCAGCAGCCACTCGTGATGCCAGAGGCGAAGAAGTAAACGGAAAGGATTACTATTTTATCTCTTTGGACGAATTTAAAAACCATATCAAAAATGAAGATTTTGTTGAATGGGAAGAAGTATACAGAGATAACTTTTACGGTACTTTAAAAAGTGAAGTAGAACGTATTTGGGCTTTGGGTAAAAATGTAATTTTTGATATTGACGTGGCTGGAGGTTTGCGTATCAAGCACAAATTCCCTGAAGAAACTTTAGCTGTATTTGTAAAACCACCTAGTGTTGACGAGTTAAAACGCCGTTTGAAAGAACGCTCTACCGAAAGTGAAGACAAAATCAATATGCGTATCGCTAAAGCCCACGTAGAATTGGCTACCGCTCCTCAGTTTGATGTAGTAATCAAAAACTATGATTTGAATGTTGCTTTGGAAGAGGCGACTGAGTTAGTTAGGAATTTTGTGAACAAATAAAAATTAAAAGATTGAAAAATTGAAAGATTGAAAAATTATAAGAATACTCAATCTTTAAATCTTTGAATTTTTAAATCATTAAATTAAATCAATGAAAATCGGACTCTATTTCGGCACCTTCAACCCCATTCACGTGGGGCATCTCATTATTGCCAATCATATGGCAGAGCATGCCGATTTAGATCAAGTTTGGTTAGTAGTTACACCACACAATCCTTTGAAGAAAAAAAGTACTTTGCTGGATGATTACCACCGCCTGCAAATGGTTTTTCTGGCAACAGAAGATTATCCGAAATTGAAACCTTCAGATATTGAATTCAAGTTGGCGCAACCTAATTATACAGTAAATACTTTAGTCCATCTTGAAGAAAAATACCCAAATCATGAATTCTCTTTGATTATGGGCGAAGACAATCTTAAATCATTTCATAAGTGGAAAAACTACGAAGCCATTTTAGAACATCACGAGATTTATGTGTATCCGCGAATTTCTGCTGAAGATGAAAATCAGGAATTCAAAAATCATTCTAAAATCCACATGATTGATGCTCCCGTTGTCGAAATTTCTTCGACAGCAATTAGAAGCAACATCAAATTAGGTAAAAATGTCCGTCCTTTATTGCCTGAAAAAGTTTGGGAATACATTGACCATAATTTGTTTTATAAGAAGTAAATCAAGCCAACACTTTTTTTAGTTCTTCCTCAATTTCCTGAGCAGCCGAATTAAAACCTGAGTGTTTACCCGATAAAAGATAAACCTCTGTATCTGGCATTCGGTCCGATTCCCATAACAATTGTAATTTTCCTGATTGAAGAAAGGACTTCGCATTAATATCCCAAGTAACCGCTACCCCTGTATTTCTGGAAAGCATTTCTAACATTTCATATTCGGATGGAATAATATAATTAGACACCATAGAAGGCCTTTTTTTATTAAAAACATGCAGCCAAAATAATTTGATATGAGGAATTCCTGAATCATGACTGTACCATTTTTGTTCGTTTAACCAATTCTCAATCGCAACACTATCTTCTTTTTGAATATATGCCTGTAATGGATTGGCATCAATATTATTTGAAGCAACAACGATTTGCTTAATTTTCCCTATCTCCTTTTGTACGGTATCAAAAGTTTCTATCTTTTTAGTAACGATAGCAAAATCAATTTTTTTCGTATTGACTAATTCAAAAAGGCTATTATTTTCACAAAAACTAAAATCAATATAATCGAATTTTGCAATTAGAAAACTACCAATACTACTAAACAGATGTTTTGAAATCCCTACCGTAATCAATCGATTAGCATCGAATGCTTTGGAACGAAAACCGTTTTCTACATTTTCCAGACGATCTAAAGCTTCAATGATTAAGTTATTGAGTAACTTAGCATATTCAGTAGGCTCAACTCCTTTTGATTTTCGGTTAAATAATTTATAGCCCACATGAGCTTCTAACATAGAAATTTGCTGACTTACTGCTGGTTGGCTGATAAATAATTCTTTAGCAGCTAATGAAAAATTACCATTTTTATATACTGATTTAAAGGTTCGATACCATTCTAAATTGACCATGATATAAATATATTTATCACAAACATAATTTAAATTATTTTTACTAATAACATATCCGCCTTAAATTTGTAAAAAATTAAAAAACGAATCATGAAAAAAACAACCGTATTTGCTTTGGTCCTCGTAACAATCAATAGTATCGTAGCATTAGCACAAAATAAAGAAAAGATGAAAAAAGTATTGTTTGTAGTTACCAGTCATGACCAATTAGGGAACACAGGAGAAAAAACAGGTTTTTGGTCAGAAGAATTTGCGGCGCCGTATTATGAATTAGCCGATAGAGGAATCCAAATTGATATTGCTTCTCCATTAGGTGGTCAACCGCCTATAGACCCAAGAAGTGCCAATCCAGCTTCGGCAACAGAAGACACGAAACGATTTGATAAAGACACTGAATTATTAAACAAATTAAAGCATACTTTAAAATTAGCGAACGTAAAAGAATCTGATTACGATGCTGTTTTTTATCCTGGTGGTCACGGTCCTTTATGGGATTTAACTAAAGACAAAAATTCTAAAGCATTAATTACTTCTTTTTATACCAATAATAAGCCTATTGCTTTTGTATGCCATGCTCCAGGAGTATTAAAAGATGTAAAAGTAAATGAGGAATATTTAGTAAAGGGCAAAAAACTTACTGGATTTTCAAATACTGAAGAAGCAGCGGTAGGATTGACAAATGTAGTTCCATTTTTATTAGAAGAAGTGCTTCAGGCTAATGGCGGAATCTATTCAAAAACCGAAAATTGGCAACCCTATGCAGTCGAAGATGGCTTATTGATTACAGGACAAAACCCTGCCTCTTCAAAACTTGTGGCTCAAAAATTAGTAGAAAAATTAAACAAATAAGACTCTAAGTCCCAAAATAACTAAGAAGTTAAGATTGAAATAACTAGCTGCTTAGAATCTTAGTATCTCAAAAACGAAAAGAATATGATAAACTTCGAATTATATAACCCTACCCAATTGATTTTTGGAAAAGGTCAAATAGAAAAATTAAACACCCTAATTCCACAAGGAACTAAAATTCTCTTAGCTTACGGAGGTGGAAGCATTTTTAAAAATGGAATTCATCAGCAGGTAATTGAAAACCTTAAAGGTTATGAAATTGTAGAATTTGGCGGTATTGAACCCAACCCTCATTTTGAAACTTTGATGAAAGCGGTTGCAGTAATCAAAGAACAAAAAATTGATTTCATTCTGGCTGTGGGTGGAGGCTCTGTAATTGATGGTGTGAAATTTATTTCGGCAGCAGTCAACTTTAACGGAAACCCAATTGATATTCTTCAAAAACGCATTTTAATAAAAGAAAAAGCAATGCCTTTTGGAACAATATTGACTCTTCCAGCAACAGGAAGCGAAATGAACTCAGGGTATGTAGTAACAATTAAAGCGACTCAGGAGAAATTAGCTGCTGGAGGAAGTGCTTTATTTCCAAAATTTTCAATTTGTGACCCAACGGTTATTCAATCTTTACCTAAAAGACAATTAGAAAACGGCGTAGTTGATGCCTTTACCCACGTAATGGAACAATATTTAACCTACCCACACGACGGATATTTACAAGACCGAATTGCCGAAGGAATTTTGCAAACATTAATTGAAGTAGGTCCAAAAGTAGTAGAACAGCCAGAAGACTATACTTTAGCATCCAATTTTATGTGGTGTTGTACAATGGCCTTAAACGGATTAATCCAAAAAGGAGTTCCTAGTGACTGGGCTACTCACATGATTGGTCATGAATTAACTGCTTTGTATAACATTGATCATGCTAGAACGTTGGCCATCATTGGTCCAAATCTATATCGCGTATTGTTTGAAGCTAAAAAAGCAAAACTAGCACAATACGGAAAACGCATTTTTAATCTTTCCGGAAGTGAAGAAGAAATTGCAAAAGAAGCGATCGAAAAAACAGTAGCATTCTTCCATCAAATGGGAATGGATACCCAACTTTCTCAATATACAGATGATTATTCGAAAACAGCCGATTTTATCGTTAAGCGTTTTGAAGAAAGAGGATGGAAAGGATTAGGAGAAAACCAACAAGTTACTTTAGAAAAAGTAAAATCTATTGTTGAATTGAGTTATTAAAATCATTTCACTTTAAAACACCACAAAGGCGTCTAGGATTTTCTAAGACGCCTTTAAAATTAACACCAAAACCAAATTAACTAACTCTAATAACTAATAAAAACACAAATTTCTAATAACTAATAAGTTACAACGGAAATAATGTATATTTTATTATATGATATTGTAAAAAAAAAATTAAAAAAATTTCTGCTCTCTTCGACTAAAACGGATAAGCCTTGCTTCGTTAGTACATTTTTAAGTACTTTTGATTAAACTATTAAAACAATGAGTCAAAATATAAAGTTTGCGGTAATAGGTGGAGGAAGCTGGGCAACGGCTATTACAAAGATGCTTTGTGTGAATCTTGATGAAGTTTGCTGGTACATGCGCAACGAATCGGCAATTGAACACTTAAAAAACTACAAACACAATCCAAACTACATAAGTTCGGTTGAATTTGACACCAAAAAATTGCTTTTAACAAATGACATCAATGAGGCTGTAAACTATGCCGACTATCTAATTTTTGCCATTCCATCTGCATTTTTAGATACCGAATTGCAAAAACTTAATGTTTCCCTTAAAGATAAAATCATTTTCTCGGCCATCAAAGGTATCGTTCCCGAAACCAGTTTAATTGTAGGTGAACATTTTCACTTTCAATATGAAATACCCTATTACAACATTGGGGTAATAACAGGACCTTGCCATGCAGAAGAAGTAGCATTAGAACGTTTATCCTATCTGACTATCGCCTGCGGTGACCCAGAAAAAGCTAAGAATGTAGCTAAAAATTTGGCCAGCAATTATATCAAAACTAAAATTACGGATGATATCATTGGAACGGAATATGCGGCTATGCTTAAAAATATTTACGCCATTGCTGCTGGAATTGCACATGGTTTAGGTTATGGTGATAATTTCCAATCGGTGTTGATGAGTAATGCCATTCGAGAAATGAAAAAATTCATTCGAAAAGTACATAAAATGAAACGCAACATCAATGATTCGGCTTATTTAGGCGATCTATTGGTTACAGGATATTCCGTGTTTTCCAGAAATAGAATGTTTGGAAACATGATTGGTAAAGGCTATACTGTAAAAAGCGCTATGATGGAAATGAGTATGGTTGCTGAGGGCTATTATGCCGCAAAAAGTGCTTACAAACTTAACCAAGGTTATGGTGCTAAAACACCAATTATCGACGCTGTACATGACATTTTATACGAAGGTAAAAACGCGAAAAACGTCTTTAAAAAACTAACTGAGAAACTGGATTAATTCATACTTTTTAGATAAAAAAACCGCAAATTCACCGATAATAATCTTTGAATTTGCGGTCTTTTTACATTATAAAATTAAATATTAACTTTTTTGAATCGTGCTAATAAATAAAATAGCCACTGAATAAAAATATTATTTATTCTTACTTTTTGATGCATCAAGTTTAACAGGAATTATAAAACCTTTTTCATCGAAATGCATTTCATCAATACAAACAACTCTAGAATTTTGATCTGTTTCTGTTAATGGACGTCTATGATATACAATATAATATTGATCTTTTTCTGGATTTTTCATCACAGAATGATGTCCAGCACCAGTAGCTACATTTATATCCTGCTGAAGAATTTTTCCAATTCTTTTAAAAGGTCCTAATGGAGAATCCGAAATCGCATAAGCTACACTGTAATGAGGTCCACCCCATCCACCTTCAGACCACATGAAATAATATTTATTTTTTCGTTTGAACATAAATGGTCCTTCAACATAATTTTCTGGAGTTACTTCTTTGAATGTAGAACCGTCTTTGAAAGGAACAAAACCCGTAAAATCTTTATTTAATTGTCCTACATTACAATGACCCCATCCTCCATAAAACATGTAATATTTGTCGCCATCGTTAAATACAAATTGATCTATAGGTTGGGCACCATTATAAAATTTATCAATTAGTGGTTTACCTAACAAATCCTTAAAAGGACCTGAAGGTTTACTTGACACTGCCACACCAATACCCCCTAACTCTGAATTATTTTGAATATCATTTGCAGCAAAAAACAAATAATACTTATTATTTTTTGCAATAATAGCTGGAGCCCACATAGCCCTTTTGGCCCATTTAACTATTGAAGTATCAATAATTCTCGAATGAAATTCCCAGTGTTTCAAATCTTTTGAAGAGAAAGCATCTAAAAAAACTTGTTTGTCATAGGGTGCAGAATAGGTTGGATAAATCCAATATTTATCATTAAAAACAACACCTTCTGGATCGGCGTACCAACCTGGAACAACTGGATTATTTTGAGCATTCAAACTCAAACATACAGACAAAATTAAAAAGTAACTATAAATTATTTTCTTCATTATTTAATCAATTTTAAAATAGGAATAGTAATTGTCTTAAAACCAAAACAAGAACAACATTGCTAAACCATATAATACTTAAAAACAAGTAATTAACAACACCAGCTCCAACAACAAAATACATAGATACCTAAACTCTGCAATTTATCTAAAGGAGCCGATGTATTTTCAATTTTTTTGAAATACCACAAATACAAAAAAATGAAATTGAACTGTTAATTATTTATTATCCTTTTTACTCGTTAGTTAATGAATAAGGAAGGTCTGATTTTTTTGTCCCTCTTTTTTGATTTGGTTCTGAACCCATTTCAAAATCTAAAGTTGCACCTTTCAAGAGTTCAGAATGACTTAACCAGTTTTTAGTATAGCTCTTACCATTGAATTCTAAAGATTGGATATAACGGTTTGTATCATTATTGTCTTTAGCATTAATTGTAATTGTTTTTCCATTTTCTAAATGCACTTTAGCTTTTCCAAATAATGGCGCTCCCATTACATATTGATCACTTGCCGGTGTCACAGGATAAAACCCTAATGCTGAAAACACATACCAAGCAGAAGTTTGTCCATTATCTTCGTCTCCGCAATATCCATCTGGAGCAAAAGAGTACATACGGTTCATCGTTTCTCTAACCCAATATTGAGTTTTCCATGGCTGACCACCATGATTATAAAGATAA
Organism: Flavobacterium sp. GCM10022190; assembly: GCF_042656445.1. Lineage (NCBI taxonomy): Bacteria > Pseudomonadati > Bacteroidota > Flavobacteriia > Flavobacteriales > Flavobacteriaceae > Flavobacterium > Flavobacterium sp. GCM10022190. The sequence goes on from NZ_JBHSOQ010000001.1 coordinate 499,862, forward strand.
ATCATATGCTGAATAGGCTGATTTCCATGAGCATATTGTCCCATATTTACAATTTGCATTTCACGTATTTCATGAATAACTCCACCATAATAAGTATCATCAAAAACAGGAGGTAAAGAAAACACTTTGTCTAATTGTGAGGTAAACACATTGCTTCCTCCCATTAAGTCAATTAATCCTTGTATATCATGAAAAACAGACCAGCTATAATGCCAGCTGTTACCTTCGGTGAAAGCATCTCCCCATTTAAATGGATTAAAAGGTTTCATGAACTCTCCATTTTTGTTTTTCCCACGCATAAGTTTTGTCTCTGGGTCAAACAATTTTTTATAGTTCATAGCTCTTTTTCTATACTCTTCAATTTCAGATTGTGGTTTCCCCAATTTTTTGGCCAATTGATAAATTGCAAAATCATCATACGCATATTCTAATGTCCTTGCTGCATTTTCATTAATACCTACATCATAAGGCACATAACCTAAATCTTTATAATATTCTATACCAGCTCTACCTACTGCTCGCATTGGTCCAGCGTTATTTGCTCCATGTATTAGCGCTTTATAAAGATTTTCAATATCATATTTATATGCGTTACCACTTTTTAAATAACCTTCGGAAACAATTGAAGCAGAATTGTTACCTACCATAATATCACGTAAACCTGGACTTGCCCATTCTGGCAACCAACCACTCTCATTGTAGGCATTAGATAAACCTTCCTGCATGTGTGCTGTTAATTCTGGATACATTAAATTTAAGAATGGGAACAAAGCTCTAAAAGTATCCCAGAAACCAGTGTCAGTAAACATATAACCATCAAGTACTTTTCCGTTATATGGGCTGTAGTGAACCACTTTTCCTTTTTCGTCGTATTCATAGAACTTTCTAGGAAACAATAATGAACGGTATAAACAAGAATAAAATGAACCTATTTGATTATGGGTTCCACCTTCAACCTCTATTCTACCTAATTCTTTATTCCAAATATTTTTTCCTTTTTCTTTTAATGCATCAAAATCGTTATTTCCAATTTCATTTAGATTTCTTTCTGCCTGCTCAAAACTGATAAAAGAAGAAGCTACTTTAGCATTAACTTGCTCTCCTCTTTTAGTTTTAAAACCAATAACAGCACCCGCATGATTAGATTGTATTTCTAATTCTGTTTTCAATTTTCCTTCACTAAATGCCTGATTAAAGCTGAAATCTTTATCAAAAACAATCACAAAATAATTCTTAAAGTTTTCAGGAACTCCTCCGCTATTTTTAGTTGTATATCCTATTATCTTTCTTTCACTAGGAATAACTTTGATGTAGGAACCTTTATCAAATGCATCAACAACAATATAGGCTTTATCTGTTTCAGGAAATGTAAAACGAAAACGTGCCGCTCTTTCTGTTGGAGTAATTTCGGTTGTAACATCGTAATCTGCCAAATACACTTTGTAATAATGAGGTTTTACGATTTCTGTTTTATGTGAATACCAACTCTGGCGATCATTTTCATTAAAAACTAATTTACCTGTCACTGGCATAATTGAAAACTGTCCGTAATCATTCATCCACGGCGAAGGTTGATGTGTTTGTTTGAAACCTCTTATTTTGGTATCTCTGTAATTATAGACCCATCCATTACCCATTTCTCCTGTTTGTGGTGTCCAAAAGTTCATCCCCCAAGGCATAGCGATAGCTGGATAAACATTACCATTAGATAAACTATGATTAGAATCAGACCCCATAAGTGGATTTACCCAATTAATAGGTTCACTTACCTTTTGAATTAAATTTTCCTGTGCCTGAATAAAATTCATGCTCAAGACAAAAAGTGTAATTACTTTTAATTTTTTCATGTTTATAATTTAAATTCGGTTAATAGTTGTTGTTATTAAAAATATTTTAAAAAGCATTTAAATGCTGCATAATGTATTCGAAACATCTTATTTAGTCAAAGAAAAAGGTTTATCTTCATTTTTAAGACCTCTGTTTTTATTAGGCTGATTAGCCATTTCAAAACTTAATATTCCGCCATTCATTATCTCACTATATCGTAAATAATTCCTAGTAAATTCTTTACCATTAAATGAGGCACTGCTAATATAAACATTCTCTTGATTGTTATTTTTTCCTTGAATCACAAACTTATTTCCATTTTCTAGTGTTATTGTTGCTTTTTTAAATACTGGACTTCCTATAACATATTCATCTGTACCAGGGCATACACTATACATTCCTAAAGCACTTAATACATACCATGAAGAAGTTTGTCCCTGATCCTCATCACCTGGATAACCATCTTCAGTATGACTGTATAATTTAGACATTACTTCCCTTAATCTACTTTGTGCTTTCCAAGGTTGACCAGAATAGTTATATAAATAAATCGCATGTTGAATGGGCTGATTACCATGTGCATACTGTCCCATATTAGCCATTTCCATTTCTGTCATTTCATGTATTCTACCTCCATAGGTTCCTACAACAATTTTATTTGGAACTGAAAATACTGAATCTAGTTTTTGGTTAAAATTATCTTCTCCTCCTAACAGATTAATTAATCCTTTTGGGTCCTGAAATACTGACCAAAGGTAATGCCAAGCGTTTCCTTCTGTAAAAGGTCCTCCCCACTCAAATGGATCGAAATTTTCTTTCCATTCTCCTTTTGAATTTCTCCCATTCATAAATCCCGATGCACTATCATACACATTGCGATAATTGTACATATGTCTTGAGAAAATATTTTTATAGAAGCTATTATTGGTCATATCAGCCAAAGTGTAACCGCAAAAATCATCATAGGCATACTCTAATGTTTTTGCTGTTGCCTCTCTAATATTTGGATAAGGTACATAACCCAGTGTATAATATTCTTTCCAACCCTCTCTTCCATTTGCTGGTCCCCAAGGCCCTTTATTTGTTGCTTCATGGTAATAAGCTTCTAAGGCCTTTTTAGGGTCAAAAGTCCTGATACCTTTAGCCCAAGCATCTGCCAAAAGCGAAATTGCATGATTACCTACCATACTTCCAGCTTCACTAGGAAATGACCATGATGGTAACCATCCACACTGATCTTTTGCCTCTAAAAGAGCCGACATGTACTGTCCATGCATTTTTGGATATAACATTGCATTTAATGGGAACTGCCCTCTAAAGGTATCCCAAAAACCCGTATCAGTGTACATATACCCATCATGAATTTTTCCATCATATGGGCTGAAATAATAAGGATTTCCATTTTGATTTATTTCATAGAATTTTCTAGAAAAAAGACTAGCCCTAAAAAAACAAGAATAAAATGTTTTAAACTGATCTTCTGTCCCACCTTCAACTAATACTTTTGATAAATGATTGTTCCAAACTGCTTTTGCACTTTTTTGGGTATCTTCAATGCTTTTATGTTTTCCTAACTCAGTTTGAAGATTTCGTTCAGCCTGTTCTAAACTAATATAAGACGAAGCTATTTTAGCCTGAACTATTTGACCTGATTTAAACTGAATATACGCCCCAATACCGTTTCCTTCCATTGAAAGTTGATTATCCAAGGTCGTATTATTTCGATTTTCCCATAGTTTAGCTACTTCGAAAGACTTATCAAATTGAATAACAAAATAATTTTTGAAATTATCAAAACGCTGCATTCCCTCTCCATTTCTAACATAACCAGTAATTCTATTGTGTTTTTTATCAATAGTAACTTGGCTACTTCCATTATAACCATCCAATACTACCCAAGCATTTTCATTTTTTGGAAAAGCAAAACGAATATGAGCCCCTCGTTCAGTTGGTGCAATTTCAGTATTGATTCCGTTATCAAATTTCACTTGGTAATAATAGGGTTTTGCCGTTTCCTTTTTATGAGAAAATCGAGTACCTCTCTCTTTATTATTTAATTTTAATTTTCCAGATATTGGCATTAACGAAAAAACTGCATAATCTCTTGTCCAAGAGCTACACTGATGTGCCTGTTGAAAGCCTCTAATTTCGTCCTTAAAATATTGGTATTTCCAGCCATCACCATTTTCTCCTGTTTGGGGAGTCCAAGTATTCATACCAAAAGGCAGAGCGGTAGTAGGATAGGTGTTTCCTCTAGTCAATTCGTGTTTTGAATTAGTTCCCTGAAGCGTATTGACATAATCCGCCAAATCCATAGTTGGTTTCTGAGCTGATAGTTGACTAACACTCAGTATAAAACCAAAAAACAAATATTTAATTTTCATTTATATTTTTTATTTAAACGATACTCATTATTCATATGCCTTTTACAAAAACGTCTATCTGATACTTTTACAAGTCTTATAATATTCATTTCAAATTAATAGAACACCCTAGTATCATTTGTATTTTTCTACGACTCTATAAAGAGTAAAGCTGCGAATATACTAAAACGATTTAGTAAAAAAGAAAAAAATCATTCCCTTTTTATTAATTTTAGATAAAAGTTACAAGATTCTTAACAAAAAGTATTCCAATTTGAGTATTACAATAGTAACATTTTAACTTTTCTAAGAATTGAAAAAGGAAATCACAATTATAATGGTACTTGTATAATGGTACTTGATTAAAACTCCTTTAATTTGACAATCATATGAACTTACTTTCAATGTTTCGAAAACTAAAATTATCACATTATCAATTTTAAAGAAATTAAAATTCAGCATTTTACTTGAAAAAACCGCTTTTAAAGAAATTTCTCGACCTTAAAATCAAAACCAATAATCAATTGTTCATTTTACCTTTTAATTTATGAAAGAATATAGCCCTTGGCTTCAAAGTTCTAAAAGCTAAAACAACGAACACCTGAAACCAAAGGCTTTCAATTCCTTTATCATTAATATGAATAGACTATTCTTAAAATAATTTATCTTATTAAACAACTGTTTCTATTTAATACATAAAATAGGTAATACAGCTATTAATAATATTTACTTATTATTATTCATCCATTCTTTAGCAAGCAGCTTGATAAAATATCCACCTACAACACTTCTTGCCTTAAATCCAGTCATTTTTCCTGAACTTGTAAAATGCCAATCACTCATAGGTACTCGATCAGGCGTTTCTAAAGCAAATTTATAAACCGGATTGGCTATTTTATTAAATACTGATTCATCATCAGCTAAAGTAGCTGTCCACAATATCCAGTCCGATTTAGTGTAATCAGATCTATTATCAAGAGGTAAACCGTAAGCATTTTGTTTTCTTAGGTAATATTTAAGCTCTTTTTCGATAACTTCATCAGGAAATGTATTTAATCCCATGATTTTATCCCAAACTAAATTGTATTTCTGACTCCAAGTGTTTTTATCATTAAAAGATAAAGCATAGTGATCTCCAGCTTCTGCTAGTTTCATCCATTCTTTAGCCATATCTTTTGACATTTTTTTATATTTTTCAGCAATATCATTCTTACCCAGTTTCTCAGCTAGATAACTATAACCCGCAATAGCTACAATTGCCTTTACAGAAAGATTGGCATTTCTGGCTAAGTGACCTGCAAAATCATCAGTACACAATTGATTTTCTGGATCCAATCCTGCTTTTACTAAATAGTCATTCCATAAAGTAAGTGTTTCCCAATGTTTTTTAGCATAATCAGCATTACCTTCTGCCATAGCAATTGCTGCAGTTAAAATTAACATATTCCCTGCTTCTTCAACCGGCATATCACCTCCATAAGTTTGACCAGTTGCAATAGGATATGTACCTAAATCATGCGCTGGGAATGGTTTTTGCCACTTACCACTTTCAGAATAATAGAAAATACCGTTAAGCATCCCTTTTAATAAATCAGGATTATAAACTAAATATTGTGGCGCAGATGGATAAGTAACATCAACCGTATTAATAGATCCATTACTATTGTTTTCTTTTGAAAGGAATAAAATTTCTCCCTGCGGACTTTGTACTAATTTATGAGCTGCAATTCCTTGACGATATCCAATTTCTAATATGTTTGCATAAGATTCACCACCAGCTTTAAGAGCATCTTTGTAAAATTGATCGTCAAATGCAATACATTTTTTAATTATTGATTCGTGGTCTTTATAAGCTGCTTCAAGTTCTTTTTCAATTGAACTATTATTGTCTTTATTCCACCAAGGGCGAAGGAATTTATCAAAATAATTGATTGCATAAACATCATCATAACCTACCATAATGGTTTCTTTTACTGATGTCGTTGATACTTTACCTGTTTTGATAATAGTATTTAAAAACAATTTTGTACTGTTTAGTTTTGCACTTCTATCAATTGAGAAAGGATTTGTTGAAAATTCATTTGATACAAATTGTTCCACTCCTTTTTTGGTAGGAACTGCTACATACAGATAACCCCAGTCAATTCTTAGATCGTCTCCTCTCTTTTTAAGAATAGCTTGTTCCACTGTACCTGCTTTTAAAACACTTAACTTATTTGTATTGTATTTCTCTGCTGTAACATTTTGATTTGTATTATTAACGGCTATATCAGATGAAGCTCCAAAATACAATTCTGTTTGGTGTGCTTTACCATCGTTAGATTTTATTTCTGTGTCTATATAAGAAACAGGTCTAGACATTAAGTTCAAATCATTCATTAATAAAGGCGAAGTAAAGGTAAGTTTAAGATCAACTCCACCACATTCAAAGTCGTATACAGTTTGTGTAGCATTAAACTCTACTTTCTTTTGCTTGGCTTTTAAATCTTGATTAGGTACAATAATTTTATCAACTATTCCCGCATCTAAATGCCCTGGTCCACCTGTATTAACAGCATGAATGGCCAAAATATTTTTACCTTTCTTTAACTGAGAAGAAATCTTTTCTCCTAAAGATACCATTTTGTATGAATCATTACAACAACCTGCTTCATAAACCAGTTTACCATTAACATAAACAAAAATATTATCATCATTTCTGACTTTTAATACTGGGTCAAAATCTGTTTTTTCTAAGTTAAATTCTCTTCTTACCCAAATATCTCTGGAATTCCATTGGGTTTTATAACCTTCTTGTGAACTCCCTATTGGTGCAATTGCTGATTTCCAATTGCTATCATCAAAATTAGGATCCATCCAATTGCCTTCTGGTTTGGATTCACAATATTTTACTTTGTAATTTTCGATATCTGCAGATGAAAGTACTTCTTTGTAAACTTCACTTTTATTACCTAAAAAACGATAGGTTTTTCCATCCACTTTAATCATTCCCAGCAATGAATGATCTCTTCCTGTCCAATGTTTTGTGGTTTCAGCATTTGCCTCATCACTCATAGACCAAATACTAAAATTGGGGTCATGAGTAATTAATGGATATGCAGGAGCTTTTCGTTGTTGGGCATTCATTGACAACGAAACCAATGCAGATGATAAGAATAAGAATCTTTTTAACATGATTATTTAATTATTATTGTTTAACTCGATTTGACATGATATCAGTATTAAAGACTAATATCAAAGAGATTTTGAAAATGGATAAATAAAACCTTACCGTATTATTTTGATACTTTATACTATTTTGTTTCAAGTTGTTCTAGTGTATAAAGCATTTTAAAAAAAGATAGAGCCAATACTTTTTTTGTTATTGGCTCCCCTTTTTTGTTTTTACTAAAGAATGACATCTTAGTAAAATAGATCGTTTTTTTGAGGAAATAAGCTTTAAAAACCCAACACCAAATTATTTACCTAATGCTTCGAAGGCAATTTTACGAATACGGTGATTTGCTTTATCTCCAATATAAAACGCTTTTTCAGTTTCATCATAGGCAATTCCTGTAGGTTGATCAAATCTTGCCTCCAATCTAAGATCTCCATCTACATAACCCCAAGGATTAGAATTTATACTTGAACTTCCTCTTCCGGCAAAAGTTGTCACACTACCTTCAGGAGACAATTTTCTAATAGCATGGTTTGATTTATCTGTAAAATAAAAATCGTATTCATCTGGTTTTCCTGCCGTGGCGTACTCTTCATTTTTCACAAAAACTCCTTGGTATGGTGTATTCAAACGAACACTAGCCCCAACTCCATCTGCATATCCAGCAGCTCCTAGTTGACCACAAACCAAATAAGGTTGATTAAAACGTTTCTTATCCCAGTTATAGTCACAACGAAGTATATAATGTCTATTAATAATAACAATGTAGGCATAGTTCCCCGATGGATGTATAAAAATCTTATATTCCCATGAAGGATCCTGAATTACAAATAAAGTTTCATATGCTTTATCTCCAAGACCTTCGGTAAAATATTTATTCAAATCAAAGCGGAAAAATTGTCCTTTTTCATAACTATTGAAATACATTTCACCATTTACAGGATGAATCGAAGCACCATTACACTGTTTGTATCTCGTTATGATTTCTCTATCCTGCCACAAAGCTTCACGTGACAGACGGTAGGTCGCTCTGTCATTTTCTCCACCACGGTCCTCTGCAATAATCATATACTTCTTATCTAATGTAAAATCAACGCTCCTTGGTCGATCAAAATCAGCACGTTTTTTGGTTACAGTACTATCTGCAAAATTTACCAGATAAAGACCGTTATTTCCATCAAATGTTATCCATAAATGTTTTGGATTAGCCGGATCAAACTTAAAGAATGAATCATTCCAAAATCCACTAGCCATTTTATTTTGATCTGGATCGTTAAACTTACCATCTCTCCATGGCTCATCTCCTCTGGCATTTTTATAGCCCACTACTGTAGAGACCACCATTTTTCGCTGATAATTAAATTTGTCTTCAGAAATACCGATTACCTGAGTTTCACCTTCACCTATTCTAATTTCAATTTCACCTGAAAAAGCCTGTTTAGGCACCAAACAATAAAGGGACTCTCCATTAACACTAATAACCTTTGCTGGCTTACCTCCGATAAGAACCGTTACAATACTAGGATCTGTTCCAAAGTTTTTTCCGTATATGACTAAACGTTGCCCTGCTCCCCCAGAAGCTGGTATAAAACCGGAAACGGCTACAGGTTCGGATGGATTAAACTCTTGCGCAAAATTTTCTGCATCATCGTTTTTACAGCTGTAAAAAATTACACTTACTAAAGTAAATAGTAAACAAAAAGAAAATAATCTTTTTGAATTGTACATTATATTTGAATACATATTTTTTTGAATTAAATTTCACAAAATTAAATTTCATAAGGGTTGATGTTATTTTCAACCCTTATGTAAGGGCTCACTCTTACCATTCAATTGCCTGATCTTCATCAGGAATCTGGGTATTCAATCTTCGCTCTAAAATCAAAGAACCAGAAACTCTATATTTTATACTCTTACTAGGTACCATTGTATAATCAGTATACTCATAATCAATATTATTAATGGTTAGATATTTATGCATTAAATATGGGCGAACTTCATCCATTTTCTCAATCAAAGTATAACTAGCATCTTTATTTATTTTGAATTCAATATTTGGATTATCTGAAGACAATGTAACTCCACCATTTGAATTAAATGTTGCATAAATTTTATAATTTCTACGATCAATACGTTCCTCATCGATACTACCTGCATAGAAAAATATTTTATTTTCATTTACTACATAAGATTTAATTTCAGACTTCACAATTGGAGTTTGATTTTCATAGCCTTTCATAACTGTCCTTAAAGCAGTCCCACTGTAAGTACCAGAATAATCATTAAACGGATTGATACGCAGCAGTGCTTTACGATAATGTTTTCTTGGATTAGCCACATAATCATAAGAAGCATCATTTAATATAGTCAAAGGCAATACCCATTTATCAACCATATCAATATCTTTCAAAGTAAATTTCACATCTAATAACGAAGTATTTTCACCTTTTTTAATTGCTACTTCAGAAGGAAAAGTAAAATACTTACTATCTAGATTTCTATAATAAAAATCTTGACGATTTTGAAAACGTTCATAATTAAGAACGTCTAATGTATCGGGATCTACAGCAACATGAACTGTTCTGTCTTTATCATTTACTCTTGAACCACTAATAATTAACGGCAATTTAAATGAAGTTTCATCATTTCCTTTATAACGAATATAGATATCACTAACTCCCCCACTTGTTATAGGTGCCTTAAAGGATACTAATTGTTGAAATTGTTCATCAGTCCATTCATCATTACATGCACCGCAGATCAATATCAGCATTAGAGCAAAAAAATGTTTAAATAATTTATTCATGACAATATTTTTTTTAATCGTTATAATTCCACCCTGGATTTTGCGTAAGACGCTTATTGCGTTTTAACTCTTGAAGGTCAATAGGCCAAAACCACATTTTATCAGCAAAAGTTGTTTTAAGTGTCCAAATTGCTACCGGTTGATGAAACAAATCACGCTCTTGTTCATTCATAAGAACATTACAACCATAGATAGGTAAAGCTTCTTCTACCTTAGCATCCATCCATCTACGTAAATCATAATAGCGTTGTCCTTCACCCATAAGTTCGATAAAACGCTCTCTTTTTAAAGTTTTTCTTAGCTCTTCTTTATTATTATAAATTGAAGTAGCATAATCTGGTACACCTGCACGAATACGAACAGGGTGAATACCTCTTTGCATTTCTGTGATATTACGAGAGATTTCATAAGTTCCTCCATTCCAAGCATCGATGGTAAATGTTCCATCCAATTCATTTAAAGCTTCTGCGTATAATAATAGAATATCAGCGTATCTGATGGCTGGTTCTGTTTTAAATACAATTTTATCCATATTACCTCCCTCATAGGTATCGCTAACATTAACGTATTTTTTTACCCCGAATCCAGTTCTTAACCAATAAGCATTTGCTGAGTTAAAACCATTCCCACTTGCATTATCACGGTAATAAAATACTTGTTGATTTCTATTACGTTCCTGCGATTCATTTAACAAGGTCCAAAAACTACCATTATAAGCAACAGAAGCATAAAATCTTGGTTCACGATTTGCATATTGTAAAGAAACACCTGGACGTAATGGTTTATAAAGACCTAAATTATAATCGGTTTGTGTAACATATCCACTTACACGATTTGATCCATTACCACGTCCAATTTCTTTGTCTTTACCAGGAGCATCTGTACCATCATTCATATAATACGCATCAATTAACTTTTGTGTTAATCCGTGAGTATTCCATCCTGTAGCCGATCTTGGCAATTGATGTGCAACCATAGCACGAATACTTTCACCATCCTGATTATTTCCTCTAGTAAAAATCAATTCAGGATTTCCTGATGGTTGTAATGTTCCATCAAAAACTCTTGCATATGATTTTGCAGGGTCGATGTTGGCCCAGCCTAAAGGCCAAGCTTTTTGAGCAAAATTATTATCATTTGGAGGAACAATTGTTGCATCAGTTCCCGTTGTTTGAATTGCCACTGTATACAAAGAATAAACACCAAGTTCAATTACATCTCTTGCTGCGGCAGCAGCTTTAGCCCATTTAATTTCTTTATATTCAGAAGAAAGCAAAAGTTTACCTTTATCATCTACCAAACGATTTGCAAAATTTGATTTATTACCATTTGCTAATGGGCTTGCAGCATAAATTAAAGCTTTAGCACGAGTTGATAAGGCTGCTCCAACTGTTGGTCTAGCCGTTGCGTCCTGCCCACGTGACATTCCTAATTCTTTCATTTCATTTGCAGCAAGTAACATTTCATCACTAATATACTCTGCACAATCTTCATAGGTACTTCTTGGAATAGCAAGATCATCATAACTATCAGAATAATCTAATCCTTCATCCGGTAATAGTGGAATAGGACCATATTTACGTAATAATAACCAATACATATATGCTCTTGCAAATCGCGCTTGACCTGTGTAATCCTTAATCTCTTTTTCGGACATTTCTTTATTCATATAAATGTTATGAATAAATGTAGAGGCATTACGAATTCCACGATAACATTGAATCCATGTTCCTTGTTTGTCGGCTTCAGTATATTGTCCCATTTTGAACATATTGTACGAAAGTTCATTTTTGGATGGGTCAAAATCTTTATCTCTATCGCCATAGAACATGTCATCGGCAAAATTATGAGGCGTTAATCCTTTACTGGCAACATCTGCATTTATACCTCTTAATTCTTCAAACACATTGGCTAACCATTGTTCTGAGTATACTTTGCTAGAAAATACTTTTTCTGTTGTGAGACGATCTTTAAAATATTGACTGGAATCTAGGTAATCACTACATGAAGTAACAAAAGCTGTGATACCTACTAGCAATAAAACAATATATAATTTTTCTTTATTCATCACTTTTCACTTTACAAATTAACATTAATACCCATTGTAATGGATTTGGAAGGAGGATAATCTTCACCTCTAGAAGAAGCCAATTCTGGATCCCAAAGTTTAAATTTAGACCATGTAACTAAATTGCTTCCTACTACGAAAACTCTAATATTTTCAATACCTAAACGTGTTGTTATCTTTTTTGGTAAATTATAACCAATATCCAATGTTTTAAGACGAAGATATCTTCCATCTCTTAACCAAAAAGTTGACTCTCTGAAATTATTTGGATTAGCTCCATAACTCAATCTTGGATAAGACGCATTTGGATTTTCAGTAGAGGGATCCCCTGAAATATCTGCAGCAATCCAACGATTATTGCCCATAACACCTTTCATAACTTGTCCCCACTCTCCTTCACTAAATGCATACACTGTTTTTCCGAAAGTTGAGAATGTAGATTTTCCCGCTCCTTGAAAATGAACACCAATACTAAATCCTTTCCAGTTTGCAGAAGCCCCCAAACCGTATATTAAATTTGGACGTCTTGTTGCACCAATAGCCACACGGTCACCATCGTTTATAACTCCATCACCATTAACATCTTTGTACTTAATATCACCTGGTTGATAAACTCCAAACTGCTGTGTTGGACTATTTCTAATATCATCATAATCTTTAAAAAGTCCTAAAGCAATTAATCCTTTTGACTGATCTACACGATAACCTTCTTGATTTTGATAGGCATAAACATTATTTTGTTCATCCATTTCTAAGATTTCATTTTTACTATAAGTAACATTACCTCTCATAGATAATGATACATCTCCTATATTTTTATTGTATTGAAAACGACCATCCAAACCTCGTGATTTTACAGCCCCAACATTAGCTCTTGGTGTACTTTCCAAACCTACCATTGCTGGTAAAAAATTTCTTACCATGTAAATCCCTGTACGTCTCTCATCATAGAAATCAATATTGGCAATCACACCTCTTGCTTCAAAATCAAAACCTAAATTTTGTTTTTTAGCTACCTCCCAAGTTACATTACTTGATGCCACCTGAGAAAATATCATACCGTTATAATATCTATCAAAACCAAAATCAGCCCATTGATATCCACCTCCTGAAAGGCCTGAAATTGTATATAAATAAGGGAAACGTTCACCTCCTAACAATTGGTCATTACCTGCTCTACCATTGGAATATCTGATCTTAAATAATCGAATCCAATCTAAATTATCTTTAATAAATTTCTCTCCTGCAATATTCCAAGCAAAAGAGATAGCAGGGAAAAATCCATATTGTTTACCTGGAGCAAAGTTTTCTGAACCAGTAAAACCGAAATTGAAATTCACAAAATATTTACTCTTCCAATCATAAAATACACGTCCAGCCAAAGCCTGATGTTTACGGGCAATACCATTTTTAATATCAGTACCCAAATTAACTGTTTGTACAAAGGCATCACGATTAAATCGTGCACTAGACCCGAAATGATGATTAGCTAAAGTACGGTCGTAATTAAGCATGAAATCATAAAATTCTAATCTTTCACCGGAAGCTCCACTTGTTTGAAACAACTCGTTAGGACCACTAATTTGTGTAAATACTAAATTTCCATTTGCATCACGAGCACGTTCTGCTCTCCATTGCTCTGGCCATTTACGACGCTCTATATTATTGTTATTTGTGATATCATAACCCACAATACCTCTGGCCGTTAAGCCCTTTACCAGAAAATTTAAATCTTGTTCTACAGTAATATTAGTCTGAACAAGATTTACCCAATTTTCATTAAATCCGGTTTGTGTTGCAACTACCCATGGATTAGTACGGTTACCCGATCCAATTGCTGGAACATAACCATTAGAATATAGAACTGGAGTACGAATTGGTGAATAACCAAATAAAGCATCCCAAAAATAGGCATCTCCCAAACCAGGACTATTTCTTTTACTTAAAGATCCTGCAACTCCAATTTTAGCAATTGTAGTTTTAGTAACATCAATATCTGTATTCAAACGATAATTCCAACGTTTGAAATTTGCATTTGTATTATAATCTTCTTTAAGCGTTTTATCAACTTGATACATACCTCCTTCGTTTACATAACTTCCGGAAACAAAATATCTAGCTGTTGGTCCACCACCACTCATATTTAAATTAGCGCGGTAAGTCATTGCAGAATTTCTTAAGAGCATACTTTTCCAATCTACATTGGGATACAAATCTTTATCTAATCCCAAACGTAGAATTTCTAATTCTTCCGGCTGATAAATCGGAGCTTGATTACGAGTAACACGAGCTTCGTTTAAAAGTTTAGCATAAGTTACACCATCTTCAAATTCTGGAGTAATAGTTCTCGTATTATAAATAAACTCATCTTTAAAATTAATTCGTATTTTACCATCAGCACCTCTTTTAGTTGTAATCAATATTACTCCATTAGCTCCTCTGGATCCATACATTGCTGTCTCGGCAGCGTCTTTTAATATCGATATGGATTTAATATCTTCAATATTGATATCATTTAAAGTTCTCTCAATATTATCTACTAAAATTAAAGGATTACTTCCACCTCCAAAAGTTGAAATTCCACGAATCCAAAATTCTGAAATATTTCTTCCTGGTTGACCAGATTGCATCATACCCATAATACCAGATGCATTACCTATTAAGGCATTTGAAATACTTGAAGTAGGATTGTTTTTCATATCATCTACATCAATAGTAGAAACTGCACCGGTAAGAGATATTTTTTTCACCTTACCAAATCCAGTAACAACAACCTCTTCCAAACTAGAAGCCGCTTCTTTAAGTTGAATTTTAAGGTTTGTCTTACCATTAAGTGAAATATCTTGAGTAGTAAATCCTACAAATGAGATAGATAATATTGCATCCTTTTTAGAAACTTTAATTGAAAAATTTCCGTCAAAGTCCGTTATAACAGAATTATTTGTCCCTTTTTCAGTAATAGTAGCTCCAGGTAATGGTGCACCATCATCAGATGAAGAAACACGACCTTTTATTTCAATCTCTTGTAAATTTGAAGCAGATTGATTACTGTTGTTTGTAGAAGTGTTGACTGTTAAATTATTATTCTTAGAAAAAGATGACTCACTATTGGATTTATTGGAATCATCATTTGATAAAAACACTGAATGTAATGTTGCATTTGAAGCTACAAAATTTTTATTCAATGCTGCTTTTATTTTTAAACCATATTTAATACTGTTTGCATTTGCTTTGGCATGAATATCAAATAATGAAGTTAAAAATAAAAAAATTAATAGTTTCGCCTTTAAATCTCTATTAAATGCGAAAAGTGAAAAATCCTTGGTCATGGGATTTACCACTCCTTTCATTATGATTTTTTTCATAATTAATTTTTTGAATTGGTTTAGTTTTTTTTAATTGTTTAAATGGAAAAGAAATTTATATTTCAATCCTTTGTCTGTTAATTACTTTGTTTTCGTCATAGAAATATTTTAGAGTTAATAATTTATTATTTGAGCGGACTAATATACTAAATCGATTTAGCTAAACAAAAAAAAGAGTTAAAATTTTATTAATTAATTTTATATATCCTATTTATGTTAGGAAAATAAAAATCGGAACTTTAAAATATATTAACACGCTATTAATCAATTAATTAATTTTTTTACTGATTTTCCAACCGTTTAGATTTCTTCAATTGACAATGAATACCCAATTAAAATCGCTCTCTTTCGTTAACTATTTTTTAAAAATATATTACAAATAGTATAAAAAAAATCTAAATATGTCTATTGAAGTTAAGCAATTTCCATAACCATTACAGCTTCAAAAGAAGAAATCTAACAATCGAAATTTTAACCTTAAAGCCTAAATTTCAATGAGGTTGAATTAAAATTATTTTTGAACAGAAAATTTATATTCTGAAACTGTTGAATAGGTTTCGCCAGGTTTTAAGATAATAGTTGGAAAATTTTTATGATTAGGTGCATCAGGAAAATGTTGCGTTTCTAAACAAAATGCTGATCTAAAAACATCTCTCTTACCGGATTTTAGTAAATTTTGTGATTTCATAAAATTACCACTATAAAACTGTAAACCAGGCTCTAATGTATAGATATCCATTACAATTCCAGATTGATCTCCTATCACTCTTGCAGCGTGTTTTTTATTTTTGTTGTTTTCAAAACCAGTAAGCACATAATTATGATCATATCCACCTCCATATTTTAGCTGTGTGTCATTAGCATCAATTCTTTCACCTATTTTATGTGGTAATGTAAAATCAAATGGAGTTCCTTTTACATCTTTTAATTCTCCAGTAGGAATAAGTCCGTCATCTACTGGTGTATACTTATTAGCAAATAATTGTAAAGAGTGATTTAATATTGTGCCATTTCCTTCACCATTAAGATTAAAATAAGCATGGTTTGTTAAATTTACAATAGTTGTTTTATCAGTTGTAGCTTCATATTCCATTTTTACGGTATTATCTTCAGTAATAGAATAAGTAACTGTTACTTTTAAATTCCCTGGAAAACCTTCCTCCATATCAGGAGAAACATAACTTAACTGCAGTGTACTTTGATTAAGTTGTTTAGCATCCCATACTACATCCTGAAAACCATGAAAACCACCATGTAAAGCATTTTTTCCATTATTTGTTGGAACAGTATATTCTTGGTTTTCTAAAACAAACTTACCTTTAGCAATACGATTCCCAACTCTTCCTATAGTAGCCCCAAAGTATGATTCATCATTAACTATATAATCTTTAATATTACCAAGACCAATAGATACATCAACTTCCTTACCGTCTTTATTAGGTACCCAAAGCCCAACAAATCTACCTCCATAATTGGTAATAGCTAACTTTATATTTTTATTTTCAATCCAAAACAATTTCACAGTCTTTCCACTCAATACTGTATCAAAGCGCTTTGAATGGATTAGCTCACTTTGTTCACTATTAGGCTCTACAGCCTTAGATAATTCCTTTTTAGCACTTTCCTTACAAGAAGTATTTATAATTAATGCTGCAAACATCAAAACCGAACAGGTCCTTTTGGTAAATTTATTTTTCATTTATAACTATATTAATTGGTGATTGATTCATATGTAGCGTTAATAGAACCACGAAATAAAATTCATTATATATAATTTAATTATTCCAATATTATATATTTTAAAAAAAAGAACATATAAATTATCCTATTAATAAATTTTGGTTTTTTTAACAGTTCACAAATCTAGAAAAATTTTCATTACTAACTAAATCGATTTACTAAATTTTACTAATTTAGCCCATTATAATTTTAAACAACCTATAATCATTACAAATTAACTTAAATGAGATTATTAAAAAAAACTAAAAAACTGTGTATGATAGCATTTTTTGCTACTACAACCCTCTCTTTTTCTCAAGAAAAATTAAGAGCTCCTTCTTACCCATTAGTCACTCACAACCCAAATTTTAGTATTTGGTCCAATAATTCAGAACTAAATGGTGCCGCAACCCAACACTGGACAGATCAAGACCATTCATTATTGGGTATTTTAAAAATCGACGATACCTACTATCATTTTTTAGGTGCCGAAACTAAAATTTATGAATCAGTTGTTGCAGCATCTGATGAAATAGAATATAAAGTTGATTATACAGAATCAAAACCAAATTCAAATTGGGAACAGCTTAATTTTGATAGCAGCAGCTGGAAAAAAGGAACTGCACCATTTAGCGACGATTCAAGAGAGGCTAAGACAGTTTGGAAAAGCGACAACCTATGGTACCGACGAACTTTTGATTTAAGTAATACTGATTTTAAAAGTCTGTATCTAAAGTTGAGGCATGATGATAATGTTATCGTTTATTTAAATGGAGATAAAATATACGAAACTCAAGGATGGATTCATCGCTATCAGTACATCCCAATTGATCAAAAGACTATCAAAAAATTAAAATCAAAAGATAATGTATTAGCTATTCACATAAAAAATACGGCAGGTGGACAATGGTTAGATGCTGGTTTAGTAACCGATGCTCCAACTATGCAAAATGTGGAAATTAAAAAGGCCAAACAAACTAATGTTGTAATAAATGCTAATCAAACTATCTATACTTTTGATTGTGATAATACTACCCTAACTGCAACATTTACTACTCCATTATTAATGGACGATTTAGATTTAATGAGTAGACCTATTTCATATATATCGGTAAAACTAAAATCTAAAGATAACAAAGAACATAAAGCAAAATTATACCTAGGTGCTTCAAGTAATATTGCAGTGTATACACCACAACAAGAGGTAGTAGTGAGCAAATACACTCAAAACAATCTCAATATCCTTAAAGCAGGTACAGTTGAACAAGCTGTTTTACAGAAAAAAAATGATGACATGCGAGTGGATTGGGGCTATGTGTATTTATCGGCTCCTTCCGCTAATAGTCAACACTATATAAGCAGTGCAAACACATCTTTACTTCCTTTTGTAACCAACGAAAAAATAAATACTAAAACTGAAGTAACTGGAAAAAACTTGGTATTAAACACAATTAGTGATTTAGGTACTGTAGGTTCAACGGAAAAAGAAACGGTATTTATGCTAGGATTTGATGAAATTTATAGCATTAATTATTTTGGATCTAAATTAAAACCATGGTTTAAAAAAGGGGGCAGTTCAATGGACAGGGCATTAGCAGTAGCTGCTAACGATTATAAAAATATCATTGAGAAAGTAAAAGCTTTTGATGAAAAATTATATAAAGATTGTTTAAAAGCTGGAGGACAAAAATATGCTGATTTATGTTTACTCACTTATAGACAAGCTATCGCTGCGCACTCCTTAGTAGAAAGCCCAGAAGGAGAAATCCTTTTCCTTTCCAAAGAAAATAATAGTGGAGGATTTATTAATACTGTTGATGTTACCTACCCATCTGCACCTTTATTTTTAATTTATAATCCTGATTTATTAAAAGGTATGTTAAATGGTATCTTTTATTACAGTGAAAAAAGCGGAAAATGGTCAAAACCATATCCAGCACATGATTTGGGAGTTTATCCTGTTGCTACCGGACAAATCTATGGCGAAGATATGCCTGTTGAAGAAGCAGGAAACATGATTATACTAACAGCTGCTATTGCAGAAAGAGAAGGAAATGCCGAATATGCTAAAAAACATTGGGAAACACTAACTACATGGGCTAACTATTTAGTTAAAGATGGTTTCGATCCAGGTAACCAATTGTGTACAGATGATTTTGCTGGCCATTTAGCCAGAAATGCTAATTTATCTATCAAAGCTATTTTAGGTATTGCATCTTATGGTAAACTTGCGGGTATGTTAGGTCAAAAAGAAGTAGAAAAAAAATACATCGAAATTGCTAAAAAGTTAGCTGAAAAATGGAAAAAAATTGCTGCCGATGGAAATCATTATAGCTTAGCTTTTGAGGCAAAAAATACTTGGAGTCAAAAATACAATTTGGTTTGGGATGAATTATTGGATTTAAATATTTTCTCTAAAACTATTGCTAAAGACGAAATCAAATTTTATTTAACCAAACAAAATAAATACGGTTTGCCTTTAGATAGCAGAAAGACCTATTCTAAATCGGACTGGATTATCTGGACTGCAACTTTAGCTGAAAATAAAAAAGATTTTGATGCCATTATTAACCCTGTTTGGGACTATGCTAATGAAACTCCAGACCGAGTACCAATGAGCGACTTTTATGAAACTACTGATGCTAAACATGTAAACTTTAAAGCTCGTTCTGTTGTTGGTGGATATTTCATAAAACTTTTAAAAGACATGAAAAAATAAAAGTTAATTATTTTATAATACCTTTTACAATTTACAATGATATCATAAAATATCAATTCCGAATTAGTTTAAAAGATATTATTAGTAGGTATAATTAAAAAAACGCATTACAAATTTTAGTTTGTAATGCGTTTTCACTTTTAAATAAAACATCTAAAAACTCAATCTGACTCTAGGATCAATTTCAAAAAAATGCTGTATTGAATGATTTTAATATTAATTTTTTTTTGCTTATTTACACTTGAACATTCATCATAATAGTTATAAAAATTAGCGTAACGATTCCAGTAGGAATGACTTACATAGTAGGATTTTGACGGTATATTTTCCAATATTGGGTTGAATCTTTTTTCCTTTTTTCTAATAAAATTATGGAATTTACTTCTCCAGAATTACCAGAAGGCGTAAGATACAAATCCGAATCTTTAAGTCTGATTAAATAAATATTATCCTTAACCAATATAAATTCATAGGATTGTTTGGGTTTGTTTGCTACTAACACCTGCTGATATAGTGCAAAATTTTGAACAGAGTCAGTATCATTCATTTGAAATGTTTTACCAGTAAAAAGATTTTTTAATTGGTATACATTCTGTCCAACTTCAATAAAATCCCAGGTTACACATTTCCAATTAACTGGATTATATAACACTATTGGAACACCATTGCCATTAAGAGCGTCTTTTACCCTTAAAACTTTAGCTCTATCTACATTTTCTATAGCGAAAGCACCTTTTATACTTTGAGCACTAAGCCCATTTTCAAAATTAAAAACCAGTATAAAACTAAAAATTATCTTTAATAATCTCATAATTTATATTTTAAAAAAATTACTCCAAAAACAACTAGTAGATTAGGATTACAGAATGTAGAAATTAATACTATCCATCGTAATTAAATGAATTTGGATCAAAAGACTAATTACCAACCTTATTAATCTCTATTTATGCAAATAGATTTAAATGAAAAATACATATTTTTGCTAAAACGATTTATTAAAATTATGCATTTTAATTAAATTACCAATAACCAACCAAATAAAAATAACTTTGAAACACACTAATTACTTCTCGGATTTTTATCTGCTATTACTTTTGAGTTTCTCGATTTGTTGTTACTCTCAACAATCAAATTATAGAAATAATATATTTCCTTTACACGAAACACCATTCATTGCACTACCTATGGGAAGCATCACCCCACAGGGATGGTTGCATCAAGAACTACTTTTGCAAAAGAACGGTCTTACAGGACATTCTGAAACGATTTATCATGAATTAAATTCTAATTCATCATGGTTAGGAGGAAATGAGCCTGAATCAGATTGGGAACGTCCTCCTTATTACATTAAAGGATTAGTAAATTTAGCCTACACATTAAATGATGCTGAATTAAAGAAAAAAGCTCAAAAATGGATTGATTGGACAATAAACAGCCAGCAACAAAATGGCGATTTTGGTCCAAAAACACTACAAGACTGGTGGCCAAAAATGCTAATGCTTACCACATTAATGGACTACCATTATGCTACTTCAGACAAACGTGTGGTTCCATTTTTGACTAATTATTTTAAATATCAACTAAAAACACTAAAAAATAAACCACTCCAAGAATGGGCAAAAGCAAGAGCCTCTGACAATGTAGAAGTGATATTTTGGTTATACAACATAACAAAAGAATCTTACCTTTTAGATCTAGCAGATTTAATAAAAGATCAAGCCTTTAATTATTCTAGTATTTTTAATAATAATAAGCTTGTAACCCAAGACCATTTTCAATATTACCATTCTGTTAATGTTGCTCAAGCGCTAAAATACGGGCCTGTATTTTATCAAAAATCTCACAATGAAGAAGATAAAAAATCATTTCAAAACGGGATTCAATTCCTCCAAAGAGATCATGGTCAAATTACAGGAATAAATTCAGGAACAGAATTTATATCGGGTAACTCATCAATACAAGGGGTAGAATTATGCGCAACTGTAGAACGTATTTACAGCAATCAAGTTGCTACTAGAGTCTTCGCTGAAGCATCTTATGGTGATAACTTAGAAAAAATTGCTTTCAACCAATTAGCAGCTAGTTTAACTAAGGATTTTAAACAATTACAATATTATACACAACCAAATCAAGTTCAGTGCATAATCGGACAACATGGATTTGGTCAAGATTATAATAATGGAACCGTTCCAGGTCCATATTCAGGATTCCCTTGTTGTCGATTCAACTTTCATATGGGATGGCCTAAATATGCTCAGTATTTGTGGATGGCAACAAATGATAACGGTTTAGCTGCGGTGTCCTTCGCTCCCTGTACAGTAAAAGCAAAGGTTGCAGACAATGTCGAGATTACAATAATAGAAGAAACCAATTATCCATTTGATGAACAATTAAAGTTTAAAATAAGAACTCCTAAAAAAGTTCACTTTCCACTAAAACTTAGGATTCCTGAATGGTGTATCGCTCCAGTGATTAAAGTAAATGGCAAGATACAACCTAATGTTATTGCAGGTAATTATTACACCATTGATCGCTTCTGGTCGAATGAAGACATTGTTTTACTTGAGGTCCCGATGAAAATTAAAACCTCTACTTGGGTAAATAATTCAGTAGGTATAGAACGTGGACCTTTAGTCTTTTCATTGGTAATGCAAGAAAATAAAAAAGTAAAAACATCTCATAATTTTAACGGAATCGCATTTGATGAACTAGAAATTATTCCTTCTAACAAATGGAACTATGGTTTGATAATAGATAGAAAAAATCCAGAAGCAACTATTAAAGTAGAAAAAAGGATTGTACCTGAAAATCCTTTTATTGGTTTTAGTACACCAATACGATTAGTTACCAAAGCCAAAAAAATTCCTTCTTGGGGATTAGATTTTAATAAAATTCATGCTTCTGAACCTCCTTTTAGTCCAGTACATTCGGAAGAAGCCGAGGAAACTATATATTTAGTCCCATTTGGTACTGAACAAACCCGTGTGTCTTATTTTCCAGTAATTGGTAAAGAAAATACGGAACAGCCCGATAACTATATTGAAAATTTCGATAAAGAAACACTTTCAAAAACCTGGACTTCTTTTGCCGGTGGATGGCAGCCTATAAATAACAATACTTTACATGCAGATTCATTTGAATTAAATGGTATTAAATATATCAATATGTCAAAAGAATATAGCAATATATCTACAACTGTGAATCTATCAATTGAAACAGAAGGTGGTCAGGCAGGAATTATTTTTAGAGGCAATAATTTTGGTATAGGTGTAGATAATCTTAATGGCTATTATACTGCAATAGATCATCGTACAAAAGAATTGATTCTTGGAAGATTCAACAATAACAGCTATACTCAATTAGCTCAAACATCCATAAATGTGAATCTCAACAATTTTTATAAATTGAGAGTGGAAACATTGGGCTCAAATATCAAAATTTATTTTGATGAATTGAAAGAACCACTTTTAAACATTAACGATAGTTTTTATTCTAAAGGATTTGTGGGCTTACGTTGTTACGCAGGTCGTAAAGTAAACTTTAAAAACTTATCTGTTAGCACCTTAAAAAATTGATGAAATTACCATAAAAAAAGAGGAGTTGCCCATAAAAAGCTACTCCTCATTTACAACTTGACAAGTTAACTTTAAAATAGATTTTCAACTTAATCAATCATAAGAATCTCATTTTTACTACTGTATTAAGTAGTCTAAAAAGGAAAAACAACAACCCCTTAATTGAGGTGAAAATTGTTCTAAAACTTAATATTTCAGTTCTGTATGACCAGATATTTTAGCATATTCATCCCAAAGTTCATCTAGGGATTTATTTGTATAATTTTTCCATAAAGCTGCCGAATAATTATTCAACCTCATTTCTTTGTCCAACAACTTTACAATTTTCTTATTATAAGTTTTGCTAATCCATACTAAAAACTTAGCTGTAACTCGATAAGAATTCGTGTAATGACTTCCTTCTTTCCATTTAGGCAAAGACCATTTAGCTAAATCATTATTCAATCCAAATTTAAATCTTGCATAATCTGCAACACCTTCTACTAGCCAACCTGGAGAAGAACCACCTGGATATTGCTGTACAATATGCATCGCTTCATGTGTTATTAAATCAGCATCATACGGATTATTTTTCATCCATTTAGCACTTATAGTAATTTGTCCATTATGAGCATAGGCTACGCCAGTATATTCAGATTCAATTTTAATTTTAATTTGCTTAATTGCCTCCTTATTATATTCCTTACTTAATTTAGGATACACTTGAAAAAAAGTATCCAAATACAGCTTAACAATAGAATCATTTACAGATTGATCCTCATTTATAAATTCAACAACAATTCCATTTTTAGAAATTCTATTTTCAATTTTAGCTGTAATTGTGTTAATTGAAAAACAGAGGAAACACAATACAAGCACTTTTCTTTTTATCATTTTCAAAACTATTTAATTTTAAATCCTACATTAAATTCAATTTTTGGCTTATTTGGTATAACAATTAAAATTAGGTTTGTCTCCCATATAAAACTTTAAAATCCCTCCTTTTACAATATCATCATGAGATATAAAAGGTGTTTTTAACGGTTTACCATTAAGCTCTACTTTTTGAATAAACACATTGCTGTCTGATTGATTATCGGTTACTATTTCAAAAGTATTTTTATTTTCAAGATTCAATTTAGCATGTTTTAAAGCAGGACTACCCAATGCATACATTTTTGAACCAGGTGCTACAGGATAGAACCCCAAACTACTAAAAATATACCATGCACTCATTTGACCAAAATCATCATTACCACCCAGTCCATCAGCCTTAGCTTTGTACATGGCTTTTAATATCATTCTTATTTTATCCTGGGCTTTCCAAGGTTCATTAGTCCAATTATACAAATAAGCAACATGATGAGAGGGTTCATTTCCATGAACATAATTCCCAATTATTCCTTCCCTAGTAATATCTTCGGTATTTTCAAAATATTTATCCGGAAGTTCCATACTAAATAAGGTATCTAAATGTTTAGAAAATATGTCCTTTCCCCCCATCATTTCAATTAATAAATTCGGATTATGTGGAACATACAAACTGTAATTCCAAGAGTTCCCTTCGATAAATCCCTGTCCATGGGTATCTAAAGGATCAAATTCTTTTTTAAAACTACCATTACTCAATTTAGGTCTCATAAAACCCGATTCTTTATCGAATACATTAATAAAAGAACCGGATCTTTTAATAAATTCATCAAACACTTTCTTATTCCCTATTGTATTTGCTGCCTGAGCAATAGCCCAATCATCATAAGCATACTCTAATGTTTTAGACACGGAAGAAGAATTTTTATCCTCTGGAACATATCCTAAATTCATATAGTCTTTTAATCCATCATAGTAAGGTACTTTAGCTGTTTGAATAGACGCTTTTAAGGCATGATTGACATCAAAATTAGTATTCCCTTTTACAATTGCATCTGCAATAACAGAAACACTATGATATCCAATCATACACCAATTTTCATTAGCATAATGTGACCAAATTGGTAACATATGATGTGCGCTTTGGTCATAATGAGCAAGCATTGAATTAATCATATCTGAATTTCTTTGCTGTTGCACTAAATTAAAAAGTGGATGCAAAGCTCGGTAAGTATCCCATAATGAAAAACTCGTATAATTGGTGAAATCTTTAGCCTCATGAACATTCAAATCTAAGCCCATGTATTTGCGATCTACATCCATATATTCTGTAGGTCCTAAAAAAGAATGATACATTGCTGTATAAAAATTTACTTTGTCATCTTCTGCAATACCTTTTATTTTAATTTTATTGAGTTCTTCATTCCAAATAGTTTGACTTTCATGTTTGACTTTTTCAAAATCCCAGTGCGGAATTTCTTTTTCCATATTATTTATTGCTCCTTGTGTACTTACCGGAGAAATAGCAAACTTTACTTTAATTTCTTCGTTTTCTTCTGTTTTAAAATCAAAAAAAGCTCTTATATTTTTCCCAGCCATTTCGGGAAAATTTTCTTCCTGATTGAATTTTCCCCAAAATCCTCTATAAGAAACTTTATCATAGTTTTTATGTCCATAATTAATAAATGGTTTACTGAATGACATTGCAAAATACACTTTTCTGGTTCTGGCCCAACCATTAGTTTGTCTATATCCCGTAATCAATGTATCATTTTCTACTCTAACAAAAGTCCAAACATTTTTTTCATCATGATTGTATATACCTGATTTTAAATCTAAAATTATATGCAAACTATCTGATTTCGGACAGGTATAACGATGCATCCCTACCCTAGTAGTAACGGTCAATTCGGCTAAAATATTATAATCTTGTAGTTTAACTGCATAATAGCCTGCTTCGGCTTTTTCATCAGCATGACTATATCTGGAACGGTATCCACTTTCTGGATTTTTTTCTGTACCTGGATTTAATTGAAGTTTTCCAGTTGTAGGCATAATCAGAAAATCACCTAAATCTGAATGGCCAGTTCCGCTAAAATGTGTATGACTAAACCCTACAATAGTACTATCGTCATATTGATAACCAGAACAGTACTTATAAACATCCTTATTATACTTCCCCCCTGAATTATAAGAAACGGTATCCGTATCAGGACTCAATTGAATACTACCAAAAGGGACTGTAGCTCCAGGGTAAGTATGCCCCATTTTTGCAGTTCCAATCATAGGATCAACATATTTTACTACATTTTCTAGTTTATTTTTATCCATTTTATTCATAACTGTTTGATTATTGGGAAGTTTACACGCAATAATTAAAAAAAAGAGTAATACGTTAATCCCCTTAGTTATATCAGTCTTATTCATATTTAGATTTCCTGAATTTAATACTATTTCTTTTGAGTTAAATGATTTTTAATTGAAAATAGCAACCCGCCTATTTTGTTTAGGTAGCAATTGCGTTAGATTTCCCTTCACTATTTATTTTCATTTTTACCATATATATAGTAAATCTGAATTAATTAATATTATCGATAACAATTGCTAAATCGATTTATCAAATAAAGTGAAAATATTTAATTTAAAAAAGTTTACTGATTTTATTTTTTAGAGGAGGATTCCCTAACTATTAAAGTTACGGGCAATAAAGTATTTTTATCCAAATCAACATTATCTGTTTCATTTAACAACTGCATTGAAATCCCTTTTACAATTCTCTCAGCAAAAAGAGCTACTGGTTGATCAATGGCGGTAATAGTTGGCTCATGTAGTTGATAAAGTTCTCTATCGTCAAACGTAACAACACCAATGTCTGTAGGAATCTTTAATTTCATTTGTTTAATAACTCGCAAACCAGGTATTGCCAAATGATTAGATGCAAATAACAAACTATCTAATTGTTTAAATTCAGTTATAAAAGATTTAATAAGAGACTCTTTTTCTTCCATAGAAATGGCATATGGTACTCTTAAAATATATTGCAATAAGCCATTTTGGGTTACACAATCAATATATCCATTCATTCTGTCCATGATTTGGCTTTGATCTAAGTCTACAGTAACAAAACCAATGCTCTTATATCCATTATCAATTAAATGCTTCGTTCCATCAAAACTAGCATTATAATTATCTATTATAACATTAAATGAATCAATTCCAGACACTAATCGATCAAATATAACGACTGGATATTTTTCAGCTATTAATTGTTCTAATTCTTTCTCGATTCCATTTGTAGGAGTAACTATAAATGCATCAACCTGACGGTTTTTAAGATTTTCAATTACATTTTTAGCTCTGGTGGCGTCATTTTCAGTACTTGCATAAATCATGGTATAGCCCATTTCTTCAAATTTGTCTTCAATTTGCTTTGCTATACTTGCAAACAATGAACCTGAAATATCTTCGGCTATAAAAGCAATTGTTTTTGACTTCCCTATACGTAAGTTTCTTGCTACAGTACTAGGGGAATATCCAACTTCTGAAATAAAATGTAAAACATCATCTATTACTTTTTTACTAATTCTTTTCTCTTCTCCTTTTCCATTTAAAATAAATGAAACTGTTGTTATTGAAAGATTTAATTCGTCAGCAATTTTTTTAATAGTCCATTTTTTAACCATCCTTTTTATTTCATTTACTTTAGACAAAGATATTTTATAAGGCGTAAGATATGAATTAATCAAAGAAATAATAATCTTAATTAATAAATATTTGAAATTGATTGGCTATAATTCTAACTTGTATTATATCTAATTATAGTATTTTCAAATCCTTTTCAATTTTTTTAAATGACAATAATTACTTTTCGCATAAGATTAATAATCTCGAAAAGGAAATAATAGAAAAAACCATATCATAAACACAAGACGGTTATTTTGTTTTTATATCAGTACCTGATAAAAAGCTATCTGTACTTTGGAAGCGACAAATTATACTTTACACTTATCACACGAATAGCAATTATAAGCGATACCGTAATGATATTTAAAAAATCATCCTGAATTTGAAAGTTTCTAAGAACAATATAGACCAAAGCACCTATTAAACAAGCTGTAGCATAAATTTCTTTTTTAAAAATCAACGGAACTTCATTACAAAGTGTATCACGAATTACGCCTCCCAATACAGCAGAAAAAAGCCCCATGATACAAGCTAAAATAGGATGAATTCCAATATCTAATGCTTTCTTCAAACCTATAATGGTACAAATTCCTATTCCAATGGCGTCAAACAAAAAGAGTGTTTTTCGCAATCGAAAAACTACTTTCTTAAACACTATAGAGACTAATACTCCTAAAAGAATAACCAAGAGATAATTAATATCCTTAAGCCAACTTACAGGCAAATTACCCAATAATAAATCTCTTAAAGAGCCACCGCCTATTCCAGTAACAAATGCTAAAAAAGTGATTCCAAATAAATCAAAATCCTTTTTTGAAGTTACAGTCGCTCCACTTATAGCGAAAGAAAACGTTCCAATTAAATCCAGTGCATAAAATATCATTCTAACTTTTTTAAATCGTTTCTATCACTATAAATCTAAAAAAGTTTATTGGATTACACCTAATTCTTTCCCCACTTTTACAAAAGCCTTAATTGCTTTTTCAATATGCTCTGTTTCGTGAGCTGCCGAAAGTTGGACTCTTATTCTAGCTTTTCCTTCAGGAACTACCGGATAGAAAAATCCAATGACATAAACACCTTCGTCCAATAATCTTTTAGCAAATTCCTGAGCCAATTTAGCTTCATACAACATTATAGGCACAATAGGATGAATTCCTGGTACAATATCAAATCCTGCAGCCGTCATCTCGGTTCTGAAAAACTTCGTATTTCTTTCTAATTTATCTCTCAAACACGTTGAATTAGAAATCATATCCAAAACTTTCAAAGAAGCACCAACAATAGCAGGAGCCAAAGTATTAGAAAACAAATACGGACGAGAACGTTGTCTTAAAATATCCACTATCTCTTTTCTAGCCGCTGTAAATCCTCCAGAAGCACCTCCTAAAGCTTTACCATAAGTTCCTGTAATGATATCAATTCTATCCATTACTTTGTATAATTCATGTACTCCTCTTCCGGTTTCACCAATAAAACCAGTTGAGTGACACTCATCCACCATGACCATAGCGTCATATTTATCAGCTAAATCACAAATTTTATCTAATTGAGCGATTGTTCCATCCATTGAAAAAGAACCATCAGTAACAATCAATTTTCGGCGAGCACCAGAAGCAGCCTGTAACTGCGTTTCTAAATCACTCATGTCATTATGAGCGTATCTAAAACGTTTGGCTTTACACAAACGAATACCATCAATTATAGAAGCATGATTTAAAGCATCAGAAATAATGGCATCTTCTTCATTTAAAAGAGGTTCAAAAACACCACCATTAGCATCAAAAGCAGCAGCATACAAAACACAATCTTCCATACCTAAAAAAGCCGCTGTTTTTTGTTCCAACTCTTTATGAATATCTTGTGTTCCACAAATAAAACGTACTGATGAAAGTCCGAAACCATATGTTTTTACAGATTCCACTGCCGCTTCAATAACTGTTGGATCAGCTGATAATCCTAAATAATTGTTGGCACAAAAATTAAGTACTTCTTTTCTTTCTACCGTATCAATTTCTGAACCTTGCTTAGAAGTAATTACTCGTTCACTTTTATAAAGACCATTTTCTTTAATGGCTTCAATTTCATTAATCAATTGATTTTTTACTGATGCGTACATGCTAATTCGTTTATGTTTTTAATTGATTCTAAATTTTTAATCATATCCTCAGTCATTGTTTTCAGATTGTATTGGGGCTTCCAATTAAAATCTTTCTGAGCCTGAGAATCATCAATACTCATTGGCCATGAGTCGGCTATTTTTTGTCTATAATCTGGATTATATACAATTTTAAAATCAGGATAATTTTCCTTGATAGACTCGTATAATTCCTGTGGCGTAAAACTCATTCCTGCCAAATTATAAGAAGTTCGCAAAGTGATGTTCTCCGCCGGAGCTTCCATTAATTCAATCGTTGCACGAATGGCATCCTCCATATAAATCATTGGTAACTTAGTAGCTCCATCTAAAAAGCATTCAAAAGTTTCATGATTGATTGCCTTATGAAAAATATCTATAGCATAATCGGTTGTTCCTCCACCCGGCAATGATTGGTAACCAATAATACCCGGATATCGCAAAGAACGAATATCTAAACCGTATTTTTCATAATAATAATTAGCCCAATTTTCACCAGCCACCTTACTATTTCCATATACAGTTGAAGGATTCAAAATAGAATTTTGAGGGGTGTTTTCTCTTTGAATATTGTTTCCAAAAACAGCAATTGAACTTGGATAAAAAACCTTTTTTACATCGCAATTCTTAGCTGCTTCAAGTACATTAAAGAATGTTTGCATATTAATATCCCAAGTACGCAAAGGCGCTTTTTCACCGTTGGCGGATAAGATGGCCGCTAAATGATAAATTTGGGTCACCTTGTATTTTTCAACAATACTTTTTATAGCCTCATAATCGGTAGCATCTAAAGTTTCAAATATTCCTTCAAAATTAGCTTTAACATTCAAGTCGGAGGCAACAATGGCATCCATTCCATAGCGCTCTTGCAATTTTTTGGTTAAAACTGAACCCAACTGCCCATTAGCACCTACTACTAAAATTTTTTCTTGTATCATATTTAAAATCTTAATGATACAAAATTAGTTCAGAAATAAATTCAAAAGACAATATCGCTGAAACACCAATTAAATTAAGTAATTTTGACTTACATTTAACACTATTAAAGTATTTTTACCTTAAAAGTACTTTTTTAACGCACTCAAAAAGAAATTTTATCTGCCATGGAAAAACTAGACGAAATTGACTTAAAAATATTACGAATTTTACAAAAAGATTCAAAGAAAACCACCAAAGAAATCGCCGATGCGCTTAATCTTACCAGCTCGCCTGTGTATGAAAGAATTCGCCGATTAGAGAATAAAGGTTATATCAAAAAGTATGCGGCTATCTTGAATAAAAAATTGATTAACCAGCCGGTAACGGCTATTTGCATGGTCTCGCTTCGTTATCACAACGAAGGTTTCATTGACACTTTTGAAAAACAAATCAAAGCCTTGAAAGAAGTTCAAGAATGCTACCACATGGCTGGAAAAGTAGATTTCTTTTTGAAAATAAACCTAAAGAGTCTGGACGAGTACCATGAATTCGTCCGATTGAAATTATCCAAAATTGATAACATTGGGGTCTTAGAAAGTTATTTTGTACTGAAAGAAATCTTTCATACTACGGAGTATAACATCTAAACAAAAAACCGCAAATTCACATTTATAATTTGTGAATTTGCGGTTTTAATTATTGTTCAGAAAAAGTTTATCTCACGATAACCCCATCTACAAAAAGAATAGGCACTTCTTCTACATTATTTTCATTAATAGTATTGGCTTTGAAAATATATTTCTTGTCGTATAAAGTATTACCAATAAAGAAAGTCAGCATGAACTCGTTATTCAATGGCAACAAACTTTTTTCGATCATTTCGATTTTCACTACCGAAACAGCAGGTACCTGAACAAAAGCATGACGCAAAACTGAAGTTTTCTTCATTTCGCCATCAATAGTTCCGAAAGCTTTAGAAACCACCATCACGCTATCGATATCAAAGTCACTGTCGTTTACTAAATAGGCATACCAAACTTTCTCCATAAAATCATCGCTCCACTCTTGAACAGCAGCAATGAATACGTTTTCTACTTCGGGAATATTGATGTCTTTTTTCATAGTATAGATTAAGAGTACTTAGTCCCTAGTCCTTAGTAAAGTGTATTTGCTAAGTACTAGGGACTAAAAACTAAGGACTTATAATTATATTATTGATTTGAATTGCTCTAAGAAACGTACGTCGTTTTCATAAAACATACGGATGTCACCTATTTGGTACAACAACATCGCAATACGCTCTACTCCCATTCCGAAAGCAAATCCATTATATTCATCAGGATTGATGCCACAGTTTTTCAAAACATTAGGATCTACCATTCCGCAACCACCAATTTCTAACCAACCTGTTCCTTTAGTAATTCTATAATCGGTTTCCGTTTTTAATCCCCAGTAAATATCAATCTCGGCACTTGGCTCTGTAAACGGGAAATAAGAAGGACGCAAACGGATTTTAGATTTTCCGAACATTTCTTTAGTAAAATACAAAAGGGTTTGTTTCAAATCGGCAAAAGAAACGTCTTTGTCAATATACAAACCTTCTACTTGATGGAAAATACAGTGCGAGCGTGCCGAAACAGCTTCGTTACGAAAAACACGTCCTGGAGAAATCGTTCTTATAGGCGGTTTATTGTTTTCCATATAACGTACTTGAACCGACGACGTATGAGTTCGCAATAAAACGTCAGGATTTGTTTGAATGAAAAAAGTATCCTGCATATCACGCGCTGGATGGTATTCAGGCAGGTTCAAGGCTGTAAAATTATGCCAATCGTCTTCAATTTCTGGACCTTCGGAAACATTAAATCCAATAGTCGAGAAGATATCGATAATTTGATTTTTTACGATAGAAATAGGATGACGAGAACCAATAGTTACTGGTTCAGCGGTACGGGTCAAATCGCCATAAAGTCCTTTAGCTTCTTCCTTGCTTTCTAAGGCTTCTTGAATAGATTTTACTTTTTCTTCAGCAGAACTTTTAAGTAAATTAATTACTTGTCCAAATTCCTTTTTTTGCTCATTAGGCACGTTTTTAAATTCGGCAAAAAAATCTTTTATAATTCCTTTACTTCCTAAGAATTTAATTCTAAACGCTTCTAGTTCGGCAGTATCTTGTGTTGAAAAAGCTTGTGCTTCACCAATATATTCTTTTATCTTATCTATCATTTTCATCCAATAATTGAGTGTGCAAATTTAAGTAAAAGTTAGAAGTTAGAAGTTAGAAGTTAGAAGTTTTTCTAAAATTCTTAACTGATTACTGCTACTGAACATTGAATACTAATCGATAAGTTCTTTTTCTATGAAATAATTCACAATGGCTTCTTTCATTAAAACTGTTTGCTCTCCAGCTTTTAAGGGTGGTAATTCCTCTTTTACTTTGTAATGAGGCCAGCCATCTTCGTCGAAAAAGTCAAATTCATAAAAACCGTAAGGTTCTAATAATCGACAAATAGCAATATGCATCAGGTTTACTTTTTCATCTTTTTTAAATTCACGATGAAATTTACCTAATTCCTGAACTCCAATTAAAAAAATGATGGCATCTAAATCCAAATCTTCACCTTGTGAAAATTGATTAGAAAGTATATCGACGAGCTTTTCCCAGCGCTCTTTTAGTTGTGTATCTCTTGACATGTTTAAAAGTTAGAAGTTAGGAGTTAGAAGTTAGAGGAACACCTTCAAATTTCTTTTTCCTACTATTATTTCGGCAAAGATACCAACATAATTCTTTTATCTTTGCCCTTTATACTTTTCTATTTTTTTCTATGAGTTTTTTAGACATTATTTTAGGCGCCTTACTAGCCTTAGCCATGTATAAAGGAATTGTAAACGGTCTTTTTACAGAATTGGCTTCATTTCTTTCTTTAATGATTGGAATTTATTTTGCAGTAAAATTTTCTGTGATTACTAAAGATTTTCTTTCTGAACATGTTCATTGGAATCCAAATAGTATTCAAGTTGTTGCTTTCCTACTCACTTTTATTCTTGTTGTTGTTGGAATTCACTTCCTTGCCAAAATACTCACGGGCATTGTCGATTTTGCCTTTTTAGGCTGGATCAATAAATTAGGCGGCGGAATATTTCGGGTGTTAAAAATAGTATTGATTATTGGAATGCTTTTTTCTCTTTTTGAAAAAATAAATCACAATCACTTTTTTGCTAAAAAAGAAACTTTGGATAAATCTATTTTTTACTATCCTATTCAAAAAACAGCAGCTTTTATGTATCCGTCTATTGCCAAATGGTATGGAGATTTTAAAAAAAGTGGGCAGACTTCAGAAAGCAATGAACAGTAAGCAGATTTCAGAACTAAGACGTGATCTGCATTCTGAAATCTATAATCTTATTTCTATTTTACTTCACGAATGGCTTCGCTTTCAATCCAGCCTTCGGTTCCATCGGTCAATTGGACTTTTTTCCAACTGTCAAGTGTTTCGATTACATAAACTTTAGTCCCTTCATGTAAAACAACTACATCGGCCGCTTTATTTTGTGGTTCGCTTTTTACTTGGGTCATTTCGGCAAAAATGATAGCTGGTCGTTCGTTTTTAAAATAACTTTTCTCAAAACTTGCCGAGGCAACTCCTATAAGAACCAAAACCAACATTAAAAACATTCCAAAAAAGAATAATCGTTTATTGAGAGCTAGGACTGAAAAATAATATCCTAAGAAGCATCCCAAAAACATAATGGAAAATACCACTGAAATCCATGCCCAAGTGTTATAATGATACATGCCTGTAAAATCACGTAATAATTTGTCGAATCCTACTTTTGGAACTACTTTGATTTCATCGACAGTTCGCTTTTGAGCAAACTTCAAATTGTTCACTATGTTATTATCATTTGGACTTAATACCAGGGCTTTTTCATAGTTATAAATTGCAGGCGCTACTTTGTTTAACTTATAATAGCAATTTCCAATGTTGAAATACAATTCTGCCGATTGTTTCTTTGTACTCAAAACAGCATTATAAGCCTCCAAAGCTTGCTCGTATTTCCCATTTTTATAGAAATTATTTCCTTTTTCAAAATTATCTTGAGCAAAGAAAACCTGACTAACTAAAAAGAATATTATGGTTACTAAATTTTTCATTTCAATTTGTGTTCTTCGTGGTTAAAAAAAATTAAGACAGTTGTTTTTCTAACTCTGAAATTATCCCTACCGCTTTTTCGTAATCATTTTGAATACTTGCACTTGAAGAAGGTGCATATCTAGCAATTTCGCAATTTTCTGTCAATGCAATAAACTCGTTCACTGCTTGAGGATTTGCATTTTTAGACAACAAAATTTCTTTGATATTATCCTTACTCATCTCCGAAGTTTCAATGTGCAGCTTTGCTTTTAGGAAATTATGCATCGCTTTTTCCAATGCCACATAAAATGGTTCTTTGTTATTGATGTGCTTTTTGGCTTCCGATAAATATTTTTTAGCCAAACGGTTATTTCTTTTAATTCGGTTTCCTACAACATCGCCATCTATTGCTTCTTTTTTCTTCTTAGCCAATATTATCACAGGCAACAATCCAAAAGGAATTAACAATAAACTATAGAACAATTTAGAGCCAAAAAAGTCTTGAGTAGCTATTGGTTCTAACTTAGTATCCAACTTAATATACTGAAATTGTTCATTAGCCACTACTTTATTCTTAGCTTCACCCGAATTTGGAGTGGAAGCGGTAGCAGCGGTAGGCCCGTCTAATACTTTAATAATAATTTCCGGTGATGTAATGGTTTTATAGCTTCTTGAATTCAAATCAAAATAAGAAAACTGCATCGGTTTAATTGGATATTCTCCTTTAAATTGCGGAATGATAGTATAACGATCCGCAATTTTTCCAGCCATTCCAGAAAGTGGTGTATTTACCTGTTCTTTATGTTCAGGATCATACATTTCTAATGCATTAGGCACTATAGGTTTTGGCAAGGTAAATAATTTTAGGTTTCCTTTCCCAGCTACACTTACGGTTAAATCTAAACTTTCTCCACTTTTAAGCTCTGTTTTGCTGGGGATAACTTTAAAATCAAAACTACCTACAGCTCCAGAAAAATCGGCTGGTTTACCGGCTTCTGGAAGTGATTTCACAGCAATAACTCTAGCCCCTGCCGAAACTCGTTTACTGTCTTCTTTGATAAGCATTTGTCCAAACATATTTCTACGATTGGTAGGTAATTCTACATCAATATCAAGAGCAAGCGGGTCGATAGTGAGTTTTCCTGATTTTTGCGGATATAAAACCACTTTTTTCAAAACCACATATCGAAATTTTTCGCCTTTAAACATTCCTTCTTCCAAAGACAATTGTTTGATATCAATGTTTTGACTCCAAAAATCATTGTACTTAGGTTTGCCAACATCTCTCCAATTTTTAATTCCAATATTGTAACTGAAATACAACTTATAAACCACGGTTATAGGCTCGTTGATATAAGGATTTGTTTTTGAAATATCGGCCACCAAATACAAATTATTATCTACCGAAACACTAATATCATTAGGGTCTTTAGGTTGTTCGATAGCATTAGTCACCGTTACCTTTACAGCTGCTGTTTTATACACTTGACCATTATATTCAATGGTAGCTGGTTTAATTACAATAGCCCCTTTGTGAGTAGGCATTAAATAATAAGAATATATTTTTTCAAAAGAACTTCTTCCGTTAATCCACGACTGACTAACCTGCTGACTAGGCCCAGCAATTACTCTAAATCCTTCAAAAGAAGGTTCGTTAAAATTATCGCCATCTATATTCATTACAAAATCCACACGAAGTCTTTCATTAAGACCAAGTGTGTTCTTGCTTACTTTAGTCTCAAACTCAACTTGAGCCCAAAGTCCTTGAAAACATAACAGTAGTAATACTAAATATTTTTTCATTTTTCTACCTCTTATCCTTTATTTAGAATACAATCATTAAATAGAAATTACCAATCTTTGTCTGTTTGAACGGGTCTTCCTTTTTCTTTATTCGATTTTACCTTGTCCTGAACTTTCTTTTCTTCATTATTTACCGCATCCAAAAGATTTTTTAAACGGTCTTGAGAAATTCCTCCTGGCTGTGGTTTTGGCGGCTGATTTTGATCTGGTTTGTCTTTGCCGTTATTTTTGTCTTTATTTTGATCCTTATTGTCTTTTTTGTCTTTGTCTTTATCTTGGTTTTTCTTGTCCTGATCTTTTTTGTCCTTATCCTTATCCTTGTCTTTATTTTTATCTTTATTGTTTTTGTTATCTTTAGGAGGATTTTCTTTTAGCATTTTTTTTGCCAAGGCATAATTGTATCGGGTTTCCTCATCATTAGGACCATTTCTAAGTGCGTTTTTATAAGCTTCCACAGCTTGAGAATAATCTTTCTCTTTCATAAACACATTTCCTAAGTTATGATAGGCTTTGTGTTTTTGAACTCTTGACCTAGCGTTTTTTAAGGCTTTTGCGTAAGCGTATTTGGCCTCCGAAGCTTGATTTTGTTTGTAAATAGCATTTCCTAAATTAAATGGAGCAACTGATCGATTAGGAAATTTTGAATTCGATATTCTATAATTAGCCTCTGCTTCAGCAAACTTACTTTTATTGTATTCATCATTGGCTTTCGGTAAAGATTTATCTTTTTCCTGTGCCAATACAACACCTAATCCTAAGAATAGGAAAGCAAAAAAAATAAATCCGTATTTTATAAAATTCTTCATTTTCATTTTATTATGTTCTTTCTCTACAGCGAGAATTGACATTTATTTTTCTTCGTTAAACAAGTCTAACTTCTTCACCCAATTTGTCTTTTTCTCCAAAAGGAATACATCCAAGAATAAAAGCACAAAGGCAAATCCTAAAAACCATTGAAATTGCGATTGAAAATTGGACATTTGTGTCGATTCAAATTCGGTTTTTTGAATATTATCCAAGGTTTTCTTGATGTAATCCAATACTTCTTTGGTATTATTGCCACTTACATAACCCCCTTTTGTTTCTTTTGCAATTTCTTCTAAACTTAGCGGATTTAATTTAGTAACTACCACTTGATCATTTTGATCTCTTTTATAACCTTGAATTGTGCCATTAATTCGCAACGGAATTGTACCTCCTTTTTCAGTTCCAATTCCTACTGTTACAATACGCATCCCAATTTTATTAGCTTCTTCAGCGGCTGCCTGAGCTCCTTCGGAATGATCTTCTCCATCCGAAAGCATAATTAACAACTTAGATGTTTTGCTTTTTTCGTCAAAATAAGTAGATGATAATTTGATTGCTTCATCCAAAGAAGTTCCTTTAGACGAAACAATATCAGTGTCCATACTTTGTAAAAACATTTTGGCAACACTATAATCAGTAGTAATGGGTAGTACGGGAAATGCACTCCCTGCATAGGCTACAATTCCTATACGATCACTTCCTAACTGATTGATTATCTGAGAAACAATTTGTTTACTTTTCTCTAATCGATTAGGTGCAACATCCTCACAAAGCATACTCTTTGAAACGTCCATTGCAAAAACAATATCAATTCCCTCGCGTTTTACTGTTTCTAATTTGGTTCCTATTTTAGGATTCACCAATCCTAAAATTAGACCAAGTAATGCCAATAAAAGAACAATCAATTTGAAAACCGGTTTAAAAACAGAACGTTCCGGACTTAGTTTATTGATCATTTCTAAATCACCAAACTCCTTTTGTTTTTTCTTTTTCCAATACATATTCATTAGAAAAAGTAAAACCAATAAAGGCAGTATTATGAGTAAGTACAAATATTTTTTTTCGTCTAATTCCATATCATTTTTAAGTTCCAAAAATTAAATTCCAAATCCCAATTGTTGGAATTTGGGATTTTAAAACTTGTAATTTTTTTATTCTCGAAAATCAAATAAAGCTTCTATAAACTGTATTTCTTAATCCCATTTCGATTAAAACCAATAAACAGGCAAACAATACAAAAGGCCTGAATTTTTCGTCATAATCATAAAATTTTAATTCCTGAATTTCCGTTGTTTCTAGCTTATTGATTTCGTTATAAATTTCAGCCAATTTGCTATTACTTGTCGCTCTAAAATACTTACCATCCGTTTTTTGAGCGATACTTTTCATCAATCGTTCATCAATTTCCACCTTCATCATTTGGAACAAGAAATCTCCGTTTGGCGCTAAAGCATAAGGAAACATTGCCATTCCATTTGTCCCAATACCGATTGTATACACTTTAAT
This sequence comes from Flavobacterium sp. GCM10022190, assembly GCF_042656445.1. Classification (NCBI taxonomy): domain Bacteria; kingdom Pseudomonadati; phylum Bacteroidota; class Flavobacteriia; order Flavobacteriales; family Flavobacteriaceae; genus Flavobacterium; species Flavobacterium sp. GCM10022190. The sequence goes on from NZ_JBHSOQ010000001.1 coordinate 539,301, forward strand.
ACCGTATTGTTTTGCAATATCTGCAGCCGTTTCTGGCTCAATAAAACCAGCGTTATTTACCCCATCCGTCAATAAAATAATAACCTTACTTTTAGCTTTGCTATCTTTTAAACGATTGACTGCTGTTGCTAATCCCATTCCAATTCCGGTTCCGTCTTGCAAAACGTTATCGTACTTGATACTTCCAATAGCCTCTTCTACAATAGCTTTATCACTTGTAACGGGTGTTTTAGTATAGGCTTCAGAAGCATAAACTACTAAACCTATGCGGTCGTTAGGACGTTGCATTACGAAGTCAGCAGCTACTCTTTTTAAAGCTTCCATACGATTGGGCTTCAAATCTTTAGCGAGCATACTTCCTGAAACGTCTATAGCCATTACAATGTCAATTCCTTTAGTCGTTTTGGTTTTATTGCTAATATCAACCGTTCTTGGTCGGGCCAAAGCAATAATTAAGGAACACAATGCCAGAATACGTAAAACACTCAAATAAGGCTTTAGTTTTGCCAATGTTGAAGGTTTCGTTTTAAAACCTTTAATCGAACTCACTTTTAAAGTTGCCGATTGCTGGTTTCTTTTTACAACTAACCAAGCAATGGCCAATGGAATTAAAAGAAACAACCAAAAAAACTCTGGATTTAAAAAAGTTATATTTTTCATTATATCCCTTCGTGTTTTAATTCAACGGAGTGCAGCACTCGTTCTGAAATTTGATTCGCATAATTGTCGCCTTCCTGGTGCAAAATTAATACTTGTTGCAATCCTCCATCTTGGCTAAACAATAGGACTTCATAATACATTCGCTCTTTTTCATTCAATATTGAATTATTTCTTGTAAACGTACCATAGGCTTTCAGTCCAGTAATACCTTCACCTGTTTCAAAATCTTCCTGTTTCACAATCATATTTTGTGCTCCTTGCGATTCCATAGTTTGCAAAGTAACATCCATTGTTTTTTTCAAATCAATTTGTGTTTCTTGCTTGTATTTTAAAGTAGAAACCATCAAATAAAATGGATCTATTAAACTGCCATAGGTGAATGACTGCATTTCTTTGACAACGGCCAATCCTTCTTTAGGTAATGATTTTGTCAAATCGGTACGCACCAAAACCTTAGGTGTTTCAATAATTACTCCTGGATTTCCATATTCACTTTTCACCCATTCGCCCTCTAATAATTCTTTGGATGGATGCCCCAGAACATTATCTTTCACATAATCAAATCCTCGAGTGATCATGAAATAAAAAGTAGTAGCTAATAACAAGCAAATGATAGTAGCTGTGCTAATGATAATACGATCTTTTCTCTTTTTCTTTAACTGAAGTGCTATTTGCTTTTGTCTTTGAACTTCATTTAACAACACATCTTCCTCTTCAGGAATTTCAACTGGAATAGCACTATCTAAGGTTAAAATCGCTTTTTGGATTTTTTCTTTATCGCTAGTAATCTCATACTCTAAGGGTTTGGATTTAGCAAATTTTACTAAATCGGCTTGTTTTAAAACTCTTTCTAAGTTTTCTATTGTCTCAGGCGTTACAGTCATTTTCTTTTTTACCGAAGCCGCTCTTAGACCTGCAATCAACTCAGAAGTTGTACTTTCCATTGCTGGAATTTCGATAGCTTCTTCAATATAATTTCGGGCAATATCCGTCAATTCACTGTAATATTCTTTTATTTCTCCTTTTTGCCAAAGTTCTTTCTTTTCCAGATTATTCAACAAACTCGTTGCCTTTTCTATTGGCGTTTTATAAACCTCCTCCTCAATTTTTTTCTTTTGCTTGTTTTTTACAAACCAATAAACTCCTGCGCCAATTGCTAAAAGGATAAGCAATCCAACAAGGTATTTCCACCAATTACCAATAGAATCATTCGCCGGTTGAATATCTTTGATATCAAACATTTTTTGCTTTAAAGTATCCACTTGAACATTGGCTACCTCAACAACGATAGAATCACTTAAATAAGGTTTATTATTGATAAGAATCTTAACACTAGGAATCACAAATCGCCCAGAATCAAACTGAGTCAAACCGTATTTTTTTATCAATTCATAACGGTCGTTGTTTTTTACAGTATCAATTGGATACGATTGGATAACCTCTAGACTTCCAAATGACTTTAGATTAGGAAAAACAACTTTTGACAAAGTATCTACGGATGTTTTAAAAGTTAATTTGAACTCGGCTCCAATTTTATTTTTTGTAGTATCAATACTTGTTTCTACTCTTTTTTGTTGAGCAAAAATGCTGGTAGAAATAACTAGTAGTAATAAGAAGAATGATTTTTTCATTTTGTATTAATCCGATTAAAATCTTCAATCCAGATTCTCTATCTCGATTTAAAATAACCCAATAACTTAGTTACGTAACTTTCGTCAACTCTTGTATTTACAATACCCGAACCTGATTTACTGAAAGTCTCTTTGAAATAATTCAACTGATCTTGATAATACTTCTCATAACTCATTCGAACAGCCTTAGAACCCGTATCGACCACTTGGATTTCGCCTGTTTCGGCATCAATCATTGGAACCATTCCAAGATTTGGCATTTTCTCCTCTCGTATATCATACACTCGAATACCGGTTACATCATGTTTTTTTGCTGCAATTTTTAGTGTATGCTCATAATCAGCCGACATAAAATCGGAAATGACAAAAACAATGGCTTTCTTTTTTTGAGTACTCGATAGGAATTTCAATGCCTGAGCAATATCTGTTTTGTGACTTTTCGGTTCAAATTCTATCAATTCACGAATGATACGCAATACGTGCGACCTTCCTTTTTTAGGAGGAATGTACAATTCGATTTGGTCTGAAAACAAAATCAGTCCAATTTTATCATTGTTTTGCGTAGCCGAAAAAGCCATCGTGGCAGCAATTTCTGTTACGATGTCTTTTTTAAATTGATTTTTAGAACCAAAACTTTCTGAACCCGAAATATCTACCATAAGCATCATGGTTAATTCGCGTTCTTCTTCAAAAACTTTTACGTGAGCTTCATTATAACGAGCGGTAACATTCCAATCAATATTTCGAATATCATCGCCATACTGATATTGACGCACCTCACTAAAAGTCATCCCACGCCCTTTGAAAGAAGTATGATATTCACCAGAGAAGATATGATCACTCAATCTTCGGGTTTTGATTTCTATTTTTCGTACTTTTTTTAAAAGCTCTTTTGTATCCATAAGTTCAGTGTTCAGTGTTTAGTGCCCAGTGATCAGTTACTGCTAACTGAATACTGATAACTGCAAACTAAATTAAGGTACTTCTACTTCGTTTATAATTTTGTTGATTATATCTACCGAAGTGATGTTTTCGGCCTCAGCCTCGTAAGTTACACCTACTCTGTGACGTAATACATCATGAACTACAGCGCGAACATCCTCTGGAATTACATAACCTCTACGTTTGATAAATGCATAACATTTTGCCGCATTGGCTAAATTGATACTTCCACGTGGAGAAGAACCAAAGCTGATTAATGGTTTTAAATCGGCTAATTTGTATTTTTCTGGGTAACGCGTAGCAAAGATGATATCTAAGATGTATTTCTCAATTTTTTCATCCATGTAAACTTCACGAACAGCCTGTTGCGCACGCAAAATTTGTTCAACTGAAACAACTGGATTTACTGTTTCGTAACTTCCTGTTAGGTTTTGACGAATTACCAAACGTTCTTCATCCATTTTAGGATAATCAATAACTGTTTTTAGCATAAAACGATCCACTTGTGCTTCTGGTAATTGATAGGTTCCTTCTTGTTCAATTGGATTTTGTGTAGCTAAAACCAAGAAAGGTTTTTCTAATTTAAAAGTGGTATCTCCAATGGTTACTTGCTTTTCCTGCATTGCCTCTAGCAAAGCCGATTGTACTTTTGCAGGAGCACGGTTAATCTCATCGGCAAGAACGAAATTTGCGAAAATTGGTCCCTTCTTAATGGAGAATTCATTTTGCTTGATATTGTAAATCATTGTCCCGATAACATCGGCAGGAAGTAAATCAGGGGTAAACTGGATTCTGCTAAAAGAACCTTGAACTGCTCTAGAAAGTGTATTAATTGCTAATGTTTTTGCTAATCCCGGCACTCCTTCTAATAATATATGCCCTTGCCCTAATAATCCAATCAATAATCGTTCAACCATGTGCTTTTGACCCACAATCACCTTGTTCATTTCCATAGTAAGAAGATCTATAAAAGCGCTCTCTCTTTCTATCTTTTCATTGATTGCTCTAATGTCTAAAGTCGATGTATTCTCTTCCATAAAATTATTTTTAATTCCTTGAATTTAATGCCTCAGTTTTGATAGTGCAAATTGAATTTTTTTTTAGAGGAAAGATGTTAAAAAATGGTTAAAACTTCTACAAATACTGCAATTTTAAGGACGAATTATGATACAATTTCCATAATTTTAAGAACTTTAAAAAATACATTCTAAAAAGTTACAGAAATCCATTTTTCTAAAAAAGAAACCTATTTAAATCAATTCTAATTTACAGAATGTAAAGCCTTTAGAAATAGATATTAGAATTATATATTTCTACCTAATTTTGCTATTTTTTTAATTCCTATTATTTAAAATATACGCTAACAAAATTTTCAAACTGAATTCTTAAGTTCAAATACAACATCATGACTAAAACAGCCTTAATAACAGGAGCTACAAGCGGAATTGGAAAAGCTACAGCACAACTTTTAGCAAAAAATAATTACAAAATTATCATTTGTGGAAGACGAAAAAACCGTCTTGAAGAATTGGAAAAAGAACTGAGTCAATACACTAGTGTTTACAGCCTTGAATTTGATGTAAGCGACAAAAATGCGGTTTTTGCAAACATCGATTCACTCCCTGAAACCTTTTCAAATATTGATGTTTTAATTAATAATGCGGGTAATGCACATGGACTAGATCCTATTCAAGATGGGAATCTAGACGATTGGGAAAACATGATAGATATTAACCTAAAAGGATTATTGTATGTATCTAAAGCTATCATTCCGAAAATGATTGCTCAAAAATCAGGACATATCATTAACATCGGTTCTACAGCTGCCAAACAGGTGTATCCAAACGGGAATGTGTACTGCGCTACTAAACACGCTGTAGATGCTATAAACAAAGGAATGAAAATGGATTTAAATCCTTATGGTATACGTGTTGGAGCTATTCATCCGGGACTGGTAGAAACCGAGTTTAGTGAAGTTCGTTTTAAAGGCGATACCGAAAAAGCAGCAAATGTATACAAAGGGTTTACACCACTAAAAGCCGAAGACATTGCCGATATTATTCATTTTGTCATTTCCAGACCGTACCATGTTAACATTTCTGATATGGTGGTTATGTGTACGGCTCAAGGTTCGGCAACTCTTGTTCAACGGGAATAATTTAGAATCCTTAATTTCAAAAATAGTTCAAAAGAATTACTGTTTTTAGTCTAACAACCCAATTTTTACGTGCACTCTTGTTCCCAAAGAATTACCTTTTGCATCTACTAAATCTTCATAAACTAAAATGTCTTCGATAGGTTTAGATTCATTCAAAAGTTGTAAACGCTGTGCGATAGATTGGGTTGAAAAAGAATTATGCTTACTATTCGCTTTTATTTCTTCTGATTTCTTTCTACCTATTCCGTTGTCTTCGATAACACATACGAGATACTCTTCATCGTCTAATAGGAAGTTTATTTCTAATTTTTTTTGGCCATCTTTATGTAGCAGCCCATGTTTGATACTATTTTCTACAAAAGGCTGAATAAGCATTGGCGATAATGACACATATTGGTCGTCAATAGTATCTTCGATAGAAATTGAATAACTAAATCCTGTATCAAAACGCATTTTTTCGAGTTCAAGATATTTGGTTAAAATTTCTACTTCTGTAGCCAACGAAATTTTCTTTTTCCCAGAAACGGAAAGAATTTGTCTAGTTAAATACGTAAAATTACCCATTTGTTCGTTTGCAATTAGTTTATCACCGAACATGAATTGCTCCTGAATAGAGTTAAGCGCATTGAATATAAAGTGAGGATTCATCTGGCTTTTCAAAGCTTTTAATTCACTCTCGGTTGCTTTTTTCTCTGCTTCCAAGGTCTTTTCTCTTTCTTCAAAAGTCACCCTCAACAGTTCATTTTCTTTATTTGATTTGTATCTCTTAAAAATTAAAAAAACAATTATGATGGTAAAAATCAAACCAATAATTACGAAAAGAATGATTGTTTTTTGCTTTTGATTTTCGAGTTCAGTGATTGTTTTTTGTTGGGATAATAATTGAATTTGAGCTTCTTTTTTATCCGTTTCGTGTTTGAACTCAGATTTTAAAACATTGCTTTTATTTTCATCATAAAAAATACTATCACCTATAGTTTTTGCTAGTGACTGATAAAAATAGGCTTCTTTAAAATTCTTATTCTTTTTGTGAATATCACTCAACAATTCTGAAGCCATTTTTTTCTCAGCAGGATAATTAGATGTGTTGGCAATTTTAAAGGCAGAACTAGCACTTTGGAAAGCTTCTAATACATTTTCGTTTTTAAGATGAATTAATCCAAGATGAATTAAAACCTTGGCATAACTATTATAAACCTTATACTTTTCAAATAATTTTGCCGATTCTAAAAAATAGGTTTGCGCAACAGCTAATTTATTTTGACTAAAATTAATATCTCCTAAATGCATTAAAGACATGGCTTTTGCCGTTTCAAAATTGTCTTTCTGGGCAATAATCAAACTTTTATTAGCATAACTTTCAGCTTCGTTAAATTTCTTAAGTTGAAAAAAAGAATTAGACAAACTGTTTAGTATTACACAGATTCTATTGTCGAAATTATTTTTAACAGCTATTACCAATCCTTTTTTATAATAAGATATAGCTTTATTAAATTCTTTTTGTCCATCAAAAATTCTTCCTAAAGCAAAATAGGTTCTTTCTATGCCTTCAAAATCTTTAATTTCTTCAAATACTGTTAACGCCTTCAAGTTATTTTCGATAGCTAGGCTAGTGTTTCCTTTTAAATTATAGACATGACCTAAATCAGTTAATACATAAGCAATGTTCGATTTGTTTTTAGATTGATTTGCAAAGATTAAAGCTTTTTTAAAATAAACTAAACTGCTATCTAACTTACCTAAATAGTCAAAAGCTGTCCCAATATTTTGAAGATTCGATGCACACTCTTCATAAAAATGAATGGACTTAGCAACAACAAATGATTTTTTATAATTAGCTATTGCTAATTCATATTGGTCACAATAATTATAAAAAGCACCTTGATTAAGCAAAGCCGTTGCATAATATTTTTGAAATTGTTTTCGAAATTTCTGGTCTTTGCAGTTAAAATTAAGAGCACTAATTTTTTTTAGATTATCATTGTAGCGAATCCAAATGAGATGATTATTTTCATTCTCAATTTTTATATTTAGTTGATAACATTTTAGTGTATCACTTGCCCATTGCGTGCTATTATGTTCTTGTGAAAAAACAACACAAAAAATTAAATTACAGAATAAGAGAAAGGTGTATTTTTTTCTCATACTACCATTTCACTTATAAATTCATCAAAATCATTTTTCTTTTCTCGCGCTACAGGTATTAATTTATCGTTTTCAAAAACAAGTGTAGCACCCTCTTTTTTATTATACTTAGAGATTTTTAAAATATTGACTAAAAAAGAACGATGTACCCGATAAAAACGATTATCATTTTGCAAAAGCTCATCAAAATCTTTTATTTTTTTACAAACCAAATAATTAGCAGCTGTAGTAACAACTTTTGTATATGAACCATCAGCTTCAAAATAGAGTAAGTCATCAATTTTAATGAATTCTAAACCATCTGATAATGGTAAGCCTATTTTTTCCAACTTGGTCGCAGATAAGTTCTCTTTTAAAACAGAAATCTGGTCTATAATTTTATTTTGACCCCTTGTTTTTATTGCTTTTTCTACTGCACTTTGAACCTTACTAATAGCGATAGGTTTTAAAATATAATCGATTGCCGAAACTTCAAACGCTTGTAATGCATACTCTGAATAGGCCGTACAAAATATGGTTTCAAAAGGTGGAGTATCGAAATAATCAAATAAAGCAAAGCCATTCTCATTTGACATCTCAATATCTAAAAAAACAATATCGGGTCTTTGTTTGTTTATGATTTTAACTGCTTCTATAACACTTGAAGCATCTTCGACTAAATCGATTCCTTGGCAATATTGCAATATAATATTCTTAAGAATTGATCTCGCTTTAGGTTCGTCATCTACGATTATAGCTTTCATCTGTAAAATGTTATTTATTCAAAAATACTGTTTTTATGCTTCGAAAAACAAATAATAAAATACGGTTCATGAAGTCAAAACAGCCATTCATAAAGTCATCCCCTACAAACTTACATGACTTAAGTACATTTACATCATAAAATTCTTAAAAAAATTATTTATCATGAAAAAAGCTTTAAATCTTTGCCTACTATTATTTTGTGTAGCACTTACAAATCTATCTTGTTCAAATGACGAAGAAACAAAACCTTCTATTGTAGGAACTTGGGAATGGAGTAAAAGGGGAAGTATTGGTGATGACAATATTCCTTATGATATTACAGATTATGTCAACGGATGTTCATCAAAAAAAGACAATTGGATTTTTACCAAAGAAGGAATATTTAAAACAACTGAAAATGGTGACTGTGATGATGAACCTTACACACGAACTTACAATTATACTTTGGAAGATGGACTTTTAAACTATGTAAATACTAATAACGATCAAGATGCTGTTGAAATCAACCCTTCCTATACGGTGTTGTCTATAACAGCCACACATTTAAAATTGAAAAAATCTTCTAGCAAACTAGCTAAGTTAGAAAAATCTTCTGCAGATCAATATTTTGAATTTGTAAGGAAATAAAAAATACATCCTGAATTGATTTTTGGTTTATATTATTTGTGTTATTCTTAAATTAGGATAAAAAAAAACAGCTCATAAGAGCTGTTTTTTTTGTAATTAATTAAAAGTAACTGAACCTACATCGGTGACTTGACCATTGGACACAACCACACCATTAACTACTACGGCTGTTTTTCCTGATGCCGTTTCTGGAGTTAAAGTCAAAGTATAAGTCCCTGCAGGAACACCATTTAACTGAAACTTTCCAGTTTCGTCTGCAAAAGTTGTAATAACATCATCCCCAACTGGTACAGAAACAGCAACCTGATATCCTTCAAGTACAGGACTAATCATCCCTTTTATCACGCCTGAAGTTGCAGCAGCCGAAACACGAATAACAGGTTTTAAATTATACGACCCTGAACTACCTGCAGAAACAATAGATTTACTAGCATCAAAATCCAAAACAAACTCATAAGTTGCACCTGCAAGCAATGTTTGTTTTACATTTAACTTTAATCCAGATTGCATAGCACTTGGGGTACTTAATTGCATTACTTGATCTCCTTTTACTAAGGTATTATTTTCTCCTAAAACCAATCGAATTTGTCCCAAATATCCAGAGGGAACAACATTGTCAGCTAATAAAAGACTTACGCCTCCTGTTAGGTCTAATAAATTATATACACCCGGAGTAAAATTATCATCAACAATACTTATCCAGCCTTCTGAATCATCGGTACCATCTGATTTTTTAATCATTATGTCTTGGACATCAATGTTTACTTCATCATAATCTCCTGGCGCATCTACCATTCGAACCATAACTCTAGATGTTTGATTTCCGTCATCATTATCATTACAGGCAGTAAAAAAAATTGCAAGCAAAGCAATGATAAAAAACGATTTAGGGCAAAATTTAATCTTTTTCATTTTCTTTGATTTATTTAAAATTAGTATCTTAACAACGTAATAAAAGCAATAAAATTGTATTAAAAAATAAGGTTTTTCAAAAATCAAATCGTAAATCTTACTCTCAAATGATTAACAAACGGCTTTTAATAAAAAACTTGCTTGCTCATAATGATGAAAATAGTTTTTACGACAAAAAACGGCAATTAAATTTACACACAAAAGAAGGAAAATCCAAATTCTTAAAACACATTTGCGGACTGTCAAATTCAAATCCGGCTAACAATTCCTATATAGTAGTAGGAGTTGAAGACCAAGACAACGAAATTATAGGCACTGATTTTTTTGACGATAGCCATATCCAAAATCTTGTAAATGCCTACCTAGACAATCCGCCAAAAATTCAGTACGAAAATGTTCCTTTTCCCAACTTACCCAAGGATAAAGTAATAGGTTTAGTAACTATAAAGCCTAAAAACAAAGTATCCTCCTTTAAAAAAGGAATCCATACTATTCCTGCTCATAGTATTTTTATTAGGCGAGGAAGTAACACCACTCCTACGGAAGATAAAATTGAAAAAAACTACTTAAATACCGCAACGGTAATTGACCTTGAAAATAATTCCCGTAATAATATCCAATATACGCTGGACGGCTTCTATGATTTCATGAATTCGAGACATAAAAATATGGATCCAAAGTACAAGGTTTTCAAGGAATTATTTGTTATTTGCTGGGCAGGAATTCCTAAAACAGTAAGAGATAAAACCTTTTTATCAAGAGTAGATATCGAATTAATTAACGAGCATATTAAACTTTTTTATTCGGCGCAGGATGTAGTAACGATCTCTTTTGATCAAAACAGTTTTACAATTATCGAATATATTCCACTGGGATTAAATGATAAAACCAGTTTTTACCCTTTAGAACAACAAACTATTTATTTTTTTGAAAATGGCTATTATAAAATTGAAAGCAAAATGTTATTTGAACCACCCGTTTTCAATAAAAAAATGCTTTTTCATATTTATAATTCAAACGAAGCATTAGTAAACAAACTTAAAAAAGGCATGCAGCTCACGCCAAGAGAACTAAAAGACTTAGAAAATCTTCCTTCTACATTCATGATTTGTTATCTCAATGGTTTTGATGATGCCAAAAGAAAATTAATAGACGCAAAAACCTACTTAAAACCTTTTCCCGCTATTTATTCTTTGTTTAAAGAAGCGATGCGTGTTCTTAGAAAAATGAAATATGATGTACAAACCTAAAACAGAATTTCAATCACATATCTTCAATCATATTTTTTATCAATTCAATTAATTTTTCTTTAGTAATAGGCTTAATTACGTAATCTGTTACTAAACTATTTTTTTTAGCCAATTGAATATCATTAGGAGATATGGACGAGGAACAGAGATATATAATTATTTTTTTATCAATTTTAGGTGCTAACTTCGAAAATTGATCTAAAAATTGCCATCCATCCATAATTGGCATACTTAAATCCAACAATATAATTTCAGGCAAAGCATCCACATTATTACTATTTTCTCTTAGAAAATCAATAGCATCTAATCCATTACTAAAAACCCTAATCAATTCTACTAAATGGGTTCTTTCAATTGCTTTTTTAGTCAAAAAAACAAAAACCTCATCGTCATCAATTAAGGTCATATTATTAATTGTCTTCATAATTTTAAATTTTTAAATTCAACAAAAAAAGTACTGCCTACATCTACTTTACTCTCTACCCAAATCCGACCTCTCATTGCCTCAACCTGAGTTTTAATTAAATACAGACCAAATCCTTTTGCATCTTTGTGTCTATGAAATGTTTTTCGTATTTTAAAAACATGATGCTTATGCATATCCAAATCAATCCCTAGTCCGTTATCGCTTACAGATAATATAAATTTATCTTTTACTTGTTTGGCTTCAATTGTTAGGACTAATTTTCTATCGGGAGAACGATATTTTAAAGCATTACTAATCAAGTTAGTTAGTATACTATCAATATATTTTTGTGGAAAATAAATTAAAGAAACATCTAATAAATTTGTTTTTACAGTAACATCGTACTCTTTAATTTGAGTTTCAAAAAAACTTAAATTGTTTGCAATACAATCCCCAATATTAATTTCATCAATTTTAATACCTGCATCTTGTTGTACTTGAATCGACTCTACTAATTCGTTAAAAACCTCCAATAAATGGTTGATTACCGGTTTGATTTTCACTTGAATTTCTTTGCGCTCCTCTTCATCATCACTCTGCTCAATAAAATCTACTAACATTGCTATATTAGTTAATGGTGCTCTTAGATTATGGGAAACAATGTTACAAAAATCAATCAACTGCTTATTTGTAATTTCTAGAGCAGTCGAATATCGAATTAAATTTTCTTCCGCCTTTTTTCTATCAGTGATATCCGAACGTATGGCAACATATTGATAAGGTTTACCATATTCATTTATAAAGGGAACAATAGTAGTATCTACCCAATAGGTTGTGCCGTCCTTAGCTTTATTTTTTAATTCTCCTTTCCAAATATTCCCTCTCGATATAGTCCTCCATAAATTTCTTATAAAATCTTTAGAATGATAACCTGAATTGATAATTCTATGATCTCTACCTAAAAGTTCTTCTTTAGTGTATTTCGAAATTCGACAAAAGTTATCATTAGCATGAATAATCACCCCTTTTTGATCTGTAATAGCAACTATTGAGGATTCGTCAAGAGCATGTTTGTAATCTGAAAGTTCATTTTTCATCCTTTATCCTTTTTAAAAGTAAACCCATTAATAAAGTTAAATTCTTCCCACTTGAATCATTAAAAACTAGACCTTTACAGCTTTCAAGAAAACCAATATCCATTATATATACTTTTTCTTATAATTAAAAGTATTGATTTTCAATATTTTGCATAAAAATATAAAAAAAATATCACAAAAAAAATCACCAAAAGTGGGTATTTTTAGCACTAATAATACCCATTGAAAAAACTCAAAATCTTAAATAATTATCTTAAATAAAAGTTCCTCTAAACAGTTTTATATATTTTTACTATCTTGAAAAACTAAAGAAGATTTTAAAAAATGAGAACATTAGTTATTGGAGACATTCATGGCGGATTACGTGCTCTGCATCAAATAATGGAAAGAGCCAAAGTAACAAAAAAGGATAAGCTCATTTTTCTTGGGGATTATGTAGATGGATGGAGTCAATCTCCGCAAGTATTGGATTATTTAATAGAATTAAACAGTACCAATGATTGTATTTTCATTAGAGGCAATCATGATGAATTACTACTCCATTGGTTAAAAGACAGCAAAGACAACCTTTTATGGTACAATCACGGAGGAGAAGCCACTGTACTAGCGTACGAAAAAGTAAGTACTGAAAACAAACAATTACATGTTGAGTTCTTACAATCTTTACAGGATTATCATCTGGATGACAAACAACGCTTGTTTATTCATGCAGGATTTACCAATATGAATGGAGTAAATTATGAATATTTTCCAAAACTATTTTACTGGGACAGAACCTTATGGGAAACGGCTTTAGCTTTAGATACTAGCATCAATCCAAATGATGTAAGCTACCCTAAAAGACTCACTTTATACAACGAAATTTATATAGGTCACACCCCTGTGACACGAATCAACAAAACGATCCCAATCAAAAAAGCATGTATTTGGAATGTTGATACTGGAGCTGCTTTTAAAGGTCCTTTGACCATTATGGACATTGATACCAAAGAATTTTGGCAAAGCGAGCCCTTACACCAATTGTATTTTGACGAAAAGGGCAGAAATTAATTGTATTACTTTCAAACTCATACTATGAAAAAAATATTTGTATTATTAGGAATACTATCAATTGGCTTGGCAAATGCTCAAGCTTATAAAGGAAAAACGGATCAAAAATTTGATATCGTGGCCAATCTTCAAGAACATGGTTCCGGAATTAGAATATCAAATGATTATGGATTAGGCGAAAACATTTCGGTGGGCGGAACTATTTCCTATTTACTGTCGGTTAGTAATGACGCACTTGGTAACAAACCTGATTTTGGAGACAGATTCGATCTAAAAATTCGCTTTAATGCCAATATTGGTAACATCTTCGATAGTAACGAAAAATTAGATATTTATCCTGGGCTGGATTTAGGGTTGAGAAATTTTGGTGGTCATTTAGGGGTTCGTTATTTCTTTACAGATGGCTTTGGAGTTGTAAGCGAAATTGGTTTTCCAATTTCCAAATACAAACCAGAAGCTACTGGATTTGACCTTTTGAACAATCAATTTACTTTTAATATAGGTGCTTCATTTAATTTGTAAACGAAAAACAAAGCCAAAAAAGACAATTGAATTGGTTTAATTGTCTTTTTTAACTCACTCTATACCTAGCTACAAATCAAACTTTATTCCTTGTGCCAAAGGCAAGCTAGTACCATAATTAATCGTATTAGTTTGTCTGCGCATATAGACTTTCCAAGCATCAGAACCCGATTCACGACCGCCGCCTGTTTCTTTTTCTCCACCAAAAGCACCACCAATTTCGGCTCCGGAAGTTCCAATATTGACATTAGCTATTCCACAATCAGAACCTGCAACGGATAAGAAAAGTTCCGCTTCACGCAAGTTGTTTGTCATTATTGCCGAAGATAATCCCTGTGCAACGTTGTTTTGAAGAGCAATAGCATTTTCAACTGTTCCTGAGTATTTTATTAAATACAAAATCGGAGCAAATGTTTCGCTTTGGACAATTTCAAAAGCATTATCCGCTTCAACAATGACCGGTTGAACATAACATCCACTTTCATATCCCGAACCAGAAAGCACTCGTCCTTCTACCAGAATAGTAGCCCCTTCAGCAACTGCTTTTTCTAATGCTTTGTTGTATTTTTCCACAGCATCTGCATCAATAAGAGGTCCCACATGATTATTTTCATCCAATGGATTTCCTATACGCAACTGTTGGTAAGCAGCCACCAAGGCCAATTTCAACTTTTCATAGATACTTTCGTGAATAATTAAACGACGCGTCGAAGTACAACGCTGACCTGCTGTTCCCACGGCACCAAAAACTGCACCTATAATAGTCATTTTGATGTCGGCATCAGGAGTTACAATGATTGCATTATTTCCTCCTAATTCCAATAGCGATTTACCTAATCGAGCAGCGACAGTTTGCGCTACTATTTTCCCCATTCGGGTTGAACCTGTAGCAGAAATTAATGGAATTCGAGAATCCGTAGTTAATAATTCTCCTATTTTGTAATCGCCATTAATTAAGCACGAAATTCCTTCAGGTAACTTATTTTCTTGTAAAACTTGTGCTAAAATGCTTTGGCAAGCAATACCACACAGCGGTGTTTTCTCTGAAGGTTTCCAAACACAAACATTGCCACAAACCAAAGCCAAAGCTGCATTCCAAGACCAAACAGCTACTGGAAAATTAAAAGCCGAAATGATTCCAACCACTCCAAGTGGATGGTATTGCTCATACATTCGATGATTAGGTCTTTCCGAATGCATCGTCAATCCGTGTAATTGACGAGACAATCCCACGGCAAAATCACAAATATCAATCATTTCCTGAACCTCGCCATAACCTTCCTGCAAGGATTTACCCATTTCATAAGAAACCAATTTCCCTAAGGCTTCTTTATTTTGACGTAATCTGTCGCCAAATTGCCTCACAATTTCGCCACGTTTTGGAGCCGGAATTAAACGGAAGGTTTTAAAAGCTTCAGAGGCTGTCTGCATTACTTGTTCGTAATCAGCAGCTGAAGTCATTTTTACTTTCGCAATTAATGTTCCATCTACTGGAGAGTAACTTTCCAAAACCTCTCCTTCTGAGAAAAAATGAATTCCCGTAGAAGTTCCTTCATTTACTTCCTGAATTCCTAATTGCTTTAAAGCTTCTTGAATTCCAAATTGTGTAGCGATTGTTGACATGATTAATCTTTTATTTATTTCTCTTATCCATCCCTTTATAAACCTCCCAATTTAAGTTATTTTTCAAACACAATTTTTTAAAAATTTGAAAACTAAACTGACACATAAAATCTATTAGATTCTTGAAATATAAAATATCTAATTTAACTCTGATATTTTCATTATCAACTTCATTATACATAAATAAATCAACAAATAATTCTTTCTTATTAGTTGAGCAAAATATTTTTGATTTTGTTAAAATATAATTGTTGTGAACTATGTTATGTCTAGTTTTCGACAAAACAAAATATGCAGTTTTTAAATCGAATTCTAAATTTCCTTTTTGATATAAGAACGAATCCAAATACTCATCAATAATTTCTAAAAGTTTATCTCCAGTTGGCATATTATTTCTAGAAAAAAATTGATTATTATATAACTTATTCTCAATCGCATTTTTCAATACTTCATCAATAGATGCAAACTGAAATATCATATCTTTCAGCAATCTTTCTAAACCTTCAAAAGACTGAACATAAAATAAACAAAATTGTTTAGAAATTAAATCATATATAAACTCAGCATAATCTTCTTTAGCAGTATACAACATACTATCTGTAGGATAAGCAAATGCGTATCCATTATCTGTTTCACCACTCCAATCTCTTAAAATTAAAGAGGAAGCAAATTTCATTTTAGAATCTTCTGAAGTACATCTTTTTAAATCATTAAACAAAATTGAATTTGTTCTTAATGCTACATGCTTATATTCTATTAATGTATCAAAATAATTATCTAAAAACTTTTTAAGTTCGATTTCTAACATTTTTATTTTATTTAGCCCCGGTAGGAGCGGCATCCTTTTCCTATCCGCCGCGGCGGACAGGAAAAGATATAGCGGATAACGGGAATAGCTCCTAAAAAAAATTATTTTTTAGCAATAAATCTTGGATCGGTTGCCATAACAGTTCCGCATTTTTCGCAAGAACGAAGACTTTCTGAATTATAAAAATGTTCAAAATGAGGCAGAAAATCTTTCTCTATATTATTCAATTCAAAATAGACCTCGTGCAATTTGTGATTGCAATTGTCACAAAACCAAAGCAAACCATCTACATAACCTTGATTGGCTCTTTTGCGCTCAATCACTAAACCGATAGAACCTTCGGAACGGCTTGGAGAATGCGGGACTTTGACAGGATGCAAATACATATCTCCAGCATTTAGTTGCATTACTTTGCGTTCACCTTCTTCCTGAATATGTACTTCTATGGAACCCTCCAACTGATAAAACAACTCTTCTGTTTCGTTGTAATGAAAATCTTTGCGGGCATTAGGCCCAGCTACAATCATTACAATATAATCGCCGGAATCAACATATAAGTTTTTGTTCCCAACAGGTGGTTTTAATAATTGACGGTTTTCGTCAATCCATTTAGTAAGGTTAAAAGGTTTTGAAATTGCCATTTTGCGTTGTTTTTGAGAAATGCTAAGGTACGAAAAAAAGAATTTTGGTTTCTATCTAACCGCAAAGTACGCAATGAGAAATCATTCTTTGTCTTTACAACCGCAAAGAACAGAAAGTTTTGCGATCCTTGCGAAATACTTTGTTTCCTTTGCTGTTAGACCTTATACTATCTATTTTGCCTGTTTTATCAAATAAATATAAACAGGAAAATGATCACTAAAACCCACTTCGGTAGCCGAATGTCGTTTGGGATATCCTTTGTATCGCCCCGAATTTTGAATCAAATAACTTTTATTAAAAATGCCTGCTTTCCAATATTGATAAGTTGAAAAATCGTTTTTTATCAATGACTGACTCACAATAATTTGATCAAAAATATCCCAAGCATCCCCAAAAGCAATGGTTCCCAACCCTTTTTTAGCCATTTCTTCAAAAGGGTTATACATCCCTAATTCAGGAACCTCCTGTTTTTGAGCTTTAGCTCCCAAAGCTTTTTTGACACTATTATTAAAAGGACTATCGTTCAAATCGCCTAAAGTAATCACCTTAGCATTTGGATTTATCTTTTGTAACGAATCAATTATCTTTCGATTTAAAAGACCAGCAGCTTCTCGATACGGACTTGATTTTTTCTCCCCACCGGAACGAGAAGGCCAGTGATTAACAATCACATGAACTTCTTCACCCTCTAACAATCCTGTCACTAAAAGCTGATCACGAGTAAAAATTCGGTTTTGATAGCTTTTTTCGGCAAAATCTTCCGCTGTTTCTTCTGAATCCGGAGCCAATTCTTGATTTGCTTTTTTATAAATATACAAGGGTATCGTAGTAAATGAAATGGGTTGAAAAAATTTCTTTTGGTACAAAAGCGCCACATCAATACCCCGTTTGTCCGGTGAATCAACATGAACAATCCCATAATCATGAATCGCTAGATTGGGTTGTTGAATTAAATCCTCTAGAACAGCTCGGTTCTCAATTTCAGCACCAGCAATTAATGTAGGTGAGTTGGTATTTTCGGGTTTTCCAATTTCATTCAAAACCCTAGCTAGATTCTGTAATTTTTGCTGGTACTTATCATAAGTCCAATGTTGTTTCCCTTGAGGTGTCCATTCCTCGTCATACGTTTCAGGATCATTTAGGGTATCAAATAAATTTTCGAAATTATAAAAAGCTACGGTGTGAATACGATAACTTTTAGGTTGTGCGAAACCTATTTGAAAAAAAATTAAAAAAAGAAATACAACACTTCCTGATTTAGACATAAACAACTCGTATTAAAGGTGTTTCGTAAATTTAATCCATTTCGTATAATTTGCAATACAGTATTTTTTAATTTTAGCTATCTTTGTTTTGATACTTAACAGAAGTATTTTCATTTTTTAATTTTTCAGGAGAACACTCGTATGCCTACTTCTCGATTTTTATCTTTAAACCGAATATCAAGTGTATTCCTATTATTCTTTTTTCAAACTTTCATCATTCAAGCCCAAGAACCTATGATTACACCAGCTACTTTACAAAAAGGAGACACTGTTGCCATTGTTGCAACTGCCCGAAAATATACTGAAAACTTATTACAACCTGCCATCGACCTTTTACACAATTGGGGACTAGAAGTGGTAATTGGTAAAAGTATTGGTTTAGACAACAATCAACTTGCGGGTACTGATGAAGAAAGAACGGCCGATTTTCAAGCCCAACTAGACAATCCAAATATTAAAGCCATTTGGTGTGTCAAAGGAGGCTATGGAACAGTTAGAATTATTGATTCATTAGATTTTACACAATTCAAAAAAAATCCAAAATGGATTGTTGGTTTTAGCGACATTACCGTTTTACACAATCATCTTAATACACTTGGTTACAAAACCATTCATGGAATTATGCCTGTAAGTATTCCAAGAGCCACTTTAGAAGCCAAAGAAACATTAAAGAAAGCTTTGTTTAATGAAGCTTTACGTTACGAAATCCCTTCGGATCCCATGAATCGATTAGGCAAAGCAGAAGGAGAATTAGTGGGCGGAAATTTATCTATATTATATAGTTTATTTGGCTCACCTTCGTCCATAGATTGTACAGACAAAATATTATTCATTGAAGATTTAGATGAATATTTATACCACATCGACCGCATGATGATGAATTTAAAACGAAATGGTTGTTTAGAAAGTATCAAAGGTATCGTTGTAGGTTCAATGACAAAGATGAAAGACAATGAAATCCCTTGGGGGAAGAATGCTGTCCAAATTATTGAAGATGTAACTAAAACTTATAACATCCCAGTGATTTACAATTTCCCGGCGGGACATATTCAGGACAACAGAGCATTGGTTTTCGGCAGTCAGGTAACTATGGAAGTTACAGCCGAAAAAAGTATTTTGAAATTTGAAGACTAGTCAATTTTAATAATTGAGCAACTAATACGCTGAATACTAAAAAACTTACTACTGAAGACTCTTACAAATGGCCGAACACAACGAATTAGGAAAATTAGGAGAAGAATTAGCCGTTGATTTTTTAAAAAACAATGGCTATTCTATAGTAGAAACTAATTGGACTTTTCAGAAAGCCGAAATAGACATTATTGCACAACTTGAAGATACACTTGCCATAATTGAAGTAAAAACGCGTTCGTCACTTGAATTTGGCCTTCCACAAGATGCTGTAAACAGCAAAAAAATAAAACTACTTACGAAAGCGGTTGACAACTACGTAGTCGAAAATAATCTTGATCTCAACGTCCGTTTTGACATTATTTCCATTCACAAATCCGATAAATCATTTGTAATTGAACATATTACTGATGCTTTTTTTCATTTTTAACGACATTTTATCTGTTATTTTTATAACAAATTGTTTTTTTTATTATATTTGCGTGCATTTTTAACGATTTAACTAAGTAAATCGAATTTAAAACTACGTAAAAATACCTAAATTAATTATGAAAACTGTTTCATCAATTGTCGAGAATTACATCAAAACAAAGCCTTTTCTTTTAAATGCTCTGTCCCTTGGAATTATCAATTTAACCTCTTTATCCCGAAACATCATGTCGGAATTAGAGAGTGAGTTTGGAAAAGAAGTTAAACAAGGAGCTGTTGTAATGTCCTTGAAAAGATTAACAGAAGAATTGGATTTTAGATTAAATCATAAAATCAATAAAGTAATCAAAAACATTGGTGAAATTACGGTTCGTTCGGCATTGACTGATTACACTTTTGCGGTTTCAGAAACTGTTTTAAATAAACAAGCCGAATTAATTTCGGATATAAATGGTTTTCCAGATGTTTTTTATACTTCGTCAAGAGGAGTAAACGAAATTAATATCGTGGTAAGCAATACTGTAAACAAACTAGTAGACAAACACTTTGCTAACGAGAAATTAATTCAAAAGTTAGACAATTTAGCGTCTATAACCGTAAAATTACCTAAAGAAAACATAGTTGTTCCTGGTATTTACTATTTTATTTTTCAACGTTTGGCTTGGGAAGGAATCATTATAAACGAAGTAATTTCGACTTCTAATGAATTCACAATCCTAGTAGGCGAAGACCAAGTAGACGTTGCCTTTAAAGTGATAAAAGATTTGAAAAATTAATCCATTTTTAACAACATAAAAAAGCTTCCAATCTATTAAGATTGGAAGCTTTTTTTATCTATCAAGCTATAATTACAAATTCATTCCTCCTGAAACTTCAATTCGCTGTGCATTTACCCATTTAGCATCTTCGGTACATAAAAAAGCCACAACACCACCAATATCGTCTGGCAAACCTACTCTTCCTAATGCTGTTATCGAAGCAATAAACTGATTTAACTGTTCATTATCACGAACAGCACCTCCGCCAAAATCAGTTTCTATAGCACCCGGAGCAACAATATTAACTCGAATTTTTCTTTCACCTAACTCCTTAGCCTGGTATTTTGTCAATGTTTCCATTGCAGTTTTCATACTTGCATAAGCAGCATAACCAGGAAATGAAAACCGAGTTAGCCCAGAAGAAATGTTCACAATTCCACCACCATCATTCATTAACATCAATGATTTTTGAGTTAAAATAAAAACCCCCTTAAAATGAATATTGAACATGTTATCAAGTTGTGTCTCTGTAGTATCCATAAAAGTTTCATGAACTCCAACACCTGCATTATTCACTAAAAAATCAAATTTATCCTTACCAAAAGTACCTTTTAAAGCGATTGTTATTTTTTGGAAAAACGAATCAAAACTATTTGATTCTGCTACATTCAACTGAACAGCCACCGCTTTTTGTCCAATTTTTTCAATTTCAGCTACAACTGATTGCGCTTCATCAATTTTACTATGGTAGGTCAATAATACATCAATTCCTTTTTTAGCAAGACTCAAAGCCATTTCTTTTCCTAATCCGCGACTACCACCAGTAACAAGCGCTATTTTATTTTCTTTAAATTCCATCTTAAAATTTGTTTTAAATTAATAAGACAAAATTAGGAATGAATGAAAGCGTAATAATTGTAAATATCAATCGATAATTTGCAAAATTCAAATTACACGTTTCAAATTCTAAAGGACATTGGAGTCAAAGTGGTTTGTTTTTTAAAAAAATTAGAAAAATGAGCCAACTCCTCGAAACCTAGTGAATAGGCAATTTCTGAAACATTCCAATCGGTTTCTTTTAATAAAATCTTTGCCTCGTTAATTAAGCGTTTACTAATTAATTCTGTTGTTGTTTTTCCTGTGTTTTCTTTCAACACCTTGTTCAAATGATTGACATGAATAGACAAACGACTAGCATAATCTTTAGCAGTTCTCAGTTCTAACCTTTGACGTGGAGACTCAATAGGAAATTGTCTTTCTAATAATTCTGCAAAAAGAGAAGCAACTCTAGCGCCCGAATTATGCTTAGAATACAATGCTGTAGCTGGTTGTAATTTTTGCCCAAAATGAATTAACTCTGAAACATAATTGCGAATCAAATCGTATTTATACAAATAATCTGAATTAATCTCGCTGTGTATCTTTTTAAAAATCAACTCAATTTCTTCAGCCTCCTTATCTGATATTTCAAAAATTGGAAACCCATCTGGTTGAAAAATCGGAAGTCCTTCTAAATCAATTCCACTTTTTTCTTTAGTAAAAAACTCTGTTGTAAAAACACAAAAATTTCCAGATTGTTGTTGTAAATCATGAGGAACATAATGATATGGAATCTTTGGAGTGGCAAATAATAAGGCATGTTTTTCAATATTAATTACCTTATCTGCATATTCTGCTCTGTTCTTACCCTTTATCAAACTTATTTTATAATAAGCCCTCCTGTCATAAGGCATAACAGGTTTCTCTTTAAACGTTTCATATAGTTCTTTGATATTAAAAACATTGAAATGACCAATCTCTTTTTGAATACCATCTGGCAATAAAGAAATTTGTTCTGCCCCAGTAAAATCGGTGATTTCGTTATAAAACTCGTCTATTGATTTTAATTTCATAAAATATACATTTGCAAAAATCAAATATAAAATAAAATGAAAGATAATTATAACAATTCAAATAGTTAATTAATAACCAAAACTAATTCCTGCAATCAAGAAATCTTTACCAAAAAAATTAGTGTTTGCCGTAGCTGCATTGTGAATATAATTTATTGTAAAAGGCATCACAATATTATTTCCTAAATCAAATTCTTTCTTTGCTTTTAAAGACAAATTGACAAGTGAAGCTTTGTCATAGTCAGCAAAATTATAATAGGCTGCTTTATTATTCAAAACAACTCCTACTGAAGGAGACAACTCTATATGCTTACTATATTTATTTTTGGATTCTGCAAACAAGTCAAAAACATATCCCATCTCGAGATAGGTTGTAAAATTACGTTTTGGCGAATCATTCGCATCATAACGATAATCATTCCCACCCACCAAAGTACTGATTGTAGCATTCAACGGAATGTGATAAGCCTCTAAAAAATCAAAATACAAAATAGCATCCAATGTTTGTGAACTACTAGGACTATAATCAAAAAGTTTGTTGCTTACACCTTCAACCTTTGACACTGAGGGCCAATAATAATCCCAAAGTTGGAGCTGTAAAAAATCAGTAATTTGATAGCTCAAATACAAATCAATTTCTTGATATCCCCTATAATAATTTTCATTATCAGGATAATAATACTCTTTTTTAAAATTGGTGGTTGCCCAAGTTCCAATGGAAAATTTAGGAGTAATTGCGTACTCAACTGATGGCTGTATAGCCGCATAATTTCCTCCCCAACACTGACCTCGCCACAAATAGCGACTCACTAAATCGATAGTAAAAGTCCAATGCTTATCTTTTGAATTCTCCTCTGCTGAGAGATTATCTTCTTGCGAAAAGGAACAAAAAGAGCAAAACAACAGTACTAAGGAAAACTTTTTCGCAAACTTCATTTACATCCGTTTTAATACTTGTCAATTAATTCAAATAAGCGTTCTCTATTAAGCGGTTTTGTAATATAATCATCAAATCCTGCATTCTGAATTTTTACCTTATCCTCCGAAGAAGAATAAGCTGTTTGGGCAATAATTGGTAGCTCAGGACGAACTGGTTTAATTTTTTCTACCGCTTCAAAACCATTCATGACCGGCATTTTGATATCCATTAAAACCAAATCAATTTCGGTATTATTCAAACATATATCAACAGCTTCTTGACCATTTACAGCTCTGATAATCTGAAAAGATTTGTCTTTCATCATTTTTTGGAATAACAAAAAGTTAATGTTGTCATCCTCGGCAATCAAAATCGTTTTATGGTCTACCGTTGTTTTTACTTTCTCTTTTGCCGTCTTAGGCTTCTCTGGTTTTTCTTCAACATATTGCAATGGAATTGAAAAATAGAAAGAAGATCCTACTCCAATTTTAGACTCTAATTTGATGGAACCTCCTAACATTTCAATGTAAGCCTTAGATATTGAAAGCCCTAATCCTAGACCACCTACTTTAATTGTCTTGTCATTTTCAACACGTTTAAAACGATCAAAAACATAATCTCGATTATTTTCATCAATTCCAGAACCAGTATCTTCAATGGTAAAATAAACCCAACCATTCGTTTCATCAATTTCATATTTAAAAAGAACTTGTCCTTCATCTGTATATTTTATGGCATTGGTCAATAAATTGATAAGAACTTGTTTCAGTTTAATTTCATCAGTGACAATATTTCGAGCGGCAGGAACACTACTTTTTTCTAATTTAAACTGCAAAGGCTTCTTTTTAGGTATCGTAACTTTTATAGTTTTAAACAATTCCTCTATACAAGTTTCTAAATTAGTCTCACTGTAATTAGGCGCAATTTGATTCGCATCAATTTTTGACATTTCAATCAAATCATCAATAATTGATGTTAAATTTTTTCCGTTTTGTTGAATGATAGTCAGATATTCTATTCGTTCTTCTTCACTAAGTTCTGTGTTCAAAATAAGATCTGTAAAACCATTTATAGCATTCATGGGTGTTCGTATCTCATGTGATAAATTGGCCAAAAAAGAAGCTTTCAATAAATCACCCTCTTCGGCTTTTAATTTTGCCTTAATCAAAGCTTTCTTTTGCTTGTAATTTTCTTCGAATAAATTCCCTATGTAACTAAACTCACCACTCGATTTCTTCAATTCGGCTATAGCAGTGAGACTAGCTTTTTGGAGTGCTTTTCTAACCAAAAAAAGAGGACGGTAAATTAACTTTTGTGTAAAATAAATACTGACAACAAAGTAGATAATGAAAACAACAATGATGATATAAAGTATTCGAACGGTATTTTCAAAATAAACATCAAAATTGCGCTCAAAGAGCAACTTACCTATCAATTGACCTTTTGAATTTTGCAAATGATAAACAGAACTCACCACGTGTCTACGTTGCGGAATAGTATCTTGACTTTGAAGTAATTTGACTTTAGAAAAGGTTGTTTTTTCTAGATTATTGATAAATTTTAGGTTCAGTAAACGTACTGCAAAAAAATAACCATAGCACTTGGATTTGTTCTTATAAGGATCATCAGAAGGATGAATGGTTGCACCCGTTACTTCAGCAATGCCTTCAGGAATTTGAATATAAAACTTGGCTACTCTTTTTTTATCCAAAACAGTCATAGCTTGTTTGGGAATCAAATCAATAGTTGTTATAACGGATGTTGGAGTACGAGTGATAAATTTTTTATTTTGATCATAAACTCCTAAATAATCTGCGCCGTAAATTCCTAGTTCATTGCTAATTGTTTCGTCATACCATTTTTGATCTCTAGTAGAAATAAAATCAACAAATTCATCCCAATTCGTATCATTCTTCAAGGCAGTTAGAATGGGTTTTGACTCTAACAATAATAATTCTTTGATTTTACTTTCAAATAATTCAACCGAATTCCGATAAGCATCTTTTTCTGTTTTCTCAATGTAATACAGTAAAACACCGTAAAGCATTAAAAAAATAACACTAGAGGAAATGATTAAAAAAAGTATTTTTGGGGACGTTTTTTTTAATATCATCTTTCAATTACAACTACTAAATAATTTAGTATTTAAAAAATAAATATAATAAAAAAACTGTAAAAATCTAGCAGTTATAAAGCAATTATTTATCTAGTTTAAAAAGTATTTAAGCAATAGTAGAAAAAAACCTGTTTTATTGAAAATACCCTAAAATCCTAAAACTATTCCTTCCCTCCCAATAGCTCCATCAACTCCAAAGCTTTTTTAGTCGATTTTACATTGTCAAAAGTCAATAATAAACGCAAACCATTAGGAGTTTGTTTTTCTTTCATTTTACAAAGTGTTGGATGTTTTTGAACAAAGACTAAAACTTTATGAAAACGATTCGATTGGTAAAAATCCGATTGTTGATCAGAAACAAAATAACCTATCATTTTCCCTTGTTTCATCACCAATTTTTCGATTCCCACACGAGTAGCCACCCATTTGATTCGGATACTATTCATTAACGCATTAGCTCTTGGAGGCAATGGACCAAAACGGTCAATTAATTTATTTTGGAAAACCTGCAATTCTTCTTCGTTTTTAATAGCGCTCAACTCGTTATACAAATTCATACGCTCCGAAATATTATTGATGTATTCATCCGAAAACAACAATTCAAAATCGGTGTCAATCTGAAGGTCTTTTACATATTCTTTGGTTTCAATATCATTTTCAACCGGATACAAATCCTTAAATTCGTTTTCTTTCAGTTCTTCAATCGCCTCGTTCATGATTTTCTGATAGGTATCAAAACCAATTTCGTTGATAAAACCGGATTGTTCTCCACCTAACAAATCACCAGCACCACGAATTTCCAAATCCTTCATGGCAATATTGAATCCGCTACCCAATTCAGAAAATTGCTCCAAAGCTTGAATACGTTTTCGGGCTTCCTCAGTCATCGACGAATAAGGCGGACAAATAAAATAACAGAAGGCTTTTTTATTGCTTCGTCCCACACGACCACGCATTTGATGCAAATCTGATAGTCCAAAATTATTGGCATTATTAATAAAAATAGTATTGGCATTAGGTACATCCAATCCACTTTCGATAATAGTCGTCGCTACCAAAACATCAAATTCACCATTCATAAAAGCAAGCATCAACTCTTCGAGTTTTTTACCGTCCATTTGTCCATGACCAATTCCCACTTTGGCATTTGGCACCAAACGCTGAATCATTCCAGCTACTTCTTTGATATTTTCGATTCGGTTATTGATAAAATACACCTGACCGTTACGCTGAATTTCATACGAAATCGCATCACGAATTACTTCCTCATTAAAACCAACCACATTCGTTTCAATAGGATATCTATTCGGCGGAGGTGTTGTAATAACTGACAAATCACGAGCTGCCATTAATGAAAACTGCAAGGTTCTAGGTATCGGTGTTGCTGTCAAAGTCAAGGTATCTACATTGGCAGCTATGGTTTTCAACTTGTCTTTTACGTTGACACCAAACTTCTGTTCTTCGTCTACAATTAGCAAACCTAAATCTTTGAAAACGACATTTTTGTTCACCAATTGATGCGTTCCAATAACAATATCTAATTTCCCTTCAGCTAATTCTTTTAGGGTTTCTGCCTTTTGTTTGGCTGTTCTAAAACGATTCAAATAGCCAATTTTTACTGGCATATCTTTTAATCGCTCCGAAAAAGTTCGATAATGCTGGTAGGCTAAAATAGTTGTTGGTACCAAAACAGCTACCTGTTTACTATTATCCACTGCTTTGAAAGCGGCTCGAATAGCCACTTCGGTTTTTCCAAAACCTACGTCTCCACAAACCAAACGATCCATTGGGCGGTCGCTCTCCATATCGGCTTTTACTTCGGCTGTCGATTTGATTTGGTCCGGTGTATCTTCGTAAATGAACGAACTTTCTAATTCGTTTTGCAAATAACTATCCGGCGCGTATTGAAAACCTTTTTCCAATCGCCTTTTAGCATACAATTGAATCAGGTTGAACGCAATATGCTTAACTCTGGCTTTGGTTTTTTGTTTTAAAGCCTTCCAGGCATTCGATCCTAATTTATATATTTTAGGAGGCGTTCCGTCTTTGCCGTTGTATTTAGAAATTTTGTGTAGCGAATGGATACTCACATACACAATATCATTATCGGCATAGACCAATTTAATGGCTTCCTGCGTTTTGCCCTCGACCTGAATTTTTTGCAATCCACCAAATTTCCCAATTCCGTGGTCAATATGCGTTACATAATCGCCAACCGAAAGTGTAGTAAGCTCTTTTAAGGTGATATTCTGTTTTTTCGAATATCCGTTTTTGATGCTAAATTTATGGTATCGTTCAAAAATTTGGTGATCGGTATAGCAGGAAATTTGATTTTCTTCGTCAATAAAACCTTGATACATAGGCAACACAACGGTATTGTATTGCTTACGGATATTCTCCGAATTGGCTTCATCTAGGGTTTCAAAAATATCATGAAAACGCTTCGCCTGCGACTCATTCGAACAGAATAAATAATTTTTATAACCATTAAAATGATTCTCGCTCAAATTATTCAGCAACAAATCAAACTGTTTGTTGAACGAAGGTTGTGGCTGAATGTGGAATTCAAACTTTTTACTGGTTCTGAAAATCGCTTTTGAACACAATTCGACAATAGAAAAATCCAGCGCCCGTTTTACAAAAGCCTTTTGATCTAAAAATAATTGCTCCGGAGTAGCATGTTTGATGTCTTTGGACAATTTCTCAAAAGCTTCTTCGGCACGGGCAAATTGTTTGTCTAATTGTGATAATACATCTTCGGTATTTTGAATAAACAACACCGTTTGCTCCGAAATATAATCTAAGAAACTCTCTCTGTTTTCCTGAAAAAGTTTGTTTTCGACATTAGGAATAATGGTGATTTTCTTTTGCTGCTCAATCGATAATTGGGTAGCCACATCAAAAGTTCGGATACTTTCGACCTCATCGCCAAAAAACTCAATTCGGTACGGATTATCATTCGAAAACGAAAACACATCGACAATTCCTCCACGAACGGAAAACTCACCGGGTTCCGTAATAAAATCAACCCTTTTGAATTCGTATTCAAATAAAACTTCGTTGATAAAATCGATCGAAACCTTATCGCCAACACTTACTTTCAAAGTGTTTTTATCCAAATCACGACGGGTCACCACTTTTTCAAAAAGGGCTTCAGGATAACTAACAATAACAGCTGGTTTTTTGCGCGAATTAATTCGGTTCAACACCTCAGCACGAAGCAATACATTGGCATTATCCGTCTCTTCAATTTGGTACGGACGACGATAGGAACTAGGATAAAACAACACGTCTTCCTCACCTACCATTTGTTCTAAATCGTTCAAATAATAAGCCGCTTCTTCTTTATTATTTAAAATAAGTAAAAAAGGAAGTTCCGCTTTTTTAAACACCGAACGAATGACAAACGACATGGCCGAACCTAACAATCCACTTAGATGTAATTTGGCACCCTGCTTCTCTTCTAACGCTTTGGTAATTTGTATTATTTTAGGAGAAGTTTCGTAAATGGTATAAAGGGCAGATTTACTCAACTCTCGCATCGTTAGGGTTAATAATTGCTCTTGTACTTGAAGGCATCATCGAGCCATTTGGCATCATTGGACCGTTAGGAATCGCTCTTGCCGAATCCAACAACATTCTTCTCATCTCGTCTTCGCCTTCTTCAACAGGAATTTTACTTTTCTCCGTTATTATATCCATTTGACGTTGCAAAGTGGCCAATTCTTTATTGACTTCACCTACTAATTGTACTACTTTTTTATCCGGAATATTATCAAGATGGATGTACATATCCAGTAATCGCACCTTAGTAATCAAAACCTGAATACGGCTTTTAATTTGTGGTTTATCAAATAATGGTGGAATATTCACGTTCAACACCATGGCTTTTTTTGAAATCGCATCCGATTTTTGTTGGAATGCGCCAATCGTTTTTTTAGGTTTTTGTGCCAATTCCTGCATGAACATACGAAGTTCATTCCAGGATTTTATACTTTCTTCTGTAACCTCATTGATGGGTTCATCATAAAAATCCCAGCCTTTCTGGATGTTTTCAAAAATGACTTTTTTCTTTTGGGCGTCTTTGAGCTGTTCAGCTAGTCTTTTTCGATTGTCTTCTTCCTTACAAGAAACCATCAAAAGCAACAAACCAAATATATAGAATAGCTTATATTTCATCGTAATTTTCATTGAACCGCAAAGTTACAAAGTAAAACTAATTTCGTACACTTCTTTAAGTAAAGAATAACAACCGATAAGTGTAAGAAGTTTTTTATTAGTTTTGTTAGAAAGTTTAATAAGTATGTTATCGGTAATTATGAAAAAAAGAAACAACTCTATTATATTGATAATCTTTCTGCTGACAAGCTGCATAGGTGCGGGAACTCTAGGTGGTTTTGACTTACGAACTTTTCCTGTATCTAAAAGAAAAATAGTTTTAGCAATTGATACTCTTTACAAACATTATCCAGAGTATAAAATCCCAGATAAATGGAAAATCTATGACGATTGGCATAAAAGAGGTTATGATTTTTTAGATAGTAGAATATTTTACTTTAAAAAATATCCTGAAGAAATGTATTATGTAACATTTTATGGTGACGCAAATGATTCTATTCAAGTAGACACAACTAAAACGAGTTTATCGATTAGAACCTATCATAATGAACAATTTAACAGATGGATAAAAGAAGAAAATTGTAATTCAAAGGAAAAAAAGAGAATACAAAAAAGGTTTGATGAAGAAATAATTTCAAAAGTAGAATTATATTTAAATTCAAAAGTAATAATTGAAAAATAACCCTGATTGTTTATAAATTTAAACAAACATTGAAATAAGATTTGCCTGTGACCTTAAAACAAAACCCGACAGCTTTCTAAAAACTGTCGGGTTTATTGTTTCTAAAAGTGACTTTAAAAATTACTTCACTTCGTAACTATTATTTTCTGCTTTGACATCCGCCATTAAACCACTTGGGTCAATGGTGATTTTTTTGATGCTGCTTTTTACCACGGGAATGCTTAATTCATATTTTGGATTCGCCCAAGTCCAATCGCTTAGGATTGTTCTTTTAACATCTGGATTAGCATTTGCTTTTTCAAAATACATCATGCGCAATGGAATGTAAAAATTTTCTATCGTCCCATCTGTATATTCGACTTGTAAGTCAATAGGCATAGGCATTCTACCTATTCGCTCTAAATTAATTATTGTTTTATCTCCTTTTTCCACAACAGAAGAAATTCCGTAATCTATCGTATTGGTTGTTTGTGTCCAATCTGTTAAATACCAATCCAATTCGGCTCCCGATACACGCTCCGCTGTACGTTTAATATCATTAGGTGTAGGATGTTTGAACTTGAAATCATTGTAGTACCTCTTTATGGTTTCTGCTAATTTATCCTGACCTATAAGATAGCCCAACTGCGACAAAAAGATACTCCCTTTGATGTAAGACGAAATGCTATAAGGTCTGTTTTCATCATATCGGTCGGCATGGGTAGTTTGCGGTTGTTCCTTACTGGAATTCACCAGTGAATAATAAGCTTTATAATTTCCTTCAAATGGATTCTTGGCTTTATTGCCTAAAACTTCATTGACCGCTAAATCTTCAACGTATGTCGTAAAACCCTCGTCCATCCATGGATGCTTAGATTCATTAGAAGCTAAAATATGCTGAAACCAAGCGTGTCCTAGCTCATGTGTTGCCGTTCCAAAAGTCCCCTCAAGTGTTCCATTTCCTAAAATCAATGTACACATGGCATACTCCATTCCGCCATCGCCTCCTTGGATAAACGAGTACTGCTTATAGGGATAATTACCAATGTTTTTATTGTAAAAATCCATCACCTTAACCATTAAAGGCTGCATTTTTTTCCAGTTTTCAATAATTTTAGGATTGTTTTTGTACAGGAAATGTAGGTCTACATTATTAGGGCCTTTTACCACATCATGTAGATATTCCTTATCGGCTGCCCAGGTAAAATCATGAACCATAGGTGCAATAAAATGCCAAGTTAGTTTTTTAGTTCTTCGGGAATGTTTCACAACTACTCCAGCATCTTGATAACCATGCCCTATTTTATTAGGCTTTTGTAAATAGCCTGAACCACCCAAAACGTAATCTTTGTCAATGGTAATTTTTACATCAAAATTTCCCCAAACCCCATGAAATTCTCTGGCAATATAGGGATCGGCATGCCAACCTTCAAAATCAAATTCGGCTATTTTAGGATACCATTGTGACATGGATAAGGCTACACCTTCGGCGTTATTTCGACCTGAACGACGAATTTGCAAAGGTACTTGTCCTTCAAAATCCAACGTAAAAGTGGTTTTCGAATGAGGCAAAATGGGCTTTGCTAAGAGCACTTCTAGAATAGTACCTTTTGTCTTTGTTGTAGCTTCAAGTCCATCTTGCTTAAAATTAGTTACTTTCAAATAACCAATTTCGTTTGGCTTTAAATTTTGAATCCGATTTTCTTTAACAATAGAATCTCCTACTTTATTTTTTCGTACCATTCGGGCATCAGGATCTTTGATGTTATCAGCCCTTTCGGCCATTTCGCTTCCTGGTTGGAATGCATTATTATATAAATGGTAATACACTTTTTTTAAAGTATCTGAAGAATTATTAGTGTACACCAATTGTTGTTTTCCTTTGTACTGATACTTTTCGGCATCTACAGCTACTTCCATCTTATAATCAACAGCTTGTTGCCAATAAGGCATTTTTTGAGCCTCAACAGAAAATGCATTTATAAAAAGGAATGCAAAAAATAGAATTTGTTTCATACTAGTTGTAAAATAAAAAATGGAAGGATGTTAGGTCCTTCCATTAAATTTCGATAAAGATAAATTATTTTTTAGCCATTTCATTAGCCATTAAAATAGCATTGTAAGCATTGACGATTTTTCCTGTTTTAGACAATTCTTTAAACGGACGAACATCATTAGGATTCCCTCCCACAAAAACATCCTTATCAATTGCCACACCAGATTCCATTAAAATATGTTTTACTTGTGCAGCTGTTAATTTTGGATAATATGAGCGAATTAACGCAGCAACTCCAGCAACATTAGGAGAAGCCATTGACGTTCCTTGTAAAAACTGATAGCTATTTTCAGGAGTTGTAGCATAAATTTGTACTCCTGGTGCAAAAACATCTACATTGATTTTTCCAATATTTGAAAAACGAGCTACAATATTTTTATCATATTGAAAATTTAAAGCACCAACAGTGATTACATTATCTGCAATTTCTGTGATTTTATCCTCAGAATCATTTGGAAAATTATTAGCATAGTCAATATTTTTAGCATCATTCCCAGCAGCATGAACAAATAAAACATCTTTTTTAGCAGCGTATTTAATAGCATCAAAAACCCAATCTTTGTGCGGAGAAAATGATTTACCAAAACTTCCATTAATTACCTTCGCTCCATTATCTACTGCATAACGAATAGCCAATGCGATATCTTTATCATACTCATCTCCGTCTGGCACGGCACGAACAGTAAGGATTTCGACATTATTACTAGCTACTCCATCTCCGCCTAAACCATTTCCTCTCGTTTGAGCTACGATACCAGCAACATGAGTTCCATGAAGTGCTTCTTTTTTGTCTGGTCCTATTACATTTCCATTTCCATATTTAGTATCAGTGATGTCATTAGGATTATCGCCCAACACTTTTCTGTAATCGATATTTAAAGCTTCTTGTCCTTTTAAAATTTCATTCTTAGCTTCTATTTGCTGTTGAATTTCTGATTTCAACTCTGCAATTGGTATTCCATAGGAAAACATTCTTTGCATAAGTGTTTTACTTTTTTGAACCAAAGTATCTTTAGATTCGACAGCCTTTAAATCATCCGCCGTATAAATTGGTTTTCCTAATAATTTTTGAAGTACTTTATCGGCTTCTTCAACATTAGCACTCATCTTGGTGTAATAACTCATTTCGTTTTGAGCATCAACAAATTTTTTATCATAAAGCTTTTTAGCTTCTTGGAAAGTCGTTTCATCAACTAAGGATTTATCTTTTACAATCCTTTCATATTCCAGATGCTCTTTTACAATATCTCCAAGGAAATTCCATCCATGAACATCATCTACAAAACCATTTTTATCATCATCAATTCCGTTACCAGGAATTTCTTTTTTATTTGTCCAGATAACAGGTTTCAAATCCTCATGCTCAATGTCAACACCTGAATCTACAATACCTACAATTACTTTAACGGCTTTACGGTCCTTCAACAATTCGGCATAAGCCCTATCCACACTCATACCTGGAATAGTATCTTTTACTAGGTCTAAGTGACTCCATCTTTTTAAATCCTCCTGTTTTAAGGGAGAAACTTTTTTTATATTTAAAGGAGCGCTAATAGCCTTGAAAGCACTATAATTTGCTACTTGTCTTTGTGAACCACAAGCTGCCAATACTAAGGCAGAAATAAGTGATATACCACTAACTTTGATACTATTCATTGATACAATTTTTATTATATGTATGGTAAAAATAACAAAAGTATGTTTTTTTGTTAATTAGACAGCTTTTGGTTAACATTAAATTAAGAAATCTTCATTAGACAAAATTTCTTTCAATCGCACACCTTTCTCAGTATGTTGCACTGTGATAATTTCATTATGGGCATCATGTTCTAAAAACAAATAGTAATTATTACTAGCAGCTATGTTCATGAACTTGGTTTTCTCATTCATTGTTAGCAAGGGTCTAGTATCGTATCCCATGACATACGGAATAGGAATATGACCGGCAGTAGGCAATAAATCGGCGCAAAAAACAATGGTCTTTCCTTGATATTGGATAAGTGGAATCATCTGTTTTTCGGTATGACCGTCTACAAAGAAAATATCAAAACCCAACTCGGATTTATCTACAAAATCACCTTCATATCTTTTAATAAAATGCAACTGCCCACTTTCCTGCATTGGCAAAATATTCTCTGACAAAAAGGAAGCTTTTTCTCTTGAATTGGGTTCAGTAGCCCATTTCCAATGATTTTCATTCGACCAAAATCGGGCATTTTTAAAAGCTGGCTCATATCCTGTTCTGTCTTTATTCCATTGAATACATCCACCACAATGATCAAAATGCAAATGGGTTAAAAACACATCCGTAATATCATCGCGATGAAAACCATATTTAGCCAAAGAGGCATCCATAGAATGTGTTCCCCAAAGCGAATAATATCCAAAAAACTTTTCCGATTGTTTATTTCCCATTCCGCTATCAATTAAAATTAATCGGTTTCCATCTTCGATCAACAAACATCTTGCAGCAATATCGATTAAATTATTAGCATCAGCTGGATTGGTTTTATTCCAAATGGTTTTTGGCACTACGCCAAACATAGCGCCTCCGTCTAATTTGAAATTTCCGGTTTCTATAGGATATAATTTCATGTTCTTTAAAATTGAAAAAAATGAATAGAAGATTGTTATCTTCCTATTAAATTAACAAACGACTAAATTAGATTATTTTATAGATTGAATGACTTCTAATAAAAAAAAAGTCACAACGAATGATTTTAACATCTTCATTGCGACTTAATAAAACAAATTGCTTTTTTATTCTTTTAATTTCTGAAACAAAGCGTTTAGAGTTGCTTTTTCCTCATAAGGATATCCTCTCTTTTTTATCATTTTATCAATATAATCTATCCTGTTTTCGGTAATTGGATGCGAACTGAGAAACTCAGGCATAGCAATTAACTCTTCGTTTTGTAGTCTTTTCATCAAATTAGACATTCCTTTTGGATTCACTTTATTTGCAACCAATATTTTAAAACCATCGGTATCGGCTTGTTGTTCAAATTCTCGAGAGAAAGACAGCGACTGAAAACTATTAACATTATCGCCAATAACCGCCATAACACCATTGGCATCACCTAGAATGAGTGAAACAAACAAATAGCCTGATAAATTGCGACAAAGCATCTTCATCGAATGCCTGTTGTTCACGTGAGAAGCTTCGTGACCAAGTAAACCAACTAGCTCGTCATAATTTTTCATTTTCTCAATAATTCCAGTAAAAACAACTATGTTTCCATCTGGCAATGCAAAAGCATTTACCTGATTTGAATTAACAACCGTAAACTTTAATTTCTTAGTGTTTTTTAAATCTAATTTCTGAGCAAAAGCATTCAAGGTCTTAGTTTTAGCCGAATCAATATCCATAAAATATTGATTACTTACCCAAGCTGAACTTCCTAATTGATTATCATAAGATTCTGGAATTAGCGTCACTGATTTTTCACCTACCCAGGGAATTACATAAAAGTAACAGAGTCCTATAATTCCCATAATTGCAAAAGCAAGAATCGCATGCACTCCTACACCAAAATCAATTAGTTTTTGATACCAATTGACATGTCCATTTTCCTTTCTAAAAGTTTGAATTGTTTTTGCAAAATCAGCATCTTCAATTTTTATATGTTGAATCAATTCGGTTCCATAATCCAGAAACAATCCAGTTGGTCTCTTATCAAAACTAATATCTTTTATTGACCAATTATGCTTTTCACCATTTTCTGATTGAAAACAAAGAAGACCTCTTTGATTTTCCAAGAACAACTCAATTTGCTGTGGAACTGAGGTTCTTCCATCGTAAAAAATAGCTGTTGTTTTGTTTTTCATAAAATTACATTACTGCATCCAAATCTAAGAAATCACTTAAATCTTCACCTGTAGCATCTTTATAATTTTCTTCAGTTTGCATCAAAGTATCTAAATTCAAATCACCATCTAAGGTTATATTCGAGAAGATAAATTCCATTGTTCTAGTAACTACCCATGCATATCCTAAACCAAGAGTAAAAATTAAAATCAGAAGATTTACAAGTATCAAACTAAAAAAATCGCCTCCAGATGCCGTTGAAGTAAAATTGATTTTCTCATTGCCTTTACGAATAGTCAAATTGTTCACATAATATTCAAACAAATCTTTTTGCCACCAAAAACCATAAATCCCTAATGTTATAATTGTAAGAAAGTAACCTTTTAGATTAAGAACAAAATAGTCACCACCATCTCCATCATATTCAAATTCAGCATCTCCAAAACGGACATTTCCTAACAAATAAGTGCGCAAGTTTATTGTCATCCAAGCACCATAAATTCCTAATGTAATAATGGTTAAACCTATCCACTTGAAAAACAATTTTATTAATTCGTTTCTATCTCCTCTATAACCAAAACGAATTCCTCGCCATGAAGTACGAGACATTCTATAACGGTAAGATCCATGAATAGCTAATGGAAATATTGCTATTAATCCAATGTAAAACAGTAAAAGCCCAACAAAAGGCATTTCTAAATAGACGAATAAAAACAGTGTTCCGTATAATATCCCGAATATCATAATTGCTTTTATAAATCCTTTAAACATTTCTTTCCCAGTTCCATGAAATGAAAATGCATCTCCATTTAAACTAGTAGAACTATAAATAAACTGAAGTTGTTTAGCCTTTGCCCAAGGATAATAAAATCCAAGTGTAATGATTGTTAACAACCAATTGACGATAATGATTCCGAAAAAATCACTTCCTTTCCCTTTAAAATCGAGTTCGTAATTTTGATTTCCTTCCATAAAATAAGACTGTTTATTTATAAATTAATGATGTTAAAAATATAATATTTTTTTTACTAAAGAAAATAAAATAAATAATATCTATTTCCATATTAGTTATAAAAATGTTATCTATTGTAGAATACAGTTTTTATACCTTATCTTTGCAGTTAATTTAGACAAAATCTATACAACAATGATAAAGGTTTCTGATACAGCCAAAAAGAAAATTATCGACTTGATGCAAGAAGATGGTTTTGATGCCGCGACCGATTATGTTAGAGTAGGTGTTAAAAGTGGCGGATGTTCGGGCTTATCTTACGATTTAAAGTTCGACAAAAACAAGGGTGAAGATGATAAGATTTTCGTAGACAATAACATCACTATTGCTGTGGAGAAAAAATCATTTTTATATCTAGCTGGAACAATTTTAGAATATTCAGGTGGATTGAATGGAAAAGGATTTGTTTTCAATAATCCAAATGCAACAAGAACCTGCGGATGTGGGGAGAGTTTTTCTCTATAATCAAACAGAACAATGATTTTTAGGATTTATCCTTAACAAAAAAATAAACGATTAAAACTATTTAAAGAAACCCAATTCTTTAAATTTTTTCGTCTCAAATTAAAGACGAAACAATCTTTAAACACACAAAATGAGTAATAAATATACAGAAGACGATTTAAAAATCGAACTCGAAACGAAAGAGTACGAGTATGGATTTTACACCAATTTGGAATCGGAGACTTTTCCAATTGGTTTAAATGAAGACATTGTTCGTGCCATTTCACACAAAAAAGGCGAACCACAATGGATGACTGATTGGCGCATTGAAGCCTTTAGAGCATGGGAACAAATGATTGAGCCAGAATGGGCTAATGTACATTATGCCAAACCTGATTTTCAAGCGATTTCCTATTATTCGGCACCAAAAAAGGTTGATCCAAATAAAACACTTGACGATGTAGATCCTGAACTTTTAGAGATGTACAAAAAGTTAGGTATTTCTGTCGATGAGCAAAAAATGATGAATAATGTAGCGATGGATATCGTAGTTGACTCGGTTTCGGTAGCTACAACATTTAAGAAAACATTAGGCGAAAAAGGAATTATCTTCATGAGTATTTCTGAAGCTATCAAAGAACATCCAGAATTAGTGCGTAAATATTTAGGAACAGTAGTGCCGCAAAAGGACAACTTTTATGCTGCTTTGAACTCAGCTGTTTTCTCTGATGGTTCCTTCTGTTATATTCCAAAAGGAGTAAAATGTCCAATGGAACTCTCAACTTATTTCCGTATCAATCAGGCGGGAACAGGTCAGTTTGAAAGAACTTTGGTTATTGCCGATGAAGGAAGTTATGTATCGTACCTTGAGGGTTGTACGGCTCCAAGTCGTGACGAAAATCAATTACACGCTGCAGTGGTTGAATTAATCGCTTTAGATAATGCTGAGATTAAATATTCTACTGTTCAAAACTGGTTCCCTGGAAACAAAGAAGGAAAAGGTGGAGTTTACAACTTTGTAACTAAAAGAGGTTTATGCGAAACGAACGCTAAAATTTCATGGACTCAGGTAGAAACTGGTTCAGCTGTTACTTGGAAATACCCTTCTTGTGTATTGAAAGGAGACAATTCGGTAGGTGAGTTTTACTCGATTGCTGTAACGAATAACTTCCAACAAGCAGATACTGGAACAAAAATGATCCATTTAGGTAAAAACACTAAATCGACTATTATTTCTAAAGGTATTTCGGCAGGGAAATCGCAAAATAGCTATAGAGGATTAGTGCAAATTAGCCCAAGAGCCGAGAACGCCCGTAACTTTTCTCAATGTGATTCCTTATTAATGGGTAACAACTGTGGAGCACATACTTTCCCTTATATCGAAAGCAAAAATCCAACGGCTAAAATAGAGCACGAAGCAACGACTTCTAAAATTGGTGAAGACCAAGTTTTCTATTGCAATCAACGTGGAATACCAACTGAAAAAGCCATTGCCTTAATCGTAAATGGTTTCAGTAAAGAGGTTTTGAACAAGTTGCCAATGGAGTTTGCAGTAGAAGCTCAAAAATTATTAGAAATCTCGTTAGAAGGTTCCGTAGGATAGTCATAAATCAAAGTATAAAAAACACATTCGAAAAATGTTAAGCATAAAAAATCTACACGCCACTGTAGGCGATAAAGAAATTCTTAAAGGAATTAACCTTGAAATAAAAGGAGGAGAGGTTCATGCGATAATGGGACCAAATGGAGCTGGAAAAAGTACACTTTCTGCAATTATTGCAGGAAACGAAAATTACGAAGTAACTGAAGGAGAAATCCTTTTGCAAAACGAAGATATTTCAGAACTAGCTCCTGAAGAAAGAGCACACAAAGGGGTATTCCTTTCTTTCCAATACCCTGTTGAAATCCCAGGTGTATCGGTAACTAATTTCATGAAAACTGCTATCAATGAAACTCGTAAAGCAAATGGTCAAGAAGAAATGCCAGCTAACGAAATGTTGAAACTAATTCGTGAAAAATCAGAATTATTAGAAATCGACCGTAAGTTTTTATCTCGTTCATTAAACGAAGGTTTCTCTGGTGGAGAGAAAAAACGTAACGAAATTTTCCAAATGGCAATGTTAGAACCAAAATTAGCTATTTTGGACGAAACCGATTCTGGTTTGGATATCGATGCTTTACGAATTGTTGCCAATGGTGTAAACAAATTAAAAAGCGACAAAAACGCAATTATCGTTATTACCCACTATCAAAGATTATTAGACTATATTGTTCCTGATTTTGTTCACGTTTTATACAACGGAAGAATTGTAAAATCTGGTGATGCTAGCCTAGCCTTAGAATTAGAAGAAAAAGGATACGACTGGATTAAACAAGAACAAGAAGTATAAAAATTTGTTTATCGTTTATAGTTTGTTGTTTCGAAATGAACAATAAACAAAAAACCATAAACCATAGACAGTAAAAAATATGGAATTAAAAGAAAAATTAATCTCATCGTTCATGGCATTCGAAGCACGTGTGGATGTTCAATCAGAACTTCATGATGTGAGAACTTCGGCATTAAAGAACTTTGAAGAAAAAGGTTTCCCAACAAAAAAAGAAGAAGCTTGGAAATACACTTCGCTAAATGCCATTCTTAAGAATGACTTTACTGTTTTTCCTAAAAAAGATAGCGCTATTGAATTTAATCAAGTAAAAAAATACTTCCTTCATGAAATTGACACTTACAAAGTAGTCTTTATCGATGGTATTTTTAGCTCGCACTTGTCTTCTACAACTCACGACGGAATCGATGTTTGCCTAATGTCTTCGGCATTGACAAAACCTAAATACAAAATGGTTATAGATAACTATTTTAACAAAATCGCCAATACAGAAGACAGCCTTACTTCATTGAATACTGCTTTTGCAATCGAAGGTGCTTATATCAACATACCTAAAAGTAAAGTGGCCGACAAACCAATTGAGATCATGTATTTCTCTACTGGAAACGAAGCAGCTTTAATGGTACAACCAAGAAACTTAGTAATTGTAGGTGAGAATTCACACGTACAAATTATTGAACGTCACCAAAGTTTAAGCGATAATCCGATTTTGACCAATTCAGTTACGGAGATTTTTGCTCAAAAACGTGCCATTGTTGATTATTACAAAATTCAAAATGACAATCACGAAGCCAACTTAATTGACAATACTTATGTATCTCAACAAAAAGAAAGTCACGCTTCTGTTCATACATTTTCTTTCGGTGGAAATTTAACGCGTAACAATTTGAATTTTTACCACTTTGGCGAAAGATTGACCAGTACATTAAACGGAATTACCATCATTGGAGACAAACAACACGTAGATCACTATACTTTGGTAAATCACGCTCAGCCAAACTGCGAAAGTTTCCAAGATTATAAAGGGATTTACAATGACCGTTCAACAGGAGTTTTCAACGGAAAAGTTTTCGTGGAAAAAGAAGCGCAAAAAACAAATGCGTTCCAACAAAGTAACAACATTGTTTTAAGCGACAAAGCAAGCATCAATGCAAAACCTCAATTGGAAATCTTTGCCGATGATGTAAAATGTTCACACGGATGTACCGTAGGGCAATTAGATGAAACCGCTTTATTCTACATGCAACAACGCGGAATTCCTAAAAAAGAAGCCAAAGCCCTTTTGATGTATGCGTTTTCTAATGCAGTAATCGAAAACATTAAAATTCCTGAATTAAAACAACGAATTACAAATATCATTGCTATGAAATTAGGAGTGAAACTAGGATTCGATTTGTAATTTTAGACAAAAAATAGTTCAAAGGGCACAAAGTTTATTCCGATAATCTTGTGCCCTTTTTGATTTTATAATACAAAAATGAAATAGAACTATTTTTAGACTATAAATCCTTCTCATAAATTAAACTGATACCACAATCAATCAAAACAAATAATTGAAGCAAAAAACAATTTTAGTTTTAGTACTTTTGTAAAATAGAATTTTTCTAAATAGTTATGCTAGACATTCAAAAAGTAAGAGCCGATTTTCCGATTTTAAATCAAAAAGTAAACGGAAAACCATTAGTATATTTCGACAACGGAGCCACTTCTCAAAAACCACAGGTGGTAATTGATGCTATTGCAAAATATTACCAAGAAATCAATGCCAACATTCACCGTGGTGTTCACACCTTAAGCCAACTAGCTACTGATGCTTATGAAATAGCTCGTGGTAAAGTTCAAAATCATATTAATGCCAAACATGCTCATGAAGTACTTTTTACTTCGGGGACTACTTTTGGGATTAATTTGGTTGCCAATGGTTTTGCTTCGATTTTAAAATCAGGAGACGAAGTTCTGGTTTCGCATCTAGAACACCATAGTAATATCGTTCCATGGCAGATGCTTTGCGAAAAAACAGGCGCTACGCTAAAAGTCATCCCAATGGATGAAAATGGCGAATTGATTATGGCTGAATATGATATATTACTTTCTGAAAAAACCAAAATCGTCGCTGTTAATCATATTTCGAATGCTCTAGGAATTATCAATCCTATCAAATACATGATTGACAAAGCCCACGAAGTAGGTGCTGCTATTTTAATTGACGGAGCGCAATCTGTTCCCCACTTAAAACCAGATGTTCAAGCGCTGGATTGTGATTTCTATGCTTTTTCAGGACACAAAATGTGCGGACCTACAGGAACTGGTATTTTATACGGAAAAGAAACTTGGTTAAATAAATTACCCCCATATCAAGGAGGAGGCGAAATGATTAAGGAAGTTTCTTTTGAAAAAACGACCTATGCCGAATTGCCTCATAAATTTGAAGCAGGAACGCCTAATATTGCAGGTGGAATTGTTCTAGGAACAGCAATAGATTATATGAATTCTGTTGGTTTTGAAAACATTCAACAACAGGAATTGGAATTATTAGCTTATGCCACCGAAAAACTTTCTGAAATTGAAGGTTTACGTATTTACGGAAATTCTAAAAATAAAACATCGGTTGTATCGTTTAATATCGAAGGCATTCATCCTTACGATATTGGAACTATCATCGATAAATTAGGAATTGCAGTACGTACAGGTCATCACTGTGCCCAACCGATTATGAATTTCTTTGGGATTCCGGGAACTATTAGAGCTTCATTCTCTTTTTACAATACCAAAGAAGAAATTGATGCCTTGGTTGAAGGGGTAAAAAAAGCAAAAATGATGTTATCTTAACTATTATATGAAAGCACTAGCCTTATTTCTATTAACTATTTTTCTAAACAAAGGCTGCTGTGAAGGCGATGCAC
The DNA here is from genome assembly GCF_042656445.1 of Flavobacterium sp. GCM10022190. Lineage (NCBI taxonomy): Bacteria > Pseudomonadati > Bacteroidota > Flavobacteriia > Flavobacteriales > Flavobacteriaceae > Flavobacterium > Flavobacterium sp. GCM10022190. Next base: position 582,418 of record NZ_JBHSOQ010000001.1, read on the forward strand.
AAAAGAAAATGCAAAAAGCACAGCTAATTTATACAGCCACTTCCAGAGGATTTTTTAGAGAAATAATTATCAAAAATAAAGAAGTTAGTGTACAATCAAATAGAAAAGAAAACATTGTTACCACTAAAATAAATGATACCGACTGGAAAGAACTGATACATCTTTTTAACGAAGTTCATTTAGAAACTATTAAAGATTTAAAATCACCAACAGAAAAACGATTTTATGATGGTGCCGCGATAGCGCAATTAAAAATAGTCTTTGAAGGAAAGACCTATGAATCACAAAGTTTCGATCATGGTTATCCTCCTGAAGCATTACAAAAATTAGTGACTAAAATAAATTCATTTGCAAAACAAGACAATGAAAATTAAAGACATACAAGAAGAAATAGTAGACGAATTCTCGATGTTTGATGACTGGATGCAACGTTATGAATACATCATCGAGTTAGGAAAAAATCTTCCATTAATCAAAGAAGAATACAAAGTAGACGAAAATTTAATCAAAGGCTGCCAATCTAAAGTTTGGTTACAAGGTGAAAAAGATGACGACAAAGTAGTTTTTACAGCCGATAGTGATGCTATTTTGACCAAAGGAATTATTGCAATTTTAATACGTGTTTTTTCTAATCAAACGCCAAAAGACATCATCGATGCCAACATGGATTTTATTGATGAAATTGGATTAAAAGAACATTTATCACCTACCCGTGCGAATGGTTTGGTTTCGATGATTAAAAACATTAAAATGTATGCTTTGGCATTTGATGCTAAGAATTAAAAAAACAAATAACTTATATGACTCCTGCCTGTCGGCATACAGGTATATGTTTAAAAAACAAGTCATATAGAAACTCAAAAATAAAAATGGAACAAGTAATAAATACCGAAGAATTAGGAGAATCAATCGTAATGAAATTAAAAACCATTTACGATCCGGAGATTCCCGTAGACATTTACGAATTAGGTTTGATTTATGACGTAATGGTAAATACAGACAACGAAGTAAAAATCTTAATGACACTTACCTCTCCAAACTGTCCGGTAGCAGAAAGTTTGCCTAGAGAAGTAGAAGAAAAAATCAAATCCATTCCTGGTGTAAAAGGAGCCGAAGTAGAAATCACTTTTGACCCACCATGGAGCAAAGATTTAATGAGCGAAGAGGCAAAATTAGAATTGGGAATGCTTTAAAAAAAGTATTCAGTAGACAGTAGCAGTAGGCAGACAGCATATCTACTGTTTACCATAAACTATAAACTGAACACTAATGATAATGGAAGAAATAGTAAACAAAGTAGCGAATAGTGTTTTGGAAGTTTTCGATTTAGAAGATTACTTTCCAAAGGGCATTCGTACGCAAATTGACATTTCGCAATGGTTATTTGAAGGTTTTTTATTAAGGGAAAAGGACTTTAGAGAACAGTTAAAAAACCATGATTGGTCTCAATACCAAGATCATTTTGTTGCGATCAATTGCAGTACTGATGCTATTGTGCCGGCATGGGCATCTATTTTAGTTGCGGTACATTTAGCCCCTTATGCCAAAAAAATTATAGATGGAACAATTGATGATTTGAATGCAGCATTGTATGAAGAATTACTTCCTAAAATCGATTATACCGCTTATGAAAACAAGCCTGTAATCATTAAGGGCTGTTCTAAAAAACCGGTTCCAACTCGTGCTTACATCTTAGCTGCTCATTATTTGCAAGCTTACGCCAGAAGCATCATGTATGGAGAAGCCTGTTCGGCTGTACCTTTGTACAAGGCACCTAAAAAAGCTTAGGAAAATACTAACTCAAATGCTACTTTTTAAGTAGCATTTTTTTTATATTTACTTAACATAAAGTCCAAAAAAATGAAAAACATTCTTCTTACCACCGTATTTGTATTTTCATTCTTAATCACAAAAGCACAAGAAACAATAAAGGATACTACTAAGGTTTGGACAACCAAAGGCAATATGAACCTATTATTAAGCCAATCTGCCTACAACAGACAATGGCTAGGTGGAGGAACGAGTAATGTTGCAGGGAATTTTGGTATAAACTATGATTTCAATTACAAAAAAGGCAATGTAGTTTGGGATAGCAAATTCATATTAGCCTATGGATTGAGTAAAATTAAAGGGAATGAAAGAATAGCAAAAACGGATGATCGCCTTGAATTAAATTCGCTATGGGGTAAAAAATCGACGGCTAAAAATTGGTATTACTCCATGTACTTTAATTTTAAATCACAAATGGATACTGGACTTGATAAAAATGATGTCAAAATTTCGCATCTTTTTTCACCAGCGTATTTCCAATTTGGGCCAGGATTTTTATGGAAAAAAGACAACAATGCCAGTGTAAACTTCTCTCCTGCAGCAGGAAAATTAATTGTAGTACACCAACATTTTACAGATTTGGGTACTTCATTTGGTGTTGCACAAGGGAAAACTACCCGATTCGAATTAGGAGCAAGCATATCAGCATATTACAAAGTAAGTCCCATAACTAATGTGTCTATTGAAAACATTCTGAATTTGTATTCTAATTATCTTGAAGACCCACAAAATGTAGATATTAACTATCAGATGAACATCGTCATGAAAATTAACAAATACCTTTCGGCCAATATCAATATGCTGGCTATTTACGATGACAATGCCATCAAAGCAGTTCAGGTTAGGGAGATTTTTGGCTTAGGAATTAATTATGGATTTTAATTCTAGTATATTTAGCATAAAAAAATCCCTTTTAAATTTTAGAACTCAAAAGGGATTCTTTATTATAAATATGTCTCGACTGCGCTCGAACTGACAGATGGTACCTTATAGAAAATTCTACTCTTCCTTTTCCAAAGCATCCTTATAATCCGGATACAGGAATTTGTTATAAGGAAAACGGGTAATATGAATTTGACGTACGGCTTCGTAAACTCTTTCTCGGAATTCTTCGAAATTTTGCTTTTGAGCTGCCGAAATAAACAAGGCATTTTGCTCTCCTACACGACTCATCCAGGTCGATTTCCACTCGTCAAGTGTGTAGTGTTTGGTCGTTTTCTCAGTCATCAAATCGTCTTCATCAATGGTCAAATGACGGTAAGCGTCAATTTTATTAAATACCATCAATGTTGGTTTATCACTCGCTTTAATGTCTACTAAAATTTGGTTTACCGAAGCAATATGATCCTCAAAATCTGGATGCGAAATATCTACTACATGCAATAACAAATCGGCTTCACGAACCTCATCTAGCGTACTCTTGAACGATTCTACCAATTGTGTAGGCAATTTCCGAATGAATCCTACGGTATCCGAAAGTAGAAACGGTAAGTTTTTAATCACCACCTTTCGAACAGTAGTATCCAAGGTTGCAAACAATTTGTTTTCGACAAAAACATCGCTTTTCCCAATGGCATTCATCAAAGTCGATTTTCCCACATTGGTATAACCTACTAAAGCCACACGAACCATAGCGCCACGATTACTGCGTTGCACGCCCATTTGCCTGTCGATGGTTTTGATTTTATCTTTCAACAATGAGATTCGGTCACGTACAATACGACGGTCGGTTTCAATCTCCGTTTCCCCAGGACCACGCATCCCAATACCTCCTTTTTGACGCTCTAAGTGTGTCCACAATCCTGAAAGTCTTGGTAACAAATATTGGCATTGTGCCAATTCTACCTGAGTACGCGCATAGGAAGTTTCGGCTCTTTGGGCAAAAATATCCAGAATCAAATTCGTCCTGTCCAAAATTTTACAATCGATAATTTTAGAAATATTTTTTTGTTGCGAAGGCGTTAATTCGTCATCAAATATGATAGTTGAAATACCATTTTCTTTTACAAAATAATGGATTTCTTCAATTTTACCTGTACCTAAAAACGTTTTAGGATTCGGTTTATCCATTTTTTGCGAAAAACGTTTCACCACCTGTCCACCAGCGGTAAAGGTCAAAAACTCTAACTCATCAAGATACTCATTGAGTTTCTCCTCACTCTGGTTTTGGGTAATGATACCTACAATGACCGATTTTTCAAAATTTATTACTTCTTTTTCTAACATGTCTTTAAATAAGGTTACAAATTTAGTGATTTGTAACGTAGAAATGGGATTTATAATTCCTTAAAAACACCCTAAAAACCATTGAAATTTAAAAAAAGAAATTAGTTAACTGAAATCAATTTTACATCAAAAATCAATACGGAACCTCCTGGAATTTTACCGTTATCATTTCCACCATAACCTAATACAGCCGGAATAACAAGGATAGCGCTTCCGCCTTCTTTTAGATACGAAATTCCTTCTGTCCAACCTTTAACTACTTGATTTAAATTAAAAGAAATTCCTTTTTCATCACTTTGATCAAATACATTTCCATCCATAAAATAGCCTTTGTAAGCAACCGTTACATTAGATGCTGGAGTAGCTTGCTTTCCTGTACCTGGATTATTAATTACATAATATAATCCTGATTCGGTTTTAGTTCCTTTTAATCCTTTTTTAGCTACATAGTCTTCAATTTCTTTTTCATTTTTAGCAATGTACGGAATCTCGCTTGGAGCTACACTACTGCTTTCGCTAGTTTCTTTTTTACAAGAAATAAAAAGAGTCATAACCAATAAGGCCGATAATAAATGTTTCATAGTTAATTTTATTTTTTTAATAGCCAAATATAGTAAAGGGATTTACAAAAAACTAATCTCCATAAATTTGAACATCATCTATTTGAAAAGTACCATCTAAAGCTAGATTTTTTCCTGAACCAATATATCGAAAAGCAATATTGATTTTCCCTGTGTAACTCGATAAATCAATAGCTCCCGAACCTATAAACTCATTCCAAGGAGTAGATTGAGTGGGGATTTTTGCAGGGAGTTTAGTCCATGTTGCGGAATTTACATGCAGTCCATCAAAATTAGTTGAAACATATACTTCCAAGGTATTTAATGGCGAATCGACATCCAAGTGGTCTTGGGCTGAACGAAATGATAAACTTTCATGAGTATGTGTATCCATATCAATTTTTGGTGAAATTAACCAAACAATATTTGAGGCAACTTTAGTCCCCGTGATTGCAAATTCGGCATAGCCATTTGTACCAGAAACGCCTCCTTTCCAAACAATTGCTCCTGCTTCTATAAGATTACTCCATCCGGGCAAACTTAAATTTGTCCCATCGGTAACATCTTGAAAATCTTCAACAAAAAAAGGAATATTTCGACTAGTAGTCATTTGAACATCGGCTTCTTTTCTGGCTATTAACTGATAATCGGTATCGTATTTAGTGAGCACGCCTCTAACTTTTCCGCTTCCTGTAGGCACTAGATTCTTTGAAAAATCAGCGAAGGAACTCGTTCTAAAAATAAGTTGGTTCCCATTTTTGTCTACCAAATTCCAATTGGTTGCACCGCCTACATTATTCGTTTCTTCAAAGTAGTGGCGCCCAATAGCCGGTTCTGTAAACTGTACATCCGACAATTCAACAAGCGTGTTTAAATGACTATCGTTAATTTCAGCTAAATTCAGCGCGCTAACTAATTGTTCCTCTTTTACATTCGTACAGGAAGCATACAAAACTTTTTTATAATCATTTTGCGAAAGCCTACCGACTCCTCCCAAATTAAAAGCATTGACATACAAAGAACCGATACGCAAACCTCCAAAGTACAAATCAGTATATTGATTTTTTAATTTCACATACACTTTATTACCCACTCTATAATCTACGTACAAATTAGACACATCAACAGGAACCGAAAATCCCTGAGCAGGACTACTCGCAGTAGGCAACGTTTGCAACGAAATCGTCTTAAAAAAATTACCGTTTTCATCACTCGAAACAACATAAGCCTCAATTATATCATCATAAGTATATTGAGCCACAATTTCTGCTGAAGCGGATTTAATATCCAAAACGGTTTTATTTACTGTAAAATCAGCCTGATTACAGACGAGTTTTGGAATTTGAGTTTCATCATTTGCGCAAGCTCCAAAAAACCATAAACCAACTAAAAGATAAATAAAGGTAGTATTGCTACTTTTCATAAAATTTCCATTTAAAAATTAGAAACTGAAGTACAGATTTACAAAATAAGTGCGGCCAAAACCATTAAAATACTTGTTACCAAAAGCAGGTGAACCACTGGAAACATCTTGATTGAGTTGCCTAAAATTAGCATTTCGGGCTTGCTCATAACCACCTGTTTTAAATTGTGTGTCCAGCAAATTATTAATACTCACAAAAAGTCCGAGCGTGTTAGTTTTAAATCGCCAAGATTTACCACCAATCAAATTGAACAATAAAACCGAATCCAATTTTTCTTGTCGCAATAATTCCGCTGCTCTTTCCTCAGTTGCTTCTGGAAATGGAAAACCACTAGCTGGATTGGTATAAAAACGATTGGTTCTGGATAATGGTGAAATATCAATATAAGTGTCAGTTAAGAAATTCACATTGGTTCCAATCCACCAATATTTAGGATTGCGGTATTCCAACCCTAAACTATACGCCTGCTGCGGCATACCTGCCTGTTTGTAATTTTTTAAAAGTGCGGTTCCAAAATCAAATGAAGGTGTTGTGTTATCAACACTTGCCACCGCATCATTATTAAGGCTCACATTAGGGTTGCTATCATAGGTATATTGACCATAAGCAGCAGAAAAAGTAGTTTTAAGCGTGGGGTCTATTTGATATTCCAAACTGAATTCGGCTCCCCAATTCTTTTTATCCAAATGAGTCAATGTCTGACTTACAAAAGCATTTGTATTCGTATAGCCTGCTTCATTATCAAAAATTCCTTCGGCATAAAAAAAGCTGATTTTCGTTGCATCTTTAATCGTTGTATAATAGGCCGTCAATCGGGTTTTGATTTTTGGGGTGCGAAAAATATAAGTCGCATCGATACTATTGAGTGTTTCACTTTCCAGTCCGTCCACCACACTATTATTCAAACGGGCATTAGAAAAACTGTTTCTCAAATTAGGTGCTCTTGTTAGATGCGCGGCATTACAATTCAACGATTGATTTCCAGCAATTTTAAAAAGAACGCCCCCTTTGAATCCAAAATTTTCAAAGTTAAGTTTTTGGCTTTTGCCAAAAGAAGTCGTGGGATAAATTCCGTTTTTATACAAACCTTCTCGTTGGTAATTGGTTTTCGAAAACGACTGAGCCAAATAAAAATCAACTTTGTTATAGGAAAATTTAAACTGAGTAAAGGCTTCTACAACAGTTGCCGAAAGCTTATAATTATAAGCATAAAGATCGCCCACTTTCACCTGACGATTGGGATTATTCAAGTCGGATTGTGCTTGAGAACCACTATAAAACCCATCAATATCTTCAAAGAAAGTTCCGCCCAATAAATCCAAGAGTTTTTGAAAATTATGCGACTTCAATTCCCGAAAAGAGATTCCGGCATTGAAAATCATATTTTCATTAAGTTGCGAATTGAAATTAGTAGACATCGCCAGTGTTTTATCGTCGGAACGATCCTCGTACAATACATAATGACTTTGCGCTGGCTCATAACCAATGATATTAGAATTTGAATCTACTACAGGATTTTGATTGGCACGATACATCGCTTCCCAATCGATTTGAGGATGGGCTAAAAAAGCTTCTTTACTTTTCGCTGCATTTTCATAATCGGGTATAAAATCTCCCGAATATTCTCCGTTATCAGGAGCATACATGGACAAATAATAGCTTGGCATTTTTCGATAATAAGTAGGATCGGGACTATTCGCATTTTGATAATCAATATTGCTGTTGCCTACTTTTCCCCATTGGTACATTAGACCCGAATTGAGATTGCTATGGTCGTTAACTTTAAAATAATGGTTGAGCATCACTATGGGTTCGGCTACAGTTCGCACTCTGGAATTTCTAATTTTCCCATTTTGATATCCCCAATACGAATTGTATTTTTCGTTTGTTAATTGGATTACTTCGGCCGTATTTGGCGAATTTTTACCTCTTTCATTTGGGGTATAAAAGCCTGAAATGTTAAGCGAATGCTGGTTGTTTAATTGCTTTTCGATACTAAAAAATAAAGAATTAGCATCATAATTTGTACCTTGAAAATACCCTTCTTGTGCATAGCGTTTCCCTGCCGAAATTACATAAGCCCAGCCTTTGTTACTCATTCCTGAAGCGTAGGTTGCCATAGCACGCCAAGTATAATTTGTATTTGTTCCTGAAAAAGTCAGTCGGCTTCCTTCTCTGTATATGGAAGCTCTGGTATTGATTTCCTGTGTCCCTAAAATTCCTCCAAAAGTATAATCAGAAGGAGTCGTTCCTACCGAGAATTCCTGATTTCTAGTGGCATCGTTGAGTCCGCCCCAGTTGTTCCAATTGGGTCTACCATCATATATTTTATTCATTATGATTCCATTAATCATGGTACTTGCATTTTCAATATCCAAACCCCTGATTCGAAAACGAGCTTGTCCCCAATTGAAAGCGGCCGCCTGTTGAAAAGCATCTTTAGAAGATTGTAATAAACCCGAAGTAGTTTCTGAACTACTGTTATCGTCTGTCAAATCGTCTTCCAACAGTTGAATAAGAGCTGCTTGTTGGTCCGTAATTTGATCTAGTTCTAATACAATAGTCCCTAAATCGACTTCTAATGAATTTTGAGTTGAAACGGGAAACAAAGCATCTTTATAGCCTTGACTATGAAAAAGAATTAAATAATCGGCAGTGGGAATGGACTCAAAAATGACTATTCCATCCGAATTAGAAAGTTGTGTATAGGAGGTATTTTGAATAGAAACCACAACACCTACAAGTGGTTTCAACGTTTTAGAATCTAAAACCTTAGCTATAATTCGCGCCTGATTTTGTGCAAGTACACTTTTGAATACCCCAAAACTCAAAAGTAGAACAAGAAAATATTTCATAAATCCAAATGATTTTAATGCCATAACTAAAGACTCAGAAATATTCGAAAAATGAATATTTCCAATCCATTAGGATTCTTGTTTTTGGGAAATCAGACTATTGTCATAAATGAACCGAGCCTAATTCAAAGCGGTGGTATCAAACCACTTAAAAAAATGATTCGGCACTTTGAATAAATTAAAAGTAAGAAAAAAATGATTTGATTAACTAATTTTGCAATGTTTTTTTAGCTATATCAAAAAATTAAGATAGCCGATTAATCTTTAAATCGGAAAACCTGATTTTGAGTAGTATTCTTTAAAATTAAAAAAGTACCTGTGTGTTTAAGAAATTCAACTTCTATAGTATCTCCCAATTGCCAATCATAACATTCTGGTCTTTTGAGATATATTTTTTGTCCATTCCTATTAGGATTTAGTTGAAGTCGAATTTCATATTTATCATTATTTATTCTTGATTTTCTTTCAATTTTTGTCTGATAAATGTATTTATATCCCTGACTAATATCCTTTTTCAAACGAACAATAATTTTAAAGTATCCGCAAAAAATTATTAATGAAAAAAATAATCCAAACCAAAAAACAGCATCTATATAACTCATTTTTTGAATTAATGCTTTTTGACCAAATTTACCAGGTAAATAAGGTGCTATAAAAGTAAGAAGCGTAAAAAATATTGCTATTCTTAAAAAAGCTTTTTTCTCTTTAGGTAGTAAATCTTCATTAAGGAAAATTTTATCCTCACTCGTAAATAGTAATTCTTGACTTTGAATTGTATTTTTCATATCCATATTTGCTTTTTGCAAAACAAATATAAACAAAATCCTACTGAATCACTTTAATTCTTGGAACAAGGAAAGCAATAATAATCCCGAAAACACCAATAAAAGCAAATGAAAATCGAAGCCCAAACAATTCGGCTATGTAACCAATTACGGGTGGTCCCATCAAAAAACCAAGGAAACTCACACTAGAAACAGCTGTTAAGGCTTCCCCAGGAGGAATAGTTGGATGTTTTCCTGCCAGACTATAAAGTGTTGGTACAATGGTTGAAACACCAAGTCCTACCAACATAAATCCAATCATTGACGAAACCAAATAGGGAAAAAATACGGCTGTAAACAATCCTGTAGAAATAAGAATTCCTCCTGTTTGCAATACTAATTTCCTTCCATAACGATTAATCATACCGTCGCCTAAAAAACGTCCAGTAGCCATCATAATCATAAATGAGGTATAGCCTAAAATAATTAGTGGACCAGGTACTTGAACGATATCTTTAAAGTAAATTCCGCTCCAATCAAACATAATTCCTTCGCTTGCCATTGAACCAAATCCTATAACCCCCAACCAAATCAAAGCCGAATCCGGTTTTGAAAAAAGTTTTTTCTTCTCAGGAGCCTTTCTTTTTTCTTTGGCTTTCACCAAATATTTATAATTGAATACGATAAGTAAAATAGTAATAATCCCTACTATAATAAAATGATAGTACGGAATTAAATCCAATGCTAACATTCCTAAACCAAGTAAAGCTCCTGTAAAACCAGCAAAACTCCATACTCCATGAAAAGAGGCCATTATGGTTTTTTTGAAAAGTTGTTCGGTATAAACGCCTTGGGTATTGACAGCAATATTGTTCATATTCCCAAACATTCCAAAAACATATAAAGCCAGAGCAAGCTGCCAGGCATTTGTAGCTAATCCTAAATTAGTTAAACAAAAAGCATATACACTCAACGAAATAACCAATAAACGATGACTGCCAAAACGTGTAACTAATTTACCCGAGAAAGCCATCATGGTTAATTGTCCCACAGGCAAAGCAAATAAAATAGAACCCAAATCGGCATCACTAAGATGAAGCGCTACTCTAATATCTGGAATCCTACTTGCCCAAGTAGCAAAACACAAACCCATTGCAAAATAAAAAGAAGCTACAGCAAGTCGAACTCTATTTAAATAAGAAATCTTAGCATTTCTAAAACTCTTTTTTATCTTTCCTTGCGCTCTAAAGCTCCCTATTAAATTTAATCGTAACAAATGCTTTGTATTTTAAGGTTTATAGACGCAAAAGTACAAAAATCAAACTTCCTGTTTCCGATCATGAGAGCTGTGCACTAGTATTACATCGTTATCGTATAAATTTTAACAGATTAAAATAAAAAATTAAGAAAGAATTTGTAATAAAATTACACAAAACGACTATCTAGCATTTTAAAACACAAGCAAAGACATTGTAAAAATCTCAAAAAACACTACAAAATCATAAATTTTAACTAATAATTTTACAGATTATGAACGATAAATTGTCAATTCAATTATTAAAAATTTATTACAAATCAATAACTCTTTTCTCATTAGAACTCAAAATAGCGGTTTCAATAATTCGCATCACTTTGGCACCCTCTTCGGCCGTAACAGGTTCTAATGTATCATTAACTATTGCATTGTAAACCCCATCAAAAAACTCATAGTAATTCCCCTGAAGCGTTGGGATTTTGCCATGCATAATTTTACCATCAATTTCAGTATGAAGAAAACCTTCTTTTTCTAAAGGTTCTGTTCCCCAAGTATCCAAATTAGGTTTTTCCATCACTTTCAAATCGTCTTCCTGAACATCACCTCGATGTTTTAAGAAAGAACCTTTTTTACCATGGAGAACATAGGCCGGATTCGGCTCGCGTACAAAGAAACTCGCTTTCAAACGTACTCTTAAATCAGTATAGTATAATACCAAATCTATCCAATCATCAACTACTGATTTTTCACGAGTTATGCGAATATCAGCAAAAACAGCTTTTGGGAAACCAAACAAATACAAGGCCTGATCAATAATATGCGGACCCAAATCTTTCAAAATTCCCGAACCTGAATTCACCGTTTCCTTATGTTGTTTCGGACTCAAAAGCGGATTATAACGGTCAAAATGGAATTCGGCTTCTACGATGTCACCCAGAGAACCATTTACTAGAACTTGACGAACCGTTTTAAAATCACTATCCCATCTCCTGTTTTGGAAAACGGCTAATTTAACCCCATTTGCCTTTGCCAAAGCAGCTAATTCTTCCGCTTCCGCTACTGTTGACGTGAACGCTTTTTCTACAATAGCATGCTTGCCCGCTTCCAAAACTTTTTTGGTATATTCAAAATGCGTATCAATGGGTGTATTTACCACTACCAAATCAACATCATCAGCCAGAATTTCATCAATAGAAGCATAACTTTTTACGTGTGGATAATCTTCCTGAATTAATTTTTTACTTCTTTCCCAAGAACCAACTAACTCAAATCCTGGATGTAATTCTAAAAAAGGTGCCTGAAACACTTTTCCAGACATTCCATAAGAAAGTAAAGCCGCTTTTATTGTTTTCATATTTTTATATTTTCAACATTATTATTTTTTTAAACCATTAAGGAGTTAAGATTATTAAGTAGTCTTAACCTTTATAAACATTACTTTTATTTATCTTGAAAAACTTCCCACTTAAATTCATAACCATTCTTTTCAAGAAAGTTTTTACAATTATTTAAAAAAATCGATGAATTTTCAGTCGGTTCATATTTCATAACAATTGATATTATTACATCTTTATTTAAAGCAGTAGAATAACTCTCTAAAATCTGTCCACTTTCTATAAAACTTAAATAAGCATTTAATTTGTTTTGTAAAATCAATAAATGATTTTCTTCATCATTCCATTCTAAATGATCTGAAATAGTTAGTTGAACTTTTCCATTTGAAGTGGTACTTATAAAATCTATTTTATCAACTTGCTCTATACTCATCATTTTGATTTTTAAAACATTTTAAAACTCTCAATAAAACTTAATATCTTAATAAGTGCAATTTCTATTTTAATTTTGCTCTTTCGTATTGTTTTGGCCAATCGACTTCTGCTCCTAATGCTTTCGCAAAATCCAATCCCAAATTAGGATTGCGAAGCGATTCACGAGCAAAAAGAACCATGTCTGCTTGTTGATTTTGCAAAATTGCTTCTGCCTGAAATGCATCAGTAATTAATCCAACAGTTCCCGTCAAAATTCCGACTTCTTTTTTAATTCTTTCGGCAAAAGGAACCTGATACCCCGGACCTAAAGTAATTTTTTGATGTGAAACTGCACCTCCCGAAGACACATCAATTAAATCCACTCCTTTTTCTTTTAGAATTTTAGAAAGTTGGATAGATTCTTCTACATTCCATCCACCTTCCGCCCAATCCGTAGCCGAAATACGCACAAATAAAGGTAAATTTTCAGGCCATTCGGTTTGAACTGCCTCCAGAACTTCCATCGTAAAACGAATTCGGTTTTCAAAACTTCCTCCATATTCATCGGTTCTAGTATTCGACAATGGTGATAAAAACTGATGGTTCAAATATCCATGAGCCGCATGAATTTCTAAAACCTCATAACCTGCTTGAACAGCTCTCTTTGTTGCTGCTTTAAAATCAGCAATCACTTTTTGGATTCCGTTTTTGTCCAAAGCTTCTGGAAGAAAAGGTTCTGAATCGTGATAAGGTATTGCAGATGGCGCCACTGTTTGCCAACCGCCTTGTGAAGCATCCAGTTTTTTATTTCCTTTCCAAGGCGAAGAAACACTCGCTTTTCGACCAGCATGCGCCAGCTGAATTCCCGGAACAGCATTTTGACTTTTGATAAAAGCAGTAATCGCTTTTAGTTTTTCAATATGCTCGTCTTTCCAAATTCCTAAATCTTCGGGTGAAATTCTTCCTTCAGGCGATACCGCTGTAGCTTCCTGAATAATTAGTCCTGCTCCTCCACTAGCTCTACTACCCAAATGCACTAAATGCCAGTCATTTGCAAATCCATCGATAGATGAATATTGACACATTGGTGAAATAACAATTCGGTTTTTAAACGTTAGTTCTTTAATTTTTATTGAAGAAAACAATTGAGACTCCATAGACTGTGATTTTTTAAGGATAGTAAAATTACTATTTGATAGTTGCAAAATGAAAATTATTAACAAACATTTATTACGCATAGTTCTGTGTAAATCTTTGCAACTATAACAGAAAATGTTACTTTAGCCGAATATATAGAATTGAAATTTAAAAATGGAAATAATTATCAAGCTTTCTCAATTTTTATTGAGTTTATCATTACTTATTATACTTCACGAATTAGGACATTTTATTCCTGCCAAATTATTCAAAACCAGAGTTGAAAAATTCTATTTGTTTTTTGACGTTAAATTTTCCTTGTTAAAAAAGAAAATTGGCGAAACCGAATATGGAATTGGTTGGCTACCACTAGGTGGTTATGTAAAAATCTCTGGAATGATCGACGAGAGTATGGATAAAGACCAGATGGCTCAACCGCAACAACCATGGGAATTTCGTTCTAAACCGGCTTGGCAACGTTTGATTATTATGTTGGGTGGAGTTACGGTAAACTTTATTTTAGCTTTTATTATTTACATTGGGATGGCATTTGCTTATGGTGATACTTATGTAGCAATGCAGGATATGAAAGATGGTCTTTTAATTGAAAACCCTGCCATGATCAAAGCTGGTTTTAAAACCGGAGATAAAATCCTTGCTGTTGATGGTACTTCAATTGTCAAATTTGACAACGAAATCAACATGAAAATCGTAATGGGTAAAGAGGTTCTTATTGAAAGAAACGGTACTGAACAAACTATAAAAATGCCTAAGGATTTTATTGACCAACTTACCAAATACGAAAAATCGCCTGTAGTTTCAATCCGTATGCCTTTTGTAATCGGGGCTATTGCTGAAGAATCTACTAATAAAGCTTTACAATCTAAAGACATTATCTTATCCTTAAACGGTCAAAAAACAAAATACTTTGACGAAGCCAAAAGCATTCTAGAAAGTAATAAAGGAAAAACGATTACTGCAGTTGTTTTACGCGACCAAAAAGAAACTTCGGTTCAGGTAAATGTAAACAAAGAAGGAAAATTGGGTGTTCAAATAGGTGGGATAGGTATGGATTCATTAGAGAAACTAGGTTATTACAAAGTAAGCACTCAAAATTATGGTTTCTTAGAATCTATTCCAGTTGGAATCGAAAAAGGAAAAGACCAATTAATAGGTTACGGAAAACAATTGAAAATGATTTTCAATCCAGATACAGGTGCCTATAAACAAGTAGGCGGATTTGCTGCTATTTATAATATTTTTCCAAATAGCTGGAGCTGGGAAGTATTCTGGGGGATTACCGCTCTATTATCAATCATGCTTGGTGTAATGAACTTATTGCCTATTCCGGCTCTTGATGGTGGACACGTTATGTTTTTATTATACGAAATTGTTTCTGGTAAAAAACCAAGTGATAAATTCTTAGAGAATGCACAAATGGTTGGTTTTGTATTACTTATTACACTATTAGTATTTGCTAATGGAAATGATATTTATAAGGCCATTGTAGGCAAGTAAAAAAAATGTATTTTTTTTCATTTTTTGTTTGCCACATTCAAAAATCGTCTTATATTTGCATCCGCTAAGAACAAGCTAACACAGCTTAACAATAGCCACTAAAAACGTTCCTTACGCATATTAAATATACAGTTTCCTCCTTAGCTCAGTTGGTTAGAGCATCTGACTGTTAATCAGAGGGTCCTTGGTTCGAGCCCAAGAGGGGGAGCTTTTATTTGAAGCCTTTACAGCAATGTAGAGGCTTTTTTATTTTAAAATAATTCGGACTGGATTCGAGTCCGCCAAGAAAGAGAAGTATTACTGGAAAAATTCATCAGAAATGACGAGCTTTTTTCAAAAACCTTTCAAATTCTATCATCCAAATACCTATTGTTTACATCATCCATACTTAAGGTACACTCATTTCAATATCAGCGAAACCCCAAACACCTCGTTAATTCTAAAATAATTGAAAAATAAATCAATTGCCCTTTAATAAATTGATTTAAATTTGTTGATTAAAGAATTATTCTAATTTTATTTGAAAAACATTTGCTGATTATTTATTTGATAACACATACCGATTAAAATTTAAAACATGAAATTTTTAAAGCTATTTTTAATTCTCCTATTATCTTTCACTGCATTACAAGCCCAAAGCTCGCAAAAAGTTTACATTATAAATTCTCCTAATAAAAAGTTGGAAATAAAAGTGGAAAAACAGCCCAACGGTAGTTATGAGTATAGTTTTTCTGCTAACAAAAAATTGATGATTAGCAAATCTCCTATGGGGTTTGAAACAGTAAACAGCGGTAAGATTCCCTCCGAAAAATGGATAGTAACTGGCCAAGAACGAAAAAAAATAAATTCTGTTTGGAAACCTACTTGGGGAAAGAGAAAATTAGTTTCAGATAATTACAACGAATTAACACTTAAACTAGTTTCTGCAGATCATTCAGAGAAAATGAACATCGAATTCCGTGCCTATAATGATGGCGTAGCATTTCGTTATCTTATCCCTGAAGATACTAAAACTAAAAATAAAGTTATATCCGAACTTACTGGTTTTAATTTTTCCGGTGATTATACTGCTTGGTATTACAATTTTGAAAAACACAATATCGGACCTGAATTACTATCTATGGCTGACGGCGAAAGAATGCCTGTAATGACTATTAAAGCTGATGAAAATCAATTTATGGCCATTCACGAAGCCTACTTAGAAGAAGGAGAACCACTTAGATTGAAATCTAAAAAAGGAGCGCTATCATTTTCAATTGCCTCAAAACCTCAAGAACTTCACTCTAACTATCAATCTGCTTGGAGGGTAATTTTCTTTGCAGACTCACCAGGTAAAATAGTAGACTCCCATTTATTAGAATTACTAAATCCTGCTCCTGAAATGGATTTTTCTTGGGTCAAACCAGGAGTAGCACTTTGGGATTGGAGAATTGACGGAGCTGTTTGGAATGGTTTCCATTACGGAATGAATTATACTTCTTGGGTTAAAATGATCGATTTTGCAGCTAAACAAGGCTTCCCTAACTTAGTATTAGATGCTAACTGGTATGGACCTGAATTTTCAGACGAATCAGATCCTTTAAAAGGGGACAAAGCAAAAGACGTACAAAATATCATTAAATACGGAAAAGAAAAAGGTGTGGGGGTATGGCTCTACCTAAACGATGTTGGTGGAAAGAAATTCCCAATAGAACAAACATTAGAACATTATCATCAATGGGGCGCTGCTGGAGTGAAGTACGGATTCATGGTAGGCAACCCAGAAGAAAAAAATATACGCACAAAAATGCTTACTGAGCTTTGTGCAAAAAACAAGCTAATGGTTGATTACCATGACGAGCCTGTTCATCCATACGGTCAAATGCGTACTTGGCCAAATGCTGTGACAAGAGAATATTGCAAAGCACAACTTGACGGAAGAGATATTTTTTATCCAAAAACTTTTGTGACTTCTACTTTTGTAAATATGATTGCTGGACCTGTTGATATGAACAATGGAATGTTTGATCTACGCCAAGGAAAAACAACTCGAGTAGACAACAATATGGAAGTCCCATCTACGGTTGTTTCAGAGGCCGCTCGCACTCTTATCACATTTTCAGGAGCTACCATTATTCCGGATATTCCAGAATATTACGAAAAATATCCAGAACTGCTTGGTTTTCTATCAGCACAAAAAATGCCTTGGATGGAAAGCAAAACACTTGCTGGTGAAATTGGTGAATATATAGTAACCATGAGACAAGCTTCAGATGGGGTATACCTTATAGGTGTTGCTACAAACGAAAAAGAACGAAACATTCAGATTCCAATGTCTTTTTTACCAAAGGGTAACTTTAAAGCTGAAATTATTGAAGATGGCGATACAGCACACTATTTAACCAATCGTGAAACCTACAAGGTTACGACAAAAAACATATCAAATAAAGAGGTAATAAATGTTAAGCTAGCTCCTGGTGGTGGTGCTTGCATTAAAGTAGTTCTAAACAAATAAAAGACTATTTCACAATCTATTAAAAAAGACTGTCATTCTTGATAGTCTTTTTTATTATATAAACTTTCAAAATAGGCATTGAATTAACCACTCTTTTATTTGTTACATTCAAAAAAGCTGTTATATTTGCATCCACTAAGAACAAGCTGAAATAGCTTAATAATAGCCATTAAACACGTTCCTTACGCATATTAAATATACAGTTTCCTCCTTAGCTCAGTTGGTTAGAGCATCTGACTGTTAATCAGAGGGTCCTTGGTTCGAGCCCAAGAGGGGGAGCTTATTTTTAGAAAAGACTATCAGCAATGATGGTCTTTTTTTTGCTCTAAACTTTCCAAAACAATTTCTAAAATAGAATTAATCTGAGGGTTCTTGTTCCGATAATTATCGGAACGAGCTCAATAGGAGGAGCTTTTATTTCAAAACCTTTACAGCAATGTAGAGGCTTTTTTTGTTTTTTACTCAACAATAGGTAACCTGGCATATAAAAAACCTCCGCATCACTGCAAAGGTTTTTCCGTTTTATATTCTTAAAAAATTTTTTAGTCCATCAATAGCTTATAAGCAATCACACTGTTATGGTTAAAAGTGGGGATATACAGTACATTTTCTTTGGGATTATAACCTAAATCAGCGGTGTTCATTTGTCCTTGTACATCCTGTAATTTTTTGATTTCGCCATTGGCTTTGACATAATAAATCAATCCTGCCCAGCATGTAACTATGAAATCGCCGTTTTGAAACTGCTCCACACCATCGCCCGGTTTTTCGAAACCTTTGGCAATAACTCGAATACTTTTCTTTTCGTCAATTTTCCAAAGTTCATTATTAGCCAGAACATAGAGGTTTTTGTCAATCCATTTCAAACCATTGGCACTGGTTACGTTTTCTAGGTAAAGTTCGCTTTTACCATTTTTGATACGGTGAATTTTGTTGGTACGCGTATCCGACACATAAACAACGCCTTGATTATCTACTGTAACATCATTTAGGAAAACCGCATTTTCAATTTCCAGTTTGTTTATAATTTTTCCTGTTGGAATATCAATGCTTACCACAGCGGTTATATCTGCCACATAAAGCGTTTTTTTATAGACAGCCAAACCTTTAGGAGCGTTTAAGCCTTCAACCCAGTTGGCTTTTTTTACACTGCCATCAAGATTGAGTATGGCAATACCTCCTTTACCATCTTTTACATTTCCTGCTCCGTCAATCAAACTAACATACAATTGTTTGTCTGCAGCATGATACAACACTGATTCAGGCACAGCCAAATGCTGAGTTTCCCAAAGCGGTTTTGAAAGCTGTTGGGCTTTCGTTGTAAAACTGAATGCTATAAAAGTGGATAATGCTATAAAAGAGTATTTCATCGTATTCGTTTTAAATGATTTTCAGGAGTACAAGTTAAAACAAAAGTACGAGCAATGATTCCAACAAAGAAATTTACTTGCTAAAATCTGTGTGTGCTAAAACAGATATCGTGCTTGAGTAAAAAGCTATTCAGTGTTAAAGTAAACTTTTTCAATTTTTTTTGCATTCGCTAAAACTTTTTTAAAAAAGCAGGGTCTATAGGTTTATAAAAGGAATTCCAAAAATGCATTTATGAAATACCATTACCTACTATTAACAATTAATCCCTTAAAAAAATGAAAAAGATTTCTCTATTAGCAATCGCATTATCTTGTGCGTTGTACAGTTGTTCAAATGATGGCACAAATTCAACTGACGATTCCACAACGGCAGCATTAACTTATGAAACCACCAGTGCAGCTACCTTACCTACCTCAATTAGCAGCTACGTTGCTAAAAACTATTCGGGAGCCAGCATTTCAGAAGTCAATTTAAATTCTGACGGAACCTATACCGTATATGTAAAAACGGGAACAGCTTCTAAAGGCATTATTAACATCAATGCTATTTTCAAATTAAATTTTACTGCCAAAGGACTTTTATCCAGCTCCAGCACAATTACTCCTGTAGCCATTAGCGATTTACAGGCAGCTATTGTAACTTACATCAATACTAATTATGCAGGAGCAACTATCAATTCAGCTCATTTAGAATCGGATGGAAGTTTTGATGTATTAATTACAACTGCTGAGAGCGTTAAAATGAAATTGAATTTTAGCAGCACAGGTGAATTTATTTCGGCACGTGAATTAAAAGCCAAAGGAAATCACAGACATCAACATTCAGACAGACACCGTCGAATTGCACTGGCTAATTTAGTATCAAGTATTACTACTTATATTAGTGATAATTATCCTGGATCAAAAACAGTAGCTGCTTTTAAAGAAACTGATGGAAGTATCGATGTATTTGTAGTTACTGCAGACGGAGCAAAACTAAATTTAAACTTTACCGCTGATGGTACATTTGTCTCAGTAAGTACAATTGATGTTTATCATTTAGGAGAACATACTGTAGTAGCTGTTGCCGATTTACCAACTGAAATCACTACTTACATTAGCACTAATTATGCTGGTGCAACTATTTATCTGGCACACATTGAGCCTGACGGAACTTACGAAATATATGTTACTACAGCAGCAAGTGTACGTTTAAAACTAACCTTCTCTGCAACCTATGAGTTTGTTTCTGAAAAAACAAAATCTGATTTTGGAGACCATTCCTCTATTCCTTTAACTGATTTAATTACTGCTATTAAAACCTATATTGAAACCAACTATCCTGGTGCTGTAATTAATGGTGCTCATAAAGAAAGAGACGGAGACATTGAAGTGTACATCACCACAACTGATGCCACTCATTTAGAATTGGAATTTTCAGCTACAGGAGTATTTGAAAGTGTAGAAACCAAGTAATTTCACTCTCTATATAACCCATACAAGCGTTTGTTTCTTTCACTTGTATGGGTTCCAATTACGGAAAGGACAATGATTAAACCATTTTGTAGTAACAATTTACATTCAAAATTGTAATTTTGAATAAACAAATAAATGTAACTGTTGGTAAACGAATCCGATTTTATTGAGCAATTGATTAGCGAGACTGATAGAGACAGAGCATTTAACAAACTCATAGATCTGTATCAAGTTAGACTCTATTGGCATATCAGAAAATTAGTCATTACACATGAAAATGCCGATGACGTGTTGCAAAATACATTCATAAGAGTTTACAAAGGAATTAATAAATTTTCTAAACAAAGTTCGCTTTATACCTGGATGTATAAAATAGCCTATAACGAATCTATTCGTTTTTTAGAACAAAATAAAAACAAACATTCCATTTCGATAGAGGACGTCAGTTCGAAATATTTAAATAGTTTATTGGAAGATATTTTTTTTGATGCCGATGTTTTACAGTTAAAATTACAAACAGTAGTATCGGAATTAAACTATAAGCAAAGGCAAATTTTTAATATGAAATATTATGACGAATTAAAATTTCATGAAATTGCCAGTATTTTAGAAATGAAAGAAGGAACAATAAAAACATTGTATTACAATGCCGTAAAAACGATTGAGAGCAATATTGAAACACTGAGTTTAAATAAAAAAGCCTTAGTTGAAAATACACAAAAAAGTTAAGCAGCACTATGGAAGCAAAGGATAAAATGAATCAGATGAAAGACGATGAATTAAACAAAATTCATTCGGATGCTTTAGGACTTACTATTCCTGAAAATTATTTTTCTAAATCAAAAAATGAAATTCTGGATAAAATTGCAACCCAAAACGAAACTAAGGTTATCCCTTTTTACAAAAAAAGAACAAGCTGGTTAGCCGCTGCCTCAGTCACCTTGCTTTTGGGATTAAGTATTTTAAAAACCTATAATTCGCAAAACCCGGATCGCATTGCATCACCACTTACGGACAGCATTGTTCAAATGGATATTAAAAATCCAACTACAAACAATCCTATACCTAATTATAATTTGACACATGAAAATGATATTCTCATTTCTTCCTTATTTGTAGACGATAAGGAAATAGACGAATACATTACCAACTCTATTTTAGACGATATATAATACTTTTTAATAGTATTTCCATTTTGGGTCTAATAAAAAAACGCTAATTTAGTACTACAATAAAAACATCAACAATGAAATCAATAATTACAATAACAGCGTTTCTCTTTTTTATGGTAATGTACTCTGGAAGGGCGCAAAAGAGCACTGTGATTGATAATTTCACTACTGAACAGCAAAAACTAGTTAAAGAACAACGCGATTTGATAAAAGCCAATCGCGAAGCATTCAAAGCCTCTCTTACCCCCGAACAATTGGCTATTTTAAAAGACGCTAGCTTAAGCAAAGAGCAAAAACAAGCGGCACTGATTCAAACCTTTACAGCAGCTCAAAAAAACTTACTCAACCAGACAAAAGAAAACTTCAAAGAGTTAAAAAGAGATTTTAAAAATAGTCTCACCACTGAACAACGACAACAAATTCAGGAACGCAATACTAACCGAATTCGAGAAACCCTCAAAGATTCTAGGTTAAGAAATGTGAGACATAGATAAAAAATAGTATTTTTATACTATGAAAGTAAGTGATTAATAAACTTTAATCACTTACTTTTTTTAATTATACAACTCAATGAAAAAACTCTTTTTACTTGCTATACTATTCACCTTTGGCACAATAACATATGCCCAGGAGACAAGCACAAAAGAGCAGGAAACCGATGCAATTTTAGACGACTTATTAGAAAAAAATCAAGATTTTGAAGACTTACTAAAATCAATGTCTAAAATTCAGTTCCTATATCTTTCTTTAAATTATAATGATAAAACTTATTTTTCTGGTCGTGATATAGGCATTAACCAATACAACCTCTCCCCAAAAATTAGCTATATGCATTCCTCCGGAATTTACGCAAGCTTATCTGGAATTTATTATAGTGAATTCGATCCTAATTGGGATTTAATTACGACCACATTAGGCTACGGAAAAGACCTTGGCAAACACAAAAAGCTCCGATTTAACACCTCCTATTCCAGATATTTCTACAACAATAATTTGGATAATGCTTATAGTAATGTGATAAACACCGCCCTTGCATTTAGAAACAAAAAAAGAAATTTTAATTCGCAACTTTCCTTTTCTTATTTATTTGGAAATGAAAATGGAGTCCAAATCACCTCTTCTAATTATGCTATACTAAACCTTTATAAAAATAAAAACACACAACTATCACTAAAACCTCAATTAAGTATTGTTGCCGGAAACCAAACTATTGAACTCGCGAGAACCTTTTTCTTTAATGGTTTCCCAATAACGGTTTACACTACCAACTCAACATTTGATTTAATTAATACCCAAATCAATTTACCACTTAACGTAAACTACAAATCCTTTGACTTTGAACTGGGTTACAACCTCAACTTTCCAAATGCATTGGATGGCGAACCTAGATTAAAAAACACCTCTTACTTTAATCTTGCAATAGCATATTTGATTAATTTGTAATGGCACTTTTACACATTATCTGATAACAAAAAAAGCTTATAAGAACAACTTCCTATAAGCTTTTTCAAAAAACAAATCGTTCGATTAATTAATAATCAGTGTTGCTCCATTGGTTGGAATAACCAATTCCATTTCTTGATTTTTCTTCAATTTAGTACTAATCACTTTTCCATTTAATTGCGCATCATCAAGATATTGTTTCAATTCCGCACCAGCAGCAATCATTGGTAATTTTACTTTAATCTTCAAGGTTTCTTTTTGTGCATTAATTCCTGCCACGTACCATTTAGTACCATGACGACGCGCAATTACTGCATATTTTCCTGGATAACCATCGATAAAACGCACCTCATCCCAAGTAGTAGGGACTTCCTTCATAAAATCGATAGCCCATTTTGGAGCATCGGTTAAATTGTTTGGTGCCAAAGCAAAATGCTGTACGCCACTTTGAAACAATACTGCCGTTGCCAATGCATACACATCCGATGTCATTCGTTTAGAACCTTTATTAGGCGTATTGTTCTCATTGTAAAATTTATTCAAAGCACTTCCTCCAAAATCCATACTTCCCACTGTATTTCGGATAAAAGTATGTAAAGTAGCACTGAAAGCTTCCAAATCACAACTTCTTTGACCGAAATACAAATTCTCACTAGCTAGAACCGCTTCACTTGATGCATAATTAGGATACATGCGTTCCCACCCACGAGGTAAAGTAGTTCCGTGAAAAATTACCATAATTCCGTAATCATTGGCATCGTACAAAATGTCTTCATACAATTTCATGGTTTCTTGTTTGTCTCCTCCAAAGAAATCTACTTTGATTCCTTTGATACCAATACTTTTCATCCAAGCCATCTCTTTACGACGCGCAATGGTTTTATCCATAATTCCTCTTGGACTTTGTGGCGCATCATTCCAATATCCATTCGAATTGTACCACAAATACAAACCAACTCCTTTTGTTGCTCCATATTTCGCTAACTCGGCAATCTTATCACGTCCTACTTGAGTATCCCAAAGCGCATCCACTAACAGGGTTTCATAACCTAAGTCAGCACTAAAATTGATATACCTTAGTTGCTCATCATAATTCATACTTTTATCCATCCCAATAATCCAACTCCAAGTTCCCTTTGTGTATTTGTATTTCTGTGAAGCCTCATATTTTGGTTTTACCAAATCAAATGGAACCGTTGTTTCAACAATTGGAGCCAATGTTTCTCCAATAGTAATGGTACGCCAAGGTGTTTCACCTGGAAGCGCAATTCCAGGTGTTGGTGAACCAACTCCATTATTTTCTCCATCCATAGGGAAACCAATACTGTAAAAACCTTTCTCATGACCTATCAATCGACTGGCACAATACTGACTGTCCACACCTGTTTCGGATACTGAAATCCAACCTCCATTGTTTAATTTAAAAAGACAAGGAAAAGTGTAACCATCGCCATTTCCATTTTTCCCCGTTGGAGCATCAACTACATAAGGTATTTCATAACTTGGCATCGTACGGGCATAACCCACCATTGCCTTACTTTGAGCTGAAAGAAATGAAGTAGTACCCTCTGGAAATATAAACCCAGAAGCTTCTTCCTTAACCACTGCCGAAAGCGTCTCTTTTTGAGGATATACCTTGTATTTAAAAGCTACATCATTATTGCTTACTCTGAAAATAACATCAATAGCTGAACGGTTATCTTTTACAAAAGAAAAAACGGATTCATTAGCTACATAATGCACTTTAGATTGTTTAATATTAGGCAATTCATACGTTTCATCAATTGTTTTTTGATTGACTTTATCTTTCAACTCTAAACCCGAGCTAAAATCACCCACATTGGTTTTTAACCCCAATGGAGATGGCTCTAAATATACTTTCCCTTTATAAGAAACACTATAGGATGCTGTACCGTTTTTTACCAATACATTTACACTAAGTTTCCCATCAGGACTTGAAAGGGTCTTAATTAGTTCTTGAGAATGAACATCTGAAAAATTGAACAATAAAAAAATAAAAGCTACTTTAGAAAAAAGTATTTGAAAAGTTTTTGAAATTGAATCAGTCATTTTTGGTTTATAATTGAGTTAAAAATCAAAAATAACAAATAATTATACTCTAATAACGAATAAAGTGTTAATTACACACTAATTTGTAATTTTAACAAAAAAAGCTCCAAAATCTAACATTTTGAAGCTTAATATCCTTGGGGAATTGCATTAAAACTTGACTGCTTTTTTGGAAACCTTATCACCCATTGTTGTTTTATTAGACAAATTGGAAGTCGTCAAATCAATATTCTCACAAGCTCCTCCATTGATGGTAACTGCCTTAGGAGAAGTGGAATTGATTTCAACGTTTTTGAACACACTATTTTTAATATTGAAGATATCAATTACATTACTTTCTTTAATGTCCAATTTGGCGTTACTAATTTTAATTCCTTTAGCATCAATAATGGTAACCCCTTTATCGGCTTTTACAAGCAAATTAGAAATCTCAATATTTTCCAGATTCATCTCTGGCAATCCTTGTAAAAACACCGCCTGTGCAGCACCAGCTATCGTGATGTTTTTCATTACAATATTTTTGAATTGTGGTGTTTTTTCATCTACTGGAAGCGCTTTGTTTTCTACGGGTGTTCCACCTTCTTCTAGTGTTTCGGCAATTGATTTTCCTCCATAATACAAATTAAAAGAGATCGCTTGCGAAGGAATATCAGTCATATAAATATCTGAAATGAAGATATTTTCTACTACACCACCACGACCACGATTACTTTTAAAACGCAATCCTACATCGGTTCCCATAAAAGAACAATTGGAAACGTGCATGTTTTTAACTCCACTAGACATTTCGCTACCTACTGTTACCCCTCCATGACCGTGATAAACTACATTATTTCGGATGATAATATTTTCACAAGGCTTTTTTCGATCGCGACCGTCCTTATCTTTTCCTGATTTGATACAAATAGCATCATCACCCACATCAAAACTAGAATTCTCGACCAAAACATTTTTACAGGATTCAACATCCAATCCATCTCCATTTTGTGAAAACCATGGATTACGAACTGTTACATTACGAACAATCAGATTTTCAATCATCAATGGATGAATATTCCATGCTGGAGAATTTTGAAACACCGGACCATCAAAAAGAACATTTTTACTGTTTTGAATACTTACTAATACGGGGCGAAGAAAATCATGAATAGCTTCAAATTCTTCCTTGGTTTTTAAATCCAAACGAACGTTTTGATCCGCACCTTCTGAAGCTTTCATAAATACTTCGGATGGATACCAACTGGTTTTAGAGGCATTGACAACTCCACCAGAAGCCACAATTTTTTTCCACTGACTTTCTGTTAATTTTGCTTTTTTAACCTGTCTCCAAACTTCGCCAGAACCGTCCCAAACACCGTTTCCGGTAAAAGCTACATTCTCTAAATTTTTACCATAAAGAGGCGAAATACAACGCCAAGTATTTAAACCTTCAAAACTAGTTTCAACTAATGGATACAAACTTTTATCGGTTGAAAATTTAATTAAAGCACCTCTTTCGGCGTGTAGTTCTAAATTGCTCTTCAAAATAATTGGACCAGTAAGCCAAATTCCCGGAGGAATAATCACTTTCCCTCCTCCTTTTTGAGAAACAGCTTCAATAGCATCCGCAAAAGCTTTAGTGTTTAAAACATAGCCACCATTAACAGCTCCAAAATCTTTGATATTTACAGCATTATTTGGAATATGAGGCTCTTGAATTTTATTCATTTTAAATTCTATCCCAGAATATACTTCAACGGAATTTGCATTTTGAGCTTCAACAGGATTAGAATAACTTATCATTAAAAGCATTAAAGCCATACATAAATGTTGAATCGGTTGTTTTTTCATTTTTTTAATTAGTTGGTTATTAATAAAATACAATTTATGTAATCGATTATCCTTCAAATATATTTAATTTTTTTTGAATTACATCATATGATAAAAAATCCCCTCCTTTCCATACAGAAAAGAGGGGATTCTCATTTTATAAAAGTATTTAACTTATTCTACATTTTTAACCTTATGTCCAAAAACTCCAAAGTAAAGAATAACCAGAAAGCAAACTAAAGGAATCAAATATCCCGATTGAATATTATCATGGTTCATATCAATCAACGTTCCCATTCCGTAAGGTAAAATAGCTCCTCCCACAATTGACATTACCAACCATGAAGAACCTGTTTCAGTATTTCCTTTCAAGCCCACTAATCCCAAAGAAAAAATCGTAGGAAACATAATGGACATAAAAAATCCAATTGCTCCCAAAGCATAAATTACCACTATACCTGTACCATAAATTGCCACCGCACAAAGAATAGCGCTTAAAACGGCATAAATAGAAAGCAACACATAATCTTTTACAAACCTCAGGAAAAAAGTTCCAATGAATCGCCCAGCCATAAACAACACTCCATAAAGTCCTAAATAATAAGCCGCCGTTTTTTCATCCATATTTGCTCCTTGTTGTGCCATTCTAATAAAAAAACTGGTTACACAAACCTGCGCTCCCACATAGAAAAACTGTGCTACCACTGCCCAACTCAAATGGCGGTGTTTTAAAACCGAGAAAAATCCAGGTTTCACCTCCGCCTCAGCAGGCTCTGACTTCATTGATGGTAAGTGCATGAAATAAAACAATATGGCCACCAAAACCAAAATCGTTCCTAAAACAATATAAGGTATTTTAACTGCTGCTGCTTCTCCAGCAAGATATGTCAAACGTTCTGCTTCGGGCATAGCAGCTAATTGTTCTGGGTTATAACTTTTCCCAGAGAGGATAAACATTGAACCAATTATTGGGGCCACCATTGCCGCCAAACCATTAAAAGAGGCCGCTAAATTTAAGCGTTTAGAAGAAGACTCTTGCGGACCTAATATAGCGGCATAAGGATTCGCACTAGTCTCTAAGATAGTCAATCCACAACCAATAATGAATAAAGCTACTAAAAACAACTCATAAGCCTGTGTATCTGCTGCCGGAACAAATAGAAATGCACCTGTTGCAAAAACTAAAAGTCCGATGATAATACTGTTTTTATAACCTACTTTTTTAATAATCATCCCTGCCGGTATCGCCATTAAAAAATAAGCTAAGAACACCGAAGTATCAATCAGTGTTGATTGCCTATTATTTAACTGACAAGCTTTTTTAAGATGTGGAATCAAAATAGAATCCAAATTGTGAGCCATTCCCCAAAGGAAAAACAACGATGTAATTAAAATAAAAGGCAACAGATATTTAGTTCCTTTTCCTCCCTCTGTAGGCACAGCGTGCTGGTCTCCCATTTGATTGGTTATCTGCATAATTTATAATTTATTTTGGTTGGTTAATTTTTTCTTTTCACTAATAACAAATGGTCACACACCATCACCACTTCTCCCCTTTGGTTAATGATTTCCACATGTTCGGTTACGGTTCCCATTTCTGGTCTTTTGGCATCTCCTTTTTCCGAAATCGTAATTTCAGAATGGATTGTGTCCCCAATGTGAACCGGTTTTACAAAGCGCATTCTATCATATCCTTTAGAAAAAGCTTCCGGATTTATCTCCGAAGCCGTTAACCCAATCCCAATGGCAAACACCATCGTTCCATGCGCAATTCGTTGTCCAAAAGGCTGTGTTTTACACCATTCTTCATCCATATGATGCGGAAAAAAATCGCCTGTATGTCCGGCGTGCACCACAAAATCGGTTTCTGTAATCGTTCTTCCTAAGGTTACACGTTTTTCACCTAATTGGTAATCTTCAAAAAAAGTTGACTTAAAATACATATTTTTTAGTTGTTTAGTTGTTAGTACTAAGTCCTTAGTCCCTAGTCCTTAGATATTAGCCAAAATACTAAGGACTCAGAACTAGGGACTAAGGACTACATTTTTATAAATCATTCAGTAGTATTCCACCCTTTTCATTGCTAATGTAACAAGCTTCTACCACTTTCATGGTGCCTAGTACATTTTCTACACTGGCATGCAATACCGCATCCGAACCTTCTTTATAACGCATCAAATTAGCCATAGTACCCACAAAAGCTTCCGGAAACCAAGAACCTTCCAATTGTACTTTGGTCCATTCGTAGTTGCCATTTTCGTTTTTAACCGAATATTCGAAAACATCTTCCAAACCAGTCGGGTAATTCATCAACAAGCCCATTTTGGCTTTGATGGCTCCTTTGGTTCCTTCCCATTTGATATAACTTTCTTCGTGTTCCGGACCAAAATGATGATCGTGATTCGTATTAATTACGGCACGCATCGTATCGCCATAATCCAAAATAATAGTCGAACGCGAAGACGATAAATCCTTCAACGGATGTTTCCATGTCTTCGCCAAAACCGTTTTTGGATCACCAATAAACGAACGGATACAATCAATATAATGCACCGAGTGGAATAAAATCTCCAATCGCGGATGTACTTTCACCACAGGAAACATTTCCCAAGGTGTATTTACAGTAACCTTAAATTCCATATCATACAATTCACCAATAATTCCTTCATTAATCAAATGACGCGCCGAGGCCACAAATGGTGCAAAACGCAACTGGAAATTGATTGCACCTACTAATTTTTTTCGATTACAAACTTCTAGAATGGCTTTGGCTTCGGCCAAATCATTCCCCATTGGTTTTTGAATCAAAACTGCAGCTCCATCTGGTAATTGTTCTAATATTTCAATGTATTGCTCGGGCATCACCGTGATGTCATAAACCGCATTCGACGGAGCGTTCTTTACAGCATCTGCAACCGTTTCAAAAGCATGAGGAATACCAAATTCTTCTGCCATTGCCTGCGCTTTCGCAAAAGTTCTGTTGGTAATACCAAAAACCTCAAATCCCGCCATTTTGTAAGCAGGCAAATGGGCATCTTTTACAATTCCGCTAGCACCAATAATTACAATAGGTTGCTTTGTTTGGGGTAATTCAGGTTTATAAGGAATTTGCATCATTATACTATTTTTTGAATTTCAATTTGTGTATTTTTTAATAAATCTGCCGATGGGATATCTGTTTTTAAGGCTGTCAAAACCATTTGGTCAATCAATATGGCAATGTCCGGCCAAATAGCAATTTGCGGTAAAGTCAACGCATTTTCATGTAAACTTTCCAGTTTGTGGTAATACGGAATGGTTTTGTTAATCTCAGCATCAGCCCAGGTTGATTTTCTACAACCAATTCCTCCTGCATTCGTTAATAATTTATCACTTTCGGCTGTAGTAGCAAATCGTAAAAAGTCATAAGCCAATTGCTTGTTTTTACTTCCTGTACCAATCGTGTATAACCAATACACATTCAACGAAGCTGTTTTCCCGCCTTCGGCAAAAGGAAGTGTCGTAACATCTACTTTTCCTTTTACTTTGGATTCGGCTATGACCTCACACATCGAGGCAAAACCAAACCAGTTAATCGTCATAGCCGCTTCTCCTTTAGAGAAAGCGATTCCTGCTTCTACCGAACCAAAATCAACTGATCCGGGATGAACCGCATCTGTTTTCTTAACGATGTAACGATAATAATCCAGCGTATCTATTGCTTCTTGTGTATTGATATTAATCTTCTTTTCGGCATTTAACAATGAACCTCCTCGAGTCCATAAATGCAAACAAAAATCAAATACCATATTATGTCCGTCAGGATAATTGGCAAAAACACAGCCGTATACATTTTCTTCCGGACGATTAAAGAATGTGGCAATTTGTTCAAATTCCAGCCAGCTTTTTGGTGGCGCTAATTCGTAACCAAACTGCTTTTTAAAATTCTCTTTCTCAATCGGATTTTCGAATAAATCCTTTCTGTAAATCAAACATTCAGGGCCATCATGAAAAGGCAATCCGTAAATCCCTCCATCAATTTCCTGTAAATGCAATAAGGAATTGTGCCAGCCCTTCGGAAAATCCTGCGGAGGGTTTTTAGCAATAAAGGAAGTTAAATCCTCAACTGCATTGGCTTTCGCTGCATCAAAAATCCAATCGGTATTGATATGTGCAATATCCCAATCGCCTTTTCTTAAACCGCCTTCACTAATGGTTTGTTCATACAAATCATGCAATTCCAAGGGAACCATTTCTACTGCTATCTTGATCTTGTGTTGCAAACAAAAAGCATCCCATAGCTGTTGCATGGCTGTTTCAAAAGGCCCAAATTTTCTAACCGCTATTTTAAAAACTGATTTCCCCATGCGTATCAAAGATTAAATTCTTTTATAATGTTTTCATTATCCTGACCTAATTTCGGAGAGGCTTTACCCGAAGTAAATAATTCCCCATCAATTCGAATGGGACAACGTGTTGTTTTGTATTGGTAACCATCAATCATTTCTACTTGTTGTACGAAATCCAAAACCTGAAAACCTTCCTGAGCAAAAAGCTGTTTGTAGTTCAATACATTGGCACACCAAATATCGGCTGGTTCTAAAATATTCAACCAATATTCGGAATCCTGCGTACGCAAATGCGCCGCCAAAACCGATTTGATTTCGTCTCTTAAAGTGAATTTATTTTCTGGAAATTGTTTTAGTTCTTCACAGGATAATAATTCGGCTAAAACCGGAATCGAGCCCATGGCCAGACTCATATAACCGTTTTTGGTTTTGTAAATGCCATAAGGCGCACCTAAATAAGCATTTGCATTATTCGTTTTGGTTCTTACCGGCAATTCACCTCCATCATTAAAGAAAGTGGTAATGGTTTCAAACTGAAAATCAAATGCCGATTCCAACATGCTTACTTCCACTAAAGCACCAACATTTTGGGTTACTTTTCGATACAAAGCCGCTAAAATCCCTTGTGCCAAATGTGCTCCTGCCAACATATCCACGATAGACAATCCCATTGGAACAGGGCCATCGCCTTCGTTTCCGGTCAACCAGGTCAAAGCCGTCAAGGATTGCAATAACAAATCCTGACCCGGTTTGTCTACAAAAGGTCCTTTTGTTCCATAACCACTAATCGAAGCATAGACTACATTCGGGTTGATGGCTTTTACTTCTTCATAACTTAGTCCGATGCGTTCCATAACTCCAGGTCTGAAATTATGCATTACCACGTCGGCTTTTGCCAATAACTTTTTCAATTTGGCTAATTCCTCCTGCTGCTTGAAATCAATAGCAAAGGATTCTTTATTTCGGTTGATGGTATGAAAAACAGAGGATTCTCCGTTCATAATCAAATCCGAAGTATATAAGGTTCTGCAAATATCACCAGTTCCGGGTTTCTCAATTTTAATGACACGAGCACCCAAATCGGCTAAGCGCAAACTCGCCGAAGGACCAGAAAGAAACTGGCTGAAATCGATAATTAAATAATCTTCTAAGGGTTTCATGTGCTAATTGATAATCGTTTGCTGAATAATTGTATTGTGCTCTCCTACTTTTGGCGCTGCCTTTCGACTCGTCAAAATTTCGCCATCCAACTGAATCGGACTTCGGGTGGTCGTAATGGTTTTTTGTTCCGAATTCTCAATGACTTGTTTCATTGGCATACCAAAATCAATAGCATCCAAATCCTGATAATTCAATACTTTTCCGCACCAAATCCCTTTTTCCTGTAATAAGGCAACCCAATAATCTGAAGTTTCTTGAAGGATTCGCTCCGCCAAAATCGTACGGATTTCATCACGACGGGCAAACCACAAATGCTTTTCCTGAAAGGCATCCAAATTGACTTCCAACAATTGGCCAATGTACATCAAATCGCCCATAGCCAATGAAAGATAACCATCCTGAGTTTTATAAACCCCATAAGGCGCACTTAAAAAAGCATGCGCACTTCCGGCAACATCGCCTCTTTCCTGCAATTTTCCACCGTCATTTAAGTACGATGTAATAGCTTCAAACTGTACATCCAAAATCGATTCCATCAAACTTACCTCAACCAAAACCCCTTTATTGGTTTTAGCTCTTTTTAACAAAGCGGCTAAAATTCCTTGAGTTAAATGATTGCCACACATAATATCGGCTGTTGATAAACCAAAAGGAACCGGTCCCTGACTTTTTCGTCCGCTTAACCATGTTAATCCTGATAAAGATTGTACAAGTAAATCCTGTCCCGGTTTTTTAGACCAAGGTCCTTCATCGCCATAACCGGAAACTACTCCGTAAATAATTTTAGGGTTGATGGCAATAGCATCTTCGAAAGCCAAACCTATTTTATCCATTACTCCTGGTCTGAAATTATGCGTCATAATATCCGCCTTGGCAATGAGTTTTTTTACTAATTCTAAATCGTCCGGATTTTTTAAATCGGCTGCAAAAGAATCTTTATTTCTGTTTATCGTATGAAAAAGCAAACTGCTTTCGTCCACAAATAAGTCTTTAATACTCAATTGGCGACAAGCCTCACCTTTTACGGGTCTTTCAATTTTGATGACTCTGGCACCTAAATCGGCCAACTTTAATCCGGCAGAAGGCCCTGCCAAAAACTGGCAAAATTCAAGCACCACTATACCTTCTAAAGGTCTCATACTTTTTGTCTTTTTAAAGATTCCACATACAAAGCATCCATAGCCGCTAAGACTTCTTTTTCATCGCCACCTTTCATCAAATAATCACGCACTACATCGCCTGCATGGTCTTGAAAATACATGTGCCCGGCATATCTTGGACGTAAAAATGCTCTTTCCAAAGCCGGTAAAGTATTCTTGAAATAATCGTGAGTGATTCCGTTGATTCTTTCGCTTTTCCAAGCTTGTAAATGTCCTGGCTGACCGCCATTATCTGCAAAAATATTTTGTTGCACCTGCGAAGAACCCGTGAATTCAGCATATTGCAAGGCTTCCGTAAGGTGTTCGCTAAAAGAAGAAACAGCAAGTCCTGTACCACCTAACGAGCTAATCATGGGTTGATCGTTCAGCTTCACTAAGTCATAGAAATGCAATAAGTTTTTGCTGTAACCTGTACGTGAATAATTAGAATAACCATAAGCAAATGGGCAATACGCAATAGCATCGGTATTCACCATCGCTTCATACACCTGAATTGGGTTTCGGTTAAAATTAGCCGGATCCATCAGTTGTGCTAATTCGCGGTGCATTTGCAAAGCTTTACTTCCTATTTCATCCGAAATCACTTTGTCTTTCGATAAAAAAGGCGCTTCGCCCAAACTGCAACAAAACGAATAAAAAGTCATCAATGAATCTACTGGAATTCCCGCAAAAGCCAACAATCCTTTTTTGGCCAAAGCCAATAAATCTTCATAGGTTGTAGGCACTTCAAAACCTTTGCTTTCTAAAATATCCAAACGTGCTGCTGCCACCGGAGTAGCTGCATCAATAGGTAAAGCCCAAAGTTTGTTGTCAAAAACATAACTTTCGTATGATTTACCTACGGTATTTACTTCCTGATCTTTGATATATTCACTTGAAAAATGGTCCGATAATGGAACAATCGTATTGGTAGCCGCACCAAAACCGGTCCAAGGATGATCGATAACCAATAAATCAAATCTTTTTGCCAAATCCTCAATCGAGGCATCGGCAAATTCCTGTAAACTTCTTTTCTCCCAACTAATTTCTACATCCGGATGTAGCTCTGTAAAACGCTGAGCTGTAGCAACCATAGGCAAAAGCCCTCTTGTATGGTTCCAGGTAATCCCTTTCAATTTCTTCATTTTCGTCTTTTTCAATTTTTTATATAATTACACCGCTACATCCCCACAAAAGTGCACCTGAATACCTAATTCCTGTAAAGCAGCCGCTTTGATTCGGCACAATTTATTGGCTTCGGCTTCATTTTCGGCATAGACCACATGAATATGATTCGCTTTGTGACGCCCCATCATTTGGTCGCGACTTACACCTTTTAGCACCGCATTCATAATAGGCCATTGGGGTGTAGTCATATTCCATCTTCTGTCTAATTCCTCTTTAGGTAAATCAACTGATTCTCCAATTCCCATATCACAATGCAAAGCATCATCCATTACATAAATTCGGCTCCAAACAATCGAACCCGGCTTGCTCACTCCTTTCACACTTCCACCACCTAATCTGAAATACATTTCAGGTTGTCTTTCGCTCGAAGTTCCTTTATAACCATTAACAAAATGCTCTGGTGGTGCCGCTCCACTAATTAAGAATACCCAAACAAATCCGTCAATAGTTTCATTTTTATAATATTCGCCGTAACGTAAATCGTGTAAGGTATTCTCCCCTTTCAATCCCATGGAACGCCATAAATTGTATGTCAGCAAAGCATCAATTCCGGCACATTCGTCCACTTCATTAAAATGCGGCAAAGCCTCTCCGGCAAACAATTCGTTTCCTACTTCGTCATACACTGGAGGACGATTTTGATTATTCAATAAACCTTCGACCAAATCACTGGCAGGAACCAAATCCTTCAAACCTTGTTGGTACTGAATCCCGATAGTATCACAGCCAAATTCAGCTGCGATTCGTACCGCTGCAATATACATTTTGCATTGTAACAGCGTTTGGTTTCTGGTTAGCTGAGTAGCTTCATCGGTTCCCCAATCGAATTGCATTCCTTTGTCTAACAACCATGATAAAACGGCTTCGGCTTCTTCGTCTTTTACTGTTAGCATTTTAGCATATAAGGAAGATTGCGATAATCTTTCTTTGTAAATTCCGGTTGGATGTAATAAATGATCGGGTACAATAGCATTGAACATTCCCATACAACCTTCGTCAAAAACACCCATAATGGCTTTTTCTTTTCGGAATGCTTTCGCAAAATCGACTCCTTTTGCCAACTCATCCGCAGGAATAACCGCTTTATCAAAGGCTTTTACGTGACTTAAATCAGGCTTTACCGTTGCAGATTGCATCCAGTTTTTCAGATTATTTTTGAAAAAATCATCACTAAAATCAACACTCCAAAGCGTGCTGTACTCTACTCCTGCCTTTGTCAATGAACCATTCAAATTCAGCATTCCTACCAATCCAGGCCATTCGCCACTCCAGTTGGCCACCGTTAAAATAGGTCCCTGATGCGTAATCAAACCTGCCAAAACATGGTGCGAATATTGCCAAACACTTTCAGCAACAATAAGTGGTGCGGTTGGATCAATATTTTTAAAAACCTGCATTCCCATTTTTTGGCTATCAATAAAACCGTGTTTCTTGGTTTCATCATAAGCATGCGCTCTGATGATTTTACCGCCTGCCTCGGCTACAGCTTCTGCTAATAATTGTTCCATTTGGGCTTGTGCTTCCCAACATACTTGATTTGCTGATAAACGCAAATCGCCACTTGCTACTAAATAAATGTCCATATTTTTAAATCATTAATAAGCAATAAAGCACAAGACCATTTGAAAATTTATCCAAATCGTGTTGTGTTCCGCTATTGTTTTACTTGTAATTTTTAATTGACTGTTTCAGGAAACAAAATCCCCTTGTCCTATTCCAAATATGCTAAAAATTAGACTTTGAGTGTTATCATTTATTTGCATCTCTTTATAGGATATTATCATAAAATGGGTTTGTAATTGTTGAAATTACACTATTTTAGCAAATCCATATCAAACAAGCTGTTTATGAAGCCTTTATTTCACAAAGTACCAACCAGTATTCAAAGTTCTTTTGAGGTAAGACACAACAAAGAACCGAATTTTGGGAAGATTTGGCACTACCATCCCGAACTGGAATTGCACTATGTAATCAAAGGAGAAGGTGTGCGTTTTATTGGCGACAACATCAGTAATTTCAGCTCTGGAGAGTTGATTTTACTGGGTGAAAATTTACCTCATACTTGGCGTTGTCACGAAGAATATTATCAAAACAACAAGGATTTAGATGTCGAAGCCATTGTAATTCAGTTTTTACCCGATTGTTTAGGCAAAGATTTTATACACTTACCCGAATCTTTCCTGATCCCGAAACTTTTTGAAAAGGCCAAAAAAGGCATGATTATTCAGGGTAAAACCCGCGAAAAAATCATAGAACAAATGCGAAAAGCACCTCATGCGAATCACATTGACAAGCTGATTATTTTATTAAACATTTTAAAACATTTATCAGAAACAGAAGAGTATACCGAAATTACTTCTTCGCATGCTTTTTACCAATCCAATGAATCGGATTCTATTCGATTAAATAAAATATGCAGTTACACCCTTTCGAACTATAAAAAAGAAATTACCCTGACCGAAATTGCAGCTTTTAGCAACCTAAGCGTGACTTCTTTTTGCCGCTACTTTAAGCTGATGACCAAGAAGACCTATTATGATTTTCTAATTGAAATTCGTATTAGTCATGCCTGCCGATTACTGATTGAAAACAAGATTCCTACCGAGATGATTTGTTTTGAATGCGGATTTAATAACGTTTCAAATTTTTATAGACACTTCAAGAAAGTAGCAGGAATTACTCCGATGGAATATAAGAAAAGGTATTTATCGAATTAATTTTAGTTTAACCGCAAAGGACACGAAGGTTTTCGCTAAGATTTTTTTAACCATATAAGCCATATAAGTTTTTAGATTTCTGAAAAAGACAAATGAAAGTGCAGAAAAGTTATTTTCATTTATGAAAAATAAATCCGTGGAATTCTAAACTCTAAGATTAAAAATCAATTCGAGCATTCGTGGCTGTTATTAAACGCAAAGTAAACGAAGTTTTCCGCAAAGTAGCCTAAGATAGTTTAAACATATAAGTCATATAAGTTCCTATATTTTCTAAAAGAGAAAAAGAAGTGCAGATAAGTTATTTTCATTTATGAAAATGAAAATCCGTGGAATTCTAAACTCTAAGATTAAAAATCAATTCGAGTATTCGTGGCTGTTATTAAACGCAAAGTAAACGAAGTTTTCCGCAAAGTAGCCTAAGATAGTTTAAACATATAAGTCATATAAGTTCCTATATTTTCTAAAAGAGAAAAAGAAGTGCAGATAAGTTATTTTCATTTATGAAAATGAAAATCCGTGGAATTTTAAACTCAAAGATTTTAAAAATTAATTCGAGTATTCGTGGCTGTTATTAACCGTAAAGTAAACAAAGCAAAAATCTGTGACAATCTGTGTAATCTGTGGTTAATATTTTAAAAATTATTAATCCGTCTGTTCAAAAAATTTCCAATGGAAATTGTATTGAGAACCAAAATTATGGTCAAAAAAAAGATTCTCTTCATTTTTACACTACGACCAAAAATGGGAGGAGGGTCTTTGTACAAAAACTATCGAACAGACGACTTAATAATCACTAACACACCATAAATAAAAAACTAAAATGATAACTCATTTTGTAAAATTGTATACTCATTTTGCAGTTGGTCCACTGCATTTTTTACAATTGGAGTAAAATCGCCTACGGCTCTTCTGGTAAAATTAGAGATAGGCAAACCTCTTTTATGCAAGGTATATTTGGCCACAATCGGGTACACATCGTGCATTACATCCATATTGTTTATTAAAAATTGTTGCACCGCTGCTAATTCTTCCGCTTTGGTTGGATCGTTATAATGATCACAAATCCAAACTATCAATTCCGGAAAGAAATTCCCCTGAATACAGGACAATCCCGCCGAACCAGCTTTCAAAGATTCGATAGCATGCACCATATAAGCATCATACAAACCGAATTCCGGATTTTTAGCGACACTCAATTTGGCCTTAATTTGATTGATATCTAGACAAGTATCTTTGTGATAAATCACTCTTCCTGTATTCACAAAATCCTCTAATTGCGCTGCCGATAAAATCCTTTTATAAGGAACTGGACATTCGTAAAAACCCGTTGGCACACCCGGAGTTAAATCCAACAACTGATGTACATTGTTCACAAAAACTTCGTCTGAATCTGTTTCTTTGGCCAATAAACCCGAAATCAAAATCACAGCGTCAATTCCTGTTCCGTAAATTGTATTGGTAAAATCGGCCTGCTGCTGTATCGTTCCTTCAAAAGTTCCCGTAGCCACAATAGGCACTTGGCCCGCTACAATATCTACAACATGTTTAGTCACTTGTAAACGTTCGGCTTCGGTTAATTCAAACATTTCACTCGACAAACAATTAGCAAATAAACCAGTAACACCCGACTTTAAATAAAGCTCCGTAAGCGTTGTTAATGTTTTGTAATCAATGCTGCCGTCATTGTTGAATGGCGTTAACATTACTGGAATAAATCCTTTTTTTGAATTGTTCATCGTTATTTTGTTTACTCTTTTTTATATAATGAATTAAGCTTTTACACTTCGTATTTTTGCTATAAATGCTCCTGATAAATAAATGGAAAGGGTTCCTACCACGATAACCATATTAGCATGAAGC
The DNA here is from genome assembly GCF_042656445.1 of Flavobacterium sp. GCM10022190. Lineage (NCBI taxonomy): Bacteria > Pseudomonadati > Bacteroidota > Flavobacteriia > Flavobacteriales > Flavobacteriaceae > Flavobacterium > Flavobacterium sp. GCM10022190. The sequence continues at coordinate 621,941 of NZ_JBHSOQ010000001.1, forward strand.
GGACTTCTTAAAAAACTATATTCATCAGGAATCAAATTAGATATTGACAACCACAGAATAACCATAATTCCTATTACAGTTGCCGCAATTGCCTCTGTATTTCCCGATTTTTTACTGATAATGCCAAGCAGAAACAGCCCAAGCATTCCACCTGCAAATATCCCTGACAACTGCCACCAGATATCCAGAATACTCTTAACTCCAATCATGGCAATTCCACAAACCATTCCGCCAAGTCCAAACAAAACCGTTGCGATGTAAAGCAAACGCATGTTTTGTTTGTCACTAATTTTTAATTTGAAATATCTCTTATAAATATCCTCCGAAAATACCGTTGCCGAAGCGTTCATCCCTGAACTAATCGTACTCATCGCTGCCGAAAGGATGGCCGAAACGATTAATCCTAACAATCCCGTTGGAATCATATTCACCATAAAATGAGGCATCACCTTATCGCCATAATCAGCCGGTTGCAAAGTAGCCGCATAGTTTGCAATTTCTGACTGTGAAGCTGCAACTCCCAGATGTTCGGCAGCCGCTTTTAATTTAATCGGTTCAATCAATTCAGGCGACATTTGGTAATAAGCAAACAAACAAGAACCAATCATAAAGAAAACTAAGGAAACCGGCACAAACATCCATACACATAACCAAATCGATTTGGCCGCCTCTTTTTCAGAAGAAGACGCATGGTAACGTTGTACATAATTTTGGTCCATCCCAAAATTGTTCAAATTGATAAAAAAGCCATACAACAAGACCACCCAAAAAGTCGAAGTCGTAAAATCCAGCGAAAAACTCCCCAGACTAAACTTATCATTTTGCTGACCAATTTCGATAATTTTAGAAACCCCGCCTGGCATTTTAGACACAATCAAATACATGATTAAGAGTGCGCCGGCTGTTTTTAAAACCGCCTGAACCACCTCGGTCCAAATCACCGCTTCGATACCTCCTAAAACTGTATAAATCACAATACAAATTCCGGTAACCAGCATGATGGTTTCCATGCTAAAACCCGTTAAAGCCTGTAACGTAAGCGAAATTCCAAAAAACACCGAACCCATTCGCGTAATTTGTGTCAACAAAAAACAAACCACCGCATAGGTTCTGGCCCAGGAACCAAAACGTTTTTCAAGGTTCGTATAGGCCGAAACCTCGCCGGTGCTACGGTAAAACGGCACAAAATATTTGGCCGCTACCCAAGCCGCAAAAGGCATCGAAATACTAAACACAAAAGCATTCCAGTTGCCGCCAAAAGCCTTTCCGGGAACACCTAAAAAAGTATTACTGCTTAAAAAAGTAGCATAAATAGACAAACCTATCGCCCATCCGGGTATCTTGCCCGAGGCTTTAGTATATTGCTCTGAACTCTTGTTTTTTCTGGAAAAATAAATTCCCACGCCAACCATTGCCACCAAATAAAGGGCAATTATAGCGATATCTAATAATGGTAAATTTTTCATTTATTAAAGATGGGATTTTATATTTAATTTTTCAAGCCACCTAAACATATCGTACAATGTTTTGATGTTTTTACAAAACTATTGGAAAACTACAACGATTTCCTATGAGATTTTTTCAGAATACTATAGGATATTAGCATATAGTGTTAAAGGCACGTTTCTATTTTTTCAATTCCTGCTCTGAACAACCGTATCTAAGCCCAAAACACTCGAGTCAACACAGCAACAGCTCGTTATAATAAAACCGAACATAGCCACAAAATTGTCATCCCGAAGCACGAAAGCATCAGCAATCAATGACATTAAGTTAACGAATACAGGCCTGGTTTGTCTTTTCGACTAGAGGGAGAAATCACATTAAGTAATCTATTTATGTGATTCCTCATTCGTCTGAATGAAACTGGATGTTTAAAATAAGATAAGAAGCTCTATCCTGCCCTCCGCTCCACTCTGATTTTGCCGACTTGCATTTTTCTAAGCGCCAAAAAGGAGCTTCCTTCAGTCGCTCTTTTGGCACAAGAAAAAATTCCAAGCCGGCCGCATCAGGAGTTCCACTGCGGTCAGGGCTAGGGAACTTTGCTAATTTTAAATATGTAATAATTTATTGTAATTTTGAATATAAATGTGTTGAAGAAATCAAACAATAGTAAATAATGGCAGCAAAAAACCTTTGGACAAAAGAAGAACTAATACTTGCCTTCAATCTCTATTTAAAAATAGAATTTGGAAAGACTCATAAAGGAAATCCACAAGTTATAGAACTAGCAAACTTATTAGGAAGAACACCTAGTTCAATAGCTATGCGTTTAGGAAATTTTGCTAGCGTTGATCCTTATCACCTACAAAGAGGGATTGGTGGATTGCAAAATGGAAGCAATCAAGTTCAGCCTATTTGGGATGAATTCTTTAATAATCAAGAAGAATTAATATTCTTAAGTGAAAAAATATTAGCAGAAAAAGAAAACTCAACTATAGAAAACAAATATCAAAATTTACTTTTTGATTTAAAAGATTTAAAGGGAGAAACCGTAAAGAGAGAAATTAAAACAAGAGTAAATCAATCTGTTTTTAGACAAATAGTTTTAGCCAACTATAACAATAAATGCGCCATCACTGGAATTGACATTCCAGAACTTTTATTAGCTAGTCATATAATTCCTTGGTCAAAAAATGAAGAACACCGATTAAATCCTGAAAATGGTATCTGTCTTTCTGCCTTATATGACAAAGCTTTTGACAAAGGCATTCTTGGAATCAATAAAAATTACACTGTAATTTTGTCAACTAATTTAAAAAAGAAAAAAGACACAGCTTTTTTTAAAAGCTACTTTGCACCAATTGATAATCAAAAAATTACAACAGCTGTAAAATATTTTCCTAGAGTCGAATTTTTAGAATTTCATCTTGATACTATTTTTGAAAAATAAATCTACACTTATGATTAATTCTGAAAACGAAACTTACTGGTCATTTATAGAAAAATATTATCCAAAATATTACTCATGTAATGATATCCTAATGAGTGATATTTTAAGAAGAAAACTGGAAGGCGAATTTATTTCTAAGGAAGACGAAGAAATAATTATAGATTGGAATATTAAGAAAGAGCTTTTAAAACTTGACCAAAAGATATTTTCTAAGGCTCTAGAAAATTATTTAAACACTACTTTTTCTTAAATATACTTTTGTAAAACCCTAAAAACACACTTCTCAATCTTTTTCCCTACCTTTAAATCCGAAGTCTAACACTAAACCTATGAAAACTTTAGCTTTATTATTCTTTTCCTTTTTCATTTTTAATTGTGAGGCACAGTTAAAAACAAACGATGCTATTCCGCTACAGGAAGAGGCGGTAAACTACCGTTTTGAAACGGTTGCCGATGGCATTAACAATCCTTGGGGCATGGCCTTTTTACCCGATGGTTCTCTATTAGTTACCGAAAAATCAGGTATTTTGTACCATGTCAAAAATGGCGTTAAAACCGAAGTTAAAAATGTTCCTGCGGTGTACAATCGCGGTCAAGGTGGTTTAATGGATATTGAATTGCATCCGGATTATGCCAAAAATGGCTGGATTTACATGAGCTATTCTTCCATGGAAGGCGAAGGCGAAGCAGGTGGCGCCAATACCGCCATCATTAGAGCCAAACTGGAAGATGAAAGTTTAGTAAATATCGAAAAGATTTATAAGGCAACGCCTAATTCCAAAAGATCGCATCATTTTGGTTCCCGAATTACCTTTGACAATGAAGGTTATTTGTACTTTTCTATCGGGAGCCGTGGTTTTGAAAATGAAAATCCGCAGGACCTTACTCGTGACGCAGGTAAAATTTACCGCCTTAACGACGACGGCAGTATTCCAAGAGACAATCCTTTTGTAGGTAAGGCCAACACAAAAGAGGCTATTTACAGCTATGGTCATCGTAATCCGCAGGGATTAGTCAAAAATCCCTTTACAGGTGCTATTTGGGAACACGAACACGGTCCGCAAGGTGGTGACGAAATCAACATCATCAAAAAAGGCGCAAATTACGGCTGGCAAGTCATTACCTATGGCATCAACTATGACAACAGCATTATCACCACTCAAACCGAAAAAGCCGGAATGGAACAGCCTGTTTATTATTGGGCACCTTCTATTGCTCCTTCTGGAATGACTTTTGTGACCAGTGATAAATACCCAGATTGGAAAGGACATTTACTAGTGGGTTCGCTCAAATTTCAATATTTGGAATTGGTAAAACTCAATGGTGATAAAGTCATTGGCAGACAAAAAATTGCCGCTAATATAGGCCGCCTTCGCAATGTAAAACAAGGACCGGATGGTTATATTTACATGGGTGTAGAAGGAAAAGGCATTGTGAAAATTATACCGAATTAATCCAATATGACTGTCCGCTTTGCGGACTAATAACTCAATATAGCACGCAGATAACACGGATTAGGCGGATTTTCACAGATTAGTGAACTAAAAAAATCCGTTTTTATCGATTTAAATCCGCCTCACCTGCCTGTCGTCAGACAGCTTCGTGTGCCATTTTTAAAATAAGTACAAGTAACAGATCGTAATTTAATTCAAACAAATTTCCTAATGATTAATAAACTTTCTTTCGGATTCTCATTATTGGCTGCTGTCTATTTTTATCATTCGCATAGCGAAAAAAACTTCAGTTCAACATCATCCTATCTAAGCCTTACTGAAATCCAACAACAAACCGCTTTGCAAAAAAGTATTGCCCGAGGCAAAGAAATCTACAGCGAATTTTGTATTCAATGCCACATGGCCAATGGCAAAGGAAATGCTAGTACGTTCCCTCCTTTGGACGGTTCCGATTGGTTAAAAAAGAAAAGAACAGAAAGTATTCATGCGATAAAATACGGTCAAAAAGGAGAAATTCTAGTCAATGGCAAAAAATACAATGCCATGATGCCTCCAATGGGTTTGAGCGATGAAGAAGTTGCCGATGTAATGAATTATGTGTCAAATTCTTGGACAAATTCAAACAAAAAAATGGTAACTGTTAAAGAGGTTTCCTTAGTTAAACCCTAAAAGTCAGATAGGAAAAATTAACATATTTCGGCTTGAGAATCCTTGCTAAAATCCAAAATCGATAGCCGAAATACTTTACATTTGTGTACAGTCTCAAATTGATTTTTCTATGAAAAAATATGCTTTAGCCCTACTCATTAGCCCGTTTTTATTTTTTGTTTTTACCAATTGTAACCAAAGTAAATCGGATACAAAAGAAGCAAAGAACATCGATAGTACCGAAGTAAAAAAGGATTCGGTCGTTACGAAACCCAAAGTCATTGACACTGTCGATTACAACAGGAGAATGAAAGCTTTAGCCAATAAAGATACCACGGGTTTGTGGCCCGTAAAAGCGCCTTATCCATTGCCGGGAGCGTTATTACCCTACCACCGAATTATTGCTTTTTATGGTAATTTGTATTCCAAAAGAATGGGCGTACTGGGCGAATATCCAAGAGCAGAAATGATTGAAAAATTAAAAGCCGAAGTAGCCAAATGGCAAGCCGCCGATTCGACTGTGATTACAATTCCTGCCTTACATTACATTGCAGTTTCGGCTCAGGGTGCACCTGGAGCGGGCAATCGCTACAATATGCGCATGCCTTTTAAACAAATAGACACTCTTTTAAACTGGGCCAAACCCATTAATGCTTTAGTGTTTTTAGATATTCAAGTGGGGCACAGTACGGTGAAAGAAGAAGCGACTTTATTAGAAAAATATTTAGCCTTACCTAATGTTCACCTAGGAATTGATCCTGAATTTTCGATGAAAACAGGGCATGTTCCTGGTAAAAAAATCGGAACCATGTCTGCCGATGATATTAATGACGCTGTCACTCTTTTGGCGAGAATTGTACGCGAAAATAAATTACCACCCAAAGTCTTAGTGGTACATCGATTTACTCAAGGAATGGTAACGAATTACAAAGACATTAAAAAAGTACCCGAAGTCCAAATTGTGATGGACATGGACGGTTTTGGTAGTCAAGTATTAAAACGTTCTACTTATTTAAGATACATTTACAGAGAACCAGTACAGTTTACAGGATTCAAATTGTTTTATAAAAATGACAATTGGAATGATTGGAAAATATATACTCCAGAGCAATTGTTAGAATTCTCTCCAAAACCAAGTTATATTCAATTTCAATAATTTTAGCCCATTTCTACAATGAAAAAATGGATATTACCTGGCATTTTCAGTCTTTTTTTAATGTTCTCCTGTCAGGAAAAAAAGAACAAACCAATTGAAAAAGAAGTCAGTGCTACTCCTGATACTATTGCTGTTCCAAAAGTACAACCGAAATCAGTTGCCAATAATGCAGCCGCAATTTTAGCACGCAAAGAAGTTCCTATTTTATGCTATCATAATATCAAAGATTTTTCGGCTTCTGCTGGGGAAATGACCAAAACCTACACCGTAAAACCAGCTGCTTTTGCCGAACAAATGAAAGCCCTTTCTGATGCGGGTTACCACAGTATTTTACCCCACGAATTATATGATTATTTGGTGTACAACAAAGCATTACCTTCAAAACCAGTGATGATTACTTTTGATGATACTCGTGGAGAACAATACAGCATTGGTGCAGCCGAAATGAAAAAATACAATTTCAAAGGTGTTTTCTTTATCATGACTGTTGCTATTAATCGCCCTAATTATCTAAGGGAAAGCGAAATCAAAACACTTTCTGACGATGGAAATTGCATTGCCGCTCATACTTGGGACCACCACATGGTAACCAAATATACTGGCGAAGATTGGAATACACAATTGGACAAACCTAAAAAAAGACTGGAAACCATCATTGGAAAACCAATCGATTATTTTGCCTACCCTTTTGGATTATGGAACACCGCTGCAATTCCTGAACTTAAGAAAAGCAATTATAAAATGGCTTTTATCTTAGCGACCAAAAGAGATTCTATCAATCCCTTGTATACCGTTAGACGAATGATTGTGTCTGGGAATTGGTCTACTGATAAAATGATGAAAGCGATGGAAGCTACTTTTACCAACTCCAAATAAAAAACAATAATCCCTACTTCTAATTTTTACTAGTTTATTTTTCACCCAAATAGACTAGTAAAGGTATTCTGCGTCAATTTTTGATTGAGAAATTTTAAAAAAAAATGTTTTAAAAACACTATTTATCAAAAAACATATTGACAAAAAAAGAATGTTATATAAATTACATTATTCATAACCTATTTTAAATTACTTATCTTAAAAATTATTAAATTAGCCTAAAGACTAAAATATTTTTAATAAAATTTAGCTTTTATTAATTTTTCAATAATTGCAGATGGTAAATTTAACACCTAAATTAAGCCCAAAAGGATGGGACGAAATGTTTTCTAAAGAGGGCGTAAGAGATGCTTACAAACAAGTATTGCAAACATTAGAAAGTCTAACTATTGACAAACTTAATGTAAAACAGAAACAGGCTTCGGATATTTTTATGAACCAAGGTATCACCTTCACAGTCTATAGTGATGATAACCAAGGAATCGAAAGAATTTTTCCTTTTGACATTATTCCTAGGATTATTACCAAAAACGAATGGATCGAAGTTGAAACTGGAATTGCACAACGCTTAAAAGCCTTGAATTTATTCTTAGAGGACATTTACAACGAACAACTAATTATAAAGGAAGGAATCATGCCTGCTTCATTAATTGCTTCTTGTCCGCATTATATTCCTGAGGTACACGGTATCAAAGTGCCGCATGATATTCATGTTCATATTGCTGGAATCGATTTAATAAGAGGTGAAAAAGGCGAATTTTATGTTCTAGAAGACAATTTAAGATGTCCTAGTGGGGTAAGTTATATGCTGGAAAATAGAGAGATTACCAAACGTATTTTCCCAGAAATGTTTCAGGCAAATAATGTGAGCATGGTAGCCAATTATCCGATGATTTTCCATAATATTTTAGTTTCGCTTTCGCCAAGAAGCATTTCAAACCCCAATGTAGTTTTGCTGACTCCAGGGGTATACAATTCGGCTTATTACGAACATACCTTTCTGGCTAGACAAATGGGAATTCCGCTTGTGGAAGGTCGCGACCTAGTGGTAAACAATCATAAAGTGTATATGAAAACCACTTCGGGATTGCAACAAGTTGATGTTATTTACCGCCGTTTAGACGATGAATATCTAGATCCACTGGTGTTTAAACCTGATAGCGCCTTAGGTGTTCCAGGATTAATAAGTGCATACAAAATGGGAAATGTCGCCTTAGTAAATGCAGTAGGAAATGGTGTTGCCGATGACAAAGCCATATATGCTTATGTACCACAAATGATTAAATATTATCTTAACGAAGAACCCATTTTGAAAAATGTTCCTACTTACCAAATGGAAAATCCTGAGGAACGAGAACTGGTTTTTGCCGATATGGGTAATATGGTAATCAAAGAGACGAATCAAAGTGGTGGTTACGGAATGGTAATGGGAAACAAAGCCTCGGATGAAGAACTCGAAAATGCTAAAAAAGCAATTCTCAAAAATCCGAGAAATTTTATCGCTCAACCTATCATTCAATTAAGTACCGTTCCTTGTTACATTGATGGCGAATTAAAATTGCGTCATGTTGATTTACGACCTTATGCTTTATGTGGTCCTAATGGAGTAAAAATAGTTCCTGGGGGATTAACACGTGTGGCGCTTACCGAAGGCTCATTAGTGGTAAACTCTTCGCAAGGAGGCGGAAGTAAGGATACTTGGATTATGAAATAACTTGTTTTTTTAATACTTTAAAATAATCACTATGGAAGTAAATATGCTCAGTCGTGTAGCCGACGGAATGTTTTGGCTTAACCGATACATGGAAAGAACCGATGGGATGTTACTTACCCTCAATACGCTTTACATTATGTCTTTTGACCAAGAGACGAATGATTATCAAGGATACAAACCGCTATTAAAATACTATACCGATTTATCTCCTGAATACATCGCCGAATACCAACACGACACTAATTTTGTGTTGAAATATATCATTTGCGATAACAAAAACATTAATTCGGTTCGAAATTTAATCACTAAAGCGAGAGAAAATGCAAGAGGTTCTCAGGATAAAATTACTAAAGAACTGTGGGAACACATCAACTCGATGTATCATTATATCAATGCCGCCGATTTGCCTAGCCGATTAGAAACTCCGGAAGCCATTTCTATTTTAGCCAAACTCAATAAAGATTTTTTACTTTACAACGGTATTTTTCATGTAACCATGCCTAGAGGTTTGGGCTGGTGTTTTTCAAGTATTGGTAAACATATCGAAAGATGCCTGCAAACCATTTCGATGACACAATCCTATTATGCTCCTATCGAATACAATCTGGAAGGCAAAGAAGATTTGTTGTACTGGAGAAAATTATTGTTGTCATTATCGGGCTACGAATTGTATCTAAAAAGTTATAGTAACATACCCCACAATAGAAAGGTGATCCAACATGTTATTTTCAATCCAGATTTTGCCCATTCGGTGATATTTACATTGAATTTAATTGAAACCTATTTGGATTGTATCTTTAAGAATAACCATTTAATCGAAGCAAGAACGATGCGTAATCAATTTGGTCGACTAAAAAGTTATGTGGAGTACACCGACTATCATCATCTAACCAACTTACAATTAGTACATGTACTCAAAAACACAAAGGAACAATTGAATGATTTTTCGATGGATTTCTCTAAATTATTTTTCTCATATACCTAAAAAAATGGCTTTTTTCAACATAATTCATATTACCAAATACACCTACAATTTACCCATTAAAGAAAGTATTAATGAGTTACGCTTATTTCCACACAATTTTGAAAATCAAGACGTTCTTCAATACTCCCTTTTAATTTCTAATGACCCAAATGTATCTTTTACTAATGATTATCATGGTAACAAAGTGGGGAATTTTAATATCCTGGAGGCACACACCGAAATGACTATAGAATCCCGAATGCTAGTGCGAGTGAATCATTCGCTCAAAATTCCTGAACTTGACGACACTAAGGTTTGTGATTTGAATTTGCATAACGATATTTATTTGTTACGTCTTTGTACTCCGGAAACCATCAAAAAACAAGAGGAGATAAATGCCATATTAAAGGAAATAAATTACGAAAACAAATCCATTATTGCTATTGCATTTGACTGTAGCCAATATATTTTCAATCATTTTACGTATACCAAAGGCATCACAAATATTGAAACAACAGTAGATGAAATTTTAGGTCATCGAAAAGGCGTATGCCAAGATTTTGCTCATGTTCTTTTGCAACTATTAAGAACCGCTGGTATCCCTTCAAGATATGTAAGCGGATATATTTGTCCAAACGAAAGCGGACTTCGAGGCGAAGGAGCAACCCATGCTTGGGTAGAAATTTATACCCCAAAACAGGGTTGGCTAGGTATTGATCCTACTAACAATATTTGGACTATGGATAACCATGTCAAACTATCTGTTGGGATGAATTTTAAAGATTGTACTCCTGTAAAAGGGACATTTAAAGGATTTTCTAAACAAACACTCTCTGTATGTGTTTCCATTGGCTACGAAGATGGCCGTCACTTTGAAGGTATTAATGATGTAGAATTAGAAAAAAATTCTGTTGAATACGACCTACAATTAGCACATGCCGAACAACAACAGCAGTAATTTTTTCGAAAATTTCAAATCAAAATATAAAAAAAGCGAATCAACAGATTCGCTTTTCTATTTTATAAATGATTTTTTTAATTGGCTAACCAACCCTGTGGATTCATATAGGTTGTATTTTGCAACAATAAAAACTTGATAACGGTTTTACCGGTATCTCCACTAGTACGGATTCTACCCAAACTTTGTTTCGTACTTACCTTATCTCCTTTACTTACATTAACAGAACTTAGGTTTTGATAAATCGTAAAATAATCTCCATGTTGAATCATTACCGCTTTGTTTACTGGAGATAATACCATGACACTGGCTACTTCTCCACCAAAAACGGCACGAGCATTAGCTCCATCATTAGTAGTGATTTCCACTCCACTGTTATGTACAACCAAAGTATTGTAAATCGGATGCGGTTGATCACCATAGCCTAAGGAAATAAATCCTTTTTCTACTGGCCAAGGCAATTTTCCACGGTTAGCTCTAAAATTATCTGCAACTAATTTATCTTCTGGAGTCATTTCGATTCTTGAAGAAGACACAGGTCCTCGAGAAACTGTTTCTCTTACTTCTTTCTCTTCTTTTGCAGAACTCTTTTCTTTAGACGAACCCTTAGTAGTCGATGCTTTTGATTTTTCGGCAGCAGCTAAGGCCGCAGCTTTAGCACGTTCGGCAGCTGCTTTTCTATTGGCTTCGGCGATAGCTTCACGTATTAAACGATTAATTTGAGCATCAATCGTTTTAGATTCTCTTTGTTTTTTTCGAATTTCAGAAACAATTCGGTTTTTGTCTTTCTTGATTTGGTTCACTAATTTTTCTTGCTCTTGTTTTTCTTTCAAAAGCGATTGTCTTTCCTTTTCATTTTCGGCAATTAATTTTTGCTTCTCAATTTTTTGAAGTTTTAATTTTTCATTATACTTCACTAATTCTGTTGATTTAGCATAAATTTCCTCTCCTTGTGATTTTCTAAAACTGGTATATTGTTTTAAATATTGTGCTCTTTTATAGGCTTGCAAAAAATTCTCAGAAGAAAGAATAAACATTGCTCTACTTTGTTCTGAGCGACTTTTATACGAATTGACAATTTTTTTAGCATAATCCTCTTTAAGCGCATTCAACTCTCTATTCAACTTATTTATTTGAAGCTGATTTCGATACATATCATCTGCCAAAAGTCGTTTTTGCTTTTCGGTTGTATTAATCAAATTCTCTTTCAGCTTGATTTTGTTTTTTTGAATCAAATAAACATTCATCGCCGATTTTTCCTTCGATTTAACGTTTTTCAACATCTTTTCGTTCTCTCGAATTTCTTTTTGAATTTGCGCTTTACGTTGTTCTAACTTTTCTTGCTGCGTTTGGCTCCACATCACAGAAGTCAAGCATACAAATAACAGGCTAAGGAAATATTTTGGCATCTTAAAAATTTTCTTTTTGCAAATTTACTTAATTATTATTCTTTTGTAACCATCTGGCACACTATATGGAAAAGAAAGTTCTTCATTAAATGAAACCGAATTATAATTCAAATTAATTTCTGAATTGCCTTTAGGTTGTAGTGTTTTAATGGCTATACTGGCTGGTAAATTAGCTTCTTTATATGCCACTCTTTCGGGATATGAAATTTGAATATTTCTATTTTGTGTTGGCTGAGAAACTTCTTGTTTATTGATGGTAAAATCAGTGACATTAAAATAATAGGTTTTCTTAGTGTTCTCGCTTTTAGCATCATCCAAACGGTACAAATTATCCACTAAAATTTCGGTGTATTTTCCTTTATTCAAATCGTCTAAAGCTTCACCCACTAACATATTTTGGATTTTAGAATAATCTAAATCTGTTCCTAACCACTGACTCAATGTAGTAAAATCGCCTTCAAAATAAGTGCCTTTTATTTTTTCGTAATAACTAACCGAAGTAGGTGTTATGGAAGCTTTAGCCATTGTAATTCCTAGAAAACGAATACTAACTAAAATTTGTTGGTCTTTTTTAATTCGGATTTCAGCATTTATATTTTGAGCTTGTTTATCATCAGTATAACGTGCGTTAGCTTTAATATATAAGGTCAAAAAATCAATTTTATTGTTGTAATGATTATTGATTATTTTGCTTGACTTCATATAATCAACTGGTTCTGCAACGTTTGTAGCCGCCACGATGGCTTTGGGCTTACATGAAACCATGATACTAATTATTGCAAATGCTAAGACTTTTTTCATTTTACTTTTGTTTTTTTAATAATGCTTCGGCTTTTGAAAAATATACTGCTTTTTTATAGTTATCCCCCAAACCGTTGTAGGCTTCTCCTAACTGAATATTATAATTAATTTCCAATGTAATATCCTCTACTACATAATCCATGCCTGTTTCAAGCATTTCTTTTGCTTTTTTATATTGCTTTAGTTGATTATTAGCTAATCCGGCATAATAATAAAATTGTGGTTGCACTGGATACAACTCTACCATATCGCCCGCAACCTTAGCCATTTTATCATAGTTTTCTAATTGCGTGTAGACTTCTAAGAGTAACAAACTGGATTCTATATCGGGTGTTGCTGTTTTTGAAAGTCCTATTTGATAATATTTTTCGGCCTTATCCCATTGCTTTTTAGTGTGGTAATATTTGCCTATTTCTTTACCTACATTCACACTGCTGTCTTCCTCAAAATAGGCAATTGCTTTGTCTAAATCGGGAGTCAATTCAGGATGGGTATTCACATAAATTAAAAACTCATTAAAAATACGATGCTTTATTTTACTGTCAATTTTAGTGCTGCCTAAAACAATATTCATGGCTTTTACAGCCTTATCACTTTCGTTAGCCACTAAATAATTTTTGAATAAACTCACTTGTGCCCACTCCGAATTTGGGATTTCTTTTTCCAATTTTCGGGCAGTTTCCAGCACTTTTTCTAAATTGTCTTTCTTAGAATACAGATAAATCAGCGCAATATAATTTTCTTCAAGCTTTGGATATTTATTAATTTGCTCAACTAGGTTTGTAATTTCTGTATCTTGGTGTTTGCCTTGGGAAAGAATTTGAAGTTTGTAATTTTCCCTTCTTTCTGATTTACCAACGGTTTCGTTTAATTCATTGATAAGCAACAAGGCTTTATCAAATTCGCCCGTATTCATGTATAAAGAAGTTAGATCTTCTTTGAACTTTGCATCAAAGGGAATTAGCTTTTCGATTACTTTTACAGCATCTGCATAATTTTTGGTAGCATAATCCACATCATACATTCCTATTAAAAACCATTTGTTTTTAGGATCAATGGCATTTGCTTTTTCAAAAGAAGCATAGGCGTTTTTATAGTCTTTTTGAGCGAAATAATTTTTACCTAATTCATGATAAATGGTAGCATTATTAGCATCTAATTTCAAACAGCGTTCAAGTGCTACGATGGCTTTATCGTAATTCTCGATGGCTTTTTGCTTTAAGGCTTCATAAAAATATTCCTGAAATTTATTTTCTTCTAGTTTAATGGCATCAGGCTCGGTTTGAGACCAAGACAAATCTGGATTGCAAAGCAAAACAACCATTATCCCAAAAAAAATTCCTTTTTTCATTTTTACCTATTAGACTTCAAAGTACTTAAATAATTTTACCATTAAGAAATTAAAACATAAAATTTAACTCCTTAATGGTAAAACGTTTATCTGCTATTAAAAATTATTCTAAAACCGAATAATCTCCAATACTAATACTTGTAAAATTGCCATCAAAACTAGCGTGATTTCCAATCATTGCGTTGTCTAAATTGGCATTTTTAATATGCGCATGTGTTTGAACCAAACTATTTTTGATACTACTGTCTATAACATGGCAACCGTTACCTAAAGAAACGTTAGGCCCTACGGTAGCGTTGATTAAAACTACATCATCCCCAATAAAACACGGTTCTATGATGGTAGAGTTTTCCATTTTCACTTTAGAAGAAACCAAACTTTCTTTGTCTTCTGCAAGGAAAGCTAACATTCGCGAATTGGTTTCAACAGTTACATTTTTGTTACCGCAATCCATCCAAGCACTTACTTCACCCGTTTTGAAAACTTTCCCATTCGCCATCATGTTTTTGATACCATCATTAATTTGGTATTCACCCCCATTCTGGATGTTGTTGTCTAAAACATTTTGCAATTCTTGTTTTAGGATAGCGATGTCTTTAAAATAATAAATACCAATAACTGCCAAATCACTAACGAATTCTTTTGGTTTTTCAACCAATTCAATGATTTCATTATTAGCATTCAATTTGACAACACCAAAAGCTTCTGGATTTTCAATTTGTTTCACCCAAATTACAGCATCGGCTGTTGGATCTAATTCAAAATCGGCTCTAATCAAGGTATCTGCATAAGCAATTACGGCTGGACCAGAAAGAGATTCTTTGGCACACATAATCGCATGTCCTGTTCCTAAAGCTTCATTTTGATAATAAATGGTTCCTTTTGCTCCTAATTTTTGGGCAATAGCAATTAAGTCTTGCTCTACTTTTTCGCCAAAGCTTTCATGAATAATAAAGGCTACCTCTTCAATTTCCTGATTTAAAACAGCCGCGATATCTTCTACCAATCGATGAACGATTGGTTTCCCAGCCACTGGAATGAGTGGTTTAGGAATAGTTAATGTATGTGGGCGAAGTCGGGAACCTCTACCCGCCATAGGGACGATTATTTTCATTGTTCTTAAGTTGGTTATTTAACCGCAAAGTTCGCGAATTCCCTCGACAAGCTCAGGATGATACGCAAAGTTCACGAAGGTTTTTTTATTAATTTAACCCACGGATTAAACGGATTAACGTGGGTTTTTATTTAAACGTTATTAAAATATTTCAGATTGTATTATAACAGCGCCTGAAAACTAAAATTCTGAACACTGATTACTTACTTCACCCCAGTACTCCCAAAACCTCCTGCTCCTCTAGACGTTTCGGTCAATTCAGTTACTTCTTCCCATTCGGCACGCTCATGTTTAGCAATGATCAATTGAGCAATGCGTTCGCCGTTTTGAATTTCAAATACATGATTCGATAAATTCACTAAAATCACACCAATTTCTCCTCGGTAATCCGCATCAACTGTACCAGGACTATTTAAAACCGTAATTCCGTTTTTAAAAGCCAGTCCGCTTCTTGGTCTTACTTGTGCTTCATAACCTATTGGCAATTCGATAAAAAGACCGGTTTTTACTAAGGCTCTTTCTAGGGGTTGCAAAATAATTGATTCGGTTAAATTAGCTCTTAAATCCATGCCTGCCGAAGCTATGGTTTCATAATTAGGCAAGGCGTGTTGTGATTTATTGATGATTTTTATTTTCATTGTAAATATGGTTATAAAGGCAAAAAACCGCTTATACTCGCGGATTGCTTTTTGTTTTAATAATACCCATCAAAGTAGCTTTCTCATTGTGGTAAATAAAATAGAGAAACAAAAGTAATAAAGTGATTCCAACAAAATAATTTTCTCTGAAACCATAAAATGAAATCACCGAAAATAAAACAGAGGTACCTAAATAAGCGCCTATTTTTTTGAAATCATACGGAATAGGATAATATTTATTCCCTAAATAATACGAAATAAGCATCATGCTACCATAAGCTGCTAACGTAGCCACTGCCGAACCCATATAACTCATCTTTGGAATTAATAGAAAATTTAAAACTAAAGTGATGATCGCTCCAACAATTGAAATATAAGCCCCAACATAGGTTTTATCAATCAACTTATACCAAACCGAAAGATTGGTGTAAATTCCCAAACAGAAATTAGCCAAAATAATCAATGGTACTACTTTCATCGCTACCCAATAGGATTCGTCACGAATCATGATCATTTTAAATAAATCGGCAAAAACAATTACGCTTAACATGATAAAAGAACCGAATATCACAAAATATTTGGTTACCATGGCATAAGTTTGTGGCGCATTTTTTTCGGAAGCGTGACTAAAAAAGAAAGGTTCAATTCCAAGTGTATAAGCCGTACGGTACAACACCATAAACAAGCCCAACTTATAACAAGCCGAATACACGCCTACTTCGTCATCAGCGATAGCTTTCGGTAGTAATTTAGACAATAAAATTTTATCAAATTGTTCGTTAACGGCAAAGGCTATTCCTGCAAACAGAATTGGCAAACCATATACCATCATTTTTCGCCATAAGCTAAAATCAATTTTCCATCTTAAGAAAACATAATCGGGTGATAGTACCACAAAAGTTAACAAACTGGCAATTATATTTGCCAAAAAGATATAACCTACCTGAAAGTTTTCGATATAAAAGGAACTCACTAATCCTGTTGGATTATGCTCTGATAATTTGGGTAAATAAATCAAAAATAGAATACTAAGTAATAAATTCACTAAGACATTCCCAATTTTAATGACTGCATACATAATAGGTCTTTGCAATGCTCTTAACTTAGAAAATGGAATAATTACTAAGGCATCCAATACTAAAATCCAAATAGAATAAGTAATGTATTGTGAATCAATCCCAGACCATTCAGCTAAGGTAGTTCTAAATAAAAGTGCTGTAACTAAAAAAACAATAGTTGTCCAGAAAATAGAAACCATTGAAGTTTCCACCACCGATTGTTTGTCTTCTTCCTTATTAAAAAAACGAAAGAAAGCGGTTTCCATACCATAAGCCAAAATCACATTGAAGAAAATCATCCATGCGAATATGATGGTTACTTTTCCGTATTCGTCTTTGGGAAGCAAGTCAGTATATAAAGGCACTAACAGGAAGCTAAACATCCTTGGGACAACCGTTGCGAGTCCGTAAATAGCCGTTTGTTGAAAAAGTTTTTTATATAACCCCAAAGTATACTGTCTTAATACATTTCGTAAAACAAAAATAACTAAATCTTTGGTTTAATCAGCGTAGGAATAAATGGATTCTGTTCTTTTTATAAACAGTTGGTACAAAAAAAATAGCCGTGCAATTGACACGGCTATTTCTATATATGAAAATGAACTTTTCTATTAAGCATTCAAAGCTTCCGCTCCACCAACAATCTCAAGGATTTCGTTAGTAATAGCAGCCTGACGTGCTTTATTATATGTTAATTTTAATTGATTTCTCAACGCTGTTGCATTATCAGTTGCTTTGTGCATTGCTGTCATACGCGCACCATGTTCTGAAGCAAATGAATCACGGATTCCTTTGTACAATTGTGTTTTTAATGATTTAGGAATCAAAGTCAACACAATCTCTTCTTTTGATGGTTCGAAAATATAATCAGAAGCAGCAACATTTACATCCGATTTTACAGGAGCCAATGGTAAAAATTGTTCTGTTTGAACGATTTGAGTAGCCGCGTTTTTAAATTGGTTATACACCAATTCGATTCTGTCATACTCTCCTGCAACAAATTTTTCAGTTAATGTATCAGCAATTGCAGCTACGTTATCAAAAGTCAAAGTATCAAAGATTGCACTTTGATTTGAGATTACATTGTTAGTTTTGCTTAAAACATCATTTCCTTTTTTACCAATAGCAAAAACGTCAACTTGTTTTCCTGCATAAAATGCAGCACGATTTTTAACTTCTTTAATTACGTTTGAATTAAAAGCACCACATAAACCTCTGTTAGAAGTAATCGCTACTAATAACACTTTTTTAATTTCACGTTGTGTAGTAAATTCTTCTCCTACTCCTCCTTCAAGAGTCGCAGAAAGACCTTGTAATAATTCCGTTAATTTTTCGGCATAAGGGCGCATGGCTGTAATTGCATCCTGAGCTTTTTTAAGCTTAGCTGCAGAAACCATTTTCATCGCCGATGTGATTTGCATCGTAGATGAAACGGAAGTAATTCTATTACGGATTTCCTTTAAATTTGCCATTTTTCTTTTGTATTAAGACTTTAGTATTAAGTACAAAGACCATCTTGATACTTTGTACTCAATACTTAATACTTATATTAGTTATATTTTGCAGAAACTTCTTTCGCTACTGATTCGATAACATCAGTAATTGTATCATCAAGTTTACCTGCTTTTAAAGCATCAAGAGTTGGTCTGTGCTTAGCGTTCATGAATTCTAAGAAATCTTTCTCGAATTCTTTTACTTTAGCAACAGGAACATTTCTCAATAAGTTTTTAGATCCAGCATAGATAATAGCTACTTGGTCTTCTACAGTATAAGGATCGTTCAAACCTTGTTTCAAGATTTCAACGTTTCTTTTTCCTTTTTCAATTACGTTCAATGTAACAGCATCAAGGTCAGAACCAAACTTAGCGAAAGCTTCTAATTCACGGAATTGAGCTTGGTCTAATTTTAAAGTACCTGATACTTTTTTCATTGATTTTATTTGAGCGTTACCTCCAACACGAGATACAGAGATACCTACGTTGATTGCAGGACGAACCCCAGAGTTGAACAAGTCACCATCAAGGAAGATTTGTCCATCAGTAATAGAGATTACGTTTGTTGGGATATATGCAGAAACGTCACCAGCCTGAGTTTCGATAATTGGTAAAGCAGTTAATGAACCACCACCTTTAACGATTCCTTTGATAGACTCTGGTAAGTCGTTCATGTTTTTAGCAATTCCGTCATCAGCGATTACTTTACAAGCACGCTCTAATAAACGAGAGTGTAAGTAGAAAACGTCTCCAGGATATGCCTCACGTCCCGGTGGTCTTCTTAATAAAAGAGATACCTCACGGTAAGCAACAGCTTGTTTAGATAAATCATCATAAACAATTAAAGCTGGACGACCTGAATCTCTGAAATATTCTCCAATAGCAGCACCAGCGAAAGGAGCGTAAACTTGCATTGGAGCTGGGTCAGAAGCATTTGCAGCAACGATAACTGTATAAGCCATTGCACCTTTTTCTTCTAACATTTTTGCAATTCCTGCTACCGTTGAAGCTTTTTGTCCAATAGCAACATAGATACAAAATACTGGTTTACCAGCATCATAAAATTCTTTTTGATTTAAGATAGTGTCGATACAAACAGTTGATTTACCTGTTTGACGGTCACCAATAACCAACTCACGTTGTCCACGTCCAACTGGGATCATTGCATCTACTGCTTTTACTCCAGTTTGTAATGGCTCAGTAACTGGTTGACGGAAAACTACTCCAGGAGCTTTTCTTTCCAATGGCATTTCGTATAATTCTCCACCGATTGGTCCTTTACCATCAATTGGTTGACCTAAAGTGTTTACTACACGTCCTACCATTTGCTCTCCTACTTTAAGAGAAGCGATACGTTGTGTTCTTTTTGCAGTAGAACCTTCTTTGATTCCAGTAGATGGTCCTAAAAGTACCACACCTACATTATCTTCTTCTAAGTTCAATACAATAGCCTCAAGACCATTTTCAAATTCTACTAACTCTCCGTATTGTACATTTGAAAGCCCGTAAATACGAGCAATACCATCTCCAACTTGAAGTACCGTTCCTACTTCCTCTAGCGTAGCGCCAGATTCAAAACCTTCTACTTGCTTTCTTAATATTGCTGAAATTTCAGCTGGTTTGATTTCCGCCATCTTAATTTATAATTTAGACACTTAGTGTGCAATAAAACTAGTTACTTAATTCTTTTCTTAATACTTGTAATCGGTTAGCGATAGATGCATTGTATTGCTTATCACCTATAGTTAAAATAAATCCTCCAATGATAGCAGGATCTACTATATTTTTGATTGTCACTTTTTTATCTGACAAAGATGCAATTTTAGCCAATACTTTAGCTTCTAAAGCTGCATCCATTGGAATAGCTGTTGTTACTTTGGCTACTTCAACACCATTAGCTGCATCAAATTGACTTGAATAAGCTACTGCAATAGCTTCAAGGATTTCGAATCTTCTATTTTCAAATAATAAATGAAACAATCCTTTAGTTACTCCATTAATAGAAGCAAAAACCTCTAACAATGCTTTTTCTTTAACCTCAACACTAATAGTTGGACTCTGAATAAAAGTATTTAACTCAGCGTTACTTTTAATTGTTGAAGCGATTAAAATCATATCGTTATTCACCTCACTAGCTACTCCAATAGAGTCTGCCATATCAAGGATTGCTTTTGCATAACGAATTGCTGCTCTTGTACCTGCCATAATATTAGTTTAGCTTTACGTCACCTAACATTTTCTCAACTAATTTAGTTTGAGCTTCAGTATTAGATAATTCGTCTTTCAATAATTTTTCTGCGATACTCAATGATAATGTAGAAACTTGAGATTTTAATTCAGCCATAGCCGCATTTTTCTCGCTTTCAATAGCAGCTTTAGCCTGATCAATCATTTTTTGACCTTGAGCTTGAGCTTCTGTTTTAGCGTCAGCAACCATTTTCTCTTTCATCTCACGAGCTTCTTTCAACATAGCATCACGCTCTGCTCTAGCTTCGTTTAAAATTCTTTGATTATCAGCTTGAAGATCTTGCATTTCCTTTCTTGCGTTTTCAGCTGATTCCAATGCATTTTTGATTCCTTCTTCTCTATCTGTAATAGATTGAACAATAGGTTTCCAAGCAAATTTTACCATTAATAAAATTAATACCAACAAGATAAATGCTTGCCAAAAGAACAAACCAAAAGAAAAATCGTTAACTAACTTCTCCATTATATATAACTTTTTATTAAATTTAATTTCTTTAAAAATATAACAACATCTCTAACCAACCGTTAAAGATGTTGTCATTGTCTTCTTTATTATTTTCCTAAGATTAAAGCAGCAAATGCTAAACCTTCTAATAAAGCCGCGATAATAATCATCGCAGTTTGAATTTTACCTGCAGCTTCTGGTTGACGAGCGATAGCATCCATTGCAGATCCACCGATTTTACCTAATCCTAAACCTGCACCGATTACTACTAAACCTGCACCTACTAAAGTTGGAATTGTTCCCATAAAGTATATATATATATAAAATTAAACTTCTAAATTAAATAAGACTTTTTATTAATGTGCTTCGTGCTCATCATGGTGATGGTCTTGAACAGCCATTCCAATAAATAACGATGAAAGCATTGTAAAAATAAAGGCTTGTAAAAAAGCAACTAAAACTTCAATTACTGAAATAAATAATGTTAATCCTAAAGAGATTGGTAAATCAGCAGCTAAATTTTTACCCACAAAAATCATTGCAATCAAACTCATAATTACAACGTGACCTGCAGTAATATTAGCATAAAGACGAATTAACAATGCAAAAGGTTTTGTCAATGTTCCTAATAACTCGATTGGAGCCAAAATAATTTTCATAGGAACTGGCACTCCTGGCATCCAGAAAATATGTCCCCAATAATCTTTGTTAGCACTAAATTGCGTAATAATAAAAGTAAATGCCGCCAAACAAATTGTGATAGCAATATTTCCAGTAACATTTATTCCCAGAGGAGTCATTCCTAATAAATTCAATAACCAAACAAAGAAAAACACTGTCAATAAATAACCCATGAATTTTCTATATTTTTTCTCTCCAATATTTGGTATAGCAATTTCATCTCTGATAAAAAGAATTAGTGGTTCTAAAACTCTTCCAAATCCAGTTGGAATCGGACCTTTTTTATATGACTTAGCTAAGCCAACGAACATTAATAATAATACTACAGAAACAAATAACATTGAAACCACATTTTTAGTTATTGAAAAATCTAATGGTTTCTCGTTTTTAGGATGCCCATGTTCATCTAAACTAATTGTTCCTGATGCATCTGTTTTGTATATTTTACCGTGAACTAATTTATAATAACTACCATCAACTTCTGCAACTTCTTCTCCGTGATGTAATTTTGACGAAGAAAAGATTTTAAGTCCTCCATCTAACAATATTACTGGTAATGAAAAACCATAATGTATATTCTCTTTTTCATCTGAAAAGAAAACAAAATCGTGAGAATCTTGTAAGTGATGATCAATAAAGGCATTGATTTTTTCTTTTGGATCAGTTGGCTCTGCATGACCTTCTTTATTGTGTCCTTCAGCTACAGCTTCATGAGTGGTTGCTTCATGAGTTTGAACCGAATTAACTTCTTCATTTGCAAAACTAATCAACGGAAGACACGCTAAAAATGCTACTAAAATCAATCTAAGTGGTCTCTTTATAATCACCATAATTACAGAATATGTTATATTTACGTTTCTAAAATTTGGCGCAAAGGTACATTTTTTATTAATATCCGAAAGGATATGAAAACATATTTTTTATAATCCCTTGCTAAACCCTGTTTTTTAAGCCTTTTTGCTTAGTATTCTTATAGTTACAATTGTTTCAATTGTTAAAAATAGGATAAACATAACAAAAAAATTTCGCTTCTCAATTGTTATGTCATGATGCCTAATCTCCAGAATAGGTTTCAATAGTAAATAATAAATACCCATTTTGAAAGTTGTTACCAACAAAAAAGACATTCCTACCTGATCAAAATTACGCTTCTCAATGATTAATAATATCGTAATAACGACAAATGTGAGCCCAAAAAAGATAGCATAAAGTTTTTCCAAACTATAATAAAACAGCTCTTGATTTATATTGAATAGATAAAAACTCAATTGGTGTAACCCATAACCTATAAGCACTAAAAACACTAATAATAAATAGGTTTTATAATTTTTCACAAACATCTTTGCTGTTTTAAAAAAGCAATTTTTAACTATTCTTTATCCTTATTAATTTCATTAACTTGACGTATCACATTGTACAGCGCTACAAAAACACCTACTAAAACAAACACTTTATTGTAATAGAATTTAGGATGCGGATGATTCTCATCTAACCAATCACCTAAATAAGAAAACAAAAAAATGATCACTCCCATTTGAATTGGAATGTTTATCAAGGCTAACCATTTACTTGTTCTTTTATTGTTAGGCTTTTTATCCATCTATTCTATTATTTGATTGTTTTTCATGATACAAGTTGCGCTAAAATCGGCACCAGGTTCAACTGCTAATTTGCCTACAATGGCCTCACCATGAATACTCGCCTTAGATTTTACATTTAACAATTCCGTCACTTGAATTTTTCCTTTAAATATTCCTTCAATATCAATATTGTTGCAACTTATATCACCTGTAACACTGCCCGAAGGCCCAATGACCAATTTACCTGTAGATTGAAAATTACCTATTAATTCTCCATCCAATCTAAAATCAGCCATAGAAACGATATCACCTTTTATTACCGTACCTTCCACTATTCGATTGGTTTTTCCTAAAATGTCAGTATACGGTTTTTCTTTTTTATTAAACATCATTATTGCTTTTTAAATTCTAAATATAAATTTAGATTTTTCTTCATTTGCACAAGATTGTAATTTTCGTTTGATATTACAATTGCTGCAGTTTCCATTTTATAAGTTGGATTTTCCTTAAGCATTGAGGCAACATAATTAGCATAGTCCTGTGAACTAATACCTTGAACGATTACAAATCCACTAGTAGCATCATAATTTTGATAGCTTACATTCATTTTTGAAGTGTTTTCAAGCTGAATAAATTTAGCTATTTTCTCCTCAATCGCTTTTTTATCATTTAGTGCTGTTATTGCTACAGGATATAAAATTTTCCAATTTTTGGATGCTGTATTTTCAAAATTTTTATTTTCTAACAACGGAATTTGTTCTGCTAAGATACTCGTGGCACTTTTACCCTCTTCGGTATTAGGATAATTGCTGGCTACATTTTCCAAGGCTGCTTTGTATGCTGCTAATCCATTTTGTTTTCCAATCGTATTGGCTTTTAACAATTCTAATTTAGAGACAATTTCTTCACCTGAAAATTGATTAATTAATCCGTCAATTTTTGCCATCACCACATCAAATTCTTCGTTAAGGTATTGCTGGTAGATTTTTTTATAAACCACTTCTGGACTCCCTTCATCGATTACAACATTAGCATTATTGAGTATTTGAGCATATCTTGAGTCAGGATACTGTGTAATAATCTTAGTTCTATAAGTTTCGGCTTTTTCACTATCTAAAGTTTGATAAATTTTATACAAATGGTACATAATAGGAAGGACCAATTTTTCTTCGGGTTGATAGCTCAATAATTGCTCGAGTTTTTTGGCTGCTAATTCATTTTCTTTGAACTTCTCTTTGTAAATAACTCCTAATTGGTAATAAGCATCAATACGTTCCTTAGCAATACTATCAATAGCAGTTGTTGCTGTAGGTAATTGCCCTATATAAAAATCTGGAGTATATCTTGGATTTACTTCCTCTACTGGGTTTGGATTTCCGGCTGTTGCTTCTTCTGAAACTACCGCTGTAGAATCATTTTGTTGCTGATTAGCAAGACTCGATGTCGAAGAGAGTCTCCAATAGCCTCCTAAAGTACGTTTGCCCCAATTTTTCTTAAATGCTACTTTTCCAAAAGAAACTGTATTGGGATTGTAAAAATAAAAACTGTTTTCTGATGGAAGATTTGCCATTGAAGGCGGTGCAAATGGAAGTGCCGCTACTGGGTTATTAGCAGATACAGGGCCGTCGTTTACTGCCGCTTTGTTATTTCTTTCGATGTTTTTTTGCTTTTCAGCTTCTTTTTCTTCTAGCTTTTTTTTAGCCTCATCTTCTTTTTTAAACTTTTGGATTTGCTCTTCGTAGTACGTTATTTTTTCTGCTTCTGGTAATGCTACTACTCTAAGGATACTATCATTCCTAAGTGCTATTGCTTCGTAGAAAATAACTTCATCCAAATTTTTACGTCTCTTTTCAATATGAATAAATTCTCTGGTCTTAGAATTTAATTTTACCAAAGTACTATCGTAATATGTAGCCGCTTGTAAATAACGAGCATTTCTGAAATGAATATTTCCAATATTTCTATAATTGGAAGCTGTTAAATAATTATCCGATTGGGATTTCCTCAAAGAGGTAGTATAGTATTCAATAGCCTTATCTTCCTTTCCTGTTTTATCATAAAAAATCGCCATTTGATGATTTAAAATATCCAAATACGGACGATTTTCTCTGTTTTCCAACAATTTATGGTATTTTTCATCAAAGGCCAATTTGTCCCCATTTTGATAATCGAATAGCTGAGCTAACCGGGCTTGAGAATGCATCATGTATTTCCTATCCGATTTTCGGTTCATCTTAATTACGGCTTCATAATAAGCTCTTGCTTGATCATTATCTCCTTTCTCTTGGTACAATTGTCCTATAATAAAACGGTATCTGGCTTTTTCATTGTTTCGGGTGCTAAAATTGACTGCTTTTTTTAAACGAACAATAGCACTGTCTTTTTCCTCTAAATTCAAAAAAGAGGCAGCCATTAGTGCATTGGCATCAGCCATAATTTGTTTTTTGGGATGGGTTTCGTTGAGCATTTTAGAAATGTTTTTAATAGCTAAAACATCATTTCCCAAACGCATATTGGTTTTTTCACGCCAAATTTTAGCCTCATCTATACGGCTACTATTAGGATATTTATACAAAACATAATTAAAAGCATCTAATGCGGGAATAAAACGTTTGTCGTAATAACGTGCTTTACCTAATAATATATAAGCTTCATCGATTTGCGAGTTACGCTCCCTTCCTTTAATATACATGGAATGCTTTTGAATAGCCTTAGTTGCTTTTTCCTCTGCTTTTGCAAAATCGGCATTTTTAGAAGTATCTGCCACCACTAGATCTTCATCAATGTTCATTGGCTCAACTGGCAAAAGTTCCCAAAAATTATCTTGGTTACTTGCATCGATTGCCTTGATTCCCTTATCCAATGCAATTTGTCCATTATATAAAATGTTATACTGTGTACTTAGTGCATGTGAATTTCTAGCCAAAAAAGTATCCTTCCTTGTAGAGCAGGCTACTAATATGCACAAACATCCTAAAGGAATGGAATATTTAAATCTATTGGTTTTCAATGATTGACGTTTTTTATCATTAAACTTTCAAAAAGTTTTTTTAGTGTAATGACTGGTAAAAATACGTTTCTTTTTGAAATATAGAAATTTAAAGAAAGAAAAAGCTTGCTATGATTTTGTGTTAAATCAATACGTAGTAACGACGATCATCTAAGCTTAAGGATTATCACCATAAATTATCTGAGAAAACACTGTTTTCAAATCATTAGTAAACTTTGAAATTAGTAAAACAGCTACTTTTTTAGAGTAAAATTTCAAATAAATAGTTTTATAAAACAAAATTTGAATATTCTTCAAAATATTCCTTATTCAGAGTGACTTAATTTATTTATGGTTTTTTATTTTTGTCAAAAATTATATCACATGCCAAATTTTTTGAAACTCCTTATAAAAGAGGTAAAAAGAGAAACTGCCAATGCCGTTTCTATCCTTTTTAATGTACCTGAAGAATTAAAAGAAAATTATAAATTCATTGCAGGACAATATGTGAATCTTAAATTAACCCTTAATGGTAATGAGATTCGTCGTGCCTATTCTATTTGTTCCTCTCCTGAAAGTGGCGAATTGCGCATTGCTGTGAAAGCGGTAAAAGAGGGTTTGTTTTCTCAGTTTGCTAATAACAAATTAAAAGCTGGAGATGTTCTTGAAGTAGGAAAACCAGAAGGAAAATTTACATTTGAACCAGAAGTTAATCGTCAAAAAAATTACGTAGCTTTTGTTTCTGGTAGTGGAATTACTCCCGTAATGTCGATTATCAAATCGGTTTTAAAAAGTGAGCCAAAAAGTTCATTTGTATTGGTTTACGGGAACAAATCTCCGGAAGAAACCATTTTTCACCAAGAATTACACGACTTGCATTTGCAATATGTAAACCGCTTATTTGTGCATTATGTTTATAGTCAGACACGAGCAGAAGATGCTTTGTTTGGTCGCATAGACAAATCGGTAGTGAATTATGTTTTAAATAATAAACATGCAGCTTTAGAATTCGAAAAATTCTATTTGTGCGGACCGGAAGCAATGATTGATACGGTTTCTAATGTTTTAAAAGAGAAAAACGTAAAAGACTCGGCTATCAAGTTTGAATTGTTCACGGCTTCGGCTTTTGAAAACGAAATCCAAGATTTATCAGGACATTCAAAAATTACCATTATGGTGGATGACGAAGAAACTTCGTTTGAAATGTCTCAAAAAGAAACGATTCTGGAGGCAGCCTTAAAACAAGGTATTGATGCTCCGTATTCTTGCCAAGGCGGAATTTGCAGCAGCTGTCTTTGCCGCGTAACGGAAGGAAGTGCCGAAATGAAGAAAAACTCCATCCTTACCGATAAAGAAATTGCCGAAGGTTTAATCCTAAGCTGTCAGGCACACCCAACATCAGATACAATTTATGTAGATTTTGATGATTTGTAAATATTAAATTCCAATATTTAAATTTCCAAATTCCAAATTTATACCGTTGGAATTTGGAAATTTTTATTAGTACATACTACAGGAAAGCATTCCAAATAAACATATTTTTTTGACGTTCGTTTTCTTCTTTGTCATCACCGTAACTAAACCAGTCTTTTGTTTTTTCTTCAATCAATGACTTTAGACCTGTAAAATCATAGGTTTTTTTGGCAGTAACAGGTGTTATTTCTGCTGCATTACTATAACTAACATCAACCTTTGTAGCAATATACGAAGTATACAATCTAGGAATGGTAAGTCCTAAAATCATACCCGGCAAACCACTTATAGAACAAGGACCGCCTGAAATGGTGATATCATCGGTGTAAAAGGCAAAAACATAAACATCATTCATAATTTTACCTACCGCTTTTCGGCAATTATAACCCGCTATTTCTCGGTTTTCATTAGTGATTTTCCATTCAATTTTGGGAATACTATCGGCAATGACAAAATTTGTTCCTACAATTTGTTTTTGCATGTTCATTGTTCCTGTATTGAAGTCAAAATACCAACTGTTTTCTTCATCTACTTCTTTGTAATATTTTGGAATTCTGGTTTTTGGGCTCCATCTGTTGAATTTGAAAACACTTTTATTATTCGCAAAAGTATAGTCGAAATAGGATATTTTTAAATCAGAAAGATTCTCTTTCATCATCTCGTCCCAACTATCATTAGTCATCGTTTTTTTTAGATTGGTACTCACTTCAAATTCAATAACCGCCTTTTCTACAAATTGCTGAGCAAAAGTAGTTGTTGTAAATAATAGCGCTGTAATTATATAATATAGTGTCTTCATCAATTTAAACTTATTTTTTAGTTCCACTCCCATTTTTAAAATTCCAGGTAAAGCCTACCATCACATATCGTTTTAATCGATCGTTTTGTTCTTGTGAGATGGTATTGTTATATGCATATCTTTGAATGCCTATGTTTTGATTTAAAATATCTCGAACAAATAGATAGGCTGTAAATTCATCATTTTTAAAAGTGCGCTGCAATCTTGCATTCCACAATTGATTGACTAAATTATCTTGAAAATCAACCGTTTTTTGTCTAGTATTTAAGCTGTAATCAGTAGATAACTTCCATTTTTCTGCAAAATATACACCTACAACTAAATCCAGGGTGTTTGTATTGAACGATTTGATTTCCGTATTTTGAGTGGTGCTATTTCGATTGTAGGTAAATTGATTACTTAAACTAATTTCGTATTGTTTTTGTTTTGACTTATTTAAATAAACTGAAAATCCCGCATTTAAATTCTCTGCTTTACCCATTTTGTTATTAATACTTAGAATTGACTTATTAAATCCAAAAGAAGGACTAAAATCAGCTCTCAAATCTATTTTCTTAATTTTAAATCCATAACCCATATAATAATTTCCAGAAAAATTTCCATTGGTATTAATTGGTTTTGAAGTGGTTTTTGCCGTTTGAGTATCTATTACACTGCTATAAATAATAGCGTTTGTTGTTGTATTAAATGAAAGCCCTTGATAGATTTGAGTTTCGGATAGCATATCATAACTACTCTGACCTATGTTTATATTATTTGTGAAAGATTGTTTTAAATCAGGATTACCCAAAGTTTGATTAAAAAAGTCTTGATTGTTTCTTAAAGGCTGCAATTGATCCAGTGAAGGTTGTCTGGTGTAACCTTGATAATCAAATCGTAAATTACTGTTGTTTTTATATCTGTAAGTGAACGTTGCCGCTGGAAAAAAATTAGTATAGCTTCGCTTGTACTCCTTTTCCATTGTTTTATCTAATAAATCAAAAGAGGTAAAACCAAAACCACTTCCTATACTGTAATTGATTTTTTTTGTGTTATAATTCAGTTTTAAATTGGGTCTGTGTGTAATTATGTCCTGTTCAAATTCATTAGACAATGCACTTACTAATTGATCATATTTACCTGATGCACCTGAATAATCGTAAGTATAATAATTGTTTTTACCCCTATCATAATTTAACTGATAAGCAAATTGTAAAGAAAGTTCTTTTGATAAAGGTTCAGAATAACTCAAGCCAACAGATAAATTTTGATTGGATCTATCACCAATTTTATTCTGATCAACATCAATTTTAGAATCAAAATTTCCATCTATATAACTTTCGTTAGATGACTTTAAAAAATTATTAGAGTTTGTATTCAACATACTCCAACTACTATTTAAGGTAAAAGTACGTCGCGGTTTGGCAAATTTGTGTTTGAATAACATACTTGCTGAAAGTGATGTCTTATCCGAATTTGTTGAAGACATCCTTTGTTGTTTATTTTTCAATATACCGCCATCACCTGTGGTACTACCCTGTGTAAATTCATCACTATCCGTATCATAAAAATTAGTTTTAGCAGAGAATTTTATGGAATTTACCGAATCTAATTTTACATCATAAATTGCACTCAATTTAAAGTTGCTTCTGTTCACGTTTGTTACAGTAGCTCTTTCTTGATTTAATTGCGTATCTCCTATTTGAGTTTGCGAAATACTACTATTATTGTTTGTATAAATTTGTTTATTGAATTTTGGCGAAACATTTAGGTTTTGCTTATCGTTCCATTTGTTCGTGTATTGTAAACCTGCATTTGTGTTTTTAGTAAATCCGTTTTGTGTATTTATATAGGGTTCATCATCATTATTGCCACCAGCCCATTCGTAACTTACATTTCCATCATCATCCATGTTCATACTCCAACTGTTATCACGAGCTCCAAATTTCTCACTATCTTCCCATCCCAAACCATCTTGGCCCGTGTTTCCATTTAATAAAAAGGCAGAAAGTTTTCTTTTCCCTTTAAAAGTACTGAACATTAAATTCGTGTTGTACCTGGAGTCGGCATCAG
Organism: Flavobacterium sp. GCM10022190; assembly: GCF_042656445.1. Classification (NCBI taxonomy): domain Bacteria; kingdom Pseudomonadati; phylum Bacteroidota; class Flavobacteriia; order Flavobacteriales; family Flavobacteriaceae; genus Flavobacterium; species Flavobacterium sp. GCM10022190. The sequence goes on from NZ_JBHSOQ010000001.1 coordinate 652,734, forward strand.
TAAAAGGCTGATTAGCGCCGTCAATTTTTCCAAAATATCCATTCTTTTTATCTTCTTTTAATTTCAGATTAATTGTTTTTTGAGTTTTACCATCATCAATCCCTGTAAATTCGGCTTGCTCGCTTTTTTTATCAAAAACTTGTACCTCTTTTACCGCATCAGCCCTCAAATTTTTGACAGCCATACCAGGATCATCACCAAAAAATTCTTCTCCGTCCACCAATACTTTTTGAACGGTTTGACCCATTGCTTTTATAGCCCCATTTTTATCAACTTGAATTCCGGGTAATTTTTTTAATAGTTCTTCAACATTAGCGTTCTCACTCACTGCAAAATCACTGGCTCTATAACTTGTCGTATCACCTTTTATTCTAATGGAACCCGATTTAACTACAACCTCTCTTAATACTTCGATTTTACTTTTTAAAACAATATTATCTAACTTTAAATCCTTTCCATTGGTAATAATGGCATCTACATAATCAGCGTATTGATTATGAGAAGTCATCAAAATATAATTTCCAGATTTTACCTCTTTGAAATTAAATTTACCCTGTTTGTCTGAACGTGTAAATTGATACAAAATGGAATCGGTAGGTGTTAATAATGCTACAACCGAATTATAAACAGCTGATTTATCTTTACTATCCGTTATTAAACCAGAAACACTTACTTTTTGAGAAAAAGCCGAACATGATATTAAAAATAAAATTGTTGTAACAAAACCTAAGTTTTTTTTCATAAATATTTTTGCTTTAAAGTAGTAACACTGCTCAATTCTCAAAACAGACTAATACCAGTTAAAAAATAGTGTAAAACAGATATATTAAAAAGGTAAAATTAGCATTATATACTTACAAAAAACAAAGGGGATTGTTAAAAATAATATAAAACTATTCTTTCAGAAAAAACATCTTAAAAAAAATATACCCTATAAATAGCTTACATACAATTGTATAGAGCCGCTAGGATAGAATCGACAGTTATAGTTCGCATGGCATCTTCATAACCAGCCACCATCTTATTCCCGTATACAGAAGTAGGTAACAATGGGTACTTTTCTCTATCGGAAACTAAGGCATTTTCGATGGGTTGATTGAATGGCAAAAAGCCTGCATAAGGATGTGTAGCGCCCCAAAGCGTAACCACTTTTACACCTAATAAGGCAGCAATATGAGCGTTTCCGGAATCCATGGAAAGCATCACGTCAAGATTACTGATAAGTTCTAATTCTTGCTGAAATTTAATTTTTCCAGCTATAGTAATGACATTATCATGGGAAGCTGAAATCGATTCTAAAATTTCAATTTCTTTTTTTCCTCCACCAAAAAGAAGTATTTTATTAGAAGATTTTTTTGCTAATTGAGCAATGACTTCTTCCATTAAATCCAAAGGATACACTTTAGAATCGTATTGTGCAAAAGGTGCTATTCCAATTAATTTTTGATGATTTTCGCCAATAATTGCTTTAATATCATCCGTTAAAACAGCCTTGTCTGGAAAGCTAGGATTAGATAAATCAATGTCAAAACCCAATTGTTCAAACACTTTTGTATGTCTTTCAAACATAGTGGGTAATTGTTTAAACACTTTATTCTCGGGAGCTGTTAGTGATTTTTTCTCAGCACGACCTTTATCTACAGCGGCTACTTTTTTTCCGCTCAAGGCAAAAAGTATTCGCACTACTTTAGAACGCAAAACATTGTGTAAATCGGCGAAAGCATCTATTTTTAATTGTTTCAGATCAACAAATATTCGAAGTAAGCCCACAAAGCCTTTATGACGTTCTTTCTCATCAAAAGCAAAAAAACTAACATTAGGTATCGTTTCAAAAAAAGGCTTGAAAAACGGACGTGAAATAACCGTTATTTTAATATCTGGATGCTGTTTTACAAAAGCTCTTAAAACAGGAACCGTCATGGCGACATCTCCCATAGCGGATAGTCTCATGACGGCTATATGTTTAATTTTTTTTGACAATTAATTAATGAAATAAAACCATTAAGAAAGTAAGAATCATTAAGTTTTACTTAATTGGCTTAATCCCTTAATGGTAAAATTGTATTTTTTATTTTTTTGCCTGATACAAAATCGGGTTCAATTCATCATCATTGTACATTTTCATTTGTTTGTACACTTTCATGAATTTATCACCATTTTCAATGTCGGTCAACAAATCATCAATAGCAGTTGACAAATCAGTTCTTTGTTCTAAAAGAACATTTAATTTTTCCTGACATTTATCTCTGTGCTCCTGAGTAGCTTCTGCACGAGTAGCTTCTTCTTGCATGTGATAAATTTTTAAGGCTAAAATAGACAAACGGTCAAAAGCCCAAGCTGGACTTTCAGAGTTGATTTTGGCATCATCTTTTACAACAACCTTACTGTATTTTTGCAAAAAATAACTATCAATATATTCCACCATATCGGTACGTTCTTGATTAGAAGCGTCAATTCTTCTTTTCAAAGTCAAAGCGGCAACTGGGTCAATTTGTGGATCACGAATAATATCTTCAAAATGCCATTGAACCGTATCAATCCAGTTTTTTAGATATAATAAATGTTCAAACTGATCCTTAGGATACGGATTGTTTATCGGTTGGTCAACATTATCAAATTGATGATAATCTTTTATACTTTGTTCAAAAACGGAATAAGCTAATTTTGAAAACATCTCTATATTTTTATTTGGACAAAGATACTTTTTATACTTTTATAAAAAAATAAGAATTCTATTTTATATTCTTCATTTCAAACCCAAAAAAATCAATTATGCAAATTCATTATTTATCAGAAAAGAACAGCATTCTAAATCATTTTTTAGGAGAAATAAGAGATGTAAATATTCATAATGATGCCATGCGTTTTAGACGAAATATAGAGCGTATTGGCGAAATCATGGCTTATGAAATTAGCAAAAATTTAGAATATAAAGAAATAGCTATTCAAACACCATTAGGTATTAAAAAAACAACTCAAATTGCCAATTCAGTGGTGCTCTGTTCGATTTTAAGAGCGGGTTTAAGTATGCATTTGGGCTTTTTAAATTATTTTGATAAAGCCGAAAACGGATTCATTTCAGCCTACCGCTACCATCCTAACAATGATGATTATTTTGAAATAAAAGTTGAATATCAAGCCATAGCCGATATTAATGACAAATGTCTTTTACTTGTTGATCCAATGCTGGCAACTGGACAATCTATTATAGCGGTTTATAAACGTTTGATGGAAAGAGGAACTCCCAAAGAAATTCACATTGCAGTAACTATTGCAGCTCCAGAAGGAATAGCCTATTTACAACAATATTTACCCGAAAATTGTCATCTTTGGATTGCTGCTTTAGATGAAAAACTAAATGAACACAGCTATATTGTTCCAGGTCTTGGAGATGCAGGTGATTTGGCCTACGGAATCAAATTATAATTGGGAGAAAAAACAAAATAAACTACACAAAATTAAAACGCCTAAAGCTAATTCCTGATTTAATTTCTGCTGTGGCATTTCGATATGTGCGGTTGTTATCATTGCCAAAGGAGCTATGGTAAACAATAATAAATCATTGCTCTTGTTAGCCGAAATTACATAAATACCAACAGCAATAAAAAAAGCAAACAACAATTTTTTAAACGATGCATGCAATTGCAATGGTCGCGAAGATAGCGTTGTTACCATTGAAAAAACAAATACCAAAGCAACCGTGGCATAAATAGAAAGTGCTGCATTTTGATAATTATTAGTAAAATAATCGATACTAAAATTCATTTGAACACCATTAGTTATATAGGCTATAACATCTGCATTAAAAAGCAATGAATACATGGCAAATAAAATAACTATTGCAAAAAAAGCAATAAATGGTAATAGCCAGTTTCTATAATCGCCTATAACGTGAGCAATGATTGAAATGAAAACCAAAACCAAATACAAAATAGACCAAAAATGGAACAATGAAGCCACTAATATCCAAAAAGAAGCATCAAATATTTTTTCTTTAGAGGCTTTTTGAGACTGTAAAGAAATCAATCTTCGAAGCGCCAAAAGAATAAAAAAATTAGCAAATACTACATTAATATTGTCAAAAAGACTGGGAAAAAAAAGAAAAAACAACAAGAAGAATAAAACCGTATAAGCGCTGTCTTTACTAAGTCCGTTGCGTTTTGAGATAAAATTAGTAAGCAATGCCGAAAACAAAATCAACAACCCAATTCCTACTTTTTTAGCTATTGAAATCGCCGAATGAGACCAAGCTAAATCTTGCATTTGATAGATAAAATCAAAAAACAATATCAAAAATACTACTAAGGAAAAATTTAATGGTGTAGATTTTTTAAAAACACTTGTAATCATAAGGATATTTTATACTTTTGTGACTGTAAATATACTACTTGTTCAAATAAGGAAACGAGTTAAGACAAAATTATTATTCGCATAACGATTTTAGATATTTACTTTTCAACGATTACTAAAATTTAAATTCTATATCATGAAGGCATTTTTCGAAGGAATACAATCACTTTTTGTTGATTTTCTTTTCAAACCATTAGATTGGTTACGCTCTTTAGAACTTGTAAGCTGGTTTGGAGCTAACACTTTAAACTGGATTTTTATGATTATCTGTTCAGCAGCAATCGTTTATTGGATTAAACAATTACGTATTTTTGATGATGCTGGAACTGAAAATCAAGATACAACAGCTCACTCTTTCTTGAAATAAGAAAAAATCAAAATATAAAAAACGGTTCAGATAGCAGTCTGAACCGTTTTTTTATACCCCTTTTTATTTATACCATTAAGGCATTAAGTTTAGTTAAGCTTAATATTCTTAATCTCTTAATTGTTAAATTTAAAACTAATGTTTTTTTAAAGCTTTAAGAAAAAAAGCAGCAAGCCGAAGCTTACTGCTTTTTAAAAATTGTATTTTTTATTAGTCCTGTATACTAAATATTTAGTTTCAACTAAACTAAATCGAAACCAATATCTTTTCTGAAATACACATTTTCCCAGTTGATTTTTTCAACATTTTTATACGATTGTGCTAAAGCTTCCTGGAAAGAATCACCATAAGACGTAATAGCCATTACACGACCTCCATTAGTCACTACATTTCCATTATCAAATTTAGTTCCTGCGTGAAAAACTATTGAATTTTCAACTTTATCTAAACCTGAAATTACTTTTCCTTTTTCGAAATCTTCTGGATAACCACCTGAAACCATCATAACAGTTGTAGCACTTCTTGGATCAATTTTTAATTCAAATTCGTCTAGTTTTTCATTGGCTACAGCCAAAAACAACTCCACTAAATCAGATTGTAATCTAGGTACCACAACTTCCGTTTCAGGATCACCCATTCTTACATTATATTCAATTACCAATGGTTCGTTTTTCACATTAATTAATCCAATGAAAACAAATCCTTTGTATGGAATTCCATCTTTTTGTAATCCTGCAATTGTTGGTTTTACAATACGTGTTTCAATTTTTTCCATTAAAACTGCATCTACATAAGGAACCGGAGAAACCGCTCCCATCCCACCTGTATTCAATCCTGTATCTCCTTCGCCAATACGTTTGTAGTCTTTAGCAGTTGGTAAAATTTTATAGCTTTTTCCGTCAGTTAATACAAAACAGCTTAATTCAATTCCGTCCAAAAACTCTTCGATAACTACTTTTGAACTAGCAGCTCCAAATTTTTGTCCCACTAACATATTTCTTAATTCTGATTTAGCCTCTTCTAAATCCTGAATAATCAAAACTCCTTTTCCTGCAGCTAAACCATCCGCTTTCAAAACATAAGGTGGTGCTAAAGTTTCTAAAAAGGCACATCCTTGCTCTACTGTTTCAGCAGTAAAACTATCATAAGCAGCAGTTGGGATATTGTGTTTTACCAAAAATTCTTTGGCAAACTCTTTACTTCCTTCCAATGTTGCACCAATTTTTGATGGACCAATCACAGGAATATGACTTAAAGCAGCATCATTTAAGAAGAAATCATAAATACCTTTTACTAATGGATCTTCTGGACCTACAACAACCATTTCGATATTTTCTTTGATAACCAAAGCTTTAATCGCTTCAAAATCGGTTACAGCAATCGCTACATTAGTGGCAATTTCAGCTGTTCCAGCATTTCCAGGTGCCATAAAAAGAGTATCGCAAAGGGGACTTTGAACCATTTTCCATGCAAATGCATGCTCTCTTCCTCCTGAACCCAATAATAATATATTCATGTCTTTAAATTTTAGTTGTAAAAAACCTTCTTTCGAAGAACGCTGCAAAAATAATTGCTTTTGAACGGATATTATAATTATTTTCTAAAAACTTCTGGAAACTTACTCCATAGTTCTAATCAGAATAGTAATTTTGAAGAAATAACGCCTCCGATGTTTTCAATTTTCGACATTACGCTGCAATTGAATGCTTTCCCAATCCAGAAAGCAAAATCCGATTTGAATCAAATTATTGCACTTTCTCCTTCCGAAAAAAAACAATTCATTGAAAACCAGAAACAAGCAATTGTAAAATATCATTTAGAAAACAATTCCTTTTATCAAAAGTTAGTTGGCTCTAAAGACTGTAAAAACTGGGAAGATTTACCCATTTTGAATAAAACCAATCTTCAGGTTCCTCTTGAATCCAGACTTTCAAAAGGTTTTACTTTAAAAAATTCCTATACCAATAAAACTTCAGGATCGAGTGGTGAACCCTTTATTTTTGGCAAAGACAAATATACCCATGCACTTACCTGGGCGTCTAATATGTATCGTTTTGGTTGGTTTGGTATTGATTTTAACCGTTCGCTTCAAGCTCGATTTTATGGAATTCCATTGGATTTTATTGGAAACAAAAAAGAGCGAATCAAAGATTTTCTGGCCCATCGTTATCGCTTTCCCATTTTTGATCTTTCGGATGTGGTTTTAGAAAAAATGGTCGAAAAGTTTCAGTATAAAAAATTCGAATACCTCAACGGTTACACAAGTTCAATAGTTTTGTTTGCTAAATTTTTGCGTAAGCGAAACCTCATCTTAAAACAAATTTGTCCTAGTTTGAAAGTATGTATGGTCACTTCCGAAATGCTATTTGAAGAAGATCGAAAATTACTCGAATCACAATTTGGCATTCCTGTTGTCAATGAATATGGGGCTTCGGAGCTGGATTTAATTGCTTTTGAAAATAGCAACAACGAATGGCAAATTAATTCCGAAACCCTTTTTGTAGAAATAGTAGATGAAAACAATCAGGTTTTACCCTATGGTCAGGAAGGGCGAATTGTAATCACTTCACTTTTTAACAAAGCCCATCCCTTTATTCGTTACGATATTGGTGATATTGGAATTTTGGACGAAAAAAGTACTTTGGACAAACCTATTCTAAAGCAACTTATTGGTAGAACAAATGATATTGCGGTTTTGCCAAGCGGTAAAAAATCGCCGGGATTGACTTTTTATTATGTCACCAAATCCATTATTGAAGACGATGGAAACGTCAAAGAATTTGTTATCAAACAAAGAAAAATTGACCATTTTGAGATTGAATACGTCAGCGAAACCAAATTAGATTTAGCACAAATTCAAAAAATAGAACAAGCTATTGCTTTGTATTTAGAGCCTAATTTAACTTTTGAATTTATTCGAAAAAACACTCTGGAAAGAACTGCTAGAGGAAAATTGAAACAGTTTACTTCTTTTATATAATGTAAATAAATTCATATATTAGTTGTTTCTAAATTTGAAACAATGGATTCTAAACATATTCTTTCAGAAGAAACAATTGCTAACACTATTTATTACATCAGAAATCAAAAAGTGATGTTAGATAGGGACTTAGCAACTCTTTATGGTATTGAAACAAGAGTGTTAAAACAAGCTGTAAGACGGAATATCTCTCGATTCCCCGAAGATTTTATGTTTGAATTGTCTAAAGATGAGTTTCAAAACTTGACATCACAAATTGTGACATCAAGTTGGGGTGGAAATAGAAAACCTCCATTTGTATTCACAGAACACGGCATTTTAATGTTATCCAGCGTTTTGAATAGCGAAAAAGCCATTCAAACGAATATACAAATCATGCGTATTTTTACCAAAGTGAGACAAATGTTACTAGACACCACCGAAATGAAATTGGACATTGTCCAAATCCAGAAAAAATTGGAAAATCAAGGCAAAAATATTGAATTGGTTTTCTCTTATTTAGATGAGTTAACCGAGAAAAAAGAAGAAAAGCCAAGAACCAAAATTGGTTACAAAAAATGATTAAATACTTTTATGACTATTTGTTTCTTATACCAATCATTGAGAATGGCACACAGATGAAACGGATTTAACAGATTATCACAAATCGTGAATCACAAAGAGCTTCAAAAATCCGTTTTTATCTGTAAAATTAGTGTCAGCTGCCTGACGGCAGACAGGTCTGTGGTCTATTTTTTATTTAGTCCGCTATGCGGACAATAATAAATCCTTTTAATGTAACTCGGTTTTACAAACAATTGCGTAAACAAAAACCCAAGCATACATAATCCGGAAACCAAGACATTAAATCCGTGAAACTGTCTATAAACCGCAAAATTGTATCGGATTAATTCGGTTTTTGAAGTAGAAAGCGAATTGCTTCGTAAACGGTAAAAAGCCAAACTTTCTGGTACTGGTTTTGCACTTTTTATTTTTTTCAAAATGCTGAGCCAAAGCATCCAATCCTGACGTTTTCGGATACTGGAAATACTTATTTTTCCAAAGTAATCCACATCATAAATCCCGGTTAAATTCCCCACATAATTGCAAAAAAACAATTGCCAGTACGATAAATTTCGGGGAGCTTCTACCCTTTTTCCTAATGCATTTCCTTCTTCGTCAATACAATCATAAAACGAAAAAGTAAAAGGCAAATTATTGGATTGCATGAAAGCAATTTGCTTTTCCAATTTTTCAGGCTTCCACAAATCATCAGCATCTAAAAAAGCGATGTATTTTCCCTTGGCTTTCGCCAAAGCAGCATTTCGGGCTATTCCTGTTCCAGAATTGATTTCCAACGGATAAAATTGAATCCTTTTATCCGTTAGAAAAGAAGTAATTATTTTTGGTGTTGTATCCGTTGAACAATCATCTACTAAGATAATTTCCCAGTTTTGATACGTCTGATTTTGAACCGATTGAATAGCATCTGAAATGTATTTTTCAGCATTGAAAGTGGGAATAATTACAGATACTAATGGGCTTTCCATTCTATTTAATATAATCAGTAAAGTCTTTGTGCTCTTCTTTAGAAAGTTCTTCAGGAGACAAGGATTTAAAATACTCATAAGTAATTTTCATCCCTTCGGCACGGTTTACTTTTGGCTCCCAACCTAATATTTCTTTGGCCTTTGTAATATCTGGTTGGCGTTGTAATGGATCATTAACCGGCAATGGATGATACACTACTTTTTGATCTGTTCCTGTTAATTTGATGATTTCTTCAGCAAAATCTTTAATAGTAATTTCGTCCGGATTTCCAATGTTTACTGGATACACATAATCTGAATGCAACAAACGGAAAATACCTTCGACCTGATCATCTACATAACAAAACGAACGCGTTTGCATGCCATCCCCAAAAATGGTTAAATCCTCACCTCGAATTGCCTGCCCTATAAAAGCCGGAATTACACGACCGTCATTGAGACGCATTCTTGGTCCATAAGTATTAAAAATTCGAACAATGCGGGTTTCTACACCGTGAAACGTATGATAAGCCATCGTAATGGATTCCTGGAAACGTTTCGCTTCATCATACACTCCACGTGGTCCAATAGTATTTACATTTCCATAGTATTCTTCCGTTTGTGGATGCACCAAAGGGTCTCCATAAACCTCAGAAGTAGAAGCAATTAAAATTCTTGCTTTTTTCACTCTTGCTAAACCTAACAAATTATGTGTTCCTAACGAACCTACTTTCAAAGTTTGAATTGGAATTTTTAAATAATCAATTGGACTGGCTGGTGAAGCAAAATGTAAAATATAATCCAACTCACCCGGAACATGCACAAACTTGCTAATATCGTGATGATAAAATTCAAAATTTTCCAGTTTGAACAAATGTTCGATGTTTTTTAAATCACCTGTAATGAGATTATCCATCCCAATAACATGATAACCTTCTTTAATAAAACGATCGCACAAATGTGATCCTAAAAATCCCGCAGCTCCAGTAATCAGTATTCTTTTCATAGTTGTATTTTAACCGTTGCAAGGTATAAAAAGCATTCGAAATGCTCACTCCTCCTCTATTGTATATTAAAAATTTGTTCTAAAATTTTTATAGTAATCAAGTACGTTGGTTTTACGCCTGTAGTTCCCAATCCTCCAGATGCTAAGGTACTTCCGGTTTCCAAGGGATTATCCGAAGCATAATAGGCATAACGAACTTTTACATCTTTCGGGATACTTTTTCGGATTTTGGATGCCGATTGTATGGCTTTTTGATAATGTGAACCTTCCATTTCTAGTCCAATCACGCCCCAAGTAGAATCATGGAAAAACTTCAATAAATCCCTATTTTGCAATGAAGTTCCTAAAACCGTAACCATGGCTCCTTCGTAAACTGCAATACCGTTCCCCTGAAACATGGCAGCCGTTAATTCATTTTCAAAATAATAATTATCGGCTGTGCCTTCGTTGATATGCGCATTCGGAATCATAATATCTCCTTTGCAGCCTTCAAGAATTCCTGCTTTTCCCATGATTGAAACCGATTCGACATTCAAAAAAACATTCTTTTTATAGGGTTTTAATAACTCATCTACCGTTTCATAAGCCTGTTCCCCAAAGGCATAATCCATCACAATTAAAACCGGTTTTGGACCTTCAAAATTAGCTTTTGCAAAAGGGGTTTTTGTCCAATCAATTTTGGCGGTATCAAATAGTTGCACATCAATATTAGTGCCTTCGGTTTCAGGAAGGAAAATCATTCCTTGTTCTAAGGCCAATTCTTTAACGGCATTTCGAACACCATTGGCAGTTGGTTTACTCAATTCTTCAAAAATCTCAAAATCCGATTTGTCTTTAAAAATGGATTGTAAGGCACTTTTCGCGAATATTGAATTCATCACCGAATGCATATTAGCACTTATAATATGAATTGGACGTTCTAAAAGCCCATTTGTCTTTAAAACCTCCTTGATATTCGTAGCCCAAATTTCGCCATGAATATGATGCCCTAAACGCTCTCTGAGAATAGGACTAAAAGTGATCGTTCTTTTATTGTTATGAACCACCTCATCAATTGCTAATTTACCCAACCAAAAAATGATGTGTAAAAAACGATCTGGCATTTCTTCGGTTCCAAAATCATCATATATTTCTAACACATCTTCAAAAGTTCTTGCCAAAATATTTGCCGCGTGCGAAATAGAGATTTCTTTTTCTACTAAAGATAAAGCTTCATTTTTCAAAACAGCCTGTTCTAACTTTACCCAATCACGAGAAACTTCTCCGCCTTCGTCTAATAAAACGCGGTTTTTGATTTTATGTGATTCGATAAATATAAACGTTAGATGGGTCAAAATATCGTAAATATCCGAACGGCCACGGGTGATTTCAACGTTCATTTGTTCCTCATCAATTCGATAGCAATTACGTCTTCTTTTAGGTGGCACTATCGCCTGAAAATGTGATTTGGAATAACCTTCATCAGAGGTCAAATTGATATAACGACATTCTTCAATTCCCAGTGGCAAACGCTCAATCACGTATAAAAGTCCCTTGAGTTCAACCTTTTCATCGGCTATATTTCCATAAATTTCTGGACGTAAAGTCATCAAAGCTTCACGCAAAGAATCACCAGAAACGCCCATCGGTTTATAAAAACCCCTACTGAACAAATGGCGCATGGTAATGTACATTTTTTCAATGGCTGCTGATGATTCCTGAGCTCGGGTTCTTGATATGTTTTTGGATTCTTTCATTATATTTTAATTAAAAAAATCAGCAATTTTTCTATCATTAGACAAACGCGGAATTTTATTTTGACCACCTAATTTCCCAATGGATTTCATGTAGTCCTGAAAGCCATTTTTAGGCACTTTGGTAATGACTACTTTTTGCAGAATGTTCCCCACAATCAAATCATCATAATAAATATTTTGCTTGCGCATGGCGTTGTCTATCGCTTCCGCAAATGCGTTCATATCTGCCGGTTCCTGTTCAAATTCAATTAACCATTCGTGATACGGTAAACCTTCCGTTGGATTAATTTGAGGAGCAACCGTAAACTCATTTACCCGAATGTCAGTTCCTTCCATCGCTTCCTGCAAAGCACATTCTACTTCTTTGCCAATAACGTGTTCACCAAAAGCCGAAATATAATGTTTGATTCTTCCCGAAACAATCACGCGATAAGGCGCTAATGAAGTAAATTGAACCGTATCACCTATGTTATATCTCCAAAGACCGGCATTAGTAGAAATTATCATCACATAATTCACGCCTAATTCTACCTCACCAATAGTATAGGATTTTGGATTTTCTGAAAAGAATTCTTCGGATTTTATAAACTCATAGAAAATACCTGAATTCAACAGTAACAACATTCCTTTTTCCTTCTGACTATCCTGATAAGCAAAAAATCCTTCCGAAGCGGGAAACAATTCGATGCTATCCACTTTTCGTCCAATTAAGTTTTCAAACTTGGCTCTATACGGTTCGTAATTCACACCACCGTAAATAAACAGTTTGAAGTTTTTGAAAATTTCGCCCACAGGCTGCTGCCCTTTTAGTTGCAAACGCTCAAAATACATTTGCACCCAAGACGGAATTCCCGAAATCACGCTCATATTCTCATTGAAAGTTTCTTCAACAATGGCATCAATCTTCGTTTCCCAATCGTCAATGCAATTGGTTTCCCAAGATGGCATGCGGTTTCTTTGCAGATACTTTGGAACAAAATGTGCCACAATTCCGGAAAGTCTTCCAAACTGAATTCCATTTTTTTGTTCCAAAATAGGACTTCCCTGCAGGAAAATCATTTTACCATCCACAAAATCGGCTTTGCCTGTTTCATGTATGTAGGATAAAATCGCATTGCGCGCCGCTTCAATATGATACGGCATAGATTCCCTAGTTAGCGGAATGAATTTAGCTCCAGAAGTCGTACCAGAAGTTTTGGCAAAGTACAAAGGTTTACCTTTCCACAGCACATTTTCTTCGCCATTAACGACCTTTTCCACATAGGGTTTTAAATCTTCATAATCGCGAATAGGAACTTGTTTGGCAAAATCTTCGGTAGTTTTTATTTGGTCAAAATGATGGTCTTTTCCAAATTGTGTTTGCTGCGCGTCTTTTATTAATTGTTCAAAAACGGCTTGTTGCGTGGCCACAGGATTTCTAGCCCAAGATTGTGTTTTTTTGTGAATATGTTGCGCAAATAATTTTGCTGCTATTGATTTAATTGACATTTTGATTGACTGATTAAAATGGTTGAAGAAAAAAATGGATTGAATTTAAAACTATTTCTTCTTCTTTGGTTCTGCAGACTCCTGTGCTTTTTTATCTTCTTTTTCTACTTCAGCCCTCAATACTAACTCGGCTTCTGAAGGTGATAAATCTGTTTTTGGTATCGAATCTACTGCAACTGCTAAGATGGAATCTTTATTGAATTTAGCATAATCTAATTTACCCGTTAATACTTTTTGTATGGATGAAATATAAGCTTGGTTTTTCTTTAAAATATTAGTTAGCGAATCTGATTTTAAGGCTAATTCCATGGCGTCTTTTTTCAATTTGGTAGAAGAATAACCCGGAATAAATTCGCGCAATGGTGTAAAAGCAATAATAAAAGTGGTTACTGCAATCAGGAAAATCGCTCCTAAAGATGCCACGACAAAAACATTCATCAGGGTTAATTTTAAAGAAAAGGTTTCCTCAAAAGTATCCTCATTCAAAATAACCAAACGGTTTTTGGTGAACAGTTTTTTGTGTAATTTTTTTCTTTTTAGCCTTTTTTCGGACATGCTTTTTGCTTTTTCACAAATATACTAATTAAAGTCAATCCCTGTGCTTTGCCGGTATTAGCTTCTAGTTATAAATGTTTGAAAAAAATTAAATATTTTTTAACGCCATATAAATTAAATAATTACCCTAAAATGAATTCATATTAATTTATTCTATTTACATTTGTAGCTAGTTTTTAATTACAAATTTGCTTCGGCACAAATTATTCAATCATGGGAAAATTTGGATTAACAGAAATCCTTGTTATACTGGCAGTAGTTTTATTACTTTTTGGAGGTAAAAAAATTCCAGAATTAATGAAAGGTCTTGGTAGTGGAATTAAAGAATTCAAAAATGCTGCTAAAGACGATCAAAAACCAGCCGATAAAGCTGATACTAAAGAAGAAGAAACTAAATAAAAAATTCTTTTTTTATTAAAAAACCTGATTCAAATTGTCTCAATTTGAATCAGGTTTTTTTTATTATTAACCGAAATTTTAAATTAAATTTAGATTTATAAGTTTTTACTTAATACATTTGCGGTGTAAATTTTAACTTATAAAAAATGAAAAAAATTGTATTATCATTTGTTGCAATAGGCTCTTTTTGTTTAGCAAGTGCTCAAATGAAAGAAAAGGGAGTAATTGAAATTACACCTAAAATTGGAAGTTCTAGTTTCGCTGAATATAATGAAGATAATGATGGAACTGATTATAATTCTGGAGTAGAGTTTGGGGCTACTATTGATTATTATTTTAACAATAGATGGAGTTTACGATCAGGACTTATTTTTGATAAAATGGGAGGAGAATATTCTTTTAATGGGGATAATTATGAAGACAAATTAAACTATGTCAGTATTCCTATAAATGCCAATTGGCACTTTGGAAGTACAAGAAAATGGAATTTAAATTTTGGATTCAGTCCTTCTTTTTTAACAAATGCAGAAGTTGAAATAAATGGAAACACTATTAAAATGAACAAAAATCAAATAGAATCTTTTCAATTAGGATTAACTTTTGGAATTGGTTACAAAATTGAAGTCAATAACAGATTTGGTATTTTAATAGATGGACAATGGTTTAATGGTCTAACAAACTTCAGCAAAATAGCTGAATCAGGTAAATTAACAAATCATGGTTTTAGTTTAAATTTAGGAGGAGTAATTCAATTATAAAAGTAAAATTTTAAAAAACCAGTTTCTATATTGTAAAGAAACTGGTTTTTTTATGCATTTTAAATTACCATCGTCAACTGGATACGTTTTCTATCTTCATCGACTTCGGTTACTTTTACCTGAACCTGTTGGTGTAACTTTACTACTTCGTTTACATCACTCACAAAACCAACCTTTAGTTGGGAAATGTGAACCAAGCCACTTTCTTTGATTCCTAAATCAACGAAACAACCAAAATTGGTAATATTATTCACAATTCCGGGTAAAACCATGCCTGTTTTAAGGTCTTTTATGGTTTTTACATTTGGGTCAAATTCAAAGATTTTAGCTGCTTTTCTAGGGTCTAATCCCGGTTTTTCTAACTCTTTGATGATGTCCTTAACTCCTAAAATTCCAATGGTTTCATTGGTATAATTTTCGGCTTTTATTAAGGCTGTTTTTTCTTTATTGGCAATCAAATCATTTACAGAAATTTTCAAATCTTTCGCCATTTTTTCCACAATTTCATAGGCTTCCGGATGTACCGCCGAATTGTCTAATGGATTTTTTCCTTCTTTAATTCGAATAAAAGCCGCTCCTTGCTGATAGGCTTTTTCACCTAAACGTGGTACTTTTTTCAGTTGTTTTCTATCTTGGAAAGGTCCGTTTTCCGAACGGTATTGCACAATATTTTCGGCCAACTTCTCTCCTATTCCACTCACATAACTCAATAAATGTTTACTCGCCGTATTGATGTTGATCCCCACGGAATTCACACAACGAATTACGGTATTATCCAGTTCTTCTTTTAATTTACTTTGGTCCACATCATGCTGATACTGTCCTACACCAATCGCTTTTGGGTCAATTTTTACCAATTCGGCCAAAGGATCACTCAAACGACGACCAATAGAAACCGAACCTCTTACTGTAACATCATAATTAGGAAATTCTTCGCGGGCAATTTTAGAAGCCGAATATACCGAAGCTCCTGCCTCCGAAACGACAAATACCTGAATTGGCTTATCAAAAGCTATTTTTTTAATGAAAAATTCGGTTTCGCGGGAAGCAGTTCCGTTTCCAATAGAAATGGCATGAATGTTATACGCATTGACCATCGAACGGATTTTTTTCATAGCCATAGCCGTTTCATTTTGTGGCGCATGTGGATAAATGGTTTCATTGTATAATAAATCACCTTTTTCATCCAAACAAACCACTTTACAACCACTTCTAAATCCAGGATCAATAGCTAAAATGCGTTTTTCTCCCAAAGGTGGCGCTAACAACAACTGACTTAAATTGGACGCAAAAACCTGAATGGAATTGGCATCCGCCTTAGCCTTAGCTTCCTGTAAGGTTTCATTAGAAATAGCAGGCTGTAAAAGACGTTTGTAACTATCTTCAATTGCCAATTGTACATGATGAGTCGTACTATTTTGCCCTTTTAAAACCAATTCATCAATAATATCATAGACTTCATCAATATCGGCTTCCACTTTGAACTTAATAAATCCTTCGTTTTCAGCACGTAACATCGCTAATAATCGATGAGAAGGTGCTTTTGAAATTGGTTCTGACCAATCAAAATATTGCGAAAATTTTTTGGCTCCCTCCTCTTCTTTTTTGGATTTTACCACTTTGGTAGTAATGGTCGCTTTACGTTGATACAATCGGCGTAATTGTTTACGAACAAAAATGTTTTCATTAATCCATTCGGCAATAATATCACGTGCTCCCTGCAAAGCTTCCTCTTCATTAGCCACATTTTCATTTAAATATTTGGTTGCCAAAAAATCAACATCATCATTGTTTTGCGCCATGATGATTTTAGCCAAAGGTTCCAATCCGTTTTCACGAGCCACATCAGCTTTTGTTTTTTTCTTCTTTTTATAAGGCAGATAAAAATCTTCTAATTCTTGTAAATCAAAACTTTGCTCAATTTTTTTCTCTAATTCAGGCGTTAAGGCTTTTTGTTCCTCTATTGATTTTAATATGGCTTCTTTGCGTTTTACAATTACTTCGTACTCTTTTTGAAGTTTAGCAATTTGTTCAATCACCGTTTCATCCAGATTTCCGGTTTTATCTTTTCGGTAACGGGAAATAAAAGGAATGGTACAGTCTTCTTCTAATAATTGAACCGTATTTTGAATGTTTATTGCTGCCGTAGCAACGCTTTTGGAAATGAATTGTATATTGGTCATTGTAAATTTTTTCGAATAGCTAAAATAACATCTTTGGAACTTATAAAAACTAAAATACCTGTTTTATTCTATTTTTTTTTGATTGTAAATGTCTTTACTTTTTTCCAAACTGCTTATGATAAACGTCAAGCTATAAAAGGCGGAAGAAGAATTTCCGAGCGAAGTTTATTAACTTTTGTATTCTTGGGAGGAACTATTGGAGCCAGTTTAGCCATGCTTATTTTTAGACACAAAACGGCTAAAGTATCCTATTTATGGAAGTTTTTTGGGATTATAGTTATCCAATTGTTAATAAGCTATTGGATTTTTCAATCATAAAAAAAGCCCGGTGAAATACCGAGCTTTAACTATTTACTTTGATGCGAAGCACCGCGAATTTTTTTTAAGAACAAGCAATTTTGTTTACTCTGTTTTGATGTCTTCCACCTTCAAAAGCAGTTTCTAAGAAAGTTTCCACAATTTCAATAGCTTGTTGAATAGAAGTATAACGAGCAGGAATACTAACAATATTAGCATCGTTATGTAAACGAGTTAAATATGCAATTTCTTTTGTCCAGCATAAACCAGCTCTTACTCCGGCATGTTTATTAACAGTCATTGCAATTCCATTTCCGCTTCCACAAATTACAATTCCAAAATCAGCTTTTCCTTCTTCAACATCTGAAGCCACAGGATGTCCAAAATCTGGATAATCAACAGAAGCTTCTGTATCCGTTCCATAATTAGTTACTTCGTAACCCTTAGCTTCTAGCCACTTAACAATTGCTTTTTTATATTCCGGACCTGCGTGATCGTTTCCTATTGAAATTTTCATTTTAGTATGTTTTAATTTTGTTGCAAATTTACCAAATCTATTTCTATTTTATTCTTTTTTAAAAAGCTAAAAAATACCACAACAATTTTAAAAATATAAATAATACATTTCCAGATAGATATGAGGTTGTCAATATTTTTAACAATTTATAAATTATTGAAAATCAATAGATAATCCATAATTAATTTGTTAAAATTTTACGTTGTTAATATTGAAACATAAATCGTTGATTTTCAGTTAACTTTAATTTAACACGAATTGTTAATAAGTATGAAAAGAAAATTAGAACTTTTTTTTGTTTGAATGGGAAAAATTTACAATCAAAAATTGGAATTAAAAATCCAAACAAAGTTTCTTGAATTTTTGGAATAGTTTTCCATATTCGAAATTGAGGTTATCAACAATTATTAACAATCAACTTATTTACATTTTAAAGTATTTTCATGTTATTAACGGTTGTTAATTATAATTCAAAAAGTCTTAAAAATTAAAGATTTAACTATAAATAACTATGTTAATAACTCTTGATAACAAGCTAAAACTTGATTTAAAAACAATTTCTAAAATAATTATTGCAACTATTAACACACTATAATAACAATAAATATTTTTTAAAATTTTAAAATTTCTTTTTTATAATAGTATTATATGTTGACAACTTTGAAAACTAAACAATTTTTAGATTGTTATTATCGTATTTCATTTCTTGTAGAATTGTTTTTACTGTTTCAGAATCGTTAGGGTGAATTTTAAGTTTGATTCCACCCAGAGCAGTAGAGTAGAAGGGAGCAATGGCTGTCATGAATTCGTTTTCAAAATAGTATTGTAGGCCTTCTTGATCTAAACGATGTTTCAAAATTTCGATTTCATGGATGTAATTAAAAGTAGCGATGGTAATAAAAGTTTCCATATCGAATTGATTTTATTGAAGAAACAACTCTAGTATACGTTATAATTTCTTTAAAACTGATTCTTTTCTTTAGAACTGGCTAACTATTTCGTAATTTTCGACTTTTAAGAAAAGAAGTATGGGAAAAAGAATAAGAAAGCCTGCTAAAAAAGAGAAAAGTTTCTCTGATAAAATTATAAAAATTTTGTCTAAAAGTGCTAATAAAGCATTCAATTATAAGCAAATAGCAGCCATTTTAGAGAAAGATGATACACAAAGTAGAAATCAAATTATAAAAGATTTAAAAATTCTTACTGCCGAAAAGAAAATCATCGAGTCAGAACCTGGAAAATATTTAATTAAAGCTGTAAGTCAAGATTATTACGAAGGAACTATAGATATGACGAGCCGTAAAACGGCTTATTTTATTTGTGAGGAATTTGAAGATGATATTTTTATCCCTACCAATAATTTGAATCATGCTTTAGATAAAGATAAAGTCAAAGTGTATGTCTATAACCGAAGAAAAGGAAGACGTCCTGAAGGTGAAGTAGTTGAAATTATAGAAAGAGCTAAAACTGATTTTGTAGGTGTTATTGATATTCAGAAAAACTTTGCTTTTGTATCGACTGCCAATCCTAAAATGTATACTGATATTTTTATTCCAAAAGATAAAATAGAAGATGCACAAAACGGAGATGTCGTTTTGGTTCATATTGAAGATTGGCCAAAAAAAGCTGATAGTCCTTTTGGAAAAGTAGTTAAAGTTCTGGGAAGACCAGGAGAACATGATACTGAAATCCATGCTATTTTAGCCGAATATGGTTTACCGGCTGAGTTTCCAATTGAAGTAGAAACCTATGCGCAAAAGATTGATACTTCGATTACTGAAGCTGAGATTGCTAAGCGTCGTGATATGCGTGATACGCTGACTTTTACGATTGATCCAAAAGATGCAAAAGATTTTGATGATGCTCTTTCGTTTAAAAAATTAGAGAATGGTCATTACGAAATTGGTATTCATATTGCCGATGTTTCGCATTATTTAGAAGAAGGAACTATACTGGATGAAGAAGCGTATCAACGTGGAACTTCAGTGTATTTAGTAGATAGGGTAGTGCCTATGTTACCTGAAGTGTTATCTAATTTTGCTTGTTCCTTACGTCCACAAGAGGAAAAATATACCTTTTCTGCTGTATTTGAAATCAATGAAAAAAGTCAGGTTATCAATCAATGGTTTGGTAGAACCGTTATTTATTCAGACCAACGTTTTTCATACGAAGAAGCACAATACATCATTGAAACTAAAAACGATGTAATTCCGGAAGAAATTTCATTAACGGGTACTTCTTATCAAGTTCCTGCCGAAATTGTCACAGCAACGCTTAAATTAGATGAATTAGCTAAAATTCTTCGTAAAAAGAGAATGAATGATGGAGCCATTTCATTTGATAAAGTAGAAGTAAAATTTAATTTGGATGCCGAAGGAGAACCAGAAGGAGTTTATTTTAAAATTTCTAAAGATGCTAATCATCTGATTGAAGAATTCATGTTGTTAGCCAATAGGAGAGTAGCGGAATTCATTGGTAAACAAAAGAAAACTTTCGTTTACAGAATTCACGACGAACCGAATGAAGACAAATTAATTGCAATGCAAACTGTGATTGCTAAGTTTGGTTATAAAATTGATTTCCGTAATCCTGGTGATATTTCTAAGTCTTTGAATAAACTGATGGAAGATGTAAGTGGTAAAAAAGAACAAAATTTAATTGATACACTGGCTATTAGAAGTATGAGTAAAGCCAAATATTCTACGGATAATATTGGTCATTACGGTTTAGCTTTTGATTATTATTCCCATTTTACTTCACCAATTCGTCGTTATCCAGACGTAATGGTTCATCGTTTGTTACAGTATTATCTGGATGGTGGAAAATCAGCTGATGAAGAATTGTTTGAAACAAAATGTTTGCATTGTTCTACCATGGAAGGTTTAGCAACCAATGCCGAAAGAGATTCTATCAAATATATGCAGGTAAAATACATGCAAGACCATCAGGATCAGGAGTTTTTAGGTGTTATTTCTGGTGTTACCGAATGGGGAATTTACGTTGAAATTATCGAAAATAAATGCGAAGGAATGATTCGTATTAGAGATATAAAAGAAGATTATTACACCTTTGATGAAAAACAATATGCTCTAGTGGGTGCAACTTCTCATCAATTATTACAATTAGGAGACGAAATTTACGTTAAGGTTAAAAACGCTGATTTAGTTAAAAAACAATTGGATTTTAATTTTTTAAGAAGATCAGAAGAAACAGAAATTTAATGTAAATGAAAATGAAATCAAACATGCAAGATTACCAAAAAAGAAAAACTTATAATAAGTTAAATACCGTTTTTATAGTCGCATTTTTAATTGTAACCCAATTTACATTTGCGCAAGTAACCAAAAACTTAGGAGATTTTAGTTCAGTTAAAGTATTTGATAAACTTACAGTTCATCTTATACCAGCAAACGAAAACAAAGTTGTAATTAAAGGAAATAGAGAAAAAGAAGTAGAAGTTGTGAATAACAATGGTGAACTAAAATTGAGAATGCCTTTCCCAAAATTGTTATCAGGAGATGACATTTCGATACAATTGTATTATAAAAATATTGATGATATTTCGGCAAGTGAAGGCTCAGTAATAAGTAGTGATGCTGTTTTTAAAGAAACAATTTTAGGAATAAGTGTAAAAGAAGGAGCTAAAATAACTGTAAAAGTAGATGTTCAAAAAGTGAATGTAAAAGCGGTTACCGGTGGGGTTATTGAATTGAGCGGAGCTGCTGCTAATCAGGATGTAGTAATCATGTCTGGTGGTATTTTAAAAGCTAAAAATTTACATACTTCACAAACTACAATTAACCTTTCCGCTGGAGGTAATGCCGATATTAATGCTAGCACCTTAGTTGATGCTAAGGTAAAAGCAGGAGGTACTGTTTCGATTTATGGTAAACCTAAACAAATTAATCAACAAACTATTTTAGGAGGAAAAATTGAAGAAAAAGAATAAAAAAAATGTATTTTTATTCTCTTTAAAATTCTAAAATTAATGATTAACGATATTTTATCAGGTATTCCTTGGGGAATATTCTTGAGTTTTATGATTGGTCCTGTTTTTTTTATTTTACTGGAAACCAGTATTATAAAAGGATTCAGGGCCGCTCTTTTTTTTGATTTAGGAGTAGTTACTGGAGATATTATTTTTATTGCAATTGCCTATTTAGGTAGTTTTAGATTAATTCAAAGTTTAAAAGATAAGCCTGCTTTGTTCATATTTGGAGGAATATTAATGCTGGCTTATGGTATAATTTCTTTTATAAGTTTAAGGAAAGAAAAGAAAATTAATACTAAAGAGATTGATAAAGAAATCCTTAAAAAAGATTATTTCAGTTTGTTTATGAAAGGGCTTTTTTTAAATATTATTAATATTGGAGTATTAGGTTTTTGGTTGGCTGTAATTATTTCTGTAGGACCAAAATTAGAGATGCAAACTTCCAGAATGATGACTTTTTTTAGTACCGTAATCATCACTTATTTGTTAGTCGATTGTATTAAAATACTTTTAGCAAAACAATTAAAATCTAAAATGACACCTTCTAATATACTTAAAATTAAAAAAGGAATTAGTATCGTTTTGATGGTTTTTGGATTAGTTTTAATTGTTCAAGGTTGGTTTCCAAAAGAAAAAGAAATGGTGAAACAAGCTTTTGAAAGGATTGAAAAATAATAACAAAAATGATATTTAAACCGCTTATTTTGAGCGGTTTTTTTGTGTTTTGCATTGCGATCATAGCTTGGCAATCTCACTAAATTTAATCTCACTAAATGAGATTGCTTCGTTCCTCGCAATGACTAAATAATTGACATAAAAAAACCTTTTAATTTCTTTATAGATTCTAGAGTAATCGTCCGGATTCGAACCTATGCTTTACTTAATTTTTCTTAAAAATTAGATATAAAAAAAGAGACACATTTCTGTATCTCTTTCTGAGGCATCGTCCGGATTCGAACCGGAGTAGGAGCTTTTGCAGAGCCCAGCCTAGCCGCTCGGCCACGACGCCATTGTTTTTATGGACTGCAAAGGTAAAATAAAAAATCATAAATCCAAATGTCGAATTCTAAATAAAACGGTTTGAAGTCAAGTTTTAAAATATGAAGTCACAAATCCTAATTTCTGCTTTCTTCTAAAATTAAGGTAACTGATTCAACATCACCACCTATTGGAGGGTTTAATTTAGATACGGCAACTTTAGTTTTTTGAACCATTGGTAATTCGTCAAGTATTCTTTTATTGATTCTTTTAGCTACATGTTCTAATAATTCCGATCGTATAGCCATTTCCTCTACTACTATTCGATTTAAATGTACATAATCTACAGTATCAGCCAGCTTATCAGATTGAGTTGATTGTTGTAAATTAGCTTTAATCGTTAAATCAACAGTGTAATCAGAACCTATTTTTGCTTCTTCTATTAAGCATCCGTGATTAGAAAAAGTTCGGATATTTTTTAATTTGATAGTTTCCATATTCTTGTTGCTGATTTATTAGTTTGAATTGGTGGTAAAAGTACAAAATATTTGAAATTTTAGCCTTCAAAGTCAATATGCAATTGTTCTATCCTTTATTTAATGAACAATTTTGATAACTTTGTCTTTTTAAAATTTAGACATGTCAACTGAAGAAAAATCACTGCATTTCATAGAACAAATTATTGAAGATAACTTATCAAAAGGTTTTCCTCAAGATAAATTAAGATTCCGTTTTCCGCCTGAACCTAATGGTTATTTACACATTGGACATGCTAAATCCATTTGTTTAAATTTTGGTTTGGGATTAAAGTATAATGCTCCTGTAAACTTACGTTTTGATGATACAAATCCGGCTAAAGAAGAGCAGGAATATGTAGATGCAATTAAGGAAGATTTACAATGGTTAGGTTTTCAATGGGATAAGGAATTGTATGCTTCTGATTATTTCCAACAGTTGTATGATTGGGCTATTATTTTAATTAATAGCGGTAAAGCTTATGTAGATAGTCAATCTTCAGAAGCTATGGCTGAACAAAAAGGAACACCTTCTCAACCAGGTGTTGATAGTCCATTTCGTAATCGTACAATAGAGGAGAATTTAACTCTTTTTAATGCTATGAAAAATGGTGAATTCCCTGAAGGAAGTCATGTTTTAAGAGCTAAAATTGATATGAGTTCTTCTAATATGTTGATGCGTGATCCTATTATGTACCGAGTTTTACATAAGGAACATCATAGAACAGGAAATGATTGGTGTATTTATCCAATGTATGATTATACACATGGAGAAAGTGATTATTTAGAACAAATTTCGCATTCTATTTGTACACTGGAATTTGTAATGCACCGTGAATTATACGATTGGTTTTTAGACCAAATTTATGATGCTACCTTAGTTAGACCACATCAATATGAATTTGCACGTTTAAACCTGAATTATACTGTAATGAGTAAAAGAAAACTGTTACAATTAGTTCAGGAAAATCATGTAAATGGTTGGGATGATCCAAGAATGCCTACCATTTCTGGTTTAAGAAGAAGAGGTTATACAGCTGCTTCTATTCGTAAATTTTGTGAAAATATTGGTGTTGCCAAACGTGAAAATATCATTGATTTCTCTTTATTAGAATTCTGTTTGCGTGATGATTTAAATAAAACTGCACCTCGTGTAATGGCTGTTTTAGATCCTGTAAAAGTTGTAATTACTAATTATCCTGAAGGAAAAGAAGAATGGTTAGATGCCGAAAATAATCAGGAAGATGAAAGTGCTGGATTTAGAAAAGTACCTTTTTCTCGTGAAATGTACATAGAAAGAGAAGACTTTTTAGAAGAAGCTCCTGCTAAATTTTTCCGCTTAAGTTTAGGTAATGAAGTACGTCTTAAAAATGCCTATATTATTAAGGGTGAAAGTGTTGTAAAAGATACTGAAGGAAATATTACTGAAATTCATGTTACTTATGATGAAGACAGTAGAAGTGGAAGTGGAAGTGAAGCTTCTAAGCGTAAAGTAGCAGGAACATTACACTGGGTTTCTATAAAACATGCTGTTGAAGCCGAAGTTCGTTTGTATGATCGTTTGTTTATAGACGAAGCTCCAGACTCTCATAAAGAGAAAAGTTTTCTTGATTTTATTAATCCTAATTCGTTGTTAACAGTAAAAGGATTTGTGGAACCAAGTTTACAAACTGCTGTTTCTGGTGATAAATTCCAATTTCAACGCCTAGGATATTTTAATGTTGATAAAGACTCAACTGCTTCAAAATTAGTGTTTAACAAAACAGTTGGATTGAAAGATGCTTGGGAAGAAAAAGGTAAAAAAGATAGTAACAGTATTAATAATGCTTTGAAAGATATCAACAAATATTTCAAAGTAAATACTAGAGAAGAGCGTATTGCAATAAGAACTGCAATAGGAGAGACCCTTGCCGAAATTTCTAATTATAGTTTATTACAAAATTCATTCAAGAAAAATATTAACAATAATAAAA
This sequence comes from Flavobacterium sp. GCM10022190, assembly GCF_042656445.1. Lineage (NCBI taxonomy): Bacteria > Pseudomonadati > Bacteroidota > Flavobacteriia > Flavobacteriales > Flavobacteriaceae > Flavobacterium > Flavobacterium sp. GCM10022190. Next base: position 678,335 of record NZ_JBHSOQ010000001.1, read on the forward strand.
GTTCATTGTTGTTTGCTAACTTGATTTTGAAATATGCTCCTTTGAAAATTTCTGATTATGACAATGAAGAAATTTCAAAATTATTCACCATGTCATTACGAAGTGAATCTACTTTTGTTCGATCGAGGGCAATTTTGAATTTATGTAATTTAGATTTTGATTCTAATTTCAAAAATGCATTCAAAGAGGAAATTTTAAAATTAGAATCGAATCCTCCGAAAAATTCCTCCGAAAGAGAAAGGGAATTTATAGAACAATTTTTAAATCAATAATTTTTATTAAAAGCGCTTATATAAGCGCTTTTTTTTATTATTATAAATATCTATTTAATTTTTAAAAACTATAATTTTTATAAATTAAAACTCGCTTTCATATTTTAATTTTAAGAGCTTTTTTTAAATCTGTCGATAAATAACTCATCTTTTGTATTTTTATTAATTAGAAAGCTTTATTTGAGTTTTTACTTTTTTTATGGCTATTTTTTTTAAATTCAGGAGTTAAAAATTTATACTACTTGTTTTTCGAACTTTTCTTCTTCTAAAAAAATGGAGAACCATTTTTTAAAGTTTCTTGTGAAACATTTTACTGTCTTTAGATCTTATTTTTTCCTTTTTATGAAAATATTATAAATTTTATATAAATTCTTATAAAATGCTTTTTTAAAATTATCGTATCTTTATAAAGAACTTAAAAAAATAAAATTATGGCAAGTAGTACAGGAAAAACTTTGATAGCTCTTGCAAGTGGCGCTGCAATTGGAGCTGTATTAGGAATTTTGTTTGCTCCAGACAAAGGAGAGAAAACCAGACAAAAAATTAAAGACGGTTATAAAGATTTGGAAAAAGATATGAAATCTAAATTAGCAAATGCTAAAGTTGATTTAGAAGAGTCTTATGATAATATGATTTCAAATATGAGTTATAAGACAGAAGATGCTATTACTTTCTTAGAAAAAAAATTAGCTGAATTAAAAGAAAAAAATGCTAAACTTCATAAGAATTAGTTACTTATTAACTCAATTAGACAAATATGGCTTTTGAAGAACTAAAAGAACATACCGAAAATATTCAGGAGAATACGAAAGAATTCATTGAAAAAAATCTTGAATATTATAAGTTATCGGCATTTAAGATGGCTATGAAATCAACGACTATGATTTTCAAGTTCACCTTAATTTTGCTTTGTATTTGTATGGTTTTATTGTTCTTTTCAATAGCCTTAGCTTTTGCTATAGGAAATTATCTTGGAAGTTATACTTTTGGTTTTCTTTGTGTAGGTTTTTTGTATATCATTTTTACTGGACTATTGTTTTTGGTTAGAGATAAAATAGTAGAAGGACCTATTTTAGAGAAATTTTCAGAAATCTTTTTTAATGAATAATTATGGGAAAGAAAAAATATTCTTCTTATGCTCAAATTGATAGCGAATTAGAGATTCTGAAAGTGGAAAAAGAAATTAGTTATCAAAAGTTGATTTTAAGTATTGAAAAGACTAAAGATAGTTTGTCTTTTTTAAATGTAGCATCTAATGTTGTAGGAGTTATTAAAAGCAGTTTTTTTAGCTCCTATAGTACGATTTTACAGTTGTTGATACCAATAGTCATTAAATGGTTTAGAAATAAAAAAAGAGGCGATTAAGCCTCTTTTTTGTTGTATTTATGCCTGATCTGTTTCAGTTGTAGGGTCTTCAGGTTTATCTATTTTTTTCTTTTCTTGTTTTGTATTTGATTTTACCGTTTTCCTCATTGATTCTCCTACCAAATTACTTGCAGTAAAACTAGCTACCATGTTGTTAAGCATATCACTTCCGGCTTGTGGCGAATTAGGCAATAAAATTAAATTAGAATTAGTATCTGCACCTATGGCTTGTAGCGTATCATAGTGTTGTGTAACCACAATCAATGCAGATGCTTCTTGCGAATTGATTCCAACTTTATTTAAAACGTCCACACTTTCTACTAATCCACGAGCAATTTCACGTCTTTGATCGGCAATACCTTGTCCTTGTAATCTTTTGCTTTCTGCTTCGGCTTTAGCTTTTGCTACGATTCTAATTCGGGATGCTTCTGCTTCAAATTCGGCTACTGTTTTTTCTCTATCAGCCGCATTAATTCTGTTCATAGCATTTTTTACCTGAATATCCGGATCAATATCAGTAACTAAAGTGTTGATGATGGTATATCCATAAGTGGTCATGGCTTCGTTTAGTTCTCTTTTTACGGCAACAGCTATATCATCTTTTCGTTCAAAAACATCGTCTAGTTTTAATTTAGGAACTTCGGCACGAACTACATCAAATACATACGAAGTAATTTGATCATGTGGATATTCCAGTTTATAAAAAGCATCGTAAACGGTTTCTTTTACCACCATAAACTGAACAGAAACTTTTAGTTTGACAAATACATTGTCTTTCGTTTTAGTTTCAATAATTACATCTAATTGTTGGATTTTTAGATTTACACGACCCGCAATTCTATCAATTAAGGGAATTTTTAATTGTAGTCCAGAATGTCTAATACTAACAAATTTTCCAAAACGTTCTATAATAACAGCCGTTTGTTGTTTCACTGTGAAGAAGGAGGAAAGGAAAATAAACAGTGCTATGAACAATAAAAATAAGAATGGTACATTCATAATGTGTATAATTTAATTAGAAAATATCTGTTAAATTACAAAAAAACTTTAGGTTTGTGCCTGTAAAATCTTTTTATATGAAAAAGCTAACTTTCTCTCTTTGTTTTCTTTTGGTATCTGTCTTAAGTATAGCACAATATCATTATCGAGATTCTAACAGAATTGGAATTACAGTAGGGGTGAACCAATTTACTTTAAATACCGATAATTTTGAAACAAAACCAGCTAATGGTTGGAATGCAGGTTTATCTATGAGAGGTAATTTTTATAACAGTTGGGATATGGTTTACGCCATTCAGTTTTCTGAAAACAATTTTTCTGTTGAAACTAATTCTTTAACTTCTTTACAAGAAGAGGTCAATTATAAGATTCCATCGGCTCAAATTTCTTTAGAACTAAGTTATGTACTTGTTGAAAATCATTTATCGATTGAATTTGGTCCATTAGTTCAAATAAATGGTAAGTCAAAAGTGCAATCTGGAAAAGAAAATAATGTGATTTTAGGTACTACTTTATTGGCAAAAGATATCCAAGATATCAATAAATTCAACTTTTATCCAACAGTTGGACTTACTGCCGGAGCGAAACATTTCAGAGTAAATGTTTCTTATCAATATGGAATAACTAATATGTTTGGAAATTTGAATAGCAATTATCCCAATAACAATTTGAAAGCTAATCCAGGAATTCTTAACGGAAATGTTATTATTTATTTATAAAAAAAGTCCCGACTAATTATCGGGACTTTTTGTTTTATATAGTTTCGATTGCTTTTTGAATTCTTGAAATACTTTCTTCTTTTCCAATAATTTCAACAATGTCAAATAGGTGAGGACCTTTTAAAGCGCCTACTAAACTCAATCTAAATGGTTGCATTACTTTACCTATTCCAATTTCATTTTTAGTTAACCAGTCTTTGACAATAGTTTCAATATTAGCAGATGTAAAATCAGTGATTTCTTCCAGTACTGAAATTAATTCCTGCATTAAAGCCGGTGTTTCCTCTTTCCAGTTTTTCTTAGCCTTTTCATCATAAGCTGTTGGAGCTTCAAAAAAGAAATCACTTAAATCCCAAAATTCAGAAACAAAATTTGCTCTTTCTTTTATTAAGGAAACAATTTTGCTTGTCAGTTCTAGCGAAGTCGAGAACCCTTTTTCTTTTAAAATAACAGCAAAATCTTCGGCTAATTTTTCATCTTTTGCTTGAACTAAATATTGGTGATTAAACCATTTATTTTTCTCAGGATCAAATTTAGCTCCTGCTTTATGCACTCTGTTTAAATCAAAAGCTTCGACTAATTCTTCTAAAGAAAACAATTCTTTATCTGTACCGTCATTCCAGCCTAATAAAGCCAGGAAGTTTACTACAGCTTCTGGGAAAAACCCTTTTTCTCTATAACCAGATGATGTTCCGTCTTCCGTTTTCCACTCTAATGGGAATACTGGAAAACCTAATTTATCTCCATCACGTTTAGATAATTTTCCGTTTCCAACAGGTTTTAAAATCAATGGTAAGTGTGCAAATTCAGGTGCAGCCCATCCAAAAGCATGATACAATAACACGTGTAATGGCATAGATGGCAACCATTCTTCTCCTCGAATTACGTGTGTGGTTTGCATTAAATGATCATCAACAATATTGGCTAAATGATAGGTTGGCATCCCGTCACTTTTAAACAAAACTTTATCATCTAGTAAGTTCGTTTCAAATTTTACATGACCACGAATAATATCTTTTAGATGTAAAATTTCATCAACAGGAGTTTTAAAACGGATTACATAATGTTCTCCATTAGCAATTCTTTTTGCCGTTTCCTCTGCAGAAAGCACTAAAGAAGTATCCAGTTTTTCTCTGTTAGTATGATTGTAAATAAAAGTTTTTCCTTGTTCTTCTTCTGTTTTTCTGTAAGTATCTAAAGCTTCAGGAGTATCAAATGCATAATAGGCCCAACCAGATTGAATCAATTGATCAGCATATTGTTTGTATAAATGTTTCCTTTCGCTTTGACGGTAGGGTCCAAATTTTTCATTTTTTCCAATTGTTTCATCGGGAGCTATTCCTAACCATTCCAGAGCTTCCATAATGTATTCTTCTGCTCCAGGTACAAAACGATTTTGGTCAGTATCTTCAATTCTTAAGAAGAAAGTTCCACCTTTTTTCTTCGCAAATAAATAATTAAATAGGGCAGTACGTACACCACCAATATGTAAAGGTCCCGTTGGACTAGGTGCAAAACGCACACGAATTGGGTTTGACATTTTTATATAATTTTTTGCAAAGATACTTAGAAGTTAGAAGTCAGTAGTTAGAACTTAGAAGTTTTTCAAATTATAATGTAAAATTTGGAATTTTGTATTTGATTTTTTGTATTGTTATAATTGTTACTTTTATAGGTTATTATAAAGCATAATTATTTTGAATAGTTCCAATTTTATATATCAAAAATTAGAAGCTTTCATCCGAAAGTATTATATAAACGAACTAATAAGAGGCATTGTTTTCTTTATTGGTTTGGGTTTATTGTATTTTCTTTTTACCCTGTTTATAGAATATTTTCTTTGGTTGAAGCCATTAGGAAGAAGCATTTTATTTTGGACTTTTGTTGGGGTAGAAGTGTTCTTACTGTTTCGCTTTATATTATTTCCTATTTTCAAATTATTAAAATTTAAAAAAGGAATTGATTACAATGATGCTTCAGCTATTATTGGAAATCATTTTTTAGAAGTAAAAGATAAATTACTCAATTTTATTCAGCTTTCTAATCCTGAAAATCATGGAGCAAAATCGGAATTGTTATTAGCTTCCATTGAACAAAAAGCGAAAGCTTTGCAACCAATTCCTTTTACAAATGCTGTAAATTTTAATTCGAATAAGAAATATTTACCGCTTGCTTTGATACCTCTTTTCTTGTTTTTTTCTTTTTATTTTTCAGGAAATAAAGGAATCATTACTCAAAGTTTGAATAGAATAGTTCATTCCAATGCTACTTTTTTACCACCTGCTCCTTTTGAATTTGTTGTTTTAAATTCAAATTTACAAACCGAACAGAATAAAGATTTTGTTTTAAAAGTGAAAACTACGGGAAAAATAGTTCCTGAAAATGCTATGATTTTCATTAATGATGAAAGCTATTTTATGGAAACTATTAAGCCTGGAGAATTTCAGTTTACAATTGAAAAGCCAACTGCCGATATTGATTTTCATTTACAGGGTAATGCTGTAACGTCCGGGGATTATCATTTGAAAGTTGTTGCTGTTCCTTCTATTTTAAATTTTGAAATGCTTTTGAATTATCCTGCTCATCTTAATCGTAAAGCAGAAATTATTAAGGGGACTGGTAATGCAGTTATTCCTGAAGGAACTAAAGTAACCTGGAAAATTAACACTCAGGCCACTCAAAAAGTAGTTTATTCTAATGGAAATTCTGTTTCTGAATTCTCTAAAACAGAAAATAGCTTTGTTTTAGCTAGAAATATTATTGAAAATACAGATTATCAAATTATTAGCTCTAATTCTTCCATAATAAATTATGAAAAACTCAATTATCAGTTATCCGTAATCAAAGATCAGTATCCTAGCATTACAGTGAATCAAGCTCCTGATAGTTTGCACCTTGCTTCTAACTATCTTTTAGGAAAAATTAGTGATGATAATGGTTTACGTCTTTTGCAGATAGTCTATTATGAATCGAATAAACCTGCAACTGCTAAACGTGGAACAATTGCTATTAAGCAGGGTGTTTTTGATCAATTTATTTTTTCTTTTCCTGCTAATCTTCCAGTAGAAGAAGGCGTAAGTTATGATTACTATTTCGAGGTTTTTGATAATGATGCTTTACATCGTTTTAAAAGTGCTAAGTCCGCGGTATTTTCTAATCGTATTAGAACTGCTGAAGAAAAACAAGATATGCTTTTGCAACAACAATCTAACAATATTGATGGTTTACAAAAGTCTTTAAAAAATCAAGATAAACAATTTTCACAGCTCGATAAGATTCAAAAATCTGGTAAAGAAAAAGAAAATTTTGAGTTTAATGACCAACAAAAAATAAATGATTTTATCCAACAGCAAAAAACTCAAGATGAGATGATGCGTAATTTTATGGATAAAATGAAAAATAATTTAGATGATTCTAAATCAAAAAAAGAAGATGATTTTAAAAAAGAATTAGAAAAACGCATTGATAGAAATAATGCTGAATTAGAAAAAAATCAAAAGCTTTTAGATGAATTGAAATCCTTGAATGATAAATTAAAGAATGAAAACTTATTAGAAAAATTAGATCAGTTTAAACAAACAAGTAAAAATCAAATTAAAAATTTACAACAATTAGTTGAACTTACTAAGAAGTATTATGTTCAAAAGAAGGCTGAACAAGTAGCTGATAAATTAGATAAACTATCTAATAAGCAAGATAAACTTTCGGAAAACGAAAAGGAGAATTCATTAAATAAGCAACAGGATATTAATAAAGAATTTGATGCAATTCAAAATGATTTAGATCAATTACAAAAGGATAACAAGGAATTAAAATCTCCTTTAGATATTCCTAATAATGATGCAAATGAAAACAATATTGATTATGATTTAAAGAAAGCTTCTGATGAATTAAAGAATAATAATACTTCTAAAGCCAAACCAAATCAAAAAAATGCTGCAAAAAAAATGAAGTCTATGTCCATGAAAATGGAACAAGGTATGGAAGGTGCAGAGATGGAACAAATGGAAGAGGATGTAAAAATGTTACGTCAGGTTCTAGATAATTTATTAGCCTTTTCTTTATCTGAAGAAGCGGTGATGGTTCGTTTCAAATCATTGAATTCGGCTTCACCAGCTTTTAATAAAAATATAAAATTACAACAAGATTTGCGTTTACAATTTAAACATATTGATGATAGTTTATTTGCTATGTCTTTACGTAATCCTAAGTTCACAGATGACATAACGAAAGAAGTGGGTAATGTCCAATACAATATTGATAAAGCTCTTGAAAGTTTAACCGATTCACAATTTTCTAAAGGTGTCTCTCATCAACAATATGCTGTAGCTTCCGCTAATAAATTAGGTGATTTTTTAAGTGAATTGCTAAACAGCTTGCAAATGTCTTTATCCAGTATGGGTCAAGGAACACCTAAATCTGGTAAAGGTGAAGGCATGCAGTTACCCGATATTATATCCAAACAACAATCACTTGCAGACAAAATGAAAGCCGGATTGAAAGCTGGTGAATCCCAAAAAGGAAATGAAGGCGATAAAAAGAATGGTGATTCTGGTCATGATGGAGAAGGAGATGCTCGTTCTATTATGGAAATATATAAAGAACAAAAAGCTTTACGCGAAGCCTTAGAAGGAGAGTTAAAAAAGCATGGTTTGGGTAATTCAGGTCAAAGTACTTTAGATAAAATGAAGGATCTTGAGAAGCAGTTATTGAATAAAGGTTTTAAAAATGAAACGATTCAAAAGGCTAATTATATCAAACAGGAATTACTAAAATTAAATACTGCTATCCGTCAACAGGGAGAAGAGAATAAACGTCAATCTGAAACTAATCTAAAAGAGTTTTCTAATACTTCAAAAGCTTTACCTAACAGCTTGTTAGAATATCTAAAAAGCATAGAAATATTAAATAGACAATCACTACCTTTGCGCTCGAATTTTAACCGCAAGGTTCAAGAATATTTTAATACAAAATGATAGATTTTAATTACGAATGTGATTTTACTTTAGAGAACGAAGAGGCTATTTCTGCATGGTTATCGGCCGTTATTGTTTCTGAAAATAAGAAAGAAGGTGAGATTAATTATATTTTTTGTGATGATGAATATCTTCATAAAATCAATATGGAATACCTAAATCACGATACCCTTACGGATATCATTAGTTTTGATTATACTGTGGGTAATGAATTAAATGGAGATATCTTTATTTCTGTAGAACGTGTTCAGGATAATGCTAACGATTTTAATGTTTCTTTCGATGAAGAATTAAAGCGTGTTATTGTTCATGGTGTTCTTCATTATTGTGGTTATAAAGACAAGGATGAAGAAAGCGAACAATTAATGCGCGCAAAAGAAGATGAAAAAATTGCTATGTTCCACGTGGAACAGTAATCTTAAAATTCTACTTTTTTAATAGTATGTTCCACGTGGAACGTTTGAAAAAATAATAAAAAATTGCTTCCGTAGGAAGCGAAATTTAAACTGGTTTTTTTGATTTCATTTTTGTGTTTGTTTTCAAAATGGCTTCCCTGAAAAGAGGGTAAATAATATAAAGAATGTTTCTAGAAGAGTACGATGTAATTGTTGTTGGTGCTGGTCACGCAGGTTCTGAAGCTGCTGCCGCTGCCGCAAATTTGGGTTCAAAAACTTTATTGGTTACAATGAGTTTGCAAAACATTGCCCAGATGTCTTGTAATCCTGCAATGGGTGGAATTGCAAAAGGTCAAATTGTTCGTGAGATTGATGCGCTTGGTGGTTATTCAGGAATTGTTTCTGATAGAACGGCAATTCAATTTAAAATGTTGAACAAATCAAAGGGTCCTGCCATGTGGTCTCCGCGAGTTCAAAGTGACCGTATGCGTTTTGCCGAAGAATGGAGAATGATGTTAGAAGGAACTCCAAATCTTGATTTCTATCAAGAAATGGTTAAAGGTTTGATAATTGAAAACGAAAAAGTAAAAGGAATTAAAACTTCTCTTGGAGTCGAAATCCGTTCCAAATCGGTTGTGTTGACCAATGGAACTTTTTTGAATGGATTGATTCATATTGGCGAAAAACAATTTGGTGGAGGTAGAGCAGGAGAAAGTGCTGCTCACGGAATTACCGAAGATTTAATCGAAGCCGGTTTTGAAGCCGGAAGAATGAAAACAGGAACGCCTCCACGTGTGGATGGTCGTTCGTTGGATTATTCTAAAATGAATGAAGAAAAAGGAGATGCAAAACCTTCTAAGTTTTCTTATTCCGATTTGACTTCTCCATTAACACATCAACGTTCTTGTTATATGACGTATACTTCTAATGAGGTGCACAATATTTTAAGAGAAGGTTTTGATCGTTCTCCAATGTTCAACGGGAGAATAAAAAGTATTGGTCCAAGATACTGTCCTTCTATCGAAGATAAAATTAATCGTTTTGCTGATAAAGAACGTCACCAACTTTTTGTGGAACCGGAAGGATGGAATACTTGTGAAGTTTATGTAAATGGTTTTTCAACTTCGCTTCCAGAGGATATTCAATTTAAAGCTCTACGTACGGTAGCAGGTTTTGAGAATGTAAAATTCTTTAGACCTGGATATGCTATCGAATATGATTATTTTCCACCGACACAATTAAAACATACTTTAGAAACAAAGTTAGTTGAAGGTTTGTATTTTGCTGGACAGATTAATGGAACAACCGGTTATGAAGAAGCTGCTTCGCAAGGATTGATGGCTGGTATTAACGCGCATTTAAAAGTTCATGAAAAAGCACCTTTAATTTTAAAAAGGGACGAAGCTTATATTGGGGTTTTAATTGACGACTTAATTACGAAAGGTACAGAAGAACCTTATCGTATGTTTACATCACGTGCTGAGTACAGAACTTTATTGCGTCAGGATAATGCCGATTTTAGATTAACTCCAATGTCTTATGAAATAGGATTAGCTTCTGAAGCTCGTTTACGCAGAATGGAACGTAAATTGAATGAATCTGAAAAGATGGTTTCTTTTTTTAGAGAAACTAGTGTTACGATAGGAGAGACCAATCCAATTTTGGAATCGAAAGAATCTGCACCAATTTCGCAAGGCGATAAAATGTTTAAAATTTTCTCTCGTCCGCAAATTGATTTAGAAGATATGATGAAGTTTGAAAAAGTTCAAGCTTACGTTTCCGAAAATGAATTAGACGAAGAAATTTTAGAACAAGCCGAAATTCAGGTAAAATATTCGGGTTATATCGAAAAGGAAAGAAATAATGCTGATAAATTGTCTCGTTTAGAAGATGTAAAAATCCCTGAAGATTTTGATTATAATAAAATTAAATCGATGTCGATAGAGGCGAAGCAAAAATTAAATAAAATCCGTCCGGTAACTATTTCTCAAGCTTCAAGAATTAGCGGAGTTTCTCCAAGTGATATTTCGGTATTACTGATTTATATGGGAAGATAAATAAAAGTATGCAGTCGCATTTTTAGTTTTCAGTTTAATGCTGTGACTAAAATTGCGACTGTATATTTTATATGTTCCACGTGAAACTACACTGTTAACCCTTATAATAGCTGGGAATTCTTTTTTTAATAAAATATTATCTGATAACTATTAACTGACTACTGACCACATAAAATGGATATTTCAAATAAAAAACATTTTCTTACTGTAAAAGATCATTCGGTTTCCAAAGAAATCTTTGAATTGTATTATGACGAAAATTTGGATATGTTAATTACGCATCCGCAACCAAGTTTAGATAATTTAGGGAAGTATTATGAAAGTGAAGATTATATTTCGCATACGGATAATAAACGATCTTTATTTGAAAAAGCCTATCATTTTGTAAAAGGAATTGCTTTAAAAAATAAATTGAATTTAATTAATTCTCAGCAATCCCAAAAAGGCCAAATTTTAGATATTGGTGCCGGAACAGGTGATTTTTTAATGGTTGCTAAAAATGACGGTTGGCAAACAGTGGGAATTGAGCCGAGCGATAGAGCGAAAAGTATAGCAAAGAACAAAGGAATTTCTTTTGTTGAATGTACAACCGTTTTGGAAAATCAATCTTTTGATGTGATTACAATGTGGCATGTTTTAGAACATGTACCTGATTTAGATTTTCAAATCAAAGAATTAAAACGATTATTAAAACCAAATGGAACTCTAATTGTTGCAGTACCTAATTTTAAATCTTTTGATGCTAAATATTATGATTCGTTTTGGGCAGCTTATGATGTGCCTATTCATTTTTGGCATTTTTCCAAAAAAGCTATTCAAATGCTTTTTGCAAAACAAAATATGAAATTAGAAAAAGTACTTCCAATGAAATTTGATTCTTTTTATGTGAGTTTGCTTTCTGAAAAATACAAAAACGGAAAAATGAATTTTATAAAAGCTTTTTTTATCGGATTGCAGTCAAATTGGAAAGCAAAACAAAATTTAGAGTATTCTTCCTTAATTTACGTGCTAAAAAACAGCTAAAACTTATTTTAAAGCCTTTTAAGAGGCTTTTTTTGTTTAAATAGTATCATTTGCTGTCTTTTTTTAGATTTGTCTTTATTTTTAATTTATTTAAACCGTTTTTTATAGTTATAAATTATGGGTTTTGGTTTTATTATAGTAATTCTTAATAGTTTAAAATTTTCCCATTTTTTTGTTGTTTCTTAGGTTACTATCTATTTTTTTATATTTTTGCTCACACACACATATTTTAATTACAACTTAATCCAAAATGAAATCACAGATTTACGAATACCAAAAAAGCAATTTTTATAACATGAGTAAAAAAGTATTATTAATTATCGCAATATCTATTTCAGTTGTTGCTTGTAACAAAAACAAAGAAAAAGTTAAGGAATTAAAAACAGCTTATATAGATACTTCGGAATTGATGAAAGAATATACAGAGGCGAAAGATCTTGAAGCGAAATACAAAGCACAGTCGGAAGAAAAAGGGAGACAATTAGAAGCTGAAATTAATCGTTTTAAACAAGATGCTGCTAATTTTCAGGCTCAAGCTCAAGCAAATGGTCAAGAATGGGCTCAAAAAAGAGGTGCTGAATTACAAAAAAGAGAGCAACAGTTAGGCTATGCACAACAAGCTTTAGCACAGCAATTACAGCAAGCAAGTGGTGCTGAAATGGATAGTTTAGTCACAGGAGTTAAAAAATTCATTAAAGAATACGGTAAGAAAAATGGATATGCTTATATCTATGGAACTGGTGATGCTGCTTCTGTTTTATATGCTGAAGATAAATATGATATTACAAAAGAGATCATTAAAGCTTTGAATGAGAAGTACAAATCTTCTTCTAAATCAGAGGATAACAAAGAAGAAGAAAAGAAATAATTTTTTCTGATTAAAAATATAAATGCCTTAGTCTACTAAAGATTAAGGCATTTTTTTATCAAATTATTTTATTGTAAATAATTACTTATAATTATATTTTAAGTTATTCCCTATTTATTTTATTATTTTTATCCCAAATTTTTCACTCCATGCAAACCTTGTCAGAAGCCGCTAAATATACTTTACAGTTCATTAACCAAACGCAACGTTCGGTTTTTTTGACTGGAAAAGCGGGTACAGGTAAGACTACTTTGCTTCGTGAAATTATTGAAACCACTCATAAAAATACGGTGGTAGTGGCGACTACAGGAATTGCAGCTTTAAATGCAGGAGGGGTTACCATTCATTCGATGTTTCAACTGCCGTTCAGCGGATTCATACCTTCGCATACAGCCGAATCTCAATTTTCCGAAACGGTTAAATTTGAAACTAAGGAAAGTTTGCGTAGGCATTTCAAAATGAACAGTTTAAAGAAATCGGTGATTCGTAATATGGAATTACTGGTTATTGACGAAGTGAGTATGCTTCGTGCCGATTTGCTGGACGCGATGGATTACATGATGCAAACCGTTCGCAAAAAAACGGCTCCTTTTGGTGGTGTTCAGGTCTTGTTTATTGGCGATTTATTACAATTGCCACCTGTGATTCGGGATGAAGAATGGCGTACTCTGCGTAATTATTACAAAGGGAAATTCTTTTTTCATTCGCATGTTATTCAACAATATCCGCCTTTGTATATTGAATTGTCTAAGATTTTCAGACAGACGGATGCCAATTTTATTTCGGTTTTAAATAATTTGAGGAATAATCAGATTACACCTCAGGATGTTCAGATTTTAAATCAGTTTGTAAAACCCGATTTTGATTTAAAAGCTAATAGCGGTTACATTACTTTAACCACCCATAATGCCAAAGCTGATGCGATGAATGCACAGTCATTGGAAGATTTGAAAGGGGAGTTAATTACGTATACTCCTGAAATCACTGGTGATTTTCCGGAGAAAATTTATCCGATTGAATACAATTTGCAATTGAAAGTGGGAGCTCAAGTCATGTTTGTCAAAAACGATTTGAATTACGAAAAGAACTACTTTAATGGAAAAATGGGCGTCATCAAATCGCTTTCGAGTCAGGAAATTTTGGTGCATTTTCCGGAAGAAAATAAAACGATTGAAGTAGAACGTTACGAATGGCAAAACATCCGATACAAAGTCAACGAATTAACCAAGGAAGTAGAAGAAGAGGTTTTGGGGACTTTTGTGCATTATCCTATAAAATTGGCTTGGGCCATAACCATCCATAAAAGCCAGGGATTGACTTTTGACAAAGCTGCGCTTGATGTTTCGCAAGTTTTTATGCCGGGACAAGCTTATGTCGCTCTTTCGCGTTTGCGTTCGTTAGAGGGCTTAATTTTGCTTTCTCCGTTGCGAATGAATGGTATTTCCAACGATCAGGATGTGATGGAATACGCCCAAAATAAAGCCTCAGAGGAAGTATTAAAGCAATCATTACATTTTGAAACTAAGAATTTTATTCATAATTATTTGATTAACAGTTTCGATTGGTACGACTTGGCTCAGGAATGGCGCAATCATAAATTTAGTTATTCGGATAAATCGGAAAGCTCAATCAAATCCAAAAATGCACTTTGGGCTGCCAAACAATTAGCGAGTATTGAATCGATTTTGGATCCATCCAAAAAATTCATCATTCAGTTGAATAAAATTTTTGCCAATGAAACGGTCGATTTGATTCATGTTTCCGAACGCATTCAGGCAGCAATAAGTTATTTTTTTAAACCAATGGATGATTTGGTTTTTGAAATTTTATGGAAAATCGAAGAAGTTAAACGCGCCAAAAAAGCCAAAACTTATTTTGAAGAATTATCCGAATTGGAAGAATTGCAATCTAAGGCTGTGTTGCGATTGTTGAAAGCCAAATTGTTGATCGAAACCGTCATGGCAGGAGAAGCTATTTCGAAAGAAAAACTCAGTTCGGACGAGATTAAAAAATACCTTTCAAGGAAAAAAGAAGCCATTCAAAATCAGTTCAAAGCTACTCATGTGAATTTGATTGAAGATGATGCCGATGTAGAACGCTATATTTCGAAGAAAAAAGATAAAAAGGAACCCAAAAAATCAACTGTTGAAGAGACTTTCGATCTTTGGATTGCCAAACATTCGATTGAAGATATTGCCAATATTCGAACTCTTTCGGTAAATACCATTCAGGGGCATTTGGTCAAATTGATTCAGGATAAAAGAATTTCAATCAGCGAAATCCTTCCTCAGGATACCCTTGACGAATTGGCGGAAGCCTTTAAATTGTACAAAGAAGAATCGCTGACTCCGATGAAAGAACAATTTGGAGAAAAATACAGTTGGGAAGAATTACGAATGTTCAAGGCTAGTTTGAATTAGGTTTATTCTAAAAAATTAAAAAAAATTATACCGCAGATTCGCAGATTATTATTAATCAAAATGCTTAAATTTTAAAATAAATCTGCGAATCTGCGGTTCTTTTCTTTTCACAAATTTCTAATCAGGCAGTTTCTATTTATTTTTTATACTTTTGCAAAAAAATTTTCTAAACTTAAACTGTTTATAGCATGCAACTGTACAACACCTTAAGCGCAGAAGAAAGAGCTGAATTGATTGATCAAGCAGGTAAACAACGACTTACGTTGTCTTTCTATGCGTATGCCAAAATTGAAGATCCCAAAAAATTTCGTGATGATTTATTTATTGCCTGGAATGCACTCGATGCACTAGGTCGTATTTACGTTGCCCATGAAGGTATTAACGCTCAAATGAACGTTCCTGCCGAAAATTTTGAAGCTTTCAGAGAAACGCTGGAAGTCTATGATTTCATGAAAGGCATTCGCTTGAATGTAGCTGTTGAACATGACGATCACGCCTTTTTGAAATTAACGATTAAGGTGCGTCACAAAATTGTTGCTGACGGACTGAACGATGCTACTTTTGATGTTACCAACAAAGGGGTTCACTTGAAAGCTAAGGAATTCAACGAAATTCTAGAAGACCCAAATACCATTGTGGTAGATTTTAGAAATCATTACGAAAGTGAAGTAGGTCACTTTAAAGGTGCTATTACTCCTGATGTGGAAACATTTAGAGAGAGTTTGCCTATTATCAACGAACAACTTCAAGACTTTAAAGAAGACAAAAATCTGGTAATGTACTGCACCGGTGGTATTCGTTGTGAAAAAGCCAGTGCTTATTTTAAACACCAAGGTTTTAAAAATGTGTTTCAATTAGAAGGAGGAATCATCAATTATGCGAAACAAATCCAGGAAGAAGGTTTGGAAAGCAAATTCATTGGAAAAAACTTTGTTTTCGATAATCGTTTAGGGGAAAGAATCACGGATGATATTATTGCACAATGCCATCAGTGTGGAAAACCATGTGACAATCATACGAATTGCGCTAATGATGGTTGCCATTTATTGTTTATCCAATGTGATGACTGTAAAGCAGCTATGGAAAATTGCTGTTCTACCGAATGTCAGGAAATCACGCATTTATCATACGAAGAGCAAATTAAACTACGAAGCGGAAAACAAGTTGGGAATAAGGTTTTCCGTAAAGGAAAATCAGAAAGTTTGAAATTCAAACATTCAGGTGAATTGTCAGATGCTGCTTTGGCAACTGCTTCAAGAACAAATGATATTCGCCAGAAAATAAAAGTAAAAAAGACCTTAGTAAGTAAAGCCGAGCATTATTATGTGAAAGCAGGAATTGGTCTTTTTACCATTGAAAATCAAGAATTAAATCTTGGTGATAAAATCCTAATCTCGGGTCCAACAACCGGAAATCAGGAATTGGTTTTAGAAAAAATGTTTGTCAATGGATACGAAGGGACTCAGGCTGTAGCTGGCGACAAACTTACATTTGCTGTTCCTTTCAGAATTCGTTTATCGGATAAATTGTATAAGATTTTAGACTAAAATTTTAATGATATAAAAAGTAAAAAGTCTGTTTCAAAATTTTTTGAAACAGACTTTTTTTTTAAGAATAAAAATCCTGTTGAATTATTTTCTGAGTAGGTAACTTTAAAGTAGCTAAAACTAATCCGTAATTAATTTGAATTTCACAGGCTGAAAAAACACCTTCGAATCTTTCTCAAAATAGATTCCGTTTTCTTTTTGCTCTAATTTTAATTGGTAATTGTGAATCAAACTAGTTTGTGCAATCACATTTACTTGATATTTTTTATCGGTTTTGTTTGCTACAGATATATTTTGAATAATTCCATTAATCACAATCGATTTGGGAATAATTTGATCATTAATAAGTTCAAAACTAACGATATATCCTTTTTCAGTATCTCGGTTATAGCTTTTATAAGTTTGGTTTTTAATGTCTAAAAGTTGCTTAGAGCAAGATGTAAGAAAAAGGCAAACGAATGAAAGTAAAATATAGATGGTTTTTGACATACTATTTTTCATAATTTTAGAGTTTTATTACTTTACAAATCTAAATTAAACAATTGAATAATAATGAAATTAAAATATATCCTTTTATCATTGCTTGTTGGTTTGGTTTTTACTTCTTGTAGTAAGGATTCGGATTCAAATGCAAATACAACATCCGAGCCAGACGAGATTAACGACTTTGTCTGGAAAGCAATGAATTCTTGGTATTATTGGCAATCTAAAGTTCCTAATTTATCCGATAGTAAATCGACTTCAAGCAATAGTTATGCTAATTTAATTAATGGAAAAACGCCTGATGCCCTTTTTTATTCACTTCTTTATCAAAGAGGAACGATTGATCGATTTTCTTGGATTGAAAATAGTAATGAAGTAGTCTATGCTTCAAAAATTGCCGAAGTTGAAAAAAGCGGTGGTTTTGCTTATGGACTTTATCCTAAAGATGGGAATAATGTAAATTTTGTGGCTTTGATAGATTATGTTGTTCCTGGTTCTCCGGCAGCTTTAGCTGGATTGAAAAGAGGTGATGTAATTACAAAAATCAATGGTAAGCAACTTACCTCAAGTAATTATGATCAACTAACCGAAACACAAATGGTACTTACTATAGCAGCAACTGTCTCATTAACAAATTCTGCTTTGGTAACCACCGATAAAGCGACAACGGTATCTGTTACCCAAGTCGATATTGATGAAAACCCAATTGCTTATTATGAAAAGAAAGTTTATGGCAGTAAAAACATCGGTTATTTAGTGTTTAATAGTTTCAAATCGGATTATAATGACGAATTGAATGCTGCTTTCGCCAAAATGAAAACAGATGGAATTAACGAATTGGTTTTAGATTTAAGATACAATGGTGGAGGTTCTTTAGAAACAGCAATTGCTTTGGCACAAATGATTAATGGAAGTAATACAAACAAACCTTATGTTTATTTAGATTTTAATGACAAACATAATAGCGAAGATGGCTTTGAAAACCTTTCAGACAAAGTTCGAATTTTCAACTTGGTTGATAATGAGCCTATCTATGAAAGAGAAGAAAGTGTTAACAGTCTATCTTTAAGCAAAATATATGTTTTAGTTAGTTTTCAAACGGCTTCAGCCAGCGAACTTACGATTCAATGTTTAAAAAAATACATTAGTGTGACTACCATTGGCGAAGAGACCGTAGGAAAGTTTGTTGGGTCAAATACATTGTATGATAGCCCGGCATCCAATTACACTTCTTATGATGATAGAAGTACCAAACACAAATGGCAATTGCAACCTATTACTTTTTCATATTACAATAAAGACAAAGATGCAAATCCAACAGAAATTACCCCTGATTACGAGATTGATCCGTACTCAATTTTCGAAAATCGGGTGGAATTTGGAAACGTAAAAGATCCTTATTTAAAAAAGGCGATAGAGCTTATTACAGGGCAAACTTTGCGAACTAATAATCAAAAATCGGAAACAGCACTGACTTTTAGAAACGACAATCTTGCTTCGTTCAATCCTACCAATGCTGCCAAAGGATTATACATTGATGATTTTAAAAGATTAAAATAGTAAGTAAACCAAAGGTTTAAAGTCTAAGTACAGTTAGAAATGGTTCTTGTTTATAAAATTTGTTAAGTAGTCTGTATTTCATTTAGCTAAAAATTAAGAACTAAAGCTATTTTTAACAATTGCAACTTACGATTAAAATATACTATCTTTACCGATTCAACATTTTAAGAACTTAAGTTGCGCGCGTCGCAACACTACATATAAAATTATGGCATGTGCAAGTTGTTCAACCTCTGATGGTAGCGCACCTAAGGGTTGTAAAAATAATGGTACTTGCGGCACCGATAGCTGCAACAAATTAACGGTTTTCGATTGGCTTTCTAATATGAGTTTGCCTAATGGCGATGCCCCTTTTAATTGTGTTGAAGTCCGTTTTAAGAATGGAAGAAAAGAGTTTTACCGCAATACCGAAAAATTGACTTTGAGTATGGGGGATATTGTTGCTACAGTAGCTTCTCCTGGTCATGATATTGGAATTGTTACTCTTACAGGTGAATTGGTTCGTATCCAAATGAAGAAAAAAGGAATCAATCCAGATGCGAATGATATTCCTAAAATTTACCGTAAGGCTTCTCAAAAAGACATTGATATTTGGACAGCGGCTCGAGATAAAGAGGAGCCAATGAAAGTACGAGCACGCGAATTAGCGATAGCTCAAAAACTGGAAATGAAAATATCTGATATCGAATTTCAAGGAGACGGTTCTAAAGCAACTTTTTATTATACTGCTAATGATCGTGTCGATTTTAGACAATTAATCAAAGATTTTGCTAAAGAATTCAATACCCGAATCGAAATGAAACAAGTAGGTTTCCGTCAGGAAGCGGCTCGTTTAGGAGGAATTGGTTCCTGCGGACGTGAATTGTGTTGTTCGACTTGGTTAACGGATTTCAGAAGCGTGAATACTTCGGCGGCGCGTTACCAACAATTGTCGTTAAATCCTCAAAAATTAGCCGGACAATGTGGAAAGTTAAAATGTTGTTTGAACTATGAGTTAGATACTTACATGGATGCCTTAAAAGGTTTTCCAGAATTTGAAACCAAATTAATTACCGAAAAAGGAGATGCTGTTTGTCAAAAACAGGATATTTTCAAAGGATTAATGTGGTTTGCTTATACCAATAATTTTGCCAATTGGCACGTTCTAAAGATTGATAAGGTTAAAGAAATTATTGCTGAAAATAAGTTAAAAAATAAAGTTTCATCATTAGAAGATTATGCTATTGAAGTGACTCAAGAGGTTGAAAAAGATTTCAATAACGCAATGGGTCAAGAAAGTTTAACACGTTTTGATCAGCCAAAAAGGAACAAGCGAAACAATAAAAAGGCTAAAAAAACAGTTGAAAGTACAGCGGCAGCACCAAATGCTAAAAAACCGTCACATAAAAATAAACCATCTAATAAACCAGCACAGGGAGCTCCAACAGCTACAACTGAGCAAAAACCAGCAGGAGATAAAAAGTCCAAAGGACCTAGAAAACCTATAATTATTAAAAAAAATGAAGCTAAAAAATAGCGTTTTAATACTTTTAGTGAGCGTGTTCTTTTTGTCTTGTGATGACAAAAGGGTTTTTGATGAGTACAAGTCGGTAGGGAGTGCTTGGCATAAAGATAGTGTGGTTTCTTTTAACTTACCAGAATTGGATTCGACTAAAAAATACGATCTTTTTTTAAATATCAGGGACAATAATAATTATCCGTTTAGCAATTTATTTTTGATTGTAAGTTTAGAAAAACCAAATGGTTATACTAAAGTAGACACTTTAGAATACGAAATGGCGGCACCTGACGGTACCCTTTTAGGTAACGGATTTACAGATATAAAAGAAAGTAAATTGTACTATAAAGAAAATGTAAAATTTAGAGGAAAATACAAACTCCATATCAAACAAGCCGTTAGAGAAGGAGGAAAAGTACCTGGAGTTACCCAATTAGAGGGTATTACAGAAGTGGGTTTAAGAATTGAAAAAAAAGAATAAAAAATAGTTATGGCAGTTAAAAAGACAAATAATACAGAACAGGATATTAAATATTATGCTAAAAAATTCTGGAAGTTTTTCTTTTATGGATTAGGAGGTGTTTTTCTCTTTTTCTTATTTGCTTCCTGGGGTCTTTTTGGACCTATGCCTTCTTTTGAAGATTTAGAAAATCCAGATTCTAATTTAGCAACCGAAATTATATCATCAGATGGGGTTGTAATTGGGAAATATTTTCAAGTAAACCGTTCGCAATTAAAGTATTCTGATTTACCTAAAAATTTGGTTGACGCATTAGTAGCAACTGAAGATGAGCGTTTTTACGAGCATTCAGGAATTGATGGTAGAGGTACTTTAAGAGCTATTTTAAGTTTAGGAACCAATGGTGGTGCGAGTACTTTAACCCAACAATTAGCAAAACAATTATTCCACGGAGAAGGTTCTAAATTTTTACCGTTTCGTATCGTTCAAAAAGCGAAAGAATGGATTATAGCTATTCGTTTAGAAAGACAATACACTAAGAATGAAATACTTGCAATGTATTGTAATGTTTATGATTTTGGAAATTATGCTGTAGGAGTGAGTTCGGCAGCTCAGACCTATTTTTCAAAAACACCTAAAGAATTAACGGTAGAAGAATCGGCAATTTTGGTGGGAATGTTCAAAAATTCTGGATTATATAATCCTGTTAGAAATCCTGTGGGTGTTAAAAACCGTAGAAATGTGGTGTTGGCACAAATGGAAAAAGCAGGTATGATTACCAATGCACAGAAAGAAAAATTACAAGAGTTGCCTATCAAATTGAAATTTAAATTAGAAAGCCATAGAGAAGGTACAGCGACCTATTTTAGAGAATATTTGAGAGATTATTTAAAAAAATGGGCCGAAACCAACAAAAAACCAGATGGTACGGACTACGATATTTATAAAGACGGTTTAAAAATTTATACTACGATAGATTCAAGAATGCAAGCCCATGCCGAAGAAGCGGTGGCTGCCCATATGGCGAATCTTCAAGAGGAGTTTTTTATAGAACAAAAGAATAACAAAAATGCTCCTTTTGTAAGTATTACAGAGAAAGAAACCAATCGAATTTTAAAGCAAGCCATGAAGGCGTCTAATCGTTGGTTTATTATGAAATCAATGGAAAAAACGGATGATGAGATCATTGAATCTTTTAATAAGAAAGTCCCAATGACGGTATTTACTTGGAAAGGTGAGAAAGATACCATCATGACTCCGTTGGATTCTATCCGTTATTACAAACACTTTTTACAGGCAGGTTTAATGGCAATGGAACCGCAAACTGGTCATATAAAAGCTTGGGTAGGTGGAATTAATTATAAATATTTCCAATACGATCACGTAGCTCAGGGCGCAAGACAAGTAGGTTCTACCTTTAAACCCTTTGTTTATGCCACCGCAATTGAGCAGTTAAATATGTCTCCATGTGATACCATTATTGATGCGCCATTCACTATTCCTGTAGGACGTCATCATGTAACTGAAACCTGGACACCTAGAAACTCTAATAACACTTATCTTGGAATGGTAACGCTTAAAAAAGCGTTGGCCAATTCTATTAATACGGTTTCGGCTAAATTAATAGACAAAGTAGGTCCAGAGGCTGTAATTAAGTTAACGCACAAATTAGGAGTTAAAACTCAAATTCCTGCTCAACCTTCCATTGCACTTGGAGCAGTTGATATTACCGTTGAAGAAATGGTAGCAGCTTACAGTACGTTTGCTAACCAAGGTGTTTATAATAAACCACAATTTTTATCCAGAATTGAAGATAAAAGTGGGGTAGTTATCTATGAGCCTATTCCAGAATCTCATGATGTGTTGAATAAAGATATTGCTTTTGCAGTAGTTAAATTGTTGGAAGGGGTAACCGAAGGCGGTTCAGGTTCTCGATTACGAACAGAATACGGAGGAAGTGGAGATAATAGATGGACTGGATATCCGTATATGTTTACTAACCCAATCGCAGGTAAAACAGGTACTACACAAAATCAATCAGATGGTTGGTTTATGGGAATGGTACCAAATTTAGTTACCGGTGTTTGGGTAGGATGCGAAGACCGTTCGGCACGTTTTAAAAGTCTTACTTACGGACAAGGAGCAACGGCTGCCTTACCTGTTTGGGGGTATTTTATGAAATTGTGTTATCAAGATCCTGATCTTAAAGTGTCGAAAGAACCTTTTGAAAGACCGGCTAATCTTTCTATAAAAGTAGATTGTTATCAGCCAAGAGTTGTTAGAGATACAGTCGCTAAAGATACCGTTCAAACAACAGATGAATTTGAATTTTAAAATCAGTAAAAGAATAAAAAAATAAATAGTTAAGACGGTTGTAAATCATTTTTTTACAACCGTTTTTTTATTGTTTTTTTCTAACGGTTAAAAGCTTAAAATTAGTTTTTAAAACAGACAATATTATTGATTAATACTACACAAATGGGTTGCTCGTCGGAATAAATTTAGCTAGGATTTTGTTAAATAGTTTCCTTTTGGACTCTGAAAACGTATCTTTGGAAATTAGATTTTTTCCCAATATAAGCCCTGTTTTTTTATAATTACAGCATCGATTAAGTTAATGAAACATTTAAAGATTTTTTACATGGTAATAGCTCTTTGGCTTTCCTTTACAGGGACGGCTACTGCTAAACCGGTTTTGAAATCTAACGAATTAATCGACCAATGTGTTCCTTTAACATCCACATTAATCAATCCTAATTTTACTTTTTCAAAGTACAATCCCTATATTACATTTTGTAAACATAAAAGGAATACAAAAATAAAGTCATTCTTTAAAAGTAGAATGAAACGTAAAGCCAGACAGTTAGAAACAAATAGTCTGATAAAGCTTTATATAAATGATTTATTGTTCCAAAAGCGTTTTGCACATAACCATGATTATAGCGTTAATGTGCAATTTTGGATCGCATTACATACTTACCTCCATCTATATCAGCTATACTAGTTACAGCATATCATAAATGATACTCATTATCTTATGGAAATATTTCCTTATAAGATATTTTTTATGCCTACAATTAGCAGGCATAAATCTCTATGCATATATAATTCAATTTAAGTTGCCCTATGCGGCATTATAATTATTTATTTTATTTATCAATATGAAACTATTAAAAAAACATCTTATATGTGTTGTATCTCTACTTGCGTTATTTTCATGTGGAGATAAAGACAATAGAAAAAAAGTTGAAGTTAAAACCGTACCTGTCTATAAAGTAGTTCAAAAAGACACCATATTATCTAACCATTTTGTAGCTGATATACACGCCAGAAATAATGTTGAGATACATACCAGAGTTTCCGGTTTACTCGAAAAAGTTTTTGTAAGTGAAGGACAAAAGGTAAAAAAAGGTCAGCTACTCTTTAAAATAAGCGACATCGAATTACAAATACAACTTTTAAAAGCACAGGCTGAATATAAAAACATGCTAGCTAATAAACGTATTGTAGCTTTAGAATTAGAACAGGCTCAAACCTTGTTTAACAAAAAAGTTATTGCTGACAAAGAAGTTGAACTGGCTAAAGCAAGATATGAAGCTGCAGCTGCAAAACTTGCTCAGGCAGATGCTGAACGAAAAGCTGTAAATCAACAGATAAGTTTTACAAATATTGTTGCTCCTTTTGATGGTATTATAGATCGTTTGCCGTATAAAGAAGGTAGCTTGGTAGAAAATGGAGTATTACTAACTAACCTTTCACAACTCGACGATGTATATGCCTATTTCTCTTTGCCTGAAAATAGTTATTTTCAAATGATGAAAGAGAAAAGTCTAAACAATAAGAGCGATATACAGCTCATATTACCCAATGGAATAGTATATGCTGAAAAAGGTGAATTACGTACTGCTGACGGTGATATTGACCGCCAGACAGGCTCAATACAATACAAAGTAAAATTCCACAATCCTGAAGGTTTTATTAAACACGGTACCTCAGGTAAACTTATTATATCCGAACCTCGTAAAGATGCTCTATTAATTCCTCAAAAATCGGTTTTTTCTATACAGGATAAACAATTTGTTTTTGTACTAAACAAAGACAATACAGTCAAAATGGCCAATATTATCATAGGTGGTACTTTGGATAGTATTTACATCGTAGATAAAGGACTTAAAGCTGATGACCGTATTGTACAAGAAGGTACACAGTCACTTCGTGACGGCGATAAAGTCAATGTTAAAAATACTGAGCCTAGAAAAACATCTTAAAATTATCCATTTACACAATCAGAAGAAAGAGAAAACAACATGATAGAGCTATTTATCAAACGAAAGATATTGTCTTTGGTTATCTCGTTAATACTTGTACTCCTTGGGGTACTGGCATTAACCGGGCTTCCCATTACTCAATTCCCCGATATCGTACCGCCATCGGTAACGGTAACAGCTAAATATACAGGAGCTAATGCCGAAGTATCGGCTAATGCGGTTGCCCTGCCGCTAGAAAGGGCCATAAACGGTGTACCTGGAATGACGTATATGTCTACCGTAACCAGTAACGACGGACTTACTCTAATTCAGGTATTTTTTGAGGTAGGTACCGATCCGGACCTGGCAGCAGTTAACGTACAAAATCGTGTAACAACAATATTAGATGAGTTACCGGAAGAAGTTATACGCGCTGGTGTTACTACGGAAAAAGAAGTTAACAGTATGCTAATGTATCTGAACGTAACCAGTACCGAAAAGATTCAGGACGAGAAATTCATATATAATTTTACCGATATAAATGTTTTACAGGAATTAAAACGTATTGACGGTGTGGGACGTGCCGAAATTATGGGTCAGAAAGAATACTCTATGCGAGTTTGGCTCGATCCGCAAAAAATGCACTCCTATAATGTTTCGGCAAATGAAGTTATAGCTTCTTTGCAAAAACAAAACATTTCGGCAGCACCGGGTAAAGTGGGTGAAAGTTCAGGACAAATGAATAATGAACTGCAGTATGTCATTAAATACGGTGGTAAATTTTTTGAACCTGACCAGTATAAAGAAATCCCTATAAAAGCTAATGCCGATGGTACTATTCTAAAACTAAAGGATATTTCAAATATAGAGTTTGGAGCCATGAGTTACGGAATGGTTTCAAAAACAGATGGAAAGCCTTCAGCTTCTATAATGATCAAACAACGTCCTGGTTCTAATGCTTCAGACGTTATAGCAAGTATTAAGTCTAAAATGGCCGAGTTGAAGCAGTCTTCTTTCCCTCCGGGTATGGACTACAACATTGCTTATGATGTTTCCCGATTTTTGGACGCTTCTATAGACGAAGTACTACATACTCTTATTGAAGCTTTTTTACTTGTAGGTTTTGTAGTATTCATCTTTTTACAAGATTGGCGCTCTACGCTTATACCTGTGTTGGCAGTACCGGTAGCGCTTATTGGTACATTTACCTTTATGGCTATGTTAGGTTTCAGTATTAACCTGCTTACATTATTTGCCTTAGTGCTTTCTATAGGTATTGTAGTAGATAATGCCATTGTAGTGGTAGAAGCAGTACATGTAAAAATATCAGAAGAACATATGGCTCCACTACCAGCTACAATCAGTGCTATTAAAGAAATAGCGGGAGCTGTTGTAGCCATTACCATTGTTATGGCTGCTGTGTTTGTTCCTGTAGCATTCCTGAGCGGACCAGTTGGGGTGTTTTACAGGCAGTTCTCCTTAACGCTTGCCATCAGTATTGTAATATCTGGTATTAACGCACTTACTTTAACTCCTGCGTTGTGTGCTATAATATTGAAACCGCATAATCCGAATGCTACTAAAACATCTTTCATTGACCGATTTTTTACCGGATTTAATAATGCTTTTGAACGAATTACAAACAAATATACATTACTACTCAATAAATTTGCTACACGTACTACGGTAACCATAGGAATACTAGTGGTATTTTGTTTGCTTACCTGGGGAGTAGGTTCGGTTTTACCTTCAGGTTTTATTCCTGGCGAAGATCAGGGAATGGTATATGTTAGTGTAACCACTCCGCAGGGAGCAACGGTAGAACGTACCGAAAAAGTGCTTGACGAAGTTACTGCTATAGCACAACAAATAAAGGGTGTAGATAATGTAACCAGCTTGGCAGGATACAGTATTGTAACCGAAATAGCTGGTGCTTCTTATGGTATGGCTATGATAAACCTTAAAGACTGGAGTCAACGTAGTATATCGGTTGATGATTTAATACAACAACTTAATGAGAAAACAGCAGGGATAACCGATGCGGAAATACAAGTTTTTGCACCGCCCACCGTTCCTGGATTTGGTAATGCAAGTGGTTTTGAATTAAGACTGCTTGATAAATCAGGTGGTAGTATTGAAAATACTGACCTGGTTACCAAAAAATTTATACGAGAACTGAATGCCTCACCAGAAATTGAAAATAGTTTTACCAGTTTTGACGCTACCTTCCCGCAATACCTTATTCATATAGATTATGATATGGCGGCTAAAAAAGGGGTTTCGGTAGATAATGCTATGTCTACATTGCAAACTATGCTGGGCTCTTTTTACGCTACTAACTTTATACGTTTTTCACAAATGTATAAGGTGATGGTGCAGGCTAGTCCTCAGTTTAGAAATGCACCAGAAAGCATATTAGATATATATGTGAAAAATGACAATGGTGAGATGGTACCATTTTCTACGTTTATAAAACTGGAACGAGTTTATGGCCCAGAGGTACTTACACGTTACAACATGTATACCTCTGCTATGATTAATGGAGAACCTTCGGAAGGATTTAGCAACAGCGATGCTGTAGCTGCTGTAGAGCGTGTTGCTGAAAAAAAATTACCGAGAGGCTTTAGTGTAGAATGGAGTGGTATGACGAGGGAGGAAATCCTTTCAGGTAATCAAACTATTTACATATTTGGGTTGTGCGTGCTTTTTGTATATCTGTTACTGGCTGCACAATACGAGAGCCTGCTATTGCCATTTCCGGTATTATTAAGCTTACCGACAGGTATCTTTGGATCCTATTTTGCACTACTTGTTGTTGGTCTTGAAAATAATATTTATGCACAGGTAGCATTGGTAATGCTCATTGGGCTTTTGGCTAAAAATGCCATTCTGATTGTAGAGTTTGCTATCGCTCGTGCCAATGAAGGCTTTGGTATAGCTGAATCGGCGATTGAGGGTGCTAAACTCCGTTTCAGACCCATACTTATGACCTCATTTGCATTTATTGCAGGTCTTATTCCATTATGTATTGCCTCAGGTGCCGGTGCAGTAGGTAACCGTTCAATTGGTACCGCCGCAGCCGGAGGTATGCTTATAGGGACAGTCTTCGGACTTATAATTATCCCCGGATTGTATATTATTTTTGCCAAAATGCAAAACGCCTTAAAAAAATAATCATGAAGAAATTACCCTATATAAACAGAATAAAATGTGCGTCTTTAATACTGTTCATGGTATTTTTTATAGCTTGTTCAGTACCTAAAGCCACACAGGAACAACAATTAAAGTCATTGCCTGAAAAACTGGATGTTCCACAGCTCAATAAACTATCAGATAAACCGGTTTATGTACCTGTTACGGTTTCGAGCTATTTTAAAGATCAAAAATTAGAGGCATTATTACAAAAAGCACTTAGTCAGAATCCAGATTATTTAATAATGCAGGAACGAATAGCTATTGCTAATGCACATTTGAAAGTTTCTAAAATGGCATTATTACCTTCTCTTGATATTGTTGCCGATGCATCGGCTACACGCTATGGTAAATACACGATGGAAGGTATAGGAAATTATGACACTAACTTGTCTCAAAACATTACACCTGAACAACGCATTGCTACTGATGCAACTCCAAATTATTTTCTTGGAGGGAGAGTATCCTGGGAGGCAGATTTGTGGGGCAGACTTAATAATAAAAAACGCGCTGCATTACAACGTTATTTTGCATCTGAAAAAGGTATGAAATTGCTGGAGGCAAAATTGTTAACCGACGTAGCAGATTTATATTTTCAACTTGTTGCACTTGATAAGAAAGCTATTATTTACAAGCAAAATTTGAAAACTCAAAAGCGTGCTCTTGACATAGTTTCTGCACAACGCTCTGTTGGTAAAGCATCTGAACTTGCAGTACAACAATTTGCAGCTCAAAACAGTAACATTCTTGCTGAGGCCAGAGAAATTGACCTGAGCATAAATCAAATTGAAAAAGCCCTATTGACACTTACAGGAGAATACGGAGGTGAAATAAACCGCTCTGCTGATTTTTTGTCAGGAGATTTAGCTGTTCTAAACCAACAAATAAGTGCTGGCAATATTATTCATAAAAGACCTGATGTCGAGGAAGCTTTCTTTGAATTTAGTGCTACACGAGCAGATGCAAAATCGGCACGTGCTGCATTTTTTCCTAAACTTACTGTAGGTGGCTATGTCGGGATAAATTCTTTTTCATTTCCTACCTTGTTTGATGGAGGCTCGCTAGCATGGCAACTTCTAGGCGGTCTTGCTGCTCCTGTCTTTAATAAAGGGGAAATAAAACAACAATTTCTGGTTGCAACAAAACAACAACAAATTGCTTTTTATCATTACCAAAACACTGTTACAACAGCTTTTAATGAGCTAAGTGCATTATTATTCCGTACTACGGCTTTTGGGGAGGTACTGAATTATAAGAGTAACGAAATAGATCATCTTGAGATAGCAGTCAATGTAGCTAATGAACTTTATGTTACCGGTTATGCTAATTATCTGGAAATAATCAGTGCACAAAAAAATAAATTACAGGCTGAACTTGATTTTGTAGAACTGCAACTTAAAAATTCTGGCGCACAAGTACAATTATATAAAGCTCTAGGAGGCTTAATAAAATAAATTCTTTTTTAGGATTTATGTATCAAAAACCCCGAAAATTACTTAGTAGTTTTCGGGGTTTTCAATAAAATAAACATTTTAGTTCTCAAGTAATATATTTATTTATCTGAAATTCTTGGATTTGGCTTAGAATTGTTATTTAAAACGAGTCATTTTAATATTGTTTTTTGTTTTTGAAAATAAAGCCTTATTTTTAAGAAACTAAAAAAGAATTGTTTGCTATGATTTGTAAAAAAGTTCACTCTGTTCAAGAAGCATTGCAGGATATTCAGGATAATGCAACTATTATGCTGGGAGGTTTTGGATTATGTGGAATTCCAGAAAATTCCATTTCTGAATTGGTTCAAAAAGGCACTAAAAATCTAACTTGTATTTCTAACAATGCCGGAGTAGATGATTTTGGTTTAAGACTGCTTTTGCAAAAAAAAAGCTGTCCGAAAAAAATCTCGAACAGCTTTCAAAAAAGTAAATTAAACAACTTTTAAGGCATTAAAATCTCTAAAGGCATATTGTAGTTCCATCTTCTTGTTCCGCTTCCTCTAGGGGTGTCAAAATTGATTCTTGCAGCTGCTCGAATATATACTTTTCGCCCAGAAGGAATTTCTCCATTACTTTCAATAGTTATTGTTTGTCCTAAAAGATTTTCAAATTCTGAACCAGTATATTCTATTTTATTAGACCATCTTTCATCACGAGCACGATATCCTACTGTAGAGGAATAACTTACAAATAATTGAATGTCAGTTATGTTAACAAAAGAATCTTTATATCCTCCCATTGGTTCAATTTTAGATCTAAAATCTTCTTTAGAAATTGCACGTGTAATTTTAACTTTAGCTTTGATTTTTCCATTAATAATTGTTGGTTGATCTACCCATTCTACTTTTAAAAATGGTTGAACTTCATATTTAACTTTTTTTACACCTTCAATTTTTACGTTCATTGTTTCATTTGCCAATGGAACGCCATCTTGGTCCTCTCGGAGTAAAGGAATAAAAGGACCATCAATATTGATATTATATTCTCCTTTAAAAATTTTTGTATTTCTAAAAGTTCCATTTGGCATACAAAAGAAATCAGGATTTGGAGTAACATTATCACCCCAACTTAATTCTGTTAAACGCACTCTAATACCTTCTGCTCCTTGATCCGTATATACAGGTTCACCAGTTGCAATATCTACAACTTCACCTTCTATCGTTTCTTTTGGTTCATCATAGTTATCAAGCTCTATGACTTCACAAGAACAGAAGAAAAACAGAGTAAATACTAATATATATTTTGTTATTTGTTTCATACTTTCTATTATTTATTGAATTTTAATTACCTATTAGGCTGTTGATCTATTACTAGACTTTTTGCTACCTCATTTCTTGGTATTTCAAAATAATAATCAACAACATTATATTCAAAGGTTTTCAAGCTAACCCATTGAAAACGGGCATCGAAAAAATATCTTCCAGATTCGGTTGAAAAGAATGGATATAAACCTCTAAATCTGTATCTAGAATTATCACTATATTTATTTTTATCTCTATTCTCTCCCCAAAATCCATCTCTATTTTCGTAATGTTGCACTCTCCATCTGCGTAAATCCCACTTAGTTTTATGTTCTAAAGCTAGTTCTTTACGTCTTTCTTTACGAACTATATTACGTCCTCCAACATCTGCTGTAAGATTTCCTGAAAGTAAACTAGCTCCACCACGATTGCGTATTTCGTTAATAGATTCTGTTGCTACTTGTAGTAAATTTGATCCATCTGGTGAAGTTTCTCCAGCCATAGATAGTTCAACGGCAGCTTCTGCAGCATTCAATAGTACTTCAGCATATCTCATTAAAATAAAATGTTGATCTGATCTACCCTCACCAGCTTGAAATGAAGGATCTGGATTTAACCACTTACGGCCATATAATCCAGTTAAACAACCTTCACCATTATCGTAAAATGGACCATTTTCTCCTGCAGCTGTAATATTTCTACCATTATAGTTTAAAATTTCTTGTCCATTTCCTTCTCTAGGGCTCAGATATAACTTTTTAGGAGTTTGTTTATATAAGTCCAATTGTTGGTATCTTGTTTCTGCTTTACTGAAAGAATAGTCGTTAAACAATGGTTGAATTGGTTCATTTCCAGTGTAAACCCCTGCTCTAATTTCAATATCTTTTCCTTTAAATCGATCACCTGGAAAAATTACGAATGCACGTAAACGAGGTTCAGCATTTTTAAAGAAATCCATAGGAGTATTATATAAAATATAATTACCATTTACATTTGAAGTACCGGTTGTTGTTTTAATTGTTCCATCAGCATAACGGTCAAAACCTTCAAATAATTCAAGAAAATCTAAAGTAGGACAAGTACCTGATGCCAATGGAGCTTTAAAAATAAATGGTGCACTATATGCATCGTAACCATGAGCAAATGTTGGGTAATTATATTCTTTAATGTATATGTTTTCAGGGCTAGATATATCACTAAACATATCGACCATGTTTTGATATTGTGCTTCAGGGTTAGAAGCAGCCCATTTCTTTGTGTAAAGAGAATATTTTTTACTTTTTATTACTTCATTTGCGGCTAAATAGGCTTCTTTAAAATATTTTTTAGAGGCTGCTAGATATGTACTTTCGCTAAATCCTATTACCCTTACACCTGTTTTTTGTCCAATACCTGTTAAACGTCCTTGTACTGTTTCGTTGTATTTTGCAACACTTCCTGCATATAACATCGCTTCTGATTTGAATGCTAGAGCTACATATTTATTAGAATACCCTCTTTTAGGACTATTCTCTTGTAATAAGCTTGTAGCTTGATTAAAATCGGCTAATATTTGATCCCAAGTTTCTTCTTCTGAAGAGCGTTTTACTTCCAATTCACTTTGTTCAGCTGGGTAAGGAATAACTTTAGTGACAAGAGGAATACCTCCAAATCTTTTTGCCATGGCATAAAATACATTGGCCCTTACAAAATACGCCTCACCTAAGTAATGATTGTATATAATTTCAGGAAATGAATTTTTATATTTAGGTAATGTTTCTAAAAGATAATTTGCATCGCGTATTAATCTAAAGGCATTAGCCCAATATGGAGTTCTCTCACCAGTAAAAGCTCTACAAATACCATCACGATTAAGTGCTTCTCCTGTTCCTTCTATTCCCATAGAACCTAACCAAGAATTATATTCAAATCCCCATTCACCCATATATTTAAAATCCTCAAAAGGCATTTTACTATACATACTCGAAATATAGATTTCCATACCAGCCTCATTAGACATTATATCATCATCAGAAATAATATTTTTTGGATCTATATCTAGATCAGAGCATCCACTTAAGAATATTGAACTTACCAATAACAGTGAAAAAGTTCTTTTTATAATATATTTTAATTTATAATTCATATCTTCTTAATTTATAATAAATATTAGATCATTCTAAAATGACATGGAAATTCCCATTGTAACATTTTTGTTTAGTGGATATAATCTTCCAAGTTCATCATCAGGGTGTTCAGGATCTACAAATTTTACGTTAGTGATTGTTAATAAGTTATAAGCATTAACAAATAAACGGTAAGTATTAGAATTCATCTTTTTATTAGTGAATGTATATCCTAACTCAATACTTTTCAATCTAAGATAATCTGTTCTAACACGGTTAAATTCTGAATTCCCAAAAGGATAATTCCCAGTATAACCATAATAACCCTGATTCCATTTTGTTTCTGGATCATATGGGTCTGCTGATGGATCCAAAGGATGCCAACGATCAAGATATTGTTCTAAAGTTCCTCCTCCATTGGATCCCCATATAGAATATAATGGTTCTCTATATTCTACAGAACCAAGTGCTGAACCTTGTAATAGTAAATTCATATCAAAATTTTTATACCTACATTCTAATCCTAAACTAAAATTTACCCATGGTGTTTGATCGAATGCAAAAGGATGTTGATCTAAGCCGTTAATTTCTCCATCACCATTCCAATCTTCGTATTTATAATCACCAGGTAGTATATTTTTATCTTTGTAAATTTGATATGACCATATATCATCCCAGTTTTCATATCTTCCGGCACTTTCGTAACCAAATTGTACTCCTTGGTATCGATTTGTTAAGTTATCATTTCTCCATTTTTCATAAGAGTTGCCATAAGGGCCATTTTCAGAGGCAGTTAGATGCTTACTACGTGTAACTGTAGCAATAGCTTTGACTTTATATTTAAAATCACCTATTTGATAACGATGATTTAGCTCTAAGTCAATTCCGAAATTTTGATCACTATCTAAATTCTCTCTTGGAGCAGTAGAACCAATTACAGTAGGCAATTCACCATTACTTCTGGCAAATAAACCTTCTCTTTTACGATTAAAATAATCAATAGAAAATCCAAATAATCCATTCCATCCTTCAAAATCTACCCCAAAATTAAATG
Organism: Flavobacterium sp. GCM10022190; assembly: GCF_042656445.1. NCBI lineage: Bacteria > Pseudomonadati > Bacteroidota > Flavobacteriia > Flavobacteriales > Flavobacteriaceae > Flavobacterium > Flavobacterium sp. GCM10022190. The sequence continues at coordinate 712,309 of NZ_JBHSOQ010000001.1, forward strand.
TATGTGAAGTAAACCATGTTATTGATTGATTGGGTAAAGCCAAAGTAGATAGTCCGAAAACGAATTTATCTCCAAAAATGCTTCCAGGAGCATAACCAGAATAATATCCATTATTTGGGTTACTTCCTGTTGCTGGATAAATATAACCTGTTGCCCAGTCAAATTCTGCCGATCCATCATCTCCTAATACACCATAACTTGAACGTACTTTTAACTGATTGATAAATGATAATTTGGATATATTTTTAAAAAAAGGTTCTTCTGATAGACGCCATCCTAGAGAGACTGAAGGGAAGAATCCCCATTGATGACCTTTGGCAAATTTAGATGTGCCATCGTGTCTGAATTGAAATTCACTAATATAACGGTTTTTAAATGCGTAATTAACTCTTCCAATTAATGCAGAATTTGCTATTTCATAAAGATCATTATTTCCAACATACATTCCTCCTATTTGATCTTGAGCTACTCCTGCAAAAAGATAATCTGTACTAAATGCTAAGTCACGTTGTGCATAGAAATTATCACCTCTTCTTTTTTGTGACTCCAATCCAATTAAACCACTTACTTTATGAGTTTCATTAAACGTTCTGTCATAATTGATGATAAACTGACCTAATAACTGATCTTTTGTAAAAACTTCTCTTCGAATTCTACTTGGAGAACTTTGATTGTATAGCTTTGAATCGTAAGTATTAGTTAAATTATTATATGCATATTGATAATATTCCTTCCTAAAACTAGTGTTGTTATCAAAACGATAGTCGTAATTGATTAAAGCTTTTGCTGATAAACCTTTAAGGGAATTAGATAAAGTGCCAAAGTCATAGTTTATTTCTGCAGTAGATTGAAAATATTTTTTTGTTGATTTTCTATAACCCGAAATATCCGAAGTCATTTTAGCAACTGTGTTTTCTTCTAAATCTAAACCTTGATAATTAAGTAAGGTATTATCACTATCAGCAAATGCAGGAAATAAAACTCCTTGTCTCCAATAATTACGAATAATATCCGAAGAGGTTGAATAAGGTGAATTTTGAACATCTGCTATACCACTAAGTTTTAAACTAAATTTTAAACCTTTAGCTATTTCTGTATCAATATTAGCTCGAATATTAAATTTATTATAATTTAAATCTCCAGATTTAAAAATTCCTTCCTGATATAAATAACTAGACCCTATGTAGTATTGAGTTTTTTTACCACCTCCGCTAATACTCAAATCATGTTCATGTTGAGGTGAAAAGTCAGAAATTATCAAAGAATTCCAATCTGTTGTTTTACGTGTTCCATTTGCAAAATCCTCAAAATCCTTAGGGGTAAAAATAACATTTCCACCATTGATATTATTCATTGCTCTTTCATTATACAATGTCATTGTATCAAAAGCATTAGCAAGTTTGGGCATTCCTGATGGTCTTTGTAAAGTATAAGAGCTGTTAATAGAAATTTTAGTTTCACTATCTGTAGACCCTTTTTTTGTTGTTACTAATAATACTCCATTTGCAGCACGCACTCCATAAATTGCAGCCGATCCATCTTTAAGTACAGAGATATTTTCAATATCGTTAGAACTCATTCGTTGAAATTCTGCCATGGTTCTTGGTACACCATCTATAACTACCAATGGACTTCCTAATCCTCGAATATCCATATTGTTATTAAATGATCCTGGTTCTGCACTTTTTTGCCAAACACGTACTCCGGCAACTCTTCCTGTAAGCATGTTTTGTGGATTCTCATTCTTTGTTTGGCGTAACTCTGATCCCTTTATACTTGAAACAGCTCCTGTCAATGAAATTTTTTGTTGTTTTCCATATCCTACAACAACAACTTCATTTAGTACTTGTTTGTCTTCGGTAAGTTCAATATTTATGGATAATCTATTACCTACTTTTTCTTCTTTAGTTACGAAACCAGTATATTTAAATACCAAAATAGTTTCAGCAGATACATCGGTTATTGAATATGAACCATTAATATCAGTTACTGTACTTTTTGTGGTATTTTTAATATTTACAGTTGCACCTACAAGAGGTTGATTGGTGTTATCCAATACAACCCCTGATACGGTTAAGTTTTGACTCCATGAAACAGTAGGGACTAAAGCTAGTAGCAATAGAACCATATACAAATATCGGGAGGCTTTTATATTATTTTTTTTTATCATAATTATGTTATAATTAGTTTAATAGCTTATTTTTCTAACTCAAATTTTGCTAAAACCGCATATTCTGCAGCATATGCAAAAGTGAACATGCCTTCTACATAATTTTTTCCTTTGTCAGGATTCCATCCTACAAGTAAGTTGATTGGTAGGAACCCGTCCTGTAAATATTTTTCATAACCATAATCTAAGTTGTTTTGAAAAGTATTTATATAATTATCAACATTTTTGTAAATAGGATATACATCTATATACCCTTGCATTAATACACTATTAAACCAATTATTAAAACCACTTACATTGTAATAATAGTAGCCTTGTTTAGGTTGATTAGGTTTAGCGAAATGATTGAAACTGATATCTGATAATAATACTGCGTGTGCTAGATATTTGTTTTCACCTGTAGCTTGGTATAAATCGGCAGCACCTGATAGCATTGTTCCCGAATTATAAGTAATAGCTGGACCTGCTTTATCTAAACATTTGGAACCTTTACGGTAAGTTACCCCATCAATATTTTCAGTTTCAGGTGTAGATGAAGTACATCCACCTACTAAATCATCATATACGCCATCCGTTCTTAGCAAATATTTTTTTTGCCATTCGTATATTTTTTTAGCATAATCTAAATAGTATTCAGTCTTTTTTAAAGTTTTCGTTTTACGTGTTTTTCGATCAACTTCATCAATATATCGATGTTCTATTTCATCGTTTTTTCCTTTGTATAATTTATGTAACCATACCAAAGGACTAATTAATGGAGAATTGCTACAAGCATGTTTTGTTACATATCCTGGTCCCCATGTTATACCTCCAACTTCAGTTCCATCTGAATTTCTTGATGTATCCCATCCATCAAGAACATATTGAGTTAGATACTCTGCTTTTTGTAGATATTTATCGTTATTGGTTATTTTATAGGCCAATAATAATTCGCGTATAAGCCACATTTGGTCATCATATACGTTTGCGATTCCATCTACTTTTGCTGTTCCTTTTGAAGTTGAACGATTAACACCATATACAGACCATGTTTTGGTCTGTGTGTATGATGTTAATTGAAAAGTTCCTAAATAATAATCAGTATTATCGATAAGCTTATCTAGAATAGCGATGTATTTATCATGATTTGCTTCCCATAGCTCAGTGTTTCCTTTTGCTTTGTAGACGTCCAATGCTTCAATAATTGCGCAAGTAGCCTGGATGGCACTGGTATACATCCAAACACTGCCTATTTCAGTAGAACTGGTTTTTAAAAATGGATTATAACTTCTAGCCATAGACATTCCTTCACCATTAAACTGCTTATTTATTACATTTTCAGTCAGTTGCATGGCTCTAAATAGGTTTTGTTCAACTAGATTTTTAGGCAATACAACAGTTTCCGTGACTTCTTTTTTATCCGGTTCATTACAGGCTGTCATTGTTAATAAAACACCTATAATGAAAAATATTTTTTGTGCTATTTTCATTATTTTTTATTTTAATTCGACCTTGTAAATTGAAACTTTATTTTCCCCTGTATTCGCTTCCCCATTATAAACTCCTAATACAATACATATATTTTTACCATTGAATTGGGATAGATCATATACAAATTGTGCATAATCATTTGGTGAGTCAGGACTTCCTTTGTCGTTTTTAAATTTCCAACATCCATCTGGTGCAGCACTGGCTTGAGTAGCCGTATTTGTTGCTGGACTAATGTGTGTTACATTACCATTGTCTTCTATTGCAGTAATTTTGAAGTATGTATAATTTGTTCCAAAGTTTCTTATCTTTAGTGATAACATATTAGCTCCTGAACTTATAGCAAATTTTGAATAGAAGTACGATTCTGGAACTTTTGTGTCTACATCTGAAGTATTACGTGTTTTTAAAACATATCCTTCAGAAGCAAATACTTCTGGATCTTTTTTGATTGGCATAAAAATCCAATTTGCTCCAATATGGTTATTATCACGCCAAGCACGATATGCCCCAACATAATTATCACGATTTCCACTTACACTACTTATTCCAGTAAAGCTTTTCTTTGTGTTTATCATTGTAGATCTGGCAGTTTCTATTGATAATTTCCAACCTGGAATAACCTCAGTTCCAGGTAACCAATCCCAGTTTACTACTTTTCTATCAGAGAATCGAATAGCTCTTAATACTAATTGTTTCCAGTAATCACCGGTTGCTTGACGGTATATCCCGATTGCAATAACTACTTCTTTTCCAACGTATTCACTTAAGTTGAATTCAACGTCTGAATAGTCACCTGAGCCATAGGTTTTTACTCCACCAATTTTAACAGCTACAGGATTGTTTTGATTAATGTCTACAACTTGTACGCCATAATATGCTGGATTATTAGCATCGGCACTATGTGTACGTAATCTTAGAGATAAAATTTTATTATCGTTTGTGATCTTTTTGCTTCCATATACAAAAGAATCAAAAACATCTAAGTTTGCTGGGTTATTTCGCTCTTCATTATTGTTTCTAATCTGTAATGTTGTCCCTTCATTTTGTTCTTCCCATGCTCCAACAAAATTTAGTGTACTCATGTAGTTACAAGCCCAATCCCAGTGAGGATATGCATCGGCATTACGTCCACCTCGATATTCGTTATAATACCATTTTTCTGCATTAATTAAATTATCAATAGTCAAACCTCTAAGTAATTCTAAATTACCCATTTGAACATCTATTGTAATAATTCCATTATTGCTGTTAAAATCTTCAATGTTTATATTTTTTTCAATTGTGCTATAGCCATCTTTTATAAATGTAACTTTATAATTTTCAGCAACTAAATTATTTATTTCATAAACGCCTAGATTATTTGTTGTGGCTGAACCAGCTACTCCAATACTAACCACAACTCCAGATAATGGTGCTCCTCCATTTTTACCATCTGTTACTTTTCCTTGTATTTTGTAGGAAGCTTTAACCATTGAAACATTTGCTGTTGCAGTGTTTTTATCATCAAAGCCACCTGCTGTAACAGTAACTGCTACCGTGAGCCACCCTGTTTTAGTGAATTTAACAGAATGTGTTTTTAAACTGATATCTTCAATTGTATATCTACCGTCATTTCCAGTTACAGTAGTTGAATTTTCTTCATCAATTCCTGAAACTGTAACAGTTACATCAGATATTGGATTTCCATCTTTGTCAGTAACGATTCCAGTTATTATCCCATCGTTGCTTGTAAAAAAATCATCTTTATTACAAGAGTTGAGTGTTAACATTATCCCACATACTATAAACGTAAATAGTAGGATTCTAAATTGGTTGGTTTTTTTCATTTTATTGATATTTAGGTTATTTTAATTTTCTTTTTTGATGTATACTTTTTGCAATTACTTTACTTTTAACATAATTACTAAAACGATTTACTATTTTGTCAATAATTTATTTCTGTCTCCATTTTTTGTTACTTAATAAATTGATTTTTTGTAATATTATTTCTGTGTTTAAGAAATAATTAAATGATTACTTATTTTATAAGCAAGAATAAAGTTTAGAGGTATTTCTCTAAAAGTATAACTTTCGAAGTTTTTTAAATTAAGATTTGTTTTTTTTATTGTTTTACTAAAACGATTTAGTAGTTTTCAAAACTATAAAATTAATTTTATTAAAAAAAATTAATTTCTCACAAAATTTATCTTAATTTTTTTGATAATTAATTTTTACAATAAAATAAAAGAGAATACAAGAATTATTTCCTTTTTTTAGATTGGTTTTCACGTGATAATCTAGTGTTAAAAGTTTAAAATCTGTTGTAAATTCTTTTCATCCGTTATTGATTCAAAATATAAAATTTACTTTTAAGTGTTATATGGTTGGTTTAAAAGACAATTTTTAAAATAATTATTTTGTATATATTAATCTTAAAACTTCATTGCTTATTGCGACAATAATTCGTTTTGTTTTCTTATTTTTAAATAAAAAGAAATCCATTTGTTATGATTAATAAAAAAGTAAATACAGTTCAGGAAGCACTTCAAGGAGTTGAAGATGGGATGACACTGATGTTAGGCGGTTTTGGATTATGTGGAATTCCAGAAAATTCCATTTCTGAATTGGTTCAAAAAGGCACCAAAAATCTAACTTGTATTTCAAACAATGCCGGAGTAGATGATTTTGGATTAGGACTGCTTTTGCAAAAAAAACAAATAAAAAAAATGATTTCTTCTTATGTAGGAGAAAATGCCGAATTTGAACGTCAAATGCTTTCGGGTGAACTTGAAGTCGAACTCATTCCACAAGGAACTTTAGCCGAACGTTGTAGAGCGGCTCAAGTAGGTATTCCTGCCTTTTTTACTCCTGCAGGTTATGGTACGGAAGTAGCCCAAGGCAAAGAAACCCGAGAATTCGATGGAAAAATGTATGTAATGGAAGAAGCTTTTCAAGCCGATTTTTCTATTGTGAAAGCCTGGAAAGGCGATACAGCAGGAAATTTAATCTTCAAGGGAACAGCCCGAAATTTCAATCCTGCCATGGCCGGTGCTGCCAAAATTACCATTGCCGAAGTGGAAGAATTAGTAGAAGCCGGTCAGTTAGATCCTAATCAAATTCATATTCCCGGAATTTTTGTGCAACGCATTTTTCAAGGTGAAAAATATGAAAAAAGGATTGAGAAGGTAACAGTGAGACCAAAACAGTAAACAGTTTTCAGTAGCAGTATTTAGTATTCAGTTTGACAAAACTTATATGAACTTAAATGTCTTATATGGTTTATAAGTTCAAAGGTTGATTAAAAAACTTATATGACTTATATGTTTCAAAAAACGAAAATTATGGCTCTAACAAAAGAAGATATAGCAAAACGAATTGCTCAGGAATTACAAGACGGCTTTTTTGTTAATTTAGGGATAGGAATTCCTACGCTGGTAGCGAATTATATACCAGAAGGAATAAACGTCGAAATTCAAAGCGAAAATGGCGTTCTGGGTATGGGGCCTTTCCCTTTCGAAGGAGAAGAAGACGCCGATGTGATTAATGCGGGAAAACAAACCATAACTACACTTGCTGGAGCGAGTTTCTTTGATTCAGCGATGAGTTTTGGGATGATCCGTGGGAAACACGTTGATTTAACTGTTTTAGGCGCTATGGAAGTAGCCGAAAACGGCGATATAGCCAACTGGAAAATTCCTGGAAAAATGGTCAAAGGAATGGGTGGTGCGATGGATTTGGTGGCTTCTGCCGATAATATCATTGTAGCCATGATGCATGTAAACAAGGCCGGAGAAAGCAAAATTCTCAAAAAATGTACGTTGCCGTTGACGGGTGTAGGTTGTGTGAAAAAAATAGTAACCGAATTGGCCGTAATGGAAGTAACGCCAAAAGGTATTCGATTACTCGAAAGAGCTCCTGGTGTTTCTTTGGAGTACATAGTTTCCGCCACTGAAGCCGAATTGATTATTGGAGGGGACATTCCTGAAATGATTATTTATTAAAAAATGAAAATTCCGTTTAACCCAATTCTTTTTGGTTACCAAATAAATGTTCACCTCATTTTGGAATACCTAGCCTTTTTTCTGGGGTTTAGGTATTATGTATTTCTTCGAAAAAAATCCAAAGATCCTATTTCAAACACCAATAGACTCTCTATAATTCTTGGGGCGATTTTTGGTGCTTTTTTAGGTTCCAGAATAATGGGGTTTCTTGAAAATCCTGATATTCCTACTTCACTCGAATCTTTAATGGAGATTTTTAATTATAAAACCATCATGGGTGGTTTGTTCGGAGGTTTACTGGGTGTAGAACTTTCGAAAAAAATAATTGGCGAAAAAGAATCATCCGGCGATTTGTTTGTTTTTCCTATTCTATTGGGAATTTTTATTGGGCGAATCGGTTGTTTTCTTTCGGGGACAAATGAATTTACCTATGGAAAAGAAACTTCCTTTTTCATGGGAATGAATCTTGGAGACGGTTTACAAAGACATCCTTTGGCCATATACGAATTGCTTTTTGTAATCCTTTTGTATATATTTTTGTTTATCATAAAAGATAAAAAAAGAGAAAATGGTTTGCTATTTCAATATTTTATGATTGCATATTTTGCTTTTCGTTTTTTTATCGAATTCTTAAAACCCAATGTGTTTTTTATTTTCGGTTTGAGCAGTATTCAGTTATTGTGTTTAGTATGCTTACTATATTATCGCAAAACCATTTTAAATCTATTTAAAAATGCCTGTTAGAAATTATACCTATTACGACTATACGTTGAGCCTTTGTCCCGAATGCTTAAAGCGAATTGATGCCAAAATTGTTTTCGAAAACGATAAGGTGTATATGCTCAAAAATTGTTTAGAGCATGGAAAATCCAAAGTTTTAATCGCTGATGATATTCCGTATTACAAAAACATCAGAAACTACAATAAGCCTTCGGAAATGCCTTATAAATTCAATACCAAAACGGATTATGGCTGTCCGTATGATTGTGGCTTGTGTCCGGATCATGAACAGCATTCCTGTTTAACAGTTGTTGAAGTAACGGACAGATGTAATTTGACATGTCCTACCTGTTATGCAGGATCTTCGCCTAGTTACGGAAGGCATCGCACGCTGGAAGAAGTCAAACAAATGCTGGATACTATTGTCCGCAACGAAAAAGAACCTGATGTAGTTCAGATTAGTGGTGGCGAACCAACGATTCATCCGCAGTTTTTTGAAATTTTGGATTATGCGAAATCTTTGCCTATCCGACATTTGATGCTCAATACCAATGGAATTAAAATTGCTAAAGACAAAGAATTTGTCAAACGATTAAAAAGTTATGCCCCTGATTTTGAAATCTATCTGCAATTTGATTCGTTTGAAAATTCGGTTTTACAAGAATTAAGAGGAGCAGATTTGAATGAGATTCGTCAGCAGGCAATTGAAAATCTGAACGAATTGAATTTATCGACCACTTTGGTTGTTACTTTACAAAAAGGACTGAATGATAACGAAATAGGTAAAATAATTGAATTTGCTTTACAGCAAAAATGCATTCGCGGTGTGACTTTTCAGCCAACGCAAATAGCCGGAAGATTAGACAATTTCAATCCTGAAACGGATAAAATGACTCTTACTGAAGTAAGAAGAAAGATTTTGGAACAAACTCAAATTTTTAATTCGGATGATTTATTACCTGTTCCCTGTAATCCAGATGCTTTGGTGATGGGATATGCCTTGAAACTGGATAATGAGGTTTTTCCGTTAACCCGATATATCAATCCTAATGATTTGTTAGATAATAGCAAAAACACTATTATTTACGAACAGGATGATGTGCTTAAAGAGAAAATGATTGAACTTTTCAGTACCGGAAACTCGGTTGAAGTTGCTGAAGAAAATTTAAAATCAATCATGTGTTGTTTACCCAATATTGACGCACCCGATTTAGGTTATGATAATTTATTTCGAATAATAATCATGCAGTTTATAGATGCCTATAATTTTGATGTTAGAGCGATTAAAAAGTCTTGTGTGCATATTGTTGACAAGGACAACAAAATTATTCCTTTTGAGACCATGAATCTGTTTTATAGAGATGCTAAAAAGGAACGTCTGGAAGAATTGAGAAACGAGATAAAATTTTAAGTTATGATAGCTTTAGAAGGAAATATTGATATGGGCGGGATATTCATTATGTTGATTTTGATTATGGTTGGTCCGCCAATTATATTATCAATTATTGGCTTTGCCATAAAAAAATACAATCCTAAACCAGCAAAAGTGCTTTTTATTCTCGCAGCCCTGTACCTGCTTATCGGTTTAGGTATCTGTGGCAGTTTGTTGGCAGGATAGGATTAATTTAAAAATAAACCGCAGAATCGACTTGAAATAATCAGCGAATCTGCGGTTAAAATATTCTATATAAACTTTTGCGAAAAACTTAGTGTTCTTTGCGGTTAATCTTTATAAATTTTCAAAGAAATCATTTCCTTTATCGTCAGTAATGATGAAAGCAGGAAAATCTTTGATAGTAATTTTACGAACAGCTTCCATACCTAATTCTTCAAAATCTACTACTTCTACTGAAAGAATGTTTTCTTTAGCCAAAATAGCAGCAGGACCTCCGATAGAACCCAAATAGAATCCACCGTAAGTTTTACAGGCATTCATCACATCTTTAGTACGGTTTCCTTTGGCAAGCATGACCATACTTCCACCATTTTTTTGGAATTCTTCCACATACACGTCCATACGTCCGGCAGTGGTTGGTCCAAAACTTCCTGATGGCATTCCGTCCGGAGTTTTTGCTGGACCTGCGTAATAGATTGGGTGATTTTTGAAATAGTCTGGCATTGGTTTTCCAGCATCCAGTAATTCTTTGATTTTGGCATGCGCAATATCACGTGCTACAATCAAAGTTCCGTTTAATTTCAAACGCGTTTTGATTGGATATTGCGATAATTTTTTAAGAATTTCGCTCATTGGCTGATTCAAATCCACTTCAACAGCTTCTTCTAAATGTGGCGGTGTTTCAGGCAATAATCGTTTCGGATTTACCTCTAATTGCTCTACGAAGATTCCGTCTTTAGTAATTTTTCCTTTAATATTTCTATCAGCAGAACAAGAAACGCCTAATCCAACCGGACATGATGCAGCGTGACGTGGCAAACGAATTACACGTACATCATGCGTGAAATATTTTCCTCCAAATTGCGCTCCAATAGCACTTTCCTGGCAAATTTGCTGTACACGTTTTTCCCATTCTAAGTCACGGAAAGCCTGACCAGCCATGTTTCCTGTAGTTGGTAAATTATCATAATAACCAGCAGAAGCTTTTTTAACAGCTGCTAGAGTGGCTTCGGCAGAAGTACCTCCAATCACTAAAGCTAAGTGGTATGGTGGACAAGCCGAAGTTCCCAAATCCATGATTTTTGCACGAATGAAAGCATCCAATGATTTTTCGTTCAACAAGGATTTCGTTTGTTGGTACAAATAGGTTTTATTGGCAGAACCTCCACCTTTTGCTAAAAACAAAAAATCATACGAAGCCCCTTTTTTAGCATAAATATCAATCTGAGCCGGAAGATTTGAACCTGAGTTTTTTTCTTCAAACATGCTAATTGGTACAATTTGGGAATAACGTAAGTTTCTTTCCTGATAGGTGTTAAAAATTCCTTTGGATAGCCATTCTGCATCATCAACACCTGTATATACATCTTCTCCTTTTTTAGCCATTACAATCGCTGTTCCGGTATCTTGACAGGAAGGCAATTCGCCATCGATAGCTACAACGGCATTTTGCAATAAATTGTAAGCTACAAATCGGTCGTTGTCGGTCGCTTCTGGATCATCAAGAATCGCTCTTAATTTCTCTAAATGCGAAGTACGCAACATAAAAGAAACGTCTTTCATTGCTTCTTGCGAAAGTAATTCTAAAGCTTTTGGATCAACGTTCAAGATTTCTCTGTCGCCTAATTGTTCCACTTTTACGTAGTCTGAAGATATTTTACGGTATTGGGTATCGTCTTTTAAAATTGGATAAGGATCCTGATAAATAAAGTCCATGGATATTTTATTTTTTTGTCAAAGATAAAAAATTATTGCCGTTGCATAAGGCTTTAACAGCGGTGATTCCTTTAAAAAATCACACTTTTTGTTATAAAAATTAATAAAAAAGAGATGCTCATCTATATGAAAAGCATCTCTTGATTCGGTTTTAGTAATTATTTTTTAACTCAATAAACTAGTAAGTAAAAAGATAATCAGTAACCCAATTGCGATGTATTTAGTGTATTTTGACATTTTTATTTGTTTTTAATTAACTGAAATTAGCTTAACATCAAAAATTAATACCGAACCACCTGGAATAGAATTGTAATTGTAACTGCCATAGCCCAAAGTAGCAGGAATCAAAAGTTTTCCGCTTCCTCCTTCTTTAAAATACGGAATTCCTTCCGTCCAGCCTTTAATTACTTGTTGCAGATTAAAAGAAACTCCACTGGCAGTACTTTGATCAAAAACAGTTTTGTTTGTAAAATAACCTTTGTAGGCAACAGTAACATTTGAGGTTGATGTAGGTTGTTTTCCAGTTCCCGCTTCGTCAATAACATAATACAAACCAGATTCTGTTTTTACGGCATTTAATTGATTGTCAGAAATATATTTTACGATTTGAGCATCATTAGTGGCACTAAATTCAACCGCCAATAATTTAATTTCGAAAATTAAAACAGAGCCTCCAGGAATTTTTTGATAATTTTTACTTCCATAAGCTAAATGTGCTGGAATCAACAGAATACCACTTCCGCCTTCTTTGAAGAAAGGAATTCCTTCAATCCAGCCTTTAATTACTTGTTGTAAATTAAAAGAAACTCCAGTTGTACTGCCTGTGTCAAAAACAGTTTTATCCGTATAATAACCTTTGTAAGATACAGTAACTACTGAAGTTGATGTAGGTCTTTTTCCTGTTCCTTCTTCATTGACTACATAATACAAACCAGAACTTGTCCTTTGTGCATTCAAATTATTTTCTGCGATATATTCTTGAATTTCAGCTTCATTTTGCGCACTATAATCTATCAACTTTTCGGAATCATTACTGCATGACATAAAAAATACAGCAATAATAGCAAGAAATGAATATTTCATTTTAAGTAAATGTATTTTGATAAAATTTATGATAATAAACTAGTAACTAAAAATAGGATAAGTAAAACTATGGCAATGTATTTCGTGTATTTTGACATTTTATTTGATGATTTATAGGATATAATTATTTGTTTTGACCTGGTGCATAATACTTAGCACTTTTACTTCCCGTCATTTTTTTTGCTTGCCCAGGAGGAATTTTTCCTGATGGGTTCGATTTATTGTAGTAAACACCACAGCTTATCAAACTAGTTATTAAAAAAAGTAAGATTAATAGAATTGCGATATATTTAGAATATTTCTTCATTTTGTAAAATTAATAGTTGTGTTGATTCTAAACTCAAAAGAATGAAAAAAAGCTTGATAATCCTAATACCAAAAACTAATAATTAAATTAAAAAAACCAGCTCGCCACGAAAATAGCGGTTATGACACAAATTACATCCACTAAAAGCATTGTTCCAAGAGCGTAACGAGTGTTTTTGATATTTACCGAACCAAAATAAACCGCAATAACATAGAAGGTACTTTCGGCACTACATTGGAAAATAGAGCTTAATCTTCCTGTCATCGAATCGGCACCAAAGGTATTCATAGAATCGATTAAGAAACCTCTTGAACCAGCTGAGCTAAAAGGGCGCAACAAAGCAACAGGCAATGAATCTACAATTTCTTTATTTACTCCCAAATTCGAGAAAACAAAGCCCAATCCATTGCTGATGATTTCAAATAATCCGCTGTTTCTGAATAGCGAAATAGCAACAAGCATCCCTAAAACATAAGGGAAAATCGTTACTCCAGTTTTTACGCCGTTATTCGCTCCTGATACAAAAGCATCAAAAACAGTGGTTTTAGCTTCGGTAAATTTTGATTCCTTCATAAACGAAAGGAGAAGCGTAGCCACAATAATCACCAGTAAAATCAATGCCGATAAGTTAGAAGTGAAATAATTTTTACCAATTAAATCCAAATGATTTACATACATCAGTAAACCAATAATAGCACCGATTAATCCCATTAAAGCAGCCACTAGAGAGGCACTTTTGAAATTGATTTTTTGTTTGATTCCCACAATTAAGAAAGCAGCAATAGTTCCAATGAAAGAAGTAATGATACATGGCAACATTACATCGGCAGGATTAGCTGCACCGGCTGCCGCACGATATCCAATGATGGAAGTTGCAATCAAAGTTAAACCAGAAGCATGCAAACACATGAACATGATTTGGGCATCACTGGCTTTGTCTTTTTCGGGGTTGAGTTCCTGCAAACTTTCCATCGCTTTCAGTCCGAAAGGGGTTGCCGCCGAATCCAATCCGAGGAAATTGGCAGCAAAATTCAAGGTCATGTACGAAATAGAAGGATGGTTTTTAGGGATACTTGGAAACACTTTTACGAATACTGGACTCAGTACTTTAGCCAGTTTTCCGGAAGCTCCGGAGATGATTAGAAGTTCCATCAAGCCACAGAAAAAAGCCAAATACGCAATCAAAGGCAGGATTAAATCTACTAAAGTGTTTTTACAAGTGGGTAATAATCCGTCCGATTTTTGAATGCCGCTGTAGATTTTAACGGTTTGGTTTTTGTAAACATAAGTCGTATCCGCATTTAGCGTATCACGATTGATAATCATAGTCTGATCTGGCGCTTTTTTAATGCTGTCTTTGATGAAAGCAGGAAGCTGTTCGGTAAATTTTTCATTGATTAAGATAGGTTCGTCTTTTTTGCCATTCAACACGTTATCAATGGTGTATGCATCATTAGTAAACAAACTCACAAAAATAAAGGCAATTGACGAGATAAAAATTGCCAACCAGAATCTACTTAATACCATAATTTATAATTTTTGTAAATGTAAATATTTAAATTACATATTAAAAAACAATCAAGATTAAAAGATTTATATTATAATTTATTATAACTTTAATTAAAATTAGTTTTTCATTCATTACTTTTGCCAAATAAAACACTAAAAACTAAATTACTATGACAACTTTAAAAGTTATTTTAATGTCTCTTTCTACGTCACTTGGTTTAGTTAAACAACAAGTGGTTAGAACATTTGGAAGAGATACTTCTATTGTTGATAAAGAAGCAGTTGATGTTATTTTGTCTAATTCTTCCAACAAAAAAAAACTTATTGATAGATTAAATCAGAATAGTCATTCTTCAGTTGAAATTGAAATTGATGGTAATGACTTTAATTTTGTTAATTAAGTTTAATCATGGAAATAGCATGGAATTCTATCATCCTTTTTTTGCTATTCATTTTTCCAGGAATTGTATTTAGAAGATTTTATTATGTTGGAGAATTTTCTAAACAATTTAATTCTTCTAATTGGATTAATACTTTTTACATTAGCTTAATACCTGGGTTGATTATACAGGTCTTTTCTTATTTTATTTTTATAAATTTAATTTATAAAAAATTACATCCTCAAGAAACTCCAAATTTTAATAATTATAATTTTTTAAATTCAATTTATGTAAAATTAAAAAGTAACTCTTTACCAAAAGAGTTATTTGATTTTGAATTAATTTGTTGGATATTGGGATATATGGCGGTTGTTATATTTATCTCTTTTATAATAGCACAATTATGTTGGAAAATAGTAAGAACTTTAGATTGGGACAAAAAATTTTCTCCTTTAAGATTCAATAATTATTGGCATTATTATTTAAGCGGAGAATCCTTAAAGTTTAAAGATTTTAGAGGTATTCTCCCAAATCAAAAAGTTTTATTAACTGAAGCTGATGTTTTAGTTGATTTGGGAAACGAAGGCACTAAACTTTATAAAGGATTTTTAAGACAACATACGATTTGCAAAAATACAGGTGATTTAAAAGCAATATATCTTACAGATGTTAGGAGATATAGAAAAGACTTACCTCCGAACAACATCAGAGAGGTTCCAGGACATATAATGATCATTCCTGCTGAAAAAATTTTAAATATTAACCTAACGTATATCACAAAAAGTGAAAAAATTATAAATTATTCAGCATTGATATTGATAATATTAAACTTAACTATTTTATTAATTTTAATGTTTAACCCATTAAATATTTTTCTTAAAAACACGACTTTATTAGGCGATATTATTGGTAGATTTTGGTTGTTTTTAGGCTGGATTTTAATAGCAACATTATTTGATACATTTGTAAATCCAAACAAACGGGCGGATATTAATCAATCTAGATTTGGCTTGCTATTTTTAATATTTATAATTTCAATAATAATTTATTTCTTCTTTTACTTGTAAGAAGTAATTGTTTCTAAACATGAATAATCTCCTCTTCAATCAATAAATCTTCTCTACGTAAACGCAGGAAAATCTGAGCTACAGCAATGGTGTCTTTTTCGCAATAGGTTACAATGCGGTCAATGTCTTTTTCGACATAAAAAACATGACCTACCTGACTACCATCGATATCGCCTTTTGGAGAAGGAATTCCAAGCACTTTACACATCAGTTTCAAAGAAGTGAAATGTTTGTAATCGCCAAACTTCCACAATTCCAGGGTGTCTAAATGCGGAATCTCCCAAGGTTTTTTGCCAAAAAGATTCAGTTTGTCTGGAATGGCAATATTATTAATAATCATACGGCGAGCGATAAAAGGAATATCAAATTCTTTAGCGTTATGGCCACAAAGCATGTGCTGAGGTCCATTGAAATGGTTGTTCAACAGATTGCTGAAATCTTTCAATATTTTCTTTTCTTCTCCAAAGAAAGAAGTCACTCTAAAGTTTCGTATGTCATTTTTATTGGCAAAAAAACCAACGGATATACAAACAATTTTTCCAAATTCTGCCCAAATCCCAGCACGCTCATAAAATTCCTCAGCCGAGATTTCTTCCTTACGCTGGTATTGGGTTTTTTGTTCGTACAAAGCCTGCATTTCCGAATCCAATTCGTTAAAATCGGCTGTTTCAGGAACAGTTTCAATGTCCAGAAATAAGATGTTGTTGAGATTTATTTTTTCAATCATCCGTTTATGTTTTTACAAAATTAGTGTACTCCCAGCATTTTATAGCTTTCTTCCAGATATACGAATAAGTCTTTACTATGCGGATTTTCGATAGTTCCCTTATGTTCTTTGTTTCCTAATCGAACAATGATTAACTGATCTTCAGGAATGACAATCACATATTGGCCTAAATGACCTCGCATGTAAAAAAGCGGTTTGTTTTTGTATTGGCTTAGCCACCAACCATAACCATATTGAGGTGATTCTTTAAAACGTGGTCTTACTGATTTGGCAACAAAAGCACTGTCTAAAAGTTGTTGGCCGTTCCATTTGCCGTTGTGAAGATAGAGTTTTCCAAAACGGGCAAAATCCCTAGCGTTACTGGCGACACAACAGAAAGCCTTTACCAATCCTTTTTTATCGGTTTGCCAGAAGGCATCACTCTCGGCGCCCATAGGTTTCCAGAAAGATTCCGAAACATAATCGGCTAATTTTTTTCCTGTGGCTTTTTCAATGCACATAGCTAGTAATTGTGTGTTTCCGCTTAAGTATTTATAGGTCTTTCCGGGTGTGTCGATTCCTTTTAAACCTAAAATAATCGGGGTTAAATTGTCATCAAAATAGGCTTGAGTGGTAATTGAAAAAGGGCTGTAGTAAGCTTCATCCCAGTTTAATCCTGAAGCCATAGAAGCCAAATCGCCCACAGTCATTTCAGCTGATTTTCCTTTGGAGAATTCAGAGAAAAAATCACTGACTTTCTGGTCTAAACTTTTAATTTTTCCTTCCATGATGGCTTTTCCTAAGGATGCAGACACGATACTTTTGGCCATGGAAAATGAATTCGATTTGGAAGAGGCAGCGTAATCATCATAATAGTTTTCGTTCCAGATACTGTCGTTTTTTATAATTACAAAAGCGACTGTTCCCATTTCTTTATGCAAGTCTTCTAATTTAGAAGTTGGTTTTACCTTGTTATAATCTTTGGCTAAATCCCAGGGTTGTGGTTGATTGCTTTTCTGAATGATTGCATTATCAAAGTATTTGTAATCATCCAAAAAAGCTGTTGAATGTCCGTTGAGGTAGGTCACCCGAACTGCTCTTAATAAATAATCCTTTTTAAAAATATAAAGTGAAAGTATCAGAAGTCCTATCACAATAACGAATCCGATTAGAATTTTTTTGAGTTTTTTCATGGATTTGGATTTAGCTTCGGTACGAATTTACATAAAAAAAGATAATTGAAATTATCAATTATGCTTTTAATTAAACCATTCAGGAGTTAAGATTCTTCGTTTTCTTTGCGTAAAACTTTGTATCCTTTGCGGTAAAGTAGAATCTTAATTTACCTTAATTTCTTAATGGTTAAAATCTGTTAAAGGTTAATCGTATTGTTATTGTTTAAAACAACAATTCTTGTTTTCGGGCAGGATTTTCGTGTTCCAACAACCATTTTTTTCGCCACAAACCACCAGCATAACCCGTAAGTGAACCATCGGTACCAATAACTCTGTGGCAGGGAACTACAATCCAAAGCGGATTTTTTCCGTTTGCGGAAGCTACTGCACGAATGGCTTTCACATCGCCTAGTTTTTTGGATAAATCCAAATAGCTCATCGTTTTTCCAAATGGAATTTCGATTAATGATTGCCAAACTTTTTGTTGGAATTCGGTTCCTTTTGGATTTATTTTGAAATCAAAGTCTGTTCTTTTCCCATCAAAATAGTCCTGAAGTTGATGCACGGCTTCTTCTAAAACAGCAGGAATTCTTTCAGTTATTTCTCCATTATCCTGAATGGATATTTTCGAAATTCCGTTTTTATCACCAATAATTTTAGCGATTCCTAATGGAGTTTTGAAAAAAGCGGTTTCTGTATTACTGTTCATTTTTACTTTTTTTTTGGGTCAAAAATGTGATGGCTTTTTGAGCTATTTCCGATGGATTTCCTTTTGGTGTTGCCAATAAAATATCGGTATAACGCTGTGCTTTTTGAAGGTTTATATATTTCAATTCAGGATAATTATGTGTTTTTTGTATCGCCGAAGGAACAATGGAAATCCCTAATCCATTTTTTACCAACTGGATTATGGACGAAATATTGTTTGATTCGTGAACGACTTTTGGTTTAAAACCATATTGCGAACAAATTTCCAATAAAGCATCATGAAAATGTGGAGCATAATCTTTGTTGAAAAAGACAAAGGTTGCCGTTTGTAAGTTTTCGAAATCCTTATCAGATGTAATCGGATAATGATTTTTATTGAATACCAATGAAAAACGGTCTTTGAACCACAACTGCGAATCGATTTTTGGAGAATGTAAAGGCGCACGGATAATTCCAAAATCAATTTTACCTTCTTCCAAGGCTGCAATTTGTTTCACAGTAGGTACTTCATACAATCGAAAATTGACATAGGGATATTCATTCGACAAATACTGAATCAATTTTGAAATATCTCCTGAAAAAGTAGAACTCACATAAGCAATCCGGAATTCACCACTTTTATTTTTAGATATTTTTTTGGTCGTTGCGTTAATACGTTCCAAATTTTGAAGTAATTCTTGAACTTCTTTTTGGTAATATTTACCAGCTTCGGTTAGGATAACCCTTTTGTTATTGCGTTCAAAAAGCCTTGCACATAGTTCGGTTTCTAACTCTTTTATTTGACGGCTCAAAGGGGGCTGCGAAATAAATAACTTATCGGCAGCGCGCACAAAGCTGCGTTCTTCGGCTAATTTGAGGAAATATTTAAGGTGGCGTAATTCCATAAATACCTAATAAGTATTAATAATTGACAAAATAAGTATTTTTAAGTCATATATAAAAATTCTAGGTTTGTGAAATAAAAATCTATTTCGCTGAGTATTAGCCACGAATTCACGAATTAATTTTAAAATCGGAAAACAAGAATTATACGAATCAATTAGTTAAGCTTATTGTTAGTGAAATATTGAATTTAGTTAAAAATAATAGTTCGTGAATTCGTGGCAAATAACAGATCCAAACAATTAAAAATTGAATTATGAAGAAATCAACAGTTGCAGAAATCAGAGAACGTTTTGATAATGAGGTAGAACGTTTTTCTAATTTAGAAACGGGGCAAGTGGCTACTATGGATGCTACCATTGCTTTGGAATTAATTACAAGTACGGCAAAAGCTGTAAAACCAAATGCCAAAAGTATTTTGGATTTAGGATGCGGAGCAGGAAATTATACCTTGAAAATTCTTTCTAAAGTGGCGGATTTAGATTGTACTTTGATTGATTTGAGTCAGAATATGTTAGATATAGCCAAAGAGCGGGTTTCTGCTGAGACGAGAGGAAATGTAGCTACTATTCAGGGCGATATTCGGGATATCGAGTTACCTAAAAATCAGTTTGATATTATTTTGGCTGGAGCCGTTTTACATCATTTACGTGAAGATTCCGATTGGGAAATGGTATTCCAAAAAATGTATGATAGTTTAACGCCTGGAGGCTGTTTTTTAATTTCGGATTTGTTGGTTCAGGATCATGTTGAGGTAAATCAAATTGTTTGGAAAATGTATGCTAATTATTTGATAGGTTTAGGAGGGGAGGAGTACCAACAAAAGGTTTTTGATTATATCGAAAAGGAAGATACACCACGCTCGATGAGTTATCAATTGGACTTGATGAAGAAAGTAGGTTTCTCTTCGGTAGAAATATTGCATAAAAATGCCTGTTTTGGTGCTTTTGGAGGAATAAAATAAACAAAAAACCCTTTCTGCAAATGAAAGGGTTTTGAGTATTATTAAGTGTGTTTTATTAGCAAACAGCTTCTTCGATAGTTTCGTTATAAGGAAGGTTGAAAGCTTCGGCTACTCCTTTGTAAAGGATTTTACCGTTAGCAATGTTTAATCCTTTCTTCAATTCTTCGTTCTCAGCACATGCTTTTTTCCAACCTTTGTTTGCTAATTGTAATGCATAAGGCAAAGTAGCATTTGTAAGAGCTAACGTAGAAGTGTAAGGAACCGCACCTGGCATATTGGCTACACAGTAGTGAACAATATCGTCAATGATGAAAGTTGGGTTTTCGTGAGTGGTAGGAGTACAAGTCTCGATACATCCACCTTGGTCAACAGCAACGTCAACAACTACAGTTCCAGGGCTCATTAATTTCAACATATCACGAGTAATCAAGTGAGGTGCTTTAGCTCCAGGAATTAATACCGCTCCAATTACTAAATCAGCAGTTGCGATTTCTTGACAGATGTTGTAGTGGTTAGACATTAAAGTAGTTACGTTAGCTGGCATAATATCATCTAAGTAACGTAAACGAGGTAAGCTTAAATCCATGATAGTTACCTGAGCACCAAATCCAGCAGCCATTTTAGCAGCCTGAGTACCTACAACACCACCACCAAGAACAACCACTTTAGCTGGTTTTACTCCAGGAACTCCTCCTAAAAGGATTCCTTTTCCTTGTAATGGTTTTTCTAAGAATTTAGCACCTTCTTGGATAGACATACGTCCAGCTACTTCTGACATTGGAACTAATAAAGGCAAACTACGATCTGCTTTTTCAACAGTTTCATAAGCTAAACATACTGCTCCGCTTTCGATCATTGCGTGCGTTAATGGCTCACAAGAGGCAAAGTGGAAGTAAGTAAATACTAATTGATCTTTTTTAATTAATGGGTATTCAGAAGCGATAGGCTCTTTTACTTTGATGATCATCTCAGCAATTTCATAAACCGCTTCAATTGTTGGTAAAATTTCAGCTCCAGCCTCTACATAAGCAGCATCACTAAATCCACTGTTGATACCTGCATTTGTTTGCACATATACAGTATGTCCAAATTTTTTAAATTCAGCTACACCAGATGGAGTAAGTGCTACACGATTCTCATTATTTTTAATTTCTTTTGGAACTCCGATTATCATAGTTAGTAATATTAGATGATTGATTGTTATTTCATTACAAATGTATTCATAAGTGTTTTTTACTGATTATACTAGGTTTAAATAAGAAAATTTTCGTTTTATTGTTTATTTTTACACAAATTATTTCTGGTTTGTTCACTTAATCGTTTTCGCAACAGAAATTTTTTCTTTTGGAGTCTTTTAATAAAATGAAATGTTATGGTATTGGACGAAACGGATAAAAGAATTTTGCGCTTATTGCAGAAAGATGCACATTATAAGCTAAAAGATATTGCTGCTAAAATCAACTTGTCATTGACTCCAGTTCATGACCGAGTAAAGCGATTAGAGCGGGAAGGTATTATTGATAAATATGTGACTGTTTTAAACAAAAAGAAACTGGGAAAGAACTTAACGGTTTATTGTCAGGTGACATTGGTTAAGCAGAATTATGATATCTCGGTAGTTTTTAATCAAGCTATCCTCAATATGCCAGAGGTGGTAGAGTGCAATTTTATTTCAGGTAGTTTTGATTATTTACTTAAAATTGTTTTGGAAGATATGGAGAGTTATCATCATTTTCATCAAAAAAAACTCTCTGTATTGCCTGAAGTTTCATTGATCAACAGTTTCTTTATTATCTCAGAAGTAAAAAATACGACGATGTTGCCCTTATAAACACAAAAACCATTCGATGTTCCGAATGGTTTTTGCGTTTTTTGATGACTTAGGATTTATTTTAAATGCGAATTAATGTATGCTTCTAATCCTTCTAATTCTTTCTCAGAAAATGTTTTTGTTAGGTTTAGATTCGCCTGCATTACCGCAAATTGAGACGGATCTACAATGGCATCGCTTTCCCCTTTTAAGAAAGTGACGATGCTAGCATTTTTATCTTTATAGATTTTTGCAATTTCTTTCAAGCTTGGTCCAATTAATTTTTCCTCTGTTTTATGGCAGGAAATACAATTTCCTTTGCTTTCAAAGATTACTTTACCTAATTCTTCAGGTGCCAATTCTTTTTCTTCACTAGCAACGGTTGTTTGTTGTTCTTCATTTCCAAATGATTCCTGACTTTCTTTTTTACAGGCAAAAGTTAATAGAATCAGACTCAAGAGTAGTAATTTTTTCATTGTTATAAATTTTTATACCAAATATACTTTTTAAGAGGCAATGATAAAATGATTAATATCAGTTTATTGGTTCAAAAGAATGGCTGCTTCTTTAGCGAAATAAGTCGAAATCAAACTAGCACCGGCTCTTTTGATGCACATTAACTGTTCCATCATGATTTTGTCATTGTCCAGCCATCCACGTTCGGCAGCGGCTTTAATCATGGCGTATTCGCCCGAAACATGATAAACGGTTACGGGAACATTTACAGCGTCTTTTACTTCGCGTACGATGTCTAAATAAGCGATTCCCGGTTTTACCATGACCATGTCGGCACCTTCTTCAACATCCCAAATCGCTTCTTTAACCGCTTCAATACGGTTTGCGTAGTCCATTTGGTAGGTTTTCTTGTCTTTTGGTACCACAACATCGGCTTCTTTAGGTGCAGAGTCCAAAGCATCTCGGAAAGGTCCGTAAAAAGCAGAAGCGTATTTAGCCGAATAACTCATAATCCCCACGTTTTGAAATCCTGCGGTATCCAATCCCTGACGTAAACGCAATACACGTCCGTCCATCATGTCTGAAGGTGCTACAAAATCGGCTCCAGCCTGTGCATGAGAAACCGCCATTTTTACTAAAGCTTCTACGGTTGAATCGTTTTCGATATCGCCATTAGCGATGATTCCGTCGTGTCCATAAATCGAATACGGATCTAAGGCTACATCTGGCATTACAATCATTTCCGGACAAGCAGTTTTAATTGCACGAATGGCTTGTTGCATTAATCCATTAGGATTCCAAGCTTCTTTTCCGGTATTGTCTTTTAAATCTTCGCTTACTTTTACATAAATATTTACGGCACGAATTCCTAAAGCGAACAATTCTTTGACTTCTTCTACAGTTAAATCAATCGAACGACGAAAGATGCCTGGCATAGAAGGAATTTCTACTTTTATATTTTCGCCTTCGGCAATAAACATTGGAAACATAAAATCCGAAGGACTTAAGGTTGTTTCTCTAACTAAACTTCTTATTGATTCGTTGACTCTTAAACGACGACCTCTGTGTATTGGGAACATAATTATTATTTTTCAAGCTCCGTAGGAGCGTAATATTTATAGTTTATTTTCGATTCGTGATGTTAGCTCCAGAGGAGCGACATGTTAAATATCTTCGAATAAATATTCGTTTTTAAAATCAACATTAAACAATTTTAAAAATTCGACATATTCTTCTTTAAATGTTTTTGTTTTATGGTGTTCTTCCTGATTTTGAATATAATTGATAACATTAGTTAATTGCGAATGGCTATAAGTGAAAGCACCAAATCCTGTTTGCCATTCAAATTTACCATTTATCCATGCTTTTTCGTTGATGAATCGGGATGAATTGGCTTTGATATCTCTGACCAATTCAGATAATGCTTTATTGGGCTTTAATCCAATTAGAATATGAATATGGTCAGGCATTCCGTTGATAGCAATCAATTTTTGATCTTCATTTGTGACAATTCCTGTTATATATTTGAATAATTCATCTTTCCATTTATTGGAAATCAGATTTTGTCTTCCTTTGACGGCAAAGACAATTTGAATATATAATTGCGTATAGGTATTTGCCATTCGAAATAGATGTTAATTAAAATTTGTCATTCCTACGGGATTCAATATAGATTGCATAAAATGTTTCTATAAATATATCGCTCCTACGGAGCTCAATTAAAATATCTAAACTTTTGCTATAAATATGTCGCACCGATGGTGCTTTTTTTTTAAATATTGTTTATTGCTACAAATATATCGCTTCTTCGGAGCTCCTTCAAAAATGATAAATCAACAGCTATAAAAATAACGCTTCTACGAAGCTATCCAATCAACTGGTTTTTCTAACACTTTCAATAACTTTTCTTCTTCACTTCCGGCTTCTGGATGATGGTCGTATACCCATTGTACATGTGGTGGTAAACTCATCAGGATACTTTCGATTCTTCCATTGGTTTTTAAGCCAAATAAAGTGCCTTTATCGTGAACCAAATTGAATTCTACATAACGGCCACGACGGATTTCCTGCCAGGTTCTGTTGGCTTCAGTGTAAGGAAGATCTTTTCTTCTTTCTACAATTGGAACATAAGCCTCTAAGAAGCTGTTTCCAACTTCTGTAACGAAATTGTACCAATCGTTCATTGTCATTTCTGGAGTGGCTTTTAAATAGTCGAAAAACAAACCGCCGACACCTCTGGCTTCATGTCGGTGCGCATTCCAGAAATAATCGTCACATTTCTTTTTATAATTCGGATAAAACTCCGGATTGTGTTTGTCACAGGCCGTTTTACAAGTTTGGTGAAAATGCTTTGCATCTTCTTCAAACAGATAATATGGCGTTAAATCCTGGCCGCCACCAAACCATTGGTTGATGATAGTTCCGTTTTCATCATACATTTCAAAATAACGCCAGTTAGCATGAACCGTTGGAACCATTGGATTCTTAGGATGAATCACCAAACTCAGTCCGCAGGCAAAGAAATCAGCTTCGCCAACGTTGAACATTTTCTGCATGGTATCTGGCAATTTGCCATGAACGGCTGAAATATTGACTCCCCCTTTTTCAAAAACAGCTCCGTTTTCAATCACACGGGTTCTTCCGCCACCACCTTCTGGACGGTCCCATAAATCCTGACGGAATTGAGCAACACCATCTATCTTTTCTAATCCGGCACAGATTTGGTCTTGGAGTTGTTGTATGTAAGCGTAAAATTTGTCTTTCATTTTTATTCTTTTCTTTCTGGGTCTTCAAAACTGTTTTCTTTCTGGTCACGTTTTGAGCTACTGAATCTTTTTTAGATAAATTAAAAATTTCTTTAGAAACAGAAGCTTGAATTTTATTATTGAATCCGAAATATTCACAAACTCATTTTGGGAAATTATCTTAATAGTAGGTTATTTTTCTTTCAACAATAAACACTTTATTTTTTGTTACAATAGTTTTTTTAATCCAGTTTTCAAATTTATCATATACGTAACTTATCTTTTCTTCGTTTTCCAAATTTCCATCAGCATCAAATTCTTTTGTTCTGATTTCATTACCCTTTTCATAAATATATTCTATTGAACCTTCTTTTTCTCCTTCAAAATAATTTGTCCAATTTTCAGTTATTTTTTCGCGATTATTGTACGTTATCAATGTTTCTTCTAATAAACCATTTTTATTATCTTTCCATTCAGTTTTATACAGTAAATTGTCATTATTAAAATAATAGTTATACCATTCTTTTCTGTCTGAATATTTCAATTCTCGATAAATCAAATTGTTATTTAGGTCATATTTAAAATTTTCAACAGATACTTGATTTCCAGATAAATTACTTTCTATTTTTTGAATAAGTTTTGAATTTTTAGAATAGAAATATTTAATAAATGTTTCTTTCTTTAATGGGATACTTTCTTTTCCCGTTGTTATTTTTTTTGGCTGTTTATTAATGAATTTTTCTGATGTAATTTTACCAAATTCATCATATGAAAAAAAACGATTTGCATAGAGAACATTAATTTCAGTTATTTTTTTGTTCTCATATTTATAAAAATCATTTCTTATTGGTTTAGAATTTTCAAAATACGTTTGATTAATTAAATTTCCATTTATATCAAATTTTTGTTCATTGTTTTTTTGCCAACTAGATTGCCATCCTTCAATGGTTTTAACATAATTATTACCATTCTTTTTGGCATTAAAAGATTTTTCCGCTATAGATTTTACTTTACCTTTTAGATGTAGGGTCGTTAAATTTTTGAACTCCTCTTCTTTATTTACTTGCCCTATACAGACTAGGAAATTATAAAACATTAAAAGTATAGAAAATATAATCCTGCAGTTCGTCATTTCTTTTGTTATTGCAACCAATTTATAGGTTTCTTATATAAGTCAAGTTTTTTTAATATTCCTACAAGGTTTTTAAAACCTTGTAGGATATCTAACTAATTCCCGTACTCTTTCACCGCGTCAATAAACGCTTTGGCATGATCCACAGGAATATTTGGTAAAATTCCGTGACCCAGGTTTACGATGTATTTGTCTTTTCCGAATTCGTCAATCATTTCGTGAACCATTTTCTTGATGGTTGGAATTGGCGATAACAATCTTGATGGGTCAAAATTACCTTGTAAAGTCACATTTCCACCTGATAAATAACGTGCATTTCTTGCTGTACAAGTCCAGTCTACACCAAGAGCCGAAGCCTTGCTTTTACCCATTTCGTTCAAAGCAAACCAACAACCTTTTCCGAAAACAATAACCGGAGTAATATCGGCTAAAGCTTCAACGATTTGGTTGATGTATTTCCATGAAAATTCCTGATAATCCGTTGGAGAAAGCATTCCTCCCCAAGAATCAAAAATCTGTACGGCATTAACACCTGCCTTTACTTTTTCTTTTAAGTATAAAATAGTAGTATCAGTGATTTTTTGTAACAAAGTGTGCGCTGCTACTGGATTTGAGAAGCAGAAACCTTTGGCAGTATCAAAACTTTTCGACCCTTTTCCTTCAACTGCATAACAGAAAATAGTCCAAGGAGAACCAGCGAAACCAATTAATGGCACTTCGTCGTTCAACATTTCTTTGGTCAATTTTACCGCGTCCATTACGTAACCTAAAGTTTCTTCGATATTAGGAACAAATACCTGATTAACTTGCTCCATGGTGCGAATTGGATTCGGGATAATAGGTCCTAAATTGTCTTTCAATTCTACATGAATTCCCATAGCTCTTGGTACTACCAAAATATCCGAAAATAAAATAGCAGCATCCGGAGCAATACGACGGATAGGCTGAACCGTGATTTCAGCAGCTAATTCCGGAGTTTCGCAACGGGTGAAAAAATCATATTTGTCACGTAAAGCTCTAAATTCCGGTAAATATCTTCCTGCCTGACGCATCATCCATACCGGTGGACGTTGAACAGTTTCTCCTTTTAATGCTTTTAAGAATAAGTCGTTTTTTATCATTTTGATTTTATTTAACCCTTTCAGAGTTCAAAACTCTGAAAGGGATTTTTATTTAAATTCTTCTATTACTGCTTCGATGACATCTTCGATGGTAGGTTGTGCCGCCACAATGATGTTTTTTGTTTTATTTTCTAATGCTGAAGCTGTGGTTTCGCCAATGCAAAAGCAAACTTCTTTTGTGATTGTATTATTTGTCAGGTAACTTTCTACTGCCGAAGGGCTAAAAAACAGAATTCCATCAAAATTTTCTTCTTTGGAAATTTTAAATGGCGCTAATTTGGTTTGATACACCTCAATTTCATTGAAAGTGATACCAGCATTTTTCAAGGCTTTTGGTAAGGTTTCTTTGCGAAGATTTCCGCTGAAAAATGTATAGCTTTCATACCAATAAATTAGAGTAATTATTTCTGCTAATTCTGATGCGTAATCCATGTAAGCTTCTACTTTAAAACCATTTGCCTCGAGTAAATCTTTGGTTTTTTCGCCTACGCAAAAAACACTTTTGGATGTAAGTTTTTCCCAGCCTTTTTGTTCCATCAAACTTAATACAGCATTTTGACTACTGAAAATCAGATTGGTATTGATTTCTTTTAGTTCGAAATTGTTGTTTTGGATTTCGATGAAATCTTGTTCTAATAGGTCGATTTCGGCATCAAGAAAAGCCTGACGTTGTGCAACGGATAAGGTTTTGGTCGAAAGAATACTTGTCTGACTCATTATTTTTTCAAAGTTGCTTTAATCGTTGCCATCAATTCGCTTCCGCCATTATCGAGAATTTCTTTAGCAGAATAGAAACCTAATTTTTTCCATTCAGATATATCCACCACTTTGTTGATTTCGATTTTTTGTTTTCCATCCAAAGAAAATAAAACTCCATCCAAATGAATAGTGTCTTCGTCTTCATTGTATTTTGCTAAAGCACCAATAGGAGCTGTACAACCACCTTCTAAGGTTCTCAAAAATTGGCGTTCGATATAGGTACAAACTTCGGTTTCGATATCGTTTAATTGCGAAACAGCATCTAAAGTAAATTCGTCATTAGCCATAGCAACTACCAACATGGCTCCTTGAGCAGGTGCCGGAATCATCCAGTCTAAATCGATATAATCACTTGGTTTCAAGTTGATTCTTTCCAATCCTGCAGCGGCAAACACAGCGCCATTCCAGTCACTATCTTGTAGTTTTTGCATGCGGGTATTTACGTTTCCGCGTAAATCCACTACAGTATGATTAGGATATTTATTCAACCATTGTGCCTGACGACGCAAACTTCCAGTGGCGATAGTTCCTTCAGTTTCCAGAAAATCCAGATTACCTTTGTGCACTAAAATATCAAGGGTATTGGCTCTTTTTAAAACGGCTGCCTGAACAATTCCGATAGGTAGGGCAGTGGGTACATCTTTCATAGAATGTACTGCGATATCTACATCGCCGTTAATCATGGCTATGTCTAATGTTTTGGTGAAAATTCCAGTAATTCCCAATTCGTATAGTGGCTTGTCAAGAATAATATCACCTTGTGATTTTACGGCTACGATTTCAGTTTTATAACCTAAATCGTTGAGTTGTTTTTGAACAGTATGTGCTTGCCATAAAGCGAGTTCGCTATCTCTTGTACCTATACGTATTGTTTTTTCTGCCATTTTATTTTTTTGCCATAAATATAGAAAGTAATTATGACTTAATTAATTTGTGAAAATTGGTGTAATTTGTGGTGGATTTTATTTTACCACAGCTTCAATTTTAAAGACTTTTTCAATCCATTCGATGCTTTCATCTACCATTGTGTTTTCATCTTTTAGGTGATTGGCAAAATGCGTAGTGATTTTTTGAATGATTCTGTTGCTGATGATTTCAGCTTGTTCTTCGTTAAAATCGGCTATTTTTTTACTTTGAAAATCCAATTCCGAATTTTTGATTTCGTTTAGTTTGGCTTTCAATGCATTGATAGTTGGAGCAAATTTTCTGCCTTTGGTCCAGGTATTAAATTCGTCTTTTATTTCTTCGATTATCGCTTCAGCAGCAGGAATATGTTCTTTTCTGTTTTCTAAAGTCTCATCGGTAATTTGTGATAAATGGTCCATGTGAATTAGCGTCACACCTTCTACTTCTGTTACATTTTCATGTACGTTTTTAGGAATAGACAAGTCTAATATCAACAAAGGTTTTTTAAGGTTCAAAATGGCTTTGTCAACCGTTGGGTTTTGAGCACCTGTGGCTACTACTAACACATCGGCTTTTTGTATTTCCAATTGTAAATCCGAATAATCTTTAACTACTACATCCAACTTTTCGGCTAATTTTTCAGCCTTGTCTTTGGTTCTGTTGATTAAAGTAATTTGTTCGTGTTTGCTGTGTTTTACCAAATTTTCACAGGTATTTCTACCAATTTTTCCGGTTCCAAAAAGTAAGATATTTTTATTAGCAATATCTTCTACATTTTTGATTATATATTGAACAGATGCAAAGGATACTGAAGTTGCACCTGAAGAAATTTCGGTTTCTGTTTTGATTTTTTTACTGGCTTGTATCACCGAGTTTACTAAACGTTCCATGAAATTGTTTACTAAACCATAGGATTTACTTTGTGTAAAAGCATTTTTTATTTGACTGATGATTTCAAAATCACCTAAAATTTGGCTATCTAATCCGGTTCCAACACGAAACATATGATTAATAGCCTCTTGGTTTTTGTAGATATAAGCTACTTCTTGAAAATCTTGTACCGAACCGTTACTGTTTTCGCAAAGTAATTTGATTAACTCATAAGGATGGTTAGCAAAACCATAAATTTCAGTTCTGTTACAAGTTGAGGTAACTATAATTGATTCGATTCCTTCTGCTTCAGCTTGCATTAATAGAACGGATTGTGCTTTGGCATCTAAGCTAAATTTTCCTCTAATCGTTGCATCTGCTTTCTTGTAACTTAAACCTAAAGCGTAAAAAGTGCTGTTTCTGGACATATTAAAATTTTCCATAATTATACTTTCCTTAAAAAGTTCTACAAAATTATTATTAACTATTTTATAAAAACAACGCTGTAAGTTCTTTTTGTATCGCTTCGTGATAATTTGATCTAAAAACGGTATTACAAAATCAATTTTAGTATAAAATAGTGCAAAATCGGCTTTTTTTTGAGTCATTGTGTAGATTTATTCTAAATAACTCAAAGCATTTTTTCTAATGATAGATACGAAAAAATATCGCTTAGGGTTCTTGATGGTTGTTGTTAAATATAGATTTAGATGTTTTGTAAATCTATTGAACAACTTTTTTTTAGGAGTTAAATCCATTTTTTTAATAAAAACGCTACCTTAAAAAAGGCAGCGTTTTTTATCTCAAAAAAGAATTATTTTTGAACGATAGGTGTTCTTAATGATTCTAATACGACTACGATATCAGTGTATAATTCTGTATTTGCAGCTACACCATTGGAATTAGCTGCAGCACCTACATAGCCAACAAATTTCGTATAATCTGCATTGCTAGATTTTGTACCCATACGTGGATTTTTAGCTGGATCATGTGCATCAACCATATTTAATCCTGAGTAGGTATTCACAGCATTTGTTCCTCCAGTATTGAATGAGAAGAAGTCGGTTAGATTATCTACTAAAATAGCCAATTTGGTTGTATTTCCGGCTCCAACTTCAGTAAGAACAGGAGCAAAATGTGCTCCTAGATTTCCAGATGCATTGGATTGAACATCGGCTACAATTAATCCTACTGTAGAATTAACCACTTTGCGGAATGCTAAACGTCCTTTTTCAATCATTTGCCCTGAATTATCTGGGTCAGCAACCATTGTCGAACCTCCTAAACGTGCATAGATTGATGCTTTTGGTTCTGGTTTTGGATCATCGTCATTGCTGCAAGAGGTGAATGAAGCCGACGCAATTAACATTACACTTAGTGTGATTTTAGAAAAATTTCTCATAATAATAGATTTAAAGGTTAATTAAAAAATTGATTTATTGTTTTGAATGCTTTGTAACTTATACTGTTTTGATCTATTGGGCATACGGGCTTGTTTTCCATACTGGCAGGTAATAAAAATCGTTCTGCTTTGTAAGGGCGCTTTTGCATTAATTCATTGAATACTTTTTCTGAATTAGTGATTTTATTGTTGTGGAAATAGACCACTACATTTCTTTTTACAATAATAGAATCTGTGGTTAAACCTTTGATGGATCTTAGGTCGGCACAAATTTGTTTGGCTTGCACCGAATCAATCGTGTTTTCAAAATCAATGCGACTCACTTGAATAGTAGCATTTTCATATACGGCTGGTTTTGCTGTTATGATATGATAGATCAAAATAGCAATGAACATTACTACAATACCACCTAGGATTACCAATACTTTTTTTACTGTTTTATTCATGATTATACTATTTTATGGTTTTGTAAGTCATTTACGTAGCTTGGTTTTGTTTGGTTTTATATTTTTTACGAAATAGACTAATTTGGAATTGTTATAAATAACTATAAGTCCGGGCAGTTAGAAAACTCTTAGCAAATTGAAACCAAAAAACACATCGCCTTTTGTCCAGTCACCAGTAGTTTGACCTAAATACCCCGCTTCGTGAATGCCTTGTGAACTCGTAAAATGCATTTGGAAAACATGCCCACCCGTATCTAAATCGAAACCAATGGATAATGGATTTTTATATAATGAGTTTGAGGCTCTATTGAGATGCGCGGCATAATCAATATTAAGAGACCAACGTTTTGAAAGTTTATAACGACCACCCATTCCTATGGCATATTGGGTATTGTTTTGGAGCGTGTTGTCAATGAAATTTTCGTGAAAAAGGGTTGGAGCGATTTCCAGGGATAGTTTTTCTGAAAATTTTCGGGAGATTAATAATTGTTGAACAAAAGTGAATCGGTCATTAAAAGTAAGTTTTGGATACAAACTCTCTTTAAGAGTATTATTGATGGCAAGGCTACTAAATCCAGCGATGCTCACTGGAAAACCTTCTGTTTTTTGGTTAAGCAGGGTGTATTTGGTCGAAAAATCATAAGCCAATTCACTTCTAGCGGCACTTATGGTTAAATAATCGGTTAAACCGTAAACAAATTTGAGTTGGGTATTCGCATTATCTAATCCAAAGAAGCCTTCAAAACCATCTTTCACGGAACCAAATCGATGGGCAACTATAAAATACAAATCACCTTTGGCTGCGAGTTTTGTCGATTCTAAGTTGACAATCTTCAATCCTTTAAATGCTGATGTAACATTTTCTTTTGTTGCTGTGCTGTCTATACCAGCTAATAAATCATTTTGAGAAAATGATAGTAATGGAATGAATACGAATAGGAGGAGTAACTTTTTCATAAATAGGATTTTGATGGGTTAGTAGTCTCAAGGAACTATGGAACATTGGTCCATTTTAAATTCTTCTAATAATTCGTCATAGCCTAAAAAGCGACCTTTAATACTTGTTTTGTGACCTATGATGAGATCATGAGGAAGACTGTCTGAGAAACTTGCAAATAAAGTGTTGTCTAAAATCACCGCTTTAATTTCTATATCGATAGCAGTAACCTCTGCTTTTATTTCAAGGGTTTGGTCTTGGTATTTTAGTGTAGCGAGGCTATCATTGTCTGCAAATTCTTTTTCTAATTCAGATACGGTTAAGCTGTATGTAGCTTTTTCGGTACTTATAGTTCGGTGTTTTTGGTAAGCGTAGCGAAATAGCCCAAAAGCAACTAGCAGTAGGATTAAAATACCATATAGTAGTTTTTTATTCATGGTTTTGTTTTATAGTTATTTGAGTACTTACGATAAAATTGAAATGTTGGTTTTTGTTTTAAAAAAATAAATGGGGATAAAACTATAGGAAAGGTTTTCTCGTATATGAATTTCAGTTGAGAAGACCTCATTTATTAATTCAAAATCATACGTTATGAAATCTAAAATTCTTTTATCTTTAGTTGTGTTTAGCAGTGTTTTAATGTCCTGTTCTAGTGATAATCCTGAAACTTTAATGGAAGATCCACCTGCTGTAGAAGGTAAAGTGACTTACAAGCAAAATGTAAAGTCAATTATAGACAACAATTGTGTTTCCTGTCATGGAGCAACACCAACAGGAGGAACTTCTTTATCATTAGTTACCTATACTCAGGTAAAAAATGCGATGCAAAACCGCGGATTGCTCAATCGAATTTCCTTAAATAATGGAAATAGTGCTTTGATGCCACAAGGTGGACCAAGATTGCCTCAGTCGACTATAGATATGGTAGCGAAATGGCAACAAGATGGACTTTTAGAATAATTATTAAAATCCTAATTATGAAAAAAGTTATCGTTTTAAGTCTATTGTTTGTTGTCAATTTGGTATTGGCACAAGACAAAAAGATTGCAAAATCAGGAGTCATTACTTTTGAAGCTTCGGTGCCTTCTTTTGAAGAGGTAAAAGCAACCAATGCAAGTACAACCGTGGTGCTAAATACACAAACTGCCGAAATTGCCAGTTTGGTTTTGATAAAAGGATTCCGTTTTAAAATCGCATTGATGGAGGAGCATTTTAATGAAAATTATATCGAAAGTGATCGCTATCCTAAAGCCGTGTTTAGAGGGAAAATAGAAAATTTTGATACGCATAGCATCACTGCGACACCCAAAGATTTTATAGTGAATGGAACATTAGAATTACATGGAAAATCAGTTCCAATTAGAGTAGTTTTAAAAATGAATCAACTGGCAAATGGTTTACATTTGAGTACTAATTTTTCTGTAAATGCTAGTGATTTTGATATAAAAATACCGTCAGTTGTTAGTCATAAACTATCTAATAAAATCAAGATTCAACTCCAAGCCGTGTTGAAATAGAGCCTTAAAAACAATAAAGAATTTATAAATTTAGAAGGAAGTAAAGAAAAACCGTTAAAAAGATTTAATTTTGAAAGACTAAAGCAATAAAGTAATTCGAAAAAATGGAAGAGGAAATAAAAATTGACGATGATTTTATTTTAATTCGTTTTCAAAATAATACCGATACGGTTTTAACTTTTCAGCGACCTGTTCAATTGGGCTTGATACAATTTCATTTTGGGTTAAAGGGTAGTGCTAATTATATTTTTAATCAGGGCAATTATGTGCTGAATCTCAAAGAAGAAAAGGCTTTGTTGTTTTATAACACCGAAAAAGAATTGCCTTTGAACGTGCAAATAGCTCCAAAATCCTGGTTGATTTCCATTTTTGTTTCTATCAAAAAATTTCATGGTTTGTTTACCAATGATGCCGAACATATTCCGTTTTTGAGTAAAGAAAATCAAGAGAAAAAATATTATAACGAAAGCGATATTAGTCCGTCGATGGCCATTGTTTTGAACCAAATGTTTCATTACAATTTGAATCCTTCTATCAAAAATTTGTATTACAAAGGAAAAGGCTACGAGTTGTTGAGTCTTTTTTTCAATCGAAATGAAGATCCAAATGCTGAACAATGTCCGTTTTTAGTAGACGAAGAAAATGTTTTGAAAATCAAAAAAGCCAAAGAAATTATCATTGCTAATATGGCCGAACCACCAGGTTTACCGGAACTGGCAGATCAAGTAGGGCTGAATTTGAAGAAATTAAAAATGGGTTTCAAGCAAATTTATGGCGACACGGTGTATGGCTTTTTGTTTGATTACAAAATGGATTTCGCTCGTAAATTATTAGACAGCGGTTCGTACAATGTAAACGAAGTAGGACTGAAAATTGGCTACAGCACCGGCAGTCATTTTATAGCCGCTTTCAAGAAGAAATTTGGAACTACTCCAAAAAAATATTTGATGTCAATCAATCCAAGCGCATAGTCGTGATTGATTTTCTAAATTAAACAATAAATAAAAAATAACATTTATCATAGATCTACAAAGTGGCTTATGCTATTTTTGGAGAAAATCAAAAAACAAAAAATCTACACATGAAAGGAGTATTATTAGTCAATTTAGGTTCACCAGAAAGTCCAACGCCAAAAGATGTAAAGCCGTATTTAGACGAATTTTTGATGGACAAATACGTGATTGATGTTCCGTTTTTATTACGTGCCTTATTAGTTAGAGGGATTATTTTAAGAAAAAGACCAGAAGAATCAGCTCATGCTTACGCAAAAATTTGGTGGGATGAAGGTTCGCCATTAGTAGTTCTTTCTGAAAGAATGCAGCAAAAAGTTCAACCTTTAGTAAATGTTCCAGTTGCTTTGGCAATGCGTTACGGAACTATGACTATTGAAAAAGGATTACAGGAATTGCACGATAAAGGTGTTACCGAAGTATTACTTTTTCCTTTGTATCCACAATATGCAATGGCTTCAACTTTGACTATTTTAGTCAAAGCAGAAGAAATTCGCAAAAAGAAATTTCCTCAAATGACTTTTACCGATGTGCCTGCCTTTTATAACAAGCCAGATTATATTCAGAATTTGGCCGATTCAATTAAAAAACATGTAGAAGGTTTTGATTACGATCATTTATTGTTTTCGTATCACGGTATTCCGGAGCGTCACATTCGCAAAACCGATGTGACTAAATCTCATTGTAAAATTGATGGTTCTTGCTGTAATACGCCTTCGCCAGCACATGCATTTTGCTATCGTCATCAATGTTATGAAACTACAAAACTGGTGATTGAAAGATTAGGAATCCCAGAAGATAAATACAGCTTAACTTTTCAATCTCGATTAGCAGGTGATAAATGGTTAGAGCCTTATACTGATGTTGAAATTAACAATATGCCGTCAAAAGGAATTAAAAAATTGGCGGTGGTAACTCCAGCTTTTGTATCGGATTGCTTAGAAACCTTAGAGGAAATTGCTATGCGCGCCAAAGAAGAATTTGAAGAAAATGGTGGTGAAGAATTCTTAGCAATTCCTTGTTTGAATGATGATGATGCATGGTGTCAAACTGTAGGGAATTGGATCAATGATTGGGCTAAGTAGAGAATAGAAGCTAGAGTAAAGAGAAAAGACTTTTATGGAGTACTACAACTATCTAAAATCCCTTCATCTCATATTTGTAATCACTTGGTTTGCGGGTTTGTTTTATATCGTTCGCTTGTTTGTGTATCAAATTGAAGCTGCTGCTAAACCTTCGCCTGAAAAGGAAATTTTGCAAAATCAATTCAAAATTATGAGTTATCGTCTGTGGTATATTATCACTTGGCCGTCGGCAGTTTTGGCTAGTATTTTTGCTTTTTGGATGCTGTTGTTTACTCCTACAGGAAATGCTTGGTTGCAAATGCCTTGGATGCATGTAAAACTTGGCTTTGTTTTTGTGCTCTATTTGTATCATTTAAAATGTCATCAAATATTTAAACAATTACAAAAGGATGAGGTAAAATATACTACTAATTTCATGCGTTTGTGGAATGAAGGAGCGACCATTATTCTTTTTGCTGTTGTTTTCTTAGTAATATTAAAAAATGCGGTCAACTGGATTTATGGTGTAATCGGGATAGTTTTATTCTCGGTTTTAATCATGCTAGGCTTTAAATTTTATAAGAATATACGAGAGAAAAATAGTGGTCAGTAATTAGTATTTAGTGTTCAGTTACTTTGAAACTGAACATTTAAACTGAATACTTAAACCTGAACACTGAACACTAAAAGTAAATGTTGAAGAACTTTAAATTATCCATGCTTTCGTTGCGAATTCGAATTTTTCTTTCGATGATCGTTGTGATAATTATTTCTTCGGTTTTATTAGCATCCATTTCGATTATTCAATTTAAAAATGAGGCTAAAGAATACCATCGTGAACGTTTAGAACGTAAAGAAAATGCGGTAAAAGAACATATTAATTATATTCTTTCCACTACCACTTATCCATTGAATACGGAGAATTTAGATTTAATTTTTAAGGATAAAATCCATGAATTAGCACATATTCACAACATCGAGATCAATATTTACAATCTGGATGGAAAGTTATTAAAATCCTCCAAAGAATTTTTTTCGGTAGATAAAACAGCACCTCCTATTCCTAAATACATTCTGAAACTGGTTCGCTCTTCTATTGAAAAAAGATATGTGGATATTAAAACCATTAATGGTATTAAAAATCGTTCTTCGTTTACCCAGATTAAGGATGATAAATTCAAACCTTTAGGGGTACTTAATTTGCCTTATCAGGAGGATGACGGTTTTTATGACAAAGAGTTAAATAGCTTTTTAATTCGGCTGGGGCAGGTATATTCTTTTATGTTGATTGTCGCATTTGCCTTGGCGTATTTTCTTTCGTCCTATATAACCAAATCGCTGAAAACCATTTCGGATAAGTTGAACGAAACCCGCTTGAATAAGAAAAACGAAAAGATTTTGCTTTCTGCCAGTAGTAAAGAAATCAATTTGTTGATCAGTGGTTACAACCAAATGGTAGATGAATTAGAAAAAAGTGCCATTAAATTAGCCCAAAGCGAAAGGGAAGAGGCTTGGCGTGAAATGGCAAAACAAGTGGCACATGAGATTAAAAATCCGCTTACGCCAATGCGTTTAACCGTGCAGAGTTTTCAGCGAAAATTTAATCCTGAAGACCCTAATATTGTCCAGAAAATGAGGGATTACTCCGAAACATTGATTCAGCAAATTGATACGATGACATCGGTGGCTTCGGCTTTTTCTAATTTTGCTTCGATGCCAGCACAGCAAAATGAAACGCTGAATGTAGTTGCAGTTGTCGAACTGGCTTTGGATATTTTTAATGAAGATCAAATAGTTTTTGAAAGTAGTGCCCCTGAAATAATTTCTAAGATTGATCGAACACAATTAATCCGAATTATTACTAACTTAGTAAAAAATGCCATTCAAGCAATTCCTGAATTACAAGAAGAAAAAAGTGTGGCAGTATCAGTAAAAAAAGAAAAGGATAATGTATTGATAGTGGTTGAAGACAATGGAGTAGGCATTAAAGAAGAAGATATAAACCGAATATTCGAGCCTAAGTTTACTACAAAAAGTAGCGGAATGGGATTGGGATTAGGAATTATAAAAAATATTATCGAAAATTATAAAGGCAGCATTCACTTTGAAACAGAATACGGAAAAGGAACCCGTTTTACGGTTTCGCTACCCATTATTAACTCTTAAATCAATACAATGAGCTACCAAAATATTTTGATTGCAAAAGAGCATAATATTGCAACCATAACGATTAATCGTCCAGAAAAATTAAATGCTTTAAACAAAGTTACGATTCAGGAACTGCATCATGCTTTTTTAACCTTAGAAAGCCATAGAGATATTCGCGCTATTATTCTAAAAGGAAGTGGCGATAAAGCTTTTGTGGCTGGTGCTGATATTGCTGAGTTTGCCGAATTTTCGGTAGAAGAAGGCATTCAATTATCTGCTCAAGGTCAGGAAACTTTGTTCAATTTTGTTGAAAATCTAAGAGTCCCTGTTATTGCAGCCATTAATGGATTTGCCCTTGGCGGCGGATTAGAGTTGGCTATGGCTTGTCATATTCGTGTGGCATCTGAAAATGCTAAAATGGGACTTCCAGAGGTGTCTTTAGGTGTAATTCCGGGTTATGGAGGAACACAGCGTTTACCACAATTAATTGGTAAAGGACGTGCCTTAGAAATGATCCTGACTGCAGGTATGATTTCTGCCGAAGAAGCCCATAGAGTGGGCTTAGTAAATCATGTGGTAAAACAAGAGGATTTGCTTTCTGTGTGTAATGAAATTGCTCAAAAAATGATAAAAAATTCCCCTGCAGCCATAGCAATGGCGATTCAGGCGGTGAATGCCAACTTTAAAGAAGGGGAAAATGGTTTTGAAACCGAAATTAAATCTTTCGGAAGATGTTTTGGAACCGAAGATTTTAAAGAAGGAACTAAAGCCTTTTTAGAAAAAAGAAAAGCCGTTTTTACGGGAGAGTAATTTTGAGTATTCAGTTTGAAGTTTTAAATCAGAAAAAATCTCTTTAGTATAAATAAATTTAAAAACTTTCCGTTGAAAATTGTAACATGGAATTGTAATGGTGCGTTAAGAAATAAATTTAAAGAATTAAGCTTCTTTAAAGCTGATATTTATATAGTCCAAGAATGCGAAAATCCAATAGAAACAAAAAATCAAGAATTTATTTTTTGGGCAAAAAACTATTTATGGATTGGTGATAATAAAAATAAAGGAATAGGAATTTTTGCAAATTCAGATATAAAATTAAAGAAATTAGATTGGTCAGATATTTATAAGGACCATAAAGTGAAATATTTCTTGCCTTGTAATGTAAATGACGAATTTGATTTATTAGCTGTTTGGACTCATAATAACAATTCACCAACGTTTGGATATATTGGTCAATTATGGAAATATTTACAAATAAATAAATCTAAATTGGCTAATACTTTAATTATTGGAGATTTTAATAGTAATAAAATTTGGGATAAATGGGATAGATGGTGGAATCATTCGGATGTTGTTAATGAGTTAAAAGACATTGGGATAGAAAGTTTTTATCACAGTTTTTATATCGAAGAGCAAGGAGAAGAACGTCAGCCTACCTTTTATCTTCAAAGAAAAATAGAAAAACCATATCACATTGATTATGTATTTGGAAATAATCAATTTTTATCCAATTTAAAAGGGATTGAAATCGGTGAAAAGAATAAATGGTTAGTTATAAGTGATCATTTACCGATTATTTGTGAATTTTCAGTATTAAAAAATTAAAAAATTAAAAAATTAAAAAATTAAAAAATTAAAAAATTAAAAAATAAAATGTCATACGAGCCCGTATTTACCCTTTTTTGGGAAAGAGTGAAACAAAGTATAGAAGATAAGACTTTTGCCAAATTAACCCTTGCAAAAACCATAGGAGATACTGAATTGAAAAATATTTATGTTCGCCCCATTTTAGACGAAAATAATGAGATGAAAATGTCTGTTATTGCGCGTTATAAAACCGAAGAAGCAGAAAGTTTTTATTCTCTAGAAGAAACATATCCTGTCTTGTGTTCCTATATGAACAAGCCTTTTTTAAGTGCTTTGTTGTTTACTACTGATAATGATGTGGTTTTTAAACTCAATAAAAAACGAGCAGGAAGTATTACTGAGCAAGCTCCTACTTTTTTGAATCCTTCGGATGTAATTCTGGAAATGAAAGCAAAGGGAATGTGATTTTAAATTGCAGAAATTAGATTGTAGAATCGAAGTAAATATAAACAACAAAGCCACTCTGAGAATAGTGGCTTTGCTTTATCATTAGGAATAGCTTTTAAAGACTATCAAACTTTAAAATTTTAGAACTAATTCCATCCTCCTCCTAATGATTTATACATGTTAACCTTAGCAGCTAATTGTTCTTTTTTGGTTTCAACCAATTGAAGTTTGGATTCTAAAGCATCACGTTGCGTTAACAAAACTTCCATATAATCGGCTCTGGCAGCATTGAAAAGTTTAGTAGTGATTTCGATAGAATTTGTCAAAGCTTCCACCTGATGTACTTTTTGCTCATAGCTTTTCTTCAGGTTGTCAATTTTAGACAAACCATTTAATACTTCGATATGCGCATTTAAGATGGTTTTTTCATATTCAAAAACGGCTTGCAATTGTTTGTCATTTGCATTGTAATAAGCGGCTTTAATAGCATTTCTGTTGATTAAAGGTGCAACCATATCACCCGCTAAACCATACAATAAGGACTCAGGAGTTGAAGTAAGATACTTGGTTTGGAAAGCTTCTAAACCTACACCAGCTCTTAACGTAAATGACGGATAAAAATTAGCTTTAGCAACCTGTGTATCCAGTTTGGCTGCTTGCAATTCATATTCTGCTCGTCTAATGTCAGGACGATTGGTTAAGAGCTGTGAAGGTATGCCTACATACATAGTATCTATTTCTTTTTCTACAAATTGTTCCGAATTACGCTGAATAGGTTGAGGTGCGCGACCTACTAAGAAATTCAATTTGTTCTCCGTTTCTACAATTTCTTGTTTTACAGCAAACAATTCGGCAGTGTTTTTATATACTTCTGCTTCTAATCTTTGTACGCCCAGCGATGTAGCCTTAGCCGCCTGCATTTGAAGTCGAATAGTTCTCAAACCATTGTTTTGCAATTCTAAGTTTTGAGTTAGAATTTTAAGTTTGTTGTCTAAAGCTTGTAATTCGTAATACGAATCGGCTATTTCAGCAATCAAATTCGTTACCATGAAATTCTTCCCTTCAACTGTAGAAAGGTATTCCATTACCGCTGCTTTTTTGGCGTTACGCAATTTTTTCCAAACGTCTAATTCCCATGTTGCAAAAGCCCCAACTTTATAATTTTGCAAAGGTTCTGGGAATTCTTTTCCAGGTTTAATTTCGGTATTGGCATCATTAGCTCCCTGACTGGTATAACGACCTACTTTTTCTACTTCGGCAGCAGCTTGAAGACCTACAAATGGCAAGTATTCTCCTTTTCTGGCTTGGATTTCATTCTTTGCCATATCTATTTGTTGCAAAAAGATATTTAACTCCTGATTGTTTACCAAGGCCGTTTCAATGAGTGCATTTAAATGTTCATCATTAAAGAAGGTCTTCCATTTAATTTGTGCCGAATTAATAGTGTCTTTAGAGGCAACATTTTGAAATTGTTCGGGTACATCCTTTTTTTCTTCGCGTACGGTTTTTGTTGGTACACAACTTTGAAAAATCAGGCTTGATAAGGTCAGTGCTACTACTGACCTTATGTTTATTAGTTTGAAAATTGACTTATTCATTTTCTTCCTCTTTTTTCATTAAATTTTTCAATAGTTTGTTCATTTCTTTTAGCTTCAATTTCAGCTTACTATCGCCTTCACTAACTCTCATGAATTCCTCTGATACAGGTTCGTTATGTTCGTCTTGAATCATATTACGGCCATCACTCATTTTAGCAAAAATGTAATACAATCCAGGAATTACAAAGACTCCAAATAGGGTTCCTATAATCATTCCTCCCATAGCGGATCCTCCAATAGTTCGGTTACCAATAGCTCCAGCTCCTGTGGCAAGAACTAACGGAATTAACCCAGCGATAAAGGCAAAGGAAGTCATCAAAATAGGACGGAAACGAAGTTTAGCTCCTTCTATTGCCGAATCAACTATACTCATACCCTGAGCCCGTTTCTGGACGGCGACTTCAACAATCAATACGGCATTTTTACCCAGTAATCCAATAAGCATGATAACCCCAATTTGAGCATAAACGTCATTAGATAATCCCATGAGTTGTAGTAAAGCAAATGAACCAAAGAAACCTACTGGTAACGATAGTAATACGGCTAATGGCAATAAGAAACTTTCATATTGTGCCGCTAAAACCAGATAAACGAAGATTAATACGATTCCAAATACATACATGGCGTCATTCCCTCTGTTAGCTTCATCATACGACAAACCTTCCCAGGCAATGTCGTAGCCTCTTGGTAACTTTAATTGAGCGACCTCTTTGATGGCATTAATCGCATCGGCACTGGTGTATCCTTTAGCTGGTAATCCTCTAATGGCAGCCGAGTTGTAGAGGTTGTATCGGGTAATCTCATTAGGCCCTAGTTCTTTTTTTACTTTCATAAAAGAAGAGTACGGAACCATTTCGCCAACTTCATTTTTCACAAATAAATTTTCTAAATCCGAAGGGATTCTTCGGTATTCAGGTCCTGCTTGCGTGTATACTTTGAAAAATTGACCAAATTTGATAAAACCTTGTTCGTACGTACTACCAATAAGGATGTTCAGATTGTCCATCGCTTTTTTGATAGTAACTCCTTTTTGCATTGCCGCTTTGTTATCAATGTCTAATTTCAATTGCGGATAATTAGCAGAATAAAAAGTAAAGATTCCTGTTAATTCTTTGCGTTTTTCTAATTCGGCAAGGAAATCATTATTTACCTTTTGGAATTCCTGATAATCGGTTCCATTGGTTTTATCCAATAAACGTAAAGAGAAACCTCCAGAAGAACCAAATCCTGGTACTGCAGGTGGTTCAAAATATTCAATTACCGCACCTAGATTTTTTGATTTTTCTTCCAATTCTTCCATGATTTCATGTACAGAATGGCTTCTTTCTTCCCAAGGTTTTAAGTTAATCAAACAGGTTCCGGCATTCGATCCACGACCTTCGGTCATAATTTCGTAACCTGCTAAAGAAGATACAGAAGATACTCCGTCGATTTCTTCACAGATTTTCTGTAGTTTTTTAGCAACATCATTGGTACGTTCTAATGTTGTTCCTGGAGGTGTTTGAATGATGGCATAAATCATTCCTTGATCCTCACTAGGGATAAATCCAGCAGGAAGAGTTTGATTTGTATAATAAGTTGCCACGCTAAATCCGATTAAGATTCCAAAAGTGATAACTCTACGGTTTACAATGTGTTTTAAGATGCCAATATAGTGTCCAGTAAGTTTTTCAAAGCCTTTGTTAAACCAATCAATAAATCGATCAATAGGTGATTTTTTTCTAGGTTGACCATGGTTGTTTTTTAATAACATGGCACAAAGAACCGGTGTAAGTGTCAAGGCTACAACTGCAGAAATG
This sequence comes from Flavobacterium sp. GCM10022190, assembly GCF_042656445.1. Taxonomy (NCBI): domain Bacteria; kingdom Pseudomonadati; phylum Bacteroidota; class Flavobacteriia; order Flavobacteriales; family Flavobacteriaceae; genus Flavobacterium; species Flavobacterium sp. GCM10022190. Next base: position 756,511 of record NZ_JBHSOQ010000001.1, read on the forward strand.
ATGATAGATCCTGCCATTGTAATAGAGAATTGACGATAGAATACCCCAACTGGTCCAGACATGAAAGAAATTGGAATGAATACCGAAACCATTACCAATGTAATCGCAATAATAGCACCACCAATTTCACCTAAAACGGCTTTAGATGCCTTAAATGGACTGAGATGTTCTTCTTCCATTTTTACGTGAACTGCTTCCACCACAACAATAGCATCATCGACTACAATACCAATGGCTAATACTAAGGCAAAGAGCGTAATCAAGTTGATGGATAAGCCAAACATTTGCATAACAAAGAAGGCTCCAATCAACGAAACGGGAACGGCAATAACTGGAATTAGTGTCGATCGCCAATCGCCTAAGAACAGGAATACGACTATGGATACTAGAATGAATGCATCTCTAAGCGTATCTATAACTTGTTCGATAGAAGCATTTAAGAAACTGGATACATCATAACTGATTTTGTAGCCTACTCCTGGAGGAAGGTCCTTCTCTAATTCTTTTAATTTTAGTTTAACGGCTTTAATTACATCGCTACCGTTTGTTCCAAGTGTTTGTTTTAATACGATGGATGCGGATGGTTTTCCGTCTAAATTGTCGTAGATGTCATAAAATTCACTTCCTAATTCTACATTCGCAATATCACCTAATTTGATTTCTTCACCATTTGCATTAGCACGGATAATTACATCTTTGTATTCTTGTGGAGTCGAATATCGATCTTTATAGGTTAAAACATATTCGAGTGATTGTGATTTTATTCCAGAACTTTGTCCTAAACGTCCTGGTCTGGCAAGGATACTTTGTTCCTGCATGGCTTCCATCACTTCTTCTGCCGAAATATTGTAAGCACGCATACGGTCTGGTTTTAACCAAATACGCATCGCATATTTACGGCTACCTAAGATTTGTGCACTGGCAATACCGTCGATACGTTGAATTTCACGAAGCATGTTGGTATAGGCATAGTTGTAAAGGAATTTTTCATCTGCTTCATGTCCTTTTTTGCTGTATAAATCCACATACATCAACATACTTGGTTGGACTGGAGTAATGATAACCCCTTCACGTTGTACTAAGTCGGGCAATAAGGGCATTACTTGGTCGACCCTAGTTTTTACCCTAATAACGGCGACGTTGGGGTCGGTTCCGGGTTCAAAAATTACACGTATAGTTCCTTCACCAGCACTGGTAGCATCCGATGCAATATAACGCATTCCTGGTACACCATTAATGGCTGTTTCTAATGGGATTAAGGTCGATTTTACTAATACATCCGAACTCGAACCTGGATAGGCGATAAAGATGTTTACAGTGGTTGGCGCAATTTCAGGGAATTGTGAAATGGGTAATTGTTTGATAGCAAGCAAACCCATAAATACAATGATGACCGAAATAACAATCGCTAAGACCGGTCTTTGAATAAACTTTTTAAACATTTTGTTGTATTTTTAAGGTTGATTACTCGGCGTAAACATCAAGATGTGTTAATACATGTTTCGCATTTTCAACTTTGAATTTTATTTTTTCGTTGTTTTTAACCAAGCGTAAACCGTCTAATAAAATGCGATCGCTTTCCTGCAATCCTTTTTTAACAACAAAAAGGTTTTCTAAAGTGGTTCCAATAGTAATTTCTCTTTGTCTAACTACTCCGTTTTTATCAATAACAAAAACATAGCGTTTGTCTAATACTTCAAAAGTTGTTTTTTGAGGAATCAGTAATACATTTTTCAACGGAACAGTCATCAAAATAGAGCCTGTTTCACCGTGTCTTAAAATCCCTTTTGGGTTAGGAAATGTGGCTCTAAAGGCAATATTTCCGGTTTCATTGTTGAATTCTCCTTCAATGGTTTCTACCACTCCTGTTTGATCAAATACATGATTGTTAGCCATTAAAAGCTCTACTTTTTCTTTTTTGTTCTTGTTAGCACTTTCCATGTAGTTTAAGTATTCGGCTTCCGGAACATTGAAATAAACCCACATTTTACTGTTGTCTGAAAGTGAAGTTAATAATTCACCTTCTTCTAGTAAACTTCCTTCTCTAGCAATTAAATGGTCCATTACGCCGTCAAAAGGTGCTCTAACAGTAGTAAATCCTAAATGGGTTTTAGCAAGGTCAATTTCGGCTTTGGCTTTGTCGTATTTAGCTCTTGAAAGTGCTAATTCGTTTGGAGAAACTACTTTGCTATCGGCTAAAAGTTTCGTGTTTTTGTATTCAATTGCGGCCACATTTCCTTCTGCTTTTGCTTTTTGTAAATCGGCTTGGTAAATGTTAGGCATGATTTGGAACATCAATTGCCCTTTTCTAACTTTCTGACCTTCGTCAACACTTATTTTTTGAAGGTATCCTTTTTCCATGGCTCTCAATTCGATATGGCGAATAGAGTGAATCTGGCAAACGTATTCTTTTATGATAGAGGTATCCATTGCTACAGGATTAGTTACTTGAAATGTCCTCTCTTCCTTTTTTTCTTCTTTGTGTGAGTTACATCCAATAGTGCATATAGCAGCCACTAGACCAATGAAAATTGCATTCTTTTTCATGATAGTTTTTTTTAACGATAAAATATTAGGATTGTTTTTGTTGTGAAAATGATAAACAACAGCAAATTGCGCTCTATTTGCTTGCTTTTTTAATTACGGCAAGAAATAAAGTTGGAATAACCAACAAAAGGAGTTGCTTACTAAGAAGAAAAAATCAAATACGAAATACCTCGAAGATGATGTAAAGTGAGGTAAATGATGGTAAATAAAAAAACGCTTTGCAAAAGGACTTTGCTAAAGAGTTAAAGTTGTAATTCGTTAAAAAATAGGTTGGTAATGAGCTTGAAAATGCGATATAGGAAATCGTTTTTTCAAGTTGTTTTTTACCGTTTAGGATTTCAGAATCTTCTTCTTCATAATCCGTAATTATTTCTTTTTTTGCCTCGGTTTCTTTTGTTGGAGTAGTAATATCTGTCAAGTCCGAAAGCTGGATTTTTTTGGTAAAAACCGACTCATCTTGAATTGATGTTTGAACAGAAATGAACGATTTGGCTGGAGTATGAGCAAACAAGCTATTGTTACTAATAAGTAACAGCAGACACAAAGTTAGAATATGTTTGATTCTCATTCTCATTTCTGATGCAAAGCTAATTTTTCAAATACAATTTTTGAAAGTAGGCGCTCATAAATATTTGTTAATTGCGGTAAAAACAACAAGTAAACTGTTAAAATGCATGAATATATGCAATTGAAATTAATTATAAAGCAATTAATTTTTTCCAAGATTTATTTTACCCCATCCCATTCGGCATAAAACTGAGCCAAAAAGCTTTCCATGAAACGATGCCTTTCTTCAGCAATCTTTTTAGCTGTAGTAGTATTCATTTTGTCTTTAAGCAATAATAGTTTTTCGTAAAAGTGATTGAGGGTAGGCGCTTGGCTCTTTTTGTATTCCTCAGTACTCATGTTTAATTTAGGGGCAATTTTAGGGTCGTATAGCGCTCTGTTTTTAAAACCACCATAATTGAATGCGCGAGCTATTCCGATGGCTCCTATAGCGTCTAAACGATCAGCATCTTGAACGATATCTAATTCTATCGAACTGAATTTCTTTTCAAAATTTCCGCCTTTAAATGAAATGTTTTCAATGATAGCAATAACATTACTGATTTTTTCAGAACCAAGTTGTTGCGATTCTAAATACTCACGGGCTATTTTTGGGCCAATAGACTCGTCGCCATTGTGAAATTTACTATCGGCTATATCATGAAGTAATGCGCCTAATTGCACGATTTGCAAATCGCATTTTTCCTCTTGAGCAATTAATAAAGCGTTTCTATATACTCTTTCAATATGAAACCAGTCGTGTCCGCCTTCGGCATTTTCTAATTGTTTTTTTACAAAAAGGATGGTGTTATTTATTAAATCTGTGTTCATGTGTAGCTTTGGAATAAAAAAGCTGATTTTTAAAGTCTAAACCTCAAAAATCAGCAGTATATATTAATAGCAAAAATCAATTTCAATGGTAATTTCAATTGAAAAAATCAAAAATCATTTTTCTATTTCAAACCAAATCTGAAATCAAAAATCGTTAATCTTCAATCTGAAATCTATAATCTTGCAGGTTCAACCCATTTGAAAATGTGCGATTCTTTAGGGATAACCAATCTTTCAGAGATTTTAGCCATTCTTGCTGGTAATTTCATTAAGTAATCACGAGCTTTTTCGGCTTCATCAGTTAATCCAGATATTTTTTCAATTTCCCATTTGTCAATCAATTTCTGCATAATTTCAACATAATCTTGAGCAGTATAAACTCCAATACGCTGTGCAGAATCAGAGAACAATTCAAATGCCGAACTTATTTTAGCACCTGATTCTCTTAGGAAATGTGCTGGCATCACGATTTTAGCTTTCATCATGTATTGGAAAGCAAGCATCATTTCGCTTGGATCTACTTTGAAAATTTCGCTCACAAAGTGACTGTAGGCATGGTGGTGACGCATTTCGTCTCCAGCAATCATTTTGCACATTTTTGATAATTTCTTATCGCCATATTTTTTGGCTAATTGCGAAACTCGGTTATGAGAAACGTAAGTAGCTAATTCTTGGAAACTAGTGTAAACGAAGTTTTTATATGGGTCTCTACCTGTACCAATGTCGAAACCGTCATTGATAAGGTGTTGGGTTGTCATTTCTATCTCGCGCATGTTTACACGACCTGATAAGTACAAGTATTTATTTAACAAATCACCATGGCGATTTTCTTCACCGGTCCATTGACGTACCCAAGCAGACCAACCGTTTCTTCCTTCATTATCTACTCCTTCTACCTCCATTAACCAGTTTTCATAGGTAGGAAGTGCCTCTTCGGTAATCATGTCACCTACCATAGCTACCCAAAAATCATAAGGTAAATCTTTTGAGATTTCGCGTAATTCTTTTACTTCTTCTAAGAAATTATCTCCTTCAGAATTCGGTAAAAAATCCGATGGCTGCCAGATTTGTTCCACTGGAATCAAGTATTGATCCATGTAGCCAGTCACGTTTTTTTCCAAAAACTGCATAACTTCTAATCGAATGTTTTTTATTGACATTTTATATGTATTAAAATTGTATTCCTTTTACTACTGCACTTTCCGTCTTCTCCATTAATTCAGGAAAATTATAATCGCTCACTTTAAGTGGATTATGGATTACAAAGGTAAGATGATTTCCTAAACCAACAGGAAAAAAACCAAATTTTACCATTTTCCATGAATTATTAATGCTTACAGGAACAATATATGCGGATGGTGCGCTTTTACACAATATTTTTAAGCCAGTTTGAGCAAATTCTTTGGGTTTTCCGGTTTTGCTTCGGGTGCCTTCTGGAAAAATTACTGCTGATCGTGTATTCTTTTCAATATAATCTCCTAATTTTTTTATTTCGGGAATCGCTTGTTTAGGGTCTTTTCTGTCTATCAAAGCAGCTCCTCCATGTCTTAAGTTATAAGAAACACTTGGGATTCCTTTGCCTAACTCTTTTTTACTTACAAATTTACAATGAAATTTACGCAAATACCATATCAAGGCGATAATATCGTACATACTTTGATGATTAGCTACAAATACCAAAGGTACTCCCTCAGGGATAAGTTCTCTGTTTTTGAATGAATAGGTTGTTCCTACTAAGTTAGTACATTTTAGCAAAAAAAAGTTTAAATAATCAACACTTTTTTTGTGCGCCTGATACCCAAAAACATTGAGGCAAAACCATTGAATAGGGTGGAAAATGACTAATGTAAGTCCAAAACACAAATAATAAATAACCGATATAGGATAGGAAATAAGTTTTTGCATTTTAAAAAAAATTAGCTGCAAAAGTATGAAATAATTTTTTAGCGGTATTTAAAACCTAAATAATAAGTAGGTTTAGCGTTAAATTGTACCTTTGTTGTCTAAATTATAATATTTATTAGACACTAAATGAACTTTAACTATCCAAAGAACGAAAAACTTAAAAGCAAAATCAGCATTGGATTGTTGTTCTCTGAAGGAAAATCAGTTTCTAAATATCCCTTGCGTTTGGTGTATCATTCGGGGACGTTGAATGAAAATGAGAAAATCAAAATGGGTGTTTCGGTTTCTAAAAAGTATTTTAAAAAAGCAGTGGATCGAAATCGTTTCAAACGCATTCTTCGCGAAACCTATCGTTTAAATAAGCATATTCTACTAGATAATTTAGATAAACCGTATTGCTTTATGTTTTTTTATCAAACCAAAGAGCGTTTGTCTTACGATGAGATTAATACCAAAACCATTCAGTTGTTTGAAAAGTTTGTGGCTCAGGTTTTAAAAAAAGAAAACCCCTAAATTGGTTTACTATTAATTACTTAGATAGTTATTCTATTTCCTTTTTATTACTGATAAATTGTTATTTTAGTAATTCACAATTAATAATATTATGAAATTTTCTTTCCAAAAAAAATACATCATTCCTGTAGTCGCTTCGGCTTTTATTTTCATTGGTTCTAGTTTTAAAGATGATTTTTTTGAAATTGCTAAGCAAATCGAAATTTTCACGACACTATTCAAGGAATTGAATACCAATTATGTAGATGAAACCAATCCAGGCGAATTGATGGATACCGCTATCAAAGGGATGCTAGCCAGTTTAGATCCGTATACGGTTTATTTTAATGAACAAGATGTATTAAAATTTAAGATCAATAATACCGGGGAGTATACGGGAATTGGCGCTTTAATAACTCAAAAATCAGGGAAATTAATTTTACGTGAAGTATATAAAAATTTCCCAGCCGATAAAGCTGGTTTTAAGGCTGGAGATGAGATAGTACAAATTGGCGACATACAAATGGCCGATTTAAAAGAAGATGCTTCTCAGTTATTAAAAGGTGCAAAGAATACAAAAATTGATATTAAATACCTGCGTCAAGGGAAGTTGTATTCCACTCAAATAACTTTGGATGAGGTAGAAATTAAGTCGGTTCCCTATTTTGCAAAAATTGACGATAAAACAGGTTATATTGTTTTAAGTCGTTTTAACCGAAAAGCATCTAATGAAACTAAAGAAGCTTTGTTAGAACTAAAAAAACAAGGCGCACAGCAAATTGTTTTGGATTTGCGAAACAATCCTGGGGGACTATTAAACGAAGCAGTAAATATTTGTAATTTGTTTGTGCCAAAGAATGAGGTGATTGTAACCACCAAATCCATCAACGAAAAACACAATAACACTTATAAAACCGCATTTGATCCTGTTGACTTGGATATTCCATTGGTAATTATTGTCAATGATAAGAGTGCTTCGGCTTCGGAAATTGTTTCGGGGGCACTACAGGATTTAGATCGTGCCGTTATTGTAGGTAGCAGAAGTTTTGGGAAAGGTTTGGTTCAAAAACCAATTGATTTAACCTATAACACCCAGTTAAAAGTGACCATTTCAAGGTATTTTACGCCTTCTGGAAGATGTATTCAGGCTTTGGATTATGCGCATAAAGACAAAAATGGTTTGGCCATACGAACAAAAGAAACCAGTTATAATTCGTTTAAAACGCGCAAAGGAAGAACAGTTTATGATGGAGGAGGGATTTTGCCAGATGTCCAAATGCCAGAATCAAAAACCAGTGTGATCGCTAATGCTTTGATTAAAAACGAGGGTATTTTTAATTATGCCACTACGTATTTTTATAAGCATCCCAATTTGGGTAATGAAATACCAAATTTCACTAATGCTGATTTTCAGGATTTTAAACAGTTTTTGAAAAGTCAAAAGATTAATTTAGATACTGAAACCGAAGAGTCATTGAAAAACACTTTGGCACTGGCAAAAAAAGAGGCAATTGATGCCGCTATTATTTCCGAATACAATCAGTTATTGGCAGCAGTTCAAAAATCGTCGGAGGCTCAAATCGATACTAATCAGGAAGAAATTAAGAATTTACTTTTAGAGGAAATTATTAAACGATATCAATATCAAGAAGGTTTTTATGCGTATTATATGAGAACCAATTCAGAGATTAAAAAATCGGTTAAGATTTTGAACGATGTTGCTACTTACAGAAACATTTTAAAAATGTGATGAAAACGTCAATTCTACTACTTGCTTTTCTTGTTTTTGGGAATGTTTTTTCTCAAGAAAAAAAGATTGGTACGGTATATTTTGAATTTGATAAATACACAATCGATGCCGTTCAAGAACAAATTATTATTGATTTTATTCAAAAAATCGATACTTCTAGACTTGAATCGATTCAAATTTATGGTTATTGTGACGATAGAGGCGATAATAATTACAATTTAAAATTATCTCAAAATAGGGTTAATGCGGTTCGTGAAATACTAACGGCAAACGGTTTTAATAAGAGCAAAATCGTAATGATTGAAGGTAAGGGCCGTGTGTTAATTGATAATTTTTCAGGTGGAAGTTTAGAAGATGTTCGCTCAAAAAACCGAAGAGTAGATTTATTAATTGTGAAGAAAAATAGTTTCGGAAAAGGGATGTTTAATTCTTTTCATGATCATCATGAAATTGGAGATCGAATTTTTCTAGAAGATATTTACTTCGAATTGGGTAGTAGTAAACTTACTGAAGCTTCTAAAAAAGAGCTTGACCGAATTGCCGAAATCCTTTTGAAAAACAAGAATATCGAATTTGAAATCCGAGGTCATGTATGTTGTACCCCAAGCACGTATAAAGATGCTATTGATTTTGCTACCAAGGAAAGAAAGTTGTCTTTAAATAGAGCCAAAAGTGTTTTTAGGTATTTAATTTCTAAAAATATCAATAGCTTACGAATGACTTACCGTGGTTTGGGTAATCAATTTCCTTTAGGAAAAGGAGATGATTATGATCGCAGGGTCGAGTTTTTAATTACCAAAAACTAGTTGGTTTTCTTTTGAGCTTGTTTTTTGATGATTTCAGTCGATTTTATAATAGCTTCGGTCTCGAACATCAAATCTCTTTTTTCTTTTGAAGGAGCGTAACAAAATCCCTCTAATACCACTATTCTATTATTCGCCTTGTCGACAATTCCATAATTGATAAAAGGTCCCGACATAAAGTCGTTTTTGAGTACCCATGTGCCTTTAGTTTCATAAGCTCTTTTGTAATCGAGTACTATGTTAGAAAAATAGGGAGCGTAGGCCTCTTCAGTAATCATATCTGTTTTTTCTTCCTTACCATGAATGTATAATTTACCTATCGAATCTCTCATTTTGATGATGTGAGAAATTTTATTTAATTTATTTTCGATAGTATTTAAAGGAACTTCATAGATTAAAATACTGGTGTTACCACTGATGATTTCTTTTTTAAACCAAACAAAGCCTTTTTTTTGTACCATTAATTGATAACTGGTAGGCATTTCTAGTTTGATTTTAAATTTATCTTCGAAATATTTAGAATCTAAAAGTGATTTCCTGTGTTGACGTTGTAATTCTTCAATTTCGGTTTGATGAATTTTTTTTATAATTTCAGGAGCATGTTGTTGGATTAGGCACAAGATGTCATCAGCGGTTTTACCCGAGATTTGAAAGATGTTTTGTGGCGTAGCGTATTTGTCTTTTAGGATATTAAAATTTTCATTCGTGTCTTTTTTAATCACAATAATGTTGCGACTATCCGTCAAATAGCCCTCCATTAATTTTACTGGAAATTGATTGATAGTAAAGAGCGGTTCTTCTTGAGGTAATCCAATAACTGGGGAAGCAAATTTATTCCGAATGCTGTCGCCAATTTCACCATTCCATAACAAATCATCAATAATTACCGATATGGTATTGATTTTCCCATTTGGTTTCTTAGGGTCTGTATTTTCTTGTTTACAGGAAACAAAAAAAAGCGACATGCATACTAATATAAAATGGACTTTATTCATTTTACGATTGTAACGATAGGATAAAAAATGTGAATCTTGATTTTATCGGTTATGATTTCTTTCGAATTTACACCGCTAATATCGTTCCATTTTTTTAAATGAATTGCAAAATGATTAATAAAATGCCATTTAGAAGCAAAAAAGGCTTTATTTTTTTATCAATAAAGCCTTTTTAGTATTGTATTTTCGATATTAACCTCCAATTTTTAATTTCATTCCAGGTTTGATATCTTCATTTTTAATATCGTTCCATTTTTTAATATCTGAAACGGTTACGCCTGATTTTTTTGCAATGCTAAATAAAGAATCTCCTTTTTTGACTAAATAGTCACGTTGCAAAGCAGCACTTTCTAATTTGTTTTTCTTAAAAGTAGCTGCAGTGGCTTTAGCGGTATTTATGGCAATTTCGTCTTTGGCAACAATCAATGTTTTACCCAAAGCGATATTGTTATCGGCTAAATGGTTCCATTCTTTTATATCGTTAATTGGAGTTCCAAACTTTTTTGAAATAGTACTCAGATTGTCTCCTTTTTGAACGATGTATTCAATGTTTTTTAATTCGACTGCAGGATTTGCAGCGGCAACTTCGTTAGCTTCGATTTCTTTAGTAGACACTTGTAAGTTCATTCCAACTTGAATCGTGTTTCCAGTAAGTTTATTCCATTCTTTAATTTGAGCTACTGTTACATTATTTTCTTCGGCAATGGTATTTAAGTTGTCTCCTTTTTGAACAATGTAATTGCTTGTTTTATTACTTGCAATGATCGAGTCGGCCTTAATTTCTTTTTTAGCCTTTTCAACCTTGCTGTATTTATTGTCAACTTCTGCTATGGCAGTGGTGTTGTCTTTTTCTGAAGTTACTATGGTGAGTACTTTGCCATACGAAAGCGAATTACTGCTCAATCGATTCCATTTCTTTAAGTCATTGATGTCAACATTGTATTTGGCAGCAATAGCACTTAAATTGTCCCCTTTTTTGACTTTGTAATATTGCGTTGCACTTCCTTTTGGGAAAACAATTTTTTCTACTGGAGCAGCTGCAATTGCAGTGTTAGGAGTTATGTTTTTAAAATAAGGATTGTTGTTTTTTAATTCTGCTTCATGTTGTATATAAGCGTAAATTTTGTCCTCATTAGAAACAAAAAGCCCAATTTTTTCTTTTGGTAATCGCAAGTATTGATTTTGATCTTGATATTGCGGAATTACGTTTAATTTATAAGAAGGATTTAGTAACTGAATTTGAGAAATAGGCACATCAAGTAAATCGGAAATTTGTTTAAAAGACATCTGTTTTTTAATCATTACCGTATCGGTAGCAAAGTGTTGCAGATTGGCTTTGTTAGGTTTAATCCCATGCTCTTTATGGTATTCGTACAAATACATCGTTGCTAAGAAAGCAGGAACGTATCCTTGAGTTTCTTTAGGTAAATTTGATTTAATACTCCAAAAGTTTTGTTGTCCTCCAGAACGTCTAATTGCTTTAGATACGTTTCCTGGTCCAGAATTATAAGAGGCTAAAACCAATTCCCAGTCCCCAAAAATTTCAAACATATTTGCCATGTATTGTGCCGCCGCTTTGGTAGCTTTTAATGGGTCACTACGTTCGTCTATGTAGGAGTCAATATTAAGGTTGTATTGTTTACCGGTATGATACATAAACTGCCAAATTCCAGTGGCACCTACTCTGGAAACAGCTTTTGGATTTAATGCAGATTCTACAATTGCTAAATATTTGATTTCTAATGGAATGTTGTTTTTAGCAAATACTTCTTCAAACATTGGGAAGTAATAATCAGAAATAGACATTAGTCGTTCGAAGGATTTTTTTCTGTTTTTTAAGAACGATTTAATGATGTTTTCTAATCCTTGATTGTACTGAATGTTAAATGGTGATTTAGCATTCATGGCTTCCAATCTTGATTTTAATAGTTCTGTTGGCAATTCATAATCAACTTTCTCATCGGTATTAATGCTTTCAATATCTTTGTTAAGTTCATTATAGATGTTTAAATCGGTTAATTCTTTGGTCCATAAACTATCCACACAACTAGCCATGTCATCATTTACAAAGCTACGTTTGATGGAGTCCAGATAAGAAAGCTTGGTTTCTAAAACAGCAACTCCCTTGCTTTCAACAATTTCTTGTGAAAACAGGGGAATTGATAGTAATAGAAAAAATGATATAGTGATTTTTTTTATACTCATATTTTTAATTGTCAACGTCCTTAATTTTAAGTGGTTACAAATCTGTTTTTGCAAACTTAAGAGGTAAAAACTAAAAAAATCAATAAAAATTGTTAAAAGTGTTATTTTTTATTCTAAAATAGCGGCAATACCAGGTAAAGTTCTACCTTCTAACATCTCTAACATTGCTCCACCACCTGTAGATACATAACTCATTTTGTCTTCAAAACCGAATTGTTTTACGGCAGCAACTGAGTCTCCACCACCTACAAGAGAGAATGTTCCGTTAGCTGTTGCAGCAGCGATAAAGTTTCCTAAAGCGATAGTCCCTTTTGCAAAAGTTTCCATTTCAAAAACTCCTAACGGACCATTCCATAAGATTGTTTTTGAATTCATAATTACTTTTTCGAAAGCTTCTAATGATTTTGGTCCAGCATCCATACCTTCCCATCCATCAGGAATGTTAGTTACATCTACCACTTGAGTATTAGCGTTATTAGAGAAATCATCTCCAGCAACTACGTCAACTGGAATGTGAACTTGTACTCCTTTTTCTTTAGCTAATCTTAAAATTTCAAGGGCTAATTCTTGTTTGTCATCCTCGCAGATAGAATTTCCAATTTTCCCTCCTTGCGCTTTAACAAATGTAAATGTCATTCCTCCACCAATAATCATGTGGTCTACTTTGTCAAGGATATTTTCGATAACTGTAATTTTTGAAGATACTTTAGAACCTCCTAAAATAGCTGTTACTGGTTTTTCGCTGTCTTTTAATACTTTGTTGATGCTTTCAATTTCTTTTGCTAATAAATAACCGAAACATTTAGCTGTTGGGAAAAATTGAGCAATAATTGTAGTAGAAGCATGTGCTCTATGCGCAGTTCCAAATGCATCATTTACATAAATATCTCCTAATGAAGCTAATTCTTTTGCAAAAGCAACATCACCTGCTTCTTCTTCATTGTGAAAACGTAGATTTTCTAACAATAAAACTTCACCTGCTTTTAATTCTGCTGCTGCTTGTTTTGCTACATCACCGATACAGTTAGCTGCAAATTTTACTGGTACACCTAAAATATCGCTCGCTGTTTTTAATATGTGTTTTAATGAATATTTATCTTCAGCTCCTTTTGGACGCCCTAGGTGAGACATTAAAATTACACTTCCTCCATCTGCAAGAATTTTAGAAATGGTAGGTTTAGCAGCTTCTATACGAGTAATATCGGTTACGTTAAAATTTTCGTCTAAAGGCACGTTAAAATCTACACGGATAATCGCTTTTTTATTGTTAAAATCAAAATCGTTTAAAGTCTTCATTAGTTTAATTTTAGATTATTTTTTTGAAAGTGAAACAAATATAGAAATTTTCTAGTACTATAAAATTTCAAAACTTTAAAAAATCCTTTTTTTTATAACGAAAACGATGTAAATACTCAATTATTTTGATTTATAGTTGTCAATTTGAAAAAAATATTTCTAATGACATTTTTTTGTAGATGAGAAATTGGTGCTTTTTTAAAATGGAGTTAGCGTTTTAATTGTTGAGGTAAAAATCATTTTTACTGCGGTATTCTCCAGGTGTAAGACTTACAATTTGTTTAAATATTTTCGAAAAGTGTTGAAGGTTAGAAAAACCAGTGTCTAAAGCGATTTCTAAAAATGTTTTATTGGTAGTAGCAATAAGATATTGAGCTCTCTCAATTTTTTTTTCATGTATGTAATTCAAGGGTCTTTGTCCGGTATGTTGAAGAAATTGTTTCGAAAAATAATCTTGGTTTTGGTTTACTCTTTCGGCAAGTTCTGCAACTGTTAGGTTTTTATTTAGGTTTAATTGTATGTAACTCATGCTGTCTAATATTTTTGAAGGAGTAGCTGTATTGCTTTTTTGTTTAAAAATGGGGTTGTCTAAAAATCTTGAAATTAATTGAAGCATAATTCCTTGATTTTCAAACTTTTGATGAATTTTCATATTATTGTTTAAAGACTTATATTCTTTATAGTATGCTTCTTTTTCGTATACTTTTGGGTTGTCTGAACGGTTAATACCTCTTCCTGGATTTATTTGCAACATTCTCTTGATGAGGTTTATATCCATTTCGCTAGCCGGAAGTTTTATTACTGATCTATTTTGGTTAAATAAAGAAATTCCATCAGGTGATTCTTCAAAAAATTGAATGAAATACTGGCTTAAGTATTCTTTGCAGTTTAAGTTGCAAATGGTGAAGCTTGGTATCAAATATAAAAAACCAGGTTCTAAAGTTAATCGTCCAGAGTTGTCTGAAATGTAGCCTATTCCGTCGTCTATATAGTAAATACGATAATAAGGACTTATGACATTACTATAATTCCAGTTGTGATTAAGTTTTACATAATCAATGTGTAATAACGAAAAGTGATATTTACTAATGTTTCTAGACATAATTTGTAATTAATTAGAAAAAGTCGGTTTTGTATAATAAAAAATCGGTTTTAAATAAAAAAGTCAGATAGAGTGTTTTCTATATTTGTTTTTTTATTCTTATTTTTTTTATCCAAAAATAATAAAAAAGTAATTTTTATTGTTAAAATTTTTAATAATGAAAATTATGATTCAAAAAATTATCTTTATTAGAAGAAAGTTTTTTTTAAAAATAATCTAAATAGTGTTGCTTTTATCGGAAATAGATAATTTTTAAAAAAATTGAGAGGATTTTGATGATTAAATATTAGAAATTTTAAGAACAAAATCCTTCAATGTGATTTGTAGATAAGTATGATGTGTTTGTTAGTGATTTTTACGTACTAAAAATTTAATTTTCTGCAAGTTTATTAGATGTTTTCCATGTTATGGACTCTTTTTTTCTTTAAAAAATGAATAGAATAATTATTAGTGTATTTAGTAGTTTTATATAGTAAAAATTTATAAACAATTATGAAAAAAATCTTTCAAACGTTATGTTTCTTTACATTGACTTTGGTTTCTTTACAAGCTCAGGAAATCATCTCCCCAAATAAAAATATCAAAGTAGTTGTTGAGAATAAATCTGGTTCAGAATCATTTGGTCAGGTCTATTTTAAAGTTTTATACAAAAATCAATCGGGATATACTGAGGTAATTCCAAATTCACCTTTGGGAATAATTCGTAAGGATCAACAATTTTCAGATAATCTAAAGTTTATTAGTGTATCAAAGTCTAAAACAATCAACGAAAAATATGAAATGATTTCTGGAAAAAGGAAATCGTGTGGGAATTTAGGTAACGAAAAGGTGCTTAAATATGTAAATTCAAACAATAAACCAATCAATATTGTTTTTAGAGTTTATAATGACGGGGTTGCATTTCGTTATGAATTTACTGAGAAGTCTAATTCGGTTACTGAAATTGTTGATGAAACTACTACTTATGTAATTCCTGAAACTACTTATCGTTGGGTGCAACCATTTCAAAATTCGTATGAAGAATTCTTTCCTTTTTCGGAGACAGGAAAAGGGGAAAACAATAAACAAGTATGGGGATTTCCAGCTTTGTTTAAAATAAATAATACTAGTCCTGTTTGGGTATTGCTATCAGAAGCAAATATTACAGAAAATAATTGTGCTGCTAGATTAACAAACATTCAAAATCCAAATCATTATAAAGTTACTTATCCTCCAACAAGAGAAGATTTCAAGCAAGTAGGGGTAAAAACGACATTGCCATGGTCTTCACAATGGCACACCATAATCATGGGGCAATTGTCTGATGTGGTTGAGTCAACTCTAATTACCGATGTTAGTGAATCAATAAAATTAAAAGAAACAAGCTGGATCAAACCAGGAGCTGTTTCATGGATATATTGGGCATTTAATCATGGTTCTAAAGATTATCAAAAAGTGGTTGAATTTACTGATTTAGCCGTTGAAATGAAGTGGCCTTACGTACTTATTGATTGGGAATGGGATGTAATGACTAATGGTGGAGATATCATTGCGGCTGTAAAGTATGCAAATAGTAAAGGTATCAAACCTTTAATGTGGTATAATTCAGGTACTGAATGGCTTGAGCCAACTCCGGTTGACCGTATGTTAACATCTGAGAAAAGAAATAAAGAATTGGCTTGGCTAAAAGAGATAGGTGTTTATGGTATTAAAGTAGATTTTTTTAATGGAGATCAGCAGGATATGATGAAATATTATATCGATATTTTGAATGATGCAGCAAAATACCAAATAATGGTTAACTTTCATGGGGCAACCGTACCAAGAGGATGGGCTCGTACTTATCCAAATTTAATGACAACCGAAGCTGTTTATGGAGCTGAATGGTATAACAATAAGCCTATCTTAACAAATAAGGCTGCTGTTCATAATACAACATTACCATTTACTAGAAATGTAATTGGTTCGATGGATTATACTCCAGTAACTTTTTCTGATTCTCAGCATCCTCATATTACTTCTTATGGTCATGAATTGGCTCTGTCAGTAGTTTTTGAATCCGGTTTTCAACATTTTGCCGATAGACCTCAAGCTTATTATGATTTGCCTAAAGAACCTAAGGAATTTCTAAAAAATGTACCTGTAGCTTGGGATGACACTAAACTGGTAGACGGATACCCAGGACAAAAAGCTGTAATAGCACGCAAAAAAGGGAATCAATGGTATTTAGGAGGAATTAACGGAAAAGAGGAAAAACAAACATTAACCGTTTCATTTGATTTTCTGGACAAAGGTGATTACACTTTAAAACTTATTAAAGACGGTGAAAATGATAAATCATTTGATACAGAAGTTTTGAAGGTAAAAAAAGGGGATGTTGTCAATGTAGAATGTCTTCCTAGAGGTGGATTTGTTGCTGTATTAGATAAATATTAATTCAGGTATTATTTTAAATAAGTTTATGAATTCTAAAAAATTATGTTTCGCTTGCGATTTAGTAGATAATCCCAAGTTAATCGAAGAATACAAACAATATCATGCCAAGGGTAATGCTTGGCCTGAAATCACTCAAAGTATCAAGGAGGCTGGTATTGTCAATATGGAAATTTATTTACTTGCTAACCGTTTATTTATGATAATGGAAGTAGATGAAACTTTTTCTCCAGAGCGCAAACAAAAGATGGATGCCGAAAATCCGAAAGTTCAGGAATGGGAAAAATTAATGTGGCAATTTCAGCAAGCACCACCCGGGGCAAAAGATGGAGAGAAGTGGCTGCAAATGGAGCAAATTTTTAAACTAAGTTAATATTTTGCTTAAATAAGTTGTTTTAAGTTTAGGATGTGTATTTCTGATATTAGAACTGTGTTTTAAATTCAATTTCAATTAATTACAATGAAACAAAAAATTATAATAGCTTTAATTACGGTCTGTCAGTTTCACTTGCATGCACAGGACAAATACCCGATGCCAGTTGTTCCAGCACCTTTGGCAATCAATAGTGTGCCTCTGGGTGATTCAGAGAAATTTCCAGAAGTACAGATTGCTATTCCTATTGCAAAAGGGCCTTTTGAACCAACTTGGGA
This sequence comes from Flavobacterium sp. GCM10022190, assembly GCF_042656445.1. Taxonomy (NCBI): domain Bacteria; kingdom Pseudomonadati; phylum Bacteroidota; class Flavobacteriia; order Flavobacteriales; family Flavobacteriaceae; genus Flavobacterium; species Flavobacterium sp. GCM10022190. Next base: position 774,046 of record NZ_JBHSOQ010000001.1, read on the forward strand.
ATCTATAGAAAAGAATTATCCTGAAGAACCAGAATGGCTTCGTGATGCCAAATTTGGAATTTGGGTTCATTTTGGTCCTCAAGCAGCTGGAGAAAGTGGGGATTGGTATGCCCGAAATCTTTATAAATCAAATAAAGAAGCTTATCATAACCATATAAAAAGATTTGGACATCCTTCTGAAGTAGGTTATAAAGAAGTTTTGAGGGATTGGAATCCTACTAAGCTCGATCCAGAGAAACTGACTAAAATTTACAAAGATGCAGGTGCTCGTTTTTTAATGATTCAAGGAGTACATCATGATAATTACGACCTATGGAATTCAAAATACCAGCCATGGAATTCTGTTAATATTGGGCCTAAGAGAGATTTAATTGGAGAGTGGGCAAAAGCTTGTAAAGCAAATGGAATGCGTTTTGGCGTTACTTTTCATCATGAATACACCTGGTGGTGGTGGCAAACTGCTTTTGGAAGCGATAAACAAGGGCCTAAAAAAGGGATTCCTTATGATGGAAATTTAACATTAGCTGATGGTAAAGGAAAATGGTGGGAAGGATTTGATCCTAAAATGCTTTATGGAGTTGATTTAAGAGAATACAAAGGGGTTGAAGAAAATGCACATACTGATTGGTCACCACCACCAGCTGGCATTTTTACAAATCATTTAGGGTATGCAAAATGGTTTGCAACCAATTGGGCTTTAAGAATGATGGATGTTGTGAAAAATTACGACCCCGATTTTATTTATACTGATGGTACAGTACAAGGACCTTTTACTGGTAATGGAACAGGTACTGGATTTAAAGCAAATGCGATGCAAACGGTCATAGCCGATTTTTACAACCGCAGCTTGGAACGTCGAGGGAAGGTTAATACTTTTAGTATTGTTAAATTTAGAAACATAACTAATGGAACAGTAAATACCGAAGAATTTGGAATACCAGCTCCCATTAAAAAAGATCAGCCTTGGATTGCCGAGGCTCCAGTAGGAGATTGGTTTTATGCGCCAGATTTCACCTATGATTCAGGAATGATGATTCGTTATATTATTGAAGCTATCGCACGTGATGGAAATGCAGCGATATGTATTTCACTTTTACCTGACGGTTCAATAAATGAAGAGAGTCAAAAGATGTTGAAAGAAGTTGGAAACTGGATGCGAATTAATGGTCAAGCCGTTTACGGAAGTCATGCCTGGGTAATTCCAGCTGAAGGAGAAATAATCAATGGGAAGTTAAAAATGCTTCCGGGTGGGAAATTAGGTCGTAGTCAAGCCGAATTTAAGTTCAATTCACAAGATATCCGATTTACAATTGGTAAAAACAATAAACTATATGCCTTTTGTATGAATGTTCCTGAACCAAGTACTCAAATACAAATTAAGTCTCTAGCAGCCGCTGCTAATCATTACAATAAAAAAGTGAAAAGCGTTAAGTTATTGGGATATAAAGGAAAACTAAAATGGAAAGAAACAGTTGATGGATTAGTTATAACTTGTCCTAAGGTTATGCCATTTGCTACAGCTGTAACCTTTGAAATTGAGTAAAGAAAGAGTTATTCTATTAAGGCAACTTTAATTCATTTAGAGTTGCCTTTTTTTATTTTAAAAATGGAAGAGCAATTTAAATTTGGTTCTTACTTAGACGTTTAAACTTTATAATCTAAAATTTTAGACTTATCCATTTTCTGCTATCTTTGCTTCATGCAATTTTCTGAAATTTTAGGACAAGAACACATTAAAAACCATCTCACAAGAACGGCTGATTTGGGAAGAATACCCCATGCACAGTTGTTCGTTGGTCCAGAAGGAAGCGGTACTTTGGCTATGGCAATTGCCTATTCTCAATATATTTTATGTAGTAATGCAAACGGAGAGAATGAGGGTGAAAATCAAGCCTGTAATCTAAAATTTCAAAAATTATCCCATCCCGATTTGCATTTTGCTTATCCTACTGTTACTACCGATGAGGTTAAGAAAAACCCAAAAAGTATCGATTTTATTGCCGATTGGAGAGCCTTTGTTCTTGAAAATCCCTATGGAGGTCTTTTTGATTGGTATTCCGTATTAGGAGTGCAAAATAAACAAGGAGAAATTCGTGTTGATGATGCTCAGGAAATTCTAAAATCATTATCCTTAAAAGCATACGAAGGAGGTTATAAAATAATGATTGTGTGGATGGCAGAGAAGATGAATATCGCTGCTTCTAATAAATTATTGAAATTACTCGAGGAACCACCAGAAAAAACCATTTTTATTTTGATTGCCGAAAATGAAGAGGATATTATACAAACCATTCGTTCGCGTTGTCAAATATTGCATTTCAATGGTTTGAGCGAATCGGTTATAACTGATGCTTTGGTAACTCGTGAAGGAATTGATTCAAAATTAGCCTCAAAATTGGCGCATCAGGCACAAGGTAATTTTAATGCCGCTTTGCATTTGTTACACGATAACGACGAAGAACATCCATTTGAACAATGGTTTGTTACTTGGGTTCGTGCTGCTTTTAAAGCAAAAAAAGATGCTGCTGCGATACAGGATTTGATACTTTGGAGTGAAAAAATAGCGGCCTTAGGTAGGGAAGCACAGAAAAAATTTCTTCAGTTTTGTATGGAAATGTTTCGTCAGGCTTTGTTGCTTAATTATGAAGCGCCAAGTTTGGTCTATTTCGAACCTAAAGTAGATAAATTCAAATTAGAAAATTTTGCTCCCTTTGTCAATGGAAATAATATTCAGGATATTTTTAAAGAGCTTTCGGACGCCATGTATCATATTGAACGCAATGGAAATGCAAAAATCATTTTAACCGATTTGTCTATCAAGTTAACACGTTTAATCCATAAAAAATAATTGTTATGAACAATCCAGCCTCCTTTTTACTATTAGTATTTTTTGGGATTACTTTTTTACAGTCGAGTTACGAAAAATTATTTTATTGGCAAGATAACATGACTTGGTTAAAAGGGCATTTTGCAAAAACAATTTTAAAAAATCATGTAAAATTAGCCTTAATTAATTTGGTAATTATGGAGTTAATTTCAACAATTTTGTGTTTTGTGGGTTGTATTGAATTGTACGTAAATAACGGAAGAATCTTTGGTTTTTATGGTGCCGTATTTTCATGTATTACTTTATTGATGATGCTTTTTGGTCAGCGATTGGCCAAAGATTATGATGGAGCAAGAACCATCGTTATTTATTACATACCCGCAGTTATGGCGGTATATTGGTTAAACTAAAATTTTAAAATAAACTATTACATGTCTTTAACTCCTAAACATCCTTCGGAATCTTTAACGATTTTAACCGATTTGGTTTTGCCTAGTGAAACCAATCATATTCATAATTTATTTGGAGGTGAATTATTAGCTCGTATGGATAGAGCTGCCAGTATTGCTGGTCAAAGACATTCCAGATGTATTACCGTAACAGCTTCGGTGAATCATGTGGCTTTTACTAAGGCTATTTCTTTAGGAAGTGTAGTGACTATTGAGGCAAAGGTTTCCCGCGCTTTCAGGAGCTCTATGGAAGTTTATATTGATGTTTGGGTGGAGGATAGAGAATCAGGTGTAAAGACTAAGGCAAACGAAGCGATTTACACTTTTGTGGCAGTAGATCAAAATGGAAAACCAGTAGAAGTAGCCCCAATTATTCCTGAAACCGAATTAGAAAAACAACGTTACGATGCTGCTTTAAGACGCAAACAATTGAGTTTAGTATTAGCAGGAAAAATGAAACCTAGCGAAGCAACAGAGTTGAAAGCTTTATTTACATAAAATTTTATTTTTTTGATTCGAAATTTTTTTCAAACTGAAAAATAACATCAAAAAAAGAAGTATTTTTACGAACCTTAAAAATTAAAAACTAATAAAAATTAGGAAGAACGTAAAGGCTTTGTAATTTTCTAATTAGTAGAAAAATAGAATAATTTAACTATAGAAAAGCGAAATAGAAGATGAGTACAGAGAAAGAAGCCAAATTAAAAGCATTACAGCTTACCCTTGATAAACTGGATAAAACCTACGGAAAAGGTACGGTTATGAAAATGGGGGATAAAGCCATTGAAGAAGTAGAAACCATTTCTTCAGGTTCTCTAGGGGTAGATTTAGCACTAGGAGTAGGTGGTTATCCAAAAGGAAGAATTATTGAAATTTACGGACCAGAATCTTCAGGAAAAACAACCTTAACACTTCATGCCATTGCCGAAGCTCAAAAAGCAGGCGGTATTGCCGCTTTTATTGATGCGGAACATGCTTTTGATAGAAATTATGCCGAAAAATTAGGTGTTGACATCGAAAATTTAATCATTTCGCAACCCGATAACGGAGAGCAAGCTTTAGAAATTGCCGAGAATTTAATTCGTTCGGGTGCTATTGATATTGTGGTAATTGACTCTGTTGCAGCTTTAACTCCAAAAAGTGAGATTGAGGGCGAAATGGGTGACTCTAAAATGGGATTACACGCTCGATTAATGTCGCAAGCCTTAAGAAAATTGACCGCTACGATTAGTAAAACAAATTGTACCGTATTCTTCATTAACCAATTAAGAGATAAAATTGGAGTAATGTTTGGAAGTCCAGAGACAACAACCGGAGGTAATGCCTTGAAATTCTATGCCTCTGTTCGTTTAGATATCCGTCGTTCTACACAAATTAAAGATGGTGAAAATGTTTTAGGTAACAGAACCAAAGTGAAAATCGTTAAGAATAAAGTAGCACCTCCGTTTAAAGTTGCTGAATTTGATATTATGTACGGTGAAGGTGTGTCTAAAACGGGAGAAATTTTGGATTTAGCAGTTGAATTTGAAATTGTTAAAAAATCAGGTTCTTGGTTTAGCTATGGAGAAACGAAGTTAGGGCAAGGTCGCGACGCTGTGAAATCGTTAATTAAAGACAATCCTGAATTGGCAGACGAATTAGAAGAAAAAATTAAATCAAGAATCAAAGAATTAGCTGATAATTAATTCAATTCAATAATAGAATTTATTAGAAATGCCTGGTTTATACCGGGCATTTTTTTGTTTCTACAAGGCATTGCGAATTTTATTTGAAAAAAAATGTATTGAAAGAAGCAACCTTTTTATGGTTTAGTAGTCTTGTTAATGAATCATGATTAACATAAAAAAATTATAAAATGAAAAAAATTGCATTGCTATTAGTTTTAATGACTACTTTTTTAAGTTGTAGTTTAGATGAAGGAGATAGGTATAATTATATGGTTCTGCCTGTAGAAAGTTATACATTACCTGAAACCTTTAAAGTAGGTCAATCTCACGAAATCAAGTTGAAATACAAAAAACCTACCCCTTGTCATATTTACGGTGGCATTTATTATTATTCAGAAAATAATACAAGAACAATAGGTATTCATTCATCTGTAAAGGTAGGTGAAACTTGCGCAGATAATTCAACACCTGCGCTTACAGAAGTTTCTTTTAATTTTTCGCCTCTAACAGCGGGAACTTATACTTTTAAGTTTTATAAAGGAGAAAATTCTGCAGGAGAGGATACGTTTGAAAATGTGGAAGTTGTTGTAGCTGCTGCTACTACTCCAAACTAAAATGGTTTTATTTATTTGATAAAAGGCTGTCTGAAAAGACAGTCTTTTTTTTTGTAATTAGTTTTAAGTTTATTTTTCAAAAATTAAAAGCTGATTGTAAATAGTATTTCTAACAGCTTCCCTGATTTCTTTTCTTTCTGATTCGTCTTTGCCTTTGGTTTCAACTTGTTTATGGATTTTTACACGCATGATGCCTGGAGAACCAGCAAAAATGGTGTAAGGAAATCGTTTTTTGTTGTCCCCAAAAGTGATTGGTAAAATGGGAATTTGATGTTGAACGGCTAATTTAAAAGCGCCTTCTTTAAAATGGTCTAAAATGACTGATTCGTCATCAGGAACACCTCCTTCTGGAAAGATGCAAACACTCAGTCCGCGTTCAATTCTTTTGTGCGCTTTCGTAAAAACAGCCATTCGGCTTTGCGAATTTTTACGATCGACTAAAATGCAGGTTCTTTTGTAGAAAAAACCAAAAATCGGAATTTTAGCTAATTCCTGTTTGCCTACAAATACAAAAGGATTTTTAATCACGGCTAGCATGAGCATAATATCCGTCATCGAAGTATGATTGGCTACAATCATATAGCTTTTCTTTGGGTCGATATCTTGTTCTTTTTCTACTTTATAATAAAATCCCATTCCAAAGAGAATGAATTTGGCCCAAATTCTGGCTATTTTAAAAAAATAAGGATAACCTTTTTCAGATAAAATAGTTAGAATTAAAATAGGGAAAAATGCTAAGATGGGTACAGCCATAAGGATATAAAACCAAATGCGCCATAAAATCCATAAAATTATTTTGATGCTCTTCATATGCTCAAAAATAAGGAATAGAATAATATTATTGGTATTATTTTTAAACATATAAGTCATATAAGTTTTTATTGTTTTATCTTATATGAACTTTTTTTGAATAAGATTGATATCTTTTAATTACGAGTTTGATGCTGTATAGTAGTTTAAAGTACATTGAAGTAATTAGTTAAATGAATTGCTTATATGACTTATATGGTTAAGTCGCTTTAAGTTAATTTTTAAAATTTGCGAATTTGCGGTTGAATAATAGAATAAACTTTGTTTTCTTTGTGGTGAAACAAAGTTTCAGCGATAGAAATACATTATAATGGCAAAAATACTTACGGGAGTTCAAAGTACTGGGACTCCACATTTAGGGAACTTACTGGGAGCAATTATTCCAGCAATTCAATTATCTAATCATTCAGCAAATGAATCTTTCCTTTTTATTGCCGATTTACATTCGGTAACCCAAATAAAAAACGGAGAAGTTTTAAGAAACAATACGTATAGTGTTGCGGCAGCTTGGCTGGCTTTTGGATTAGATGTGAATAAGGTAGTTTTCTACAGACAGTCTGATGTGCCACAAACAGCTGAATTGTCTTGGTATTTGAGCTGTTTCTTTCCGTATCAAAGGTTGACTTTAGCACATTCATTTAAAGATAAAGCCGATCGATTAGAAGATGTGAATGCAGGTTTGTTTTCGTATCCAATGTTGATGGCAGCTGATATTTTATTGTATGATGCCGAGTTTGTTCCGGTAGGAAAAGACCAATTGCAGCATTTAGAAATGACACGTGATGTAGCTTCTCGTTTCAACCATCAAATGGGGGATACATTCGTATTGCCTGAAGCTAAAATTCAGGATGATAGTATGTTGATTCCGGGTACCAATGGAGGAAAAATGAGTAAATCGGCTAATAATATTATTAATATTTTCTTAGAAGATAAGGCTTTGCGCAAGCAGGTCATGAGTATCGAAACGGATAGTACGCCACTGGAAGCACCTAAAAATCCAGATACTTGTAATGCCTTTGCTATTTATTCTTTGTTAGCCAATGAAGAGCAAATTGCAAGCATGCGCGCTAATTATTTAGCAGGAAATTATGGTTATGGTCATGCCAAACAAGCTTTGTTTGAATTAATCTGTGAAAAATTCAAAACTGAAAGAGAAAAGTACCACTACTATATCAACAATCTTCAGGAAGTAGATACTTTGTTGAAAATTGGAGCTGAGAAAGCTTCGGCTGTAGCTGATAGTGTATTGGCCAGAGTGAGAGAGAAATTAGGTTTCGAGCAGCGATAGTTTTTTTAGATATTTTACCGCAAATTCGCAAATTATATAACTTTTTAATTTGCGAATTTGCGGTTTTTTGATAATTTTAAACCCGACAACTATACGAAAGCTGTCGGGTTTATCGATAAAAAAATATGTGTTTTTTACATTGATATTGCAGCTTCCAATTGTTTTGTGATAGTTTCTCTGTTCATCGGATAACCAGCTTTTGAAAGTTCATAACTTCCATCTTTCTTTATAATAATATAAGTAGGATAACCGGTTCCTTTTGACTTAGTCATAATATCATTGGTTAGTTTATAATTTGCCAAAATATGAAAGCCCTCAATACTTTGATAAGCTATGATTTTTTTCCAATTTTCAGGATTATGAATGTCAAAATTGGCAATATAGAGAAATTGTACATCTTTGTCTTTGAAATATTCATGTAAAGTTTCGCTGTGTTGTGCAATTTCTTGTCGGCAAGGGTCACACCAGGTTCCCCACATATCTATCAATACAGTTTTTCCTTTAAATTGGTTTATGACTTCTTCGAAAGAATTGAACTGTTCTCCATTTTTTACAAAAATCATTTTGTCTGTTAGGGGTTTGTTGTTCTTCTCGATGATGATATCAATTTTAGGTTGTAAGTCAGAAATATAACTGCTGTTTGGAAATTGCTTTTTAAAATTTTCAAATATTTGAGGTAGGTTCTTGTTGTTTTCTTTTTTAATGGATTTATTTAGAAGCAAAACATAAGCAAACTCAGCTGATTTTCCTGTGTAATATTTTTGAATGATTTTCTCAGTTAATATATTTGTCATGTCATCTCTAAAGAGTTTATCTCCTTCTTCGATTGATGTATTGTACCACTCTTTAAAAAAGTTTTTTTTGTTTTCTCCGGATGCTTCTTCCAATAGTTCTTCTTTGGTGCGTAGTAAAATGTCTCCTACAAGATTTTGATAATTAGGAGCGTTTAAAGCTTCGTCGTTATTTATTTTGATCTTTGAAAATAATTCATTGCGTTTTGCTTTCCATTTATCGATGTTACGTTTGTAAGCATTTCTATTGGTGAATTTGTTGTTGTGTTCAAAAGAATAATAAGTTTCAGGAGCTATATATTCTAAATTGGTTTGCCAGTATTTTATAAATTCTTTAGATGGTTTGTGTTCTTTTATATATTTCTCTAACTGTAATTTGTTATTAAGAGCTATTTGCTGAATTTCTTTATAAACGTTGTCTGGTAAAGTATCTCCCTTAAATTTTTGAAGATCTATATGGGTTGAAATATTTAAAAATTGATTGTTCTCTTGGTGTTTGCCTTTTACTTTAACATTTTCTGGTTTTAAAGTATTATCAATGGTAATTGAAAGTTCATCACCAGGTGCAACAAATAAGTTGTATAAAAGACTTTTTTTGGAAGTTGTATTGTAATATTGAAGGTAAACTATTTCAGGATTGGAAAGATTTACTTCCTGATAAAAGTTTCCTAATGTGTCAATTTTCGTGTTGAAAATACTTTTTTTATTATCTTGGTCAAAGTAACGATTTGGTATCACTATTCTAAAAGCAGCGTCTTTGAAATTGTCAACTTTTCCTTTTATAATGGCTTTTTGGGCAAAAGTTGTAATTGTGTTTAGTGAAATAAGTAATAACAGAATCAATGATTTCTGCGAGATTAAAGAGGAAAATGGATGGTTTTGTTTCATAAGAATGCTTTTTTATGTTTTACATTGTTAAATTGGTGAAATGAAGATATTAAAAATTCTTACAAAATATGTTCTTTTTATGGTTTTTTCTTTCAAATCGCCTCAAACAATTTTCCTGGTAAAGGACGAATGACACCTTTAAGCTCCATATTCAATAAAATACTGGAAACTCTGTAAATAGGGAATTCACATTCCAAAGCAATAATATCCATTAATTCCTTGCCTGTTTTTAGGAGAAAGTCGTATATTTTTTGTTCGTCATTATCAAGGGAAACAAAGAGTTGTTTTTGAACGGCTTTGGGTTCTTCTTTGATGTCCCAGTTGAGAATGTAAACCAAATCCGCTGCAGAAGTCAGTACATTCGCTTTTTGGGTTTTAATGAGGTTGTTACAGCCTGTGCTGTATTTGTCGGTGGTCCGTCCCGGAACCGCAAAAACATCGCGGTTGTAATCATTAGCCATGTTCGCGGTAATCAACGAGCCACCTCTTTCAGCCGATTCAATGACAATAGTAGCTTCGGAGATACCTGCCACAATGCGGTTTCTTTTGACAAAATTTTCTTTATCAGGATTGCTGGAACTCCAAAATTCGGTCATAAATCCGCCATTTAGCTCCATTTTAGCTATGTATTTCTTGTGGTTTTTTGGGTAAATTTGGTTCAAACCATGCGCCAAAACTCCGATGGTTTGCAAATTATTTTCCATAGCCAATTGATGGGCTACAATATCCACTCCGTAAGCAAATCCACTCACAATTACGGGATCAAGCGGAATCAAATCTTCAATGAATTTTTTGCAAAATTCCGTTCCGTAAGAAGTGATTTGGCGTGTGCCTACAATACTGATGATTTTTCGGTTTTTTAAATCGATGTTTCCGGCAGTAAATAGTAATACAGGGGCATCCACACAATGTTTAAGTTTGTCTGGATAATTTTCATCTTGAAAAAAACTAACGTTGATGTTGTTGTTTTGAATGTATTCCAATTCCTTATTAGCTTTGTCAAAAACGGTTTCATCTTTCAAATTCTTTAATAGTGAGCTGCCTACACCATCAATTGCTGCCAATTGCTGTGTTTTGGTTTTAAAAACAGCTTCTGCCGAACCGCAATGACTCATTAGTTTTTTAGCCATAATGTCGCCTACACCTTCTACTTTTTGCAGTGCTAATATGTAAAATAATTCGGATGTTGTCATGGTAAATATTTGAAATTGAAATGTATAAATTTTCTTCTGAATTGTTAATAAAAATTGTGAATAAAATTTTGATAACTATATTGTATGTATAACTTTGTATGTATGAATATAGAACATTACATAAGCCAACTATTGTATCGTTATCAATGCGTTACTGTTCCTGGTTTCGGTGCATTTTTAACTGAAATCCAGTCAGCGCAATGGGTTGAGAGCGCTAATTCTTTTTATCCGCCTAAAAAATTGATTTCTTTTAATACCAACATTAAAAACAATGATGGATTATTAGCCAATCATATTGCTAGAGCTGAAAAAACTTCTTATGAATATGCGATAAGTGCTATTCAGTATCAGGTTTTGAATTGGAAAAAGGAATTAGAACAAAACAGAGCCTTAATGGTTAAAAATGTAGGTAGTTTTGTTTTGAATGCTACCGATAATTTGATTTTTACCCCATCGGAACAAAAGAATTATTTGACTGCTTCTTTTGGATTGTCTTCATTTATAGCGCCAGCCGTAAAACGTGATGCAAGTGAAGAACAAGATTTAGCTGTTATTGAAGATAGGGAAGTAATTGCTTTAGTTCCTGAAGAAAGAACGGGGCGTTCGTATTTAAAATATGCTGCTATCTTTATTCTTGGATTAGGTCTAGCGGGTACTGCAGCTTACACAGTATATAATAAGCAAATAGAAACGCAAACCGTTTTAGTAGAGAAAGCGGTACAAAAGAAAATACAAGCTAAAATTCAAGAAGCTACTTTTTTTATTAAAACACCAATGGCTCCTGTAACGCTATCTGTTAAATCGGACAAAGAAGAAGTTAAAGAAGTAAAAATGCCGTATCACGTTGTGGCAGGTGCATTTAGAGATGAAAAAAATGCAGAACAAATCTATAAAAAGTTGGTAAAAGAAGGATATAATGCCCGCCGATTAGAGATAAATAAGCATGGTTTGTATCCTGTTTTATACGGAAGTTTTGCTACTTATGCCGAAGCTCAAAAAGTGAAAAATGAAGTTCGTGAATCAGAAAATCCAGATGCCTGGTTACTGGTTGAATCACTATAATAAAAAAGCCTTTCTCTAGAAAGGCTTTTTTATTGGAGTTATTTTAATAATGAATCTAATCGAGTAACTAACTCTGGTGATGAAGGTCTTTCGGCATCGCTACTGATGAAATTACCTTGTGGATCAATAAGTATGAATCGTGGTATTGCATTGATTCCATAAGTAGTAACAAAATCTGAATTCCAGTTTTTATCAGCAATTAATTGGATACCTCCCAGTTGTTTATCAGTAACCATATTTTTCCATTTCTCATAGTCTTTTTCAACATCAACAGAGATACTCACAAATTCGATATTTTTTCCTTTGTATTTTTCTTCTATTTTTTGCAAGTATGGAATTTCTCCTAGGCAAGGCATACACCAAGTAGCCCAAATATCGATATACACATATTTGCCTTTTAAATCGCTCAATTTGGTTTTTCCTCCTTTGTGGTTTTCGTATTCAAAATCCAAAGCCGCTTTCCCAATTAAGGCTTTCGATTTTTGAATATTAGAATAATTACTTTTAATTCTGCTTAAGTTGGATTCGTAACTTCTTGTAATATTTTCTTTGAATTCAGGATCGATAGTTGCCTTTGCCAATACGTTTTTTTCTGTTTCATCTTGCTCAGCTATTGCTTTATCAAATGCTTCTTGATCTTTATTGTAAATGTCTGCTACAAGTTTGTTTGTTCGGGCTATAATTTGGGTTAAATAATTGTTTTCATTAGCTCCATTTCCTTTAAAAGATAGGTTTTCATTGAATTTTTTCTCATCCGTGTTAAGTTCAATGTCTTTACCTGGAATGAAGTACAAATTGGTCATATTTTCTCCATAAGTCAATCTATAAAATCCTTTAGGTACCGTAAGTTCCTCTTGAAATTGTCCTTTGGAATTTACAGGAATTTTTTTCTCGTATTTTTGGGCGCCAACTATTACTATGGTGTCAATTGATCTGTTTGCAATTGAAGCTGTAAACTTAGTTTTTTCAATTGCTGTTTGCGCAAATGAACAAACTCCTGAAAGCAACAAAAGGAAAGTTAGTTTTTTCATTTTTTATATGGTTTTTTGATTTTTGTTGCCCAAATGTATATAATCGAGCGTATATCTGATTAAATATTAAGGATTTATTAACGGATTTGTTTGTTGGATTGTGATAATCATTTCCTTTTTTTCTGTTGTTGAATCTGGAATTTCCGTGGACTAATCCCATTACGTTGTGAAAAGGTTGAAGTAAAATGCTGCAATGATGAAAATCCGCAGCTATAGGCAATTTCTGCCATGTTTACCTGACTGTTGTTTTTGATTAAATTAATGGCTCTTTCCAGTTTGAGGCTGATAATAAAGCTGTTGGGAGGAAATCCAGTAAGTTTTTTTACTTCATAAGTGAATTTGGTTTTTCCCATATTAAAAACAGAAGCAAGGTCCTCAATGTGCCATTTTTTAGTCAAATCACTTTCAATTAGTTGGCTTAATTTTTCAATGAAGTTATCGCTTTCTTGGTTTTTATGAATTTTATTCGAAAGTTGACGATGCAAATCGATAAACAGATTTTCCAGAATGTTTTGTACCTTGATTTCAAAACCTTCTTCCTGATAAGCCAATTCGTTTCGTAATTCGTCAAAATACTTCTTGAAATTTTTGGCTTTTTCCAATACCGCATTGTTGGCATCGCCAATCATTTCGCCTAAACTTTGTTGAAAAGCTTTCGATAATTTGCTCCAGCCACCAAAATCTAAGGCTTTTTCTTTTGTGAATTCCGAAGGTTTGATAATAATCCAATTGATTTGACCTATATCCATGATGCCCGAAAGGCTTCCATTTTCATGCCAGGGTGCCGTAACAGATAGGTTTTCGGGTAAGAGTTCGATTTCTTTGCCTTCGATAACCCAGTCGTATTTTCCGCTGTTTACATAATGAATTTCAATTCCGTCATTGAGGTGCGGACGCATGGTTTCATCAATGCGCACTTTAGAAAATTTCATACTACCAAACTGACGGATAAAAGGCAGTTTTTGTAATGGTCCGGGGTTGTTTTCGTGCCACCAAAATCCCGAATTGCCATGCTCATCTTTCTCCTTTATGTTTTTTGGTAATGAAATGGAATTCATAAATTTATTTGTATTAAATTGGTATAAAGATAATTATTAAAATAGTTATTGCGATAATGGAAGTTTTTATAAAATCGACCGTTGTTTAAAAATATGATTTTTTTTTGAATAAAAATAGCTATCTTGCCCAACCCAATTTATTTATTTCAAGGGTATTAGAGTCGTCAGACTTTTTTTTTTACTTTTAAAATGATAACGTTTACATTTTGTAAAAAATTAAAAAATATTGATTGTGTAAGTGGTTGGTATACAAAGTGAATCTCGAATTAAAAATAATGATATGTTTCTAATAAATCGAAATCGTTTCTTGTCTTTTTCCTTGCTGTTTTTCTCTGCGTTTTCAATGCAGGCTGCAGATATTTGGGTAGCAACAAACGGGAATGATGCTAATGAAGGTACAAAAGCAAGTCCGCTGGCTACTGTTCATATGGCATTGCGAAAAGCGAGAGAGTTGCGTCGACTGAAAGATACTTCGATTCAAGGTGGAATTCATATTATTATTAAAGACGGAACTTACTATTTTGATGAACCATTATTCGTAAGACCTGAAGATTCTGGAACTCCGGATAGTCCGACGATTATTGAAGCGGATGTGAATTCAAAGCCTATTTTTAGTGGCGGAATTCCAATTAAAAACTGGAAAAAAACAACTACAGTGATCAATGGCTTGAAAGCAGGAACGGTGTGGGTTGCCGATGCTCCACAGAAAGGAGGCGAAGTAATCAATTACCGTCAACTATGGGTTAATGATTACAAAGCGGTTAGAGCTAAAAGTACAGTCGGGACAACAATGGACCGTATTTTATCTTGGGACAAAACAACAGAAACATGCTGGATTCCATTCAAAGATAAATCGGTAAAATTTGAACCGGGAATGGAAATGTACATTGTACAATGGTGGGCCATTGCTAATTTACGTATTAAAAATATTGAGGTTGTTAAAGACAGCGCCCGACTTTCATTTGAAAAACCGGAAAGTCGTATTCAGAGTGAGCATCCTTGGCCGGCGCCTTGGATTTCTAAAAACAACGGAAATTCGGCATTTTATTTAAACAATGGGATGTCTATGCTTAATGAAGCAGGTGAATGGTATTTGGACAGAAAAAAAGCGAAGATTTATTATATCCCAAGAAAAGGCGAAGATATGACTAAGGCCAAAGTGATCGTACCGGTTTTAGAAAATTTGGTTGAAATAAAAGGAACGATAGATTCACCGGTTCACGACGTAAAATTCAAAGGAATTTCTTTTCAATACAGCAATTGGCTTCGTCCGTCGCAACAGGGACATGTGCCTTTGCAGGCGGGAATGTATTTGCTGGATGCTTACAAATTAAAAATTCCTGGAACACCTAATCAGGCTTCTCTTGAAAATCAGGCTTGGGTAGGACGACCAAGAGCGGCTGTAGAAGTGAATTTTGCTCATAATACTACTTTCGAAGGCTGTCGTTTTGAGCATTTGTCATCTACAGGATTGGATTTGAACAAGGGAACGCATCACAATACCGTTCAGGGAAATTTATTTAAAGACATTGGTGGAAACGGAATTTGTTTAGGAGTATTTTCCGAAGAGCCTTTCGAAGCGCATTTGCCATTACAAGTAAAAGACGAAAGAGAAGTTTGTTCGAATGAACTAGTGGCGGATAATATGATTACTAATGTTGCCAATGAAGATTGGGGTTGTTTAGGTATTGCAGCCGGTTTTGTAAAAAATCTAACGATTGAACACAACGAAATTTCGGATGTGGCTTACAGCGGAATTTCGATGGGGTGGGGTTGGACGCACACCGAAAATGTGATGCGCAACAATAAAATATTGGCTAACAAAATCCATCATTATGCGAAACATCTGCACGATGTTGCGGGGATTTATACGCTTTCTTCTCAGCCGGATAGCCGCATTGAGGAAAATTATATTGACAAAGTCTACAACAGTCCGTATGCGCATGACCCATTCTTGTGGTTGTATCTGTATACTGATGAGGGAAGTCAGCATTTTACTATCAAAAACAACTGGATTCCTATTCAAAAAATCCTTAAAAATAATAACGGCCCTGCCGGGAATATTTGGCAGGATAATAATCAGTTTGTGAGTACTTCGATCAAAGAGAATGCGGGTATACGAGCTCCATTTGCCAACTTGAAAAAAGAAGTAATTGTTGATGAAGCCTGGGGATTACAGGAAATGCCACAGTCAGTAGCCTTGGAATTGGTGGGTAAAGATTTGGATGTTGCTAAAATTAAATCGACAATTAAAGGTTTTAGAATCGTAGGTGAAGAATTGTACCAATGGGAAAATCATTTGGTGATTTATGGTTTAATGAATCAACCGGAACGAGTGAAAAAGAAATTGGCTTTGGCTTTCCCTGATTTGAAAATTAAAGTGTACGAAAAACCAGTTTACGATTTCCAAAATTTTGAAAGATGCCCGAATTCCAAACCGGCATCAGAATGGGAAAATATCGTGTTGACAGCCAATTTGGTAGATGACCCAAAAATGCAACAGGAATATCTGGATTATCACACAACTCAATTTGAAAAATGGCCGGAAATAGCCAAAGGTTTCTGTAATGCCGATTTCCAACAATTACAGGTGTTTAAAAATGGTCGCCAATTGATGTTGATTATCAGCATTCCAAAAGGTGAAGATTTAGACAAATTAAATCCAAAAACAACTGAAAATATTCCGCGAGTGGACGAGTGGAATGCTTTGATGAAAAAGTACCAAACCGGAATTGAAGATGCAAAAGCCGGTGAAACCTGGATTTTTTTAAAGAAAATAGAAAAGTAATATAGCCACAAATTCACGAATGAAAATTTATAAACTCTTG
Organism: Flavobacterium sp. GCM10022190; assembly: GCF_042656445.1. Lineage (NCBI taxonomy): Bacteria > Pseudomonadati > Bacteroidota > Flavobacteriia > Flavobacteriales > Flavobacteriaceae > Flavobacterium > Flavobacterium sp. GCM10022190. Next base: position 790,552 of record NZ_JBHSOQ010000001.1, read on the forward strand.
AAATGATTTCACAAATTAAGTTGGTGAAATTTAAAAGAGCAAATTAGAAGAAAACATTAGTGAATTCGTGGCAAACACAAATAATTAAATAAAAAGTAACCGATGTTAAAAATAGCCATTTTAGGTCTTGGAGAAGGACGAAGTACCATGTCGGCAGCTCTTGAAAGTAGCAAATTAGAATTGGTAAAAGTATGTGACAGAAATGAAGAATTGTGCAAGCAAAGAGCTAAGGAATTTGATTTTCCACACTACACCACCAATTATGATGATTTGTTACAAGACGAAGCTATTGATATTATTGCTATTTATACACCGGATCATTTACATGCCGAGCATGTAAAACAGGCTTTGTTACACGGAAAGCATGTGGTTTGTACCAAACCTTTTATTGATGATCTTTCAGATGCTAAGGAATTATTGGAACTGAGTGAGAAGACCGGTAAAAAAGTTTTCGTAGGTCAAAGTTCCCGTTTCTTTGAGCCGGCTAAACGACAAAGAAAAGATTTCGAAGCAGGAGTAATTGGAGATTTGATTACTATCGAATCGCATTATCATGCCGACCACCGTTGGTTTTTAAAGAAAGAATGGTCTTTGTTACAATCGTTCAAATGGTTATATGGAGGTTTAAGTCATCCTGTGGATTTCATTCGTTGGTATTTACCTAATATCGAAGAAGTAATGGGTTACGGAATGATTAGTAGTAATGGGAAAACAGCAGGTTTAAAAAATGAAGATACGATGCACTTTATTTTCAAAGCGACTGATGGTAGAATTGCACGTGTAAGTGGAGTATATACTTCGCCAACACAACCTACCAAAAGAGACAGCGGAATGTCGGTTATCTTAAGAGGTACTGAAGGAGCTAGTCAGGCTGATTATCATGAATTGCGTTATTCGGTTACGGATAAAGAAGGAGAAGAAAGAATCATTCATTGGGGTGATGCTACGATTAAATATTACTTCCGTTTTGAAGGACAAAGTCATCATGGTGGAGAATACCAAAACTATTTGGAATATTTTGCTGATAGTATCGAACAAGGATTCACGGCTTGTCCGGATATGAAAGAAGGAATTGGAACGGTGGCTTTATTGCAGGCTATGGACAAAACTTTACAAACCGGAATGCCGGTGAAAATTGCTGACGTTTTAAAAGAATATAACCTATGAATAATTCCATCTACGAAAAATTAACTGCTTTAGACTTTATCATTGTCGCTGTTTATTTGGTGATATTATTGGTTATTGGATACATCGTAAGTGTCAAGCAAAGCAAAAAGAATGAGACGCTTTTTATGGCGGGAAATTCATTAAACTGGTACAACATCGGATTCAACATGTGGGGAACCAATGTAGGACCTTCCTCGTTATTAGCTTTTGCCAGTATTGGTTATGCAACTGGAATTGTTGCCGGAAATTTCGAATGGTATGCTTTTGTGTTTTTACTGTTATTAGCTATTGTTTTTGCACCAAGATATATTGCCAGTAAAGTAAGTACGATGCCCGAATATATGGGAAAACGCTATGGCGATAGTACACAAACTATTTTGGCTTGGTACGCTATGGTTAAAATTTTGGTGAGTTGGTTGTCTTTAGGATTATTCAGTGGCGGAATTTTGGTGCGTCAAATTTTAGGAATCCCAATGTGGCAAAGTGTAACCGTATTGGTGATTTTCTCAGGAATTTTTACCTATGCCGGTGGATTAAAAGCGATTGCAAAAGTGAATGTGTTTCAGATGATTTTGTTAATTGTAGTTTCACTTACCTTATCCTATTTGGGTTTACAAAAAGTAGGAGGAATCGATGCTTTGATAGCCAAAACACCAAGTAATTTTTGGAATTTAGTTCGTCCTGCCGATGATTCTCATTATCCTTGGCCTGCTATTTTATTGGGTTATCCAGTAGCAGCGGTCGCTTTCTTTTGTACTGATCAATCGATGGTACAAAGTGTATTGGGAGCTAAGAATTTAGAACAAGGACAATTGGGTGTGAATTTCATCGGATGGTTAAAAGTAATGGCATTACCATTGTTTATTTTACCGGGAATCCTTTGTTCGGTTTTATATCCGGAATTGGGTAAAAACTCCGATTTGGCTTATATGACTATGGTGACTAATTTATTCCCTAGCGGAATGAATGGTTTGGTTATTTGTGTGATGATTGCGGTTTTAGTAGCTACAATCGGTTCATCATTGAATGCTTTAAGTACCGTTTTTACTAATGATATTTATGTAAAAAAAATCAATCCGGAAGCTTCTATTCAGCAACAAATTAAAATTGGGCGTATTACAATTGGAGCAGGATGTGTTTTTGCTATTCTAATTGCAGTGGCTATTGATAACATCAAAGGACAGAATTTATTCAATATTTTCCAGGCTGTTTTAGGATTCTTAGCGCCTTCTTTATCGGTTGTATTCTTACTAAGTGTTTTCTGGAAACGTACTACAAAGAAAGCGGTTAACGCAATCTTATCATGGGGTTCGGCTTTTAGTTTGTTTGTGGGAGTTTTGTATTTATGGATTTTCCCGGCTGATGAGTACGCAATTTGGCCACACTTTTTATTAATCTCATTTTACATTTTCGCTGTTTTATTGGTATCTGCGATGCTTATTTCTTTGACGGATAAAAATCCGGAAACCAATTTTGTTAGTGAAACGGATATTCCTAAAACAAGTAATAGAGTTAAAATTTTATTCGCCTTGTTAGGATTAGCCATTTTAAGTTTATACCTCATTTTTAATTTCAATTAATATGATGAAAATATTTCCTTCTTTGAGTCAGCGTTTTAGGACGATTGTTTGCTTAGGAACATTATTGCTTTTGTCCGAAGCGGCTTCGGCTCAAACCTGGATTTGGTATCCGGGCGATTTTGAAGTTTGGTTAAGCAATAAAATGCAGGTAAGACGTACAGAACGCGAAGCGGTATTTCCACCACTTTGGCAATATTATAGTCCGTATGCACTAGTTACTTTTCAAACAGAAGTAGATATTCCGCAAGCCGATGAGGTGAAAATCTATTCCGAAGGACCTTTTCAGTTACTTTTAGATGGAGTTCAAATTTACGGACAACCAAAATCATTAAAAATTCCAGCCGGTAAGCATAAAATTTCTTTTAAAGTATACAATCAGGAAGTACTGCCTGCTATTTATATTGCTGGTAAATATGTGAAATCGGATGCATCCTGGAAGGTGACCAATGAAGACAAATTGTGGATTGACGAAAACGGAAAAGCACAGCAATCCGGAACACCATGGGTGCCTGTTGGTTCTTGGAATTTCAATACTCCGGAAAACAAACCTTCACAGTTTAAACTAACAACTACACCTTGGTACACTAAAAAAACAGAAAAGACAGCAGCGGGTCAGTTGGTTGATTTTGGCAAAGAAACCTTTGGTTATATCAAGATTCATGGTTTAAAAGGAAAAGGGAAAGTTGCCTTGTATTACGGGGAATCTCGAGAAGAAGCATTGGATACAGCCAAATGTGAAACCTTAGACCATTTAACTTTTGACGGAAATCAATCAGAAACCTACACACATAATGGGTCGAAGGCATTTCGTTATGTTCAGGTGAAAGCGGATCCAATGGTAAAATATGATTCGATTTCGATGCTTTACGAATATTTACCTTTACAATATCGTGGTTCATTCAAATCTTCGGACCAACAATTAAATAAAATATGGGATGTTTCGGCTTATACGATGCATTTAACCTCTCGCGAATTTTTTATTGACGGAATCAAACGTGACCGTTGGGTTTGGTCAGGCGATGCCTATCAAAGTTATTTGATGAATTACTATTTGTTCTTTGATTCGGCTTCGGTTGAGCGAACACTTTTGGCACTTCGTGGTAAAGAACCTGTAACAGCGCATATTAATATTATTATGGATTATTCCTTGTATTGGTTTGTAGGTGTTTACGATTATTATTTGCATACTGGGGACAAGAAATTTATCCAAACTTTTTATCCTCGAATGAAATCCTTGATGGAATTCTGTTTGAAAAGAAGAAATACTAACGGATTCTTGGAGCCTTTAGAAGGGGATTGGGTTTTTATTGACTGGGCAGACGGATTACCTAAAACCGGGGAGGTGAGTTTTGAGCAAATGCTTTTAGCAAGAAGTTTAGAAGCTATGGCGGTTAGTGCCGAAATTGCAGGTGAAAAAGAAGATCAAACGCAGTATCAAAAACTGGCAGCTGATTTAAAAACCAAATTATTCGATGTGTTTTGGGATAAAAACCAAAACGTGATGAAGCACCAGCGAATCAATGGTAAAATGCAGGATATCGTGACCCGCTACGCGAATATGTTTGGTATTTTCTTTAACTATTTTAATGAAGAACAAAAGCAAAGTATCAAAAATAAGGTGTTGTTGAATAATGATATTCTTAAAATCACAACTCCCTATATGCGTTTCTATGAGCTGGAAGCCTTGTGTGCCATGGGCGAACAAGATTATGTGTTGAAAGAAATGAAGGATTACTGGGGAGGAATGTTAAAAGAAGGTGCCACTTCTTTTTGGGAAGAATACAACCCAAACAAAAAAGGAACGGAACATTTAGCCATGTATGGGCGTCCATATGGAAAAAGTCTTTGCCACGCCTGGGGTTCCAGCCCGATTTATTTGTTAGGGAAATATTATTTGGGAGTAAAACCAACTGCTCCGGGATATGCTCAATATGAAATCAAGCCGAATTTAGGTAGTTTACAATGGATGGAAGGTAAAGTGCCAACACCAAAAGGTGAAGTGGCCTTGTATGTGAGTCAATCGGAGATAAAAGTGAAAGCAGTTGAAGGTGAAGGAAAACTGATTATTGAAAGTAAAAGCAAACCAAAAACCAACTCGGGAACGATTGTTGTGTTAGGGAAGAACAAATATCAGTTAACAATTCAACCTAATGTTGCTTATCAAATTAGTTACAAAGCTTTATAATTTATGAATCTATCAAAACTACATAAGTGTTTTTCAGCACTATTTATTTTCATTGCACCTGTTTTTGTGATTGCACAAAATCAGGAGTTGAAGGCTGTTTCGTATACCGTTGCAACAAAGAAACTGCAAACCTATACCATGCAACAATATGCACATGTGTTTTTGGGTAGCAAGCACAATGTAGTGGGTTTTGCACCGGAACTTAAAGGCTTAAAATCGGTTCGCCTTCCACTTGAAACTTATAAAAATGGAACTCATGAAGCATTGCGATTAAATTTTTCGCATAATTCAAAATTATTAGTTGGAATTTTTAAAGACAGCTCTTCAGATTATTTACAACCCAATCAATTAGGAAAAGCACAATTAGTTATTCAAAATGGAGTTACAGTTACCGGACTTCCGGCAGTTGATGTTTATGCTTTAGATTTTAGTAAAGGAATCCAAACGGTTTTAGCCAATCAAAAAGGTTTATTTATGGTAATAGGTGCTGTAAATAATACACCTCCTTTGGTGCAAACCGATGCTAAAATGTTAGATGGAAGACAATGGAATCCAACTTATATTATTGAAGATTTTTCAGATGAAAAACCTTTGTTTGAAATTATAGGTGGTGAAAATGCGCCTGTAATTGATGAAGGATTCCCAGGAACGGAGGGTATTCAGGGTGGTTTTGAAGGTGGCCGTGTGGTAAAAGTGGGTGATACTTATCATATGTTTCCAACTGAAAGAGCCGGTGAAAAAGGAATCGAAATGTACTATGACCGTGTGAAAACAAAAATCGGACATTGGATCAGTAAAGATGCCATTCACTGGAAACGTGAATCGACTATTTTGCAAGCCAGTGGTACTTATGCAATTACCGAAGACGATAATCCAATGAATGACCGTCGTGCGGCAATTTGGTCGTACATGCCTGTTTTTAACGAAAAAGCAAACAAATGGTATGGCTATTATTTAGCTTATACGGTTCACAAAGAAATTGAGCCGAATCATTCCTTTGGGCGTATCTGGCGTTGTGAATCTACTGTGGAGGGAATCAATGGAATTGCCGGACCCTACAAGGATATGGGTATCATTATGGAACCGGGACTGAACTCACAACCTTGGGAAGGGCGTCAAGGAGTAGCTTCCTTTTTTCCCTATCAGGTGGGGGATAAATTTTATGGTTTTTATAGTGGCGCTTATCCTTTTGCTTCCTGGGCGGATTATCCAAAAAAGTCGGGTAAAGGATGGTTTGTGGCTTTGGCGGAATCGAATAGTTTAGAGGGGCCTTGGACAAGATTAAATAAAGGTTTGGAACCTATTAAAACCATTCATCCTCGATTTGTAGAAAATCCTATTGTGAGTCAGTTGCCAAATGGTTTATACATCGCCATTTTTGACGGAGGGCCGGAAGGTTGGGGACATCATTTACCCAATATGATGGGCTATACACTTTCCAAAGATGGAGTGAATTGGAGTGAAGCAAGATATATTCCGATAGAAACAAAAGTGAAAAAATGGTGGGATATCATGCGTACTCCTTTGTGTTTAATATCTGAAGGAAATGATGTGTATACGATTGTTTACAATGCGATCGATTTGAAAAAAAGATTTCACCCAACAGGAATGGTAAAATTGAAATTGAATCGTGAGGTGATGGAGCAGAGATTGAAAGAATTGAAATAATTTATGGGACACAGATTTTACAGATTCGACGGATTAACACAGATTCTAGTTAAATCAGCGATAATCGATTTAATCCGTGTCATCAGTGATCCATTAAAATTAATAAAATGAAAAAAATAATAATTGCCTTTTTAGCTTTTACAGTAATTGGTTGCGCGACCCATTACAAGAAAAGAGAAATTACCGATGCAGTAATGAACGAAATTTACAATGAAATCAAAACGCCTTATAAATACGGTTTAGTAATGGTGCCAACAGACAATTCCTATAAAATGGATTGCCCTTCGGTTTTTAGAAAAGAAGGCAAATGGTTCATGACTTATTTGATTTATGATGGTCGTGGTTATGAAACCTGGTTGGCTGAAAGTGATGATTTATTGCATTGGAAACATTTAGGCAAAGTGATGTCTTTTTCTAAAGATGAAAAGGAATGGGATGTGAACCAAAAAGCGGGATATATTTCGTTGCAAGATTATACTTGGGCTGGAAGTTATGAATGGAAAAAATACGATGGGAAATATTGGATGAGTTATTTTGGTGGAAATACTACGGGTTATGAAGCCGGAGTCTTATCCATTGGAATGGCTTATACCAAAGAAGCGCCGACAAAAGCACATGAATTTGAACGTTTGCCAAAACCGGTTCTAACGCCAAAAGACAAAGATGTCAGTTTTTGGGATAACAGTACAATGTACAAAAACTCGGTTATTGAAGACAAAGAGCGTATCACAGGAAGTAAATTTATCATGTATTATAACGCCCGAGGCGATAGTTTGAATCCTGCTAAAGGAGCGGAACGCATTGGAATGGCCGTTTCAAATGATATGAAAACCTGGAAAAGATACGGCAAAAAGCCATTTTTAAATCACCATAGAGGGATTACAGGAGATGCTTATATTCAACGAATCAATGATACCTGGGTGATGTTTTATTTCGGAGCTTTTTGGAGAGATTGGAATCAGGGAGCATTCAATCGTTTTGCTGTTTCGAATGATTTAGTCAACTGGAAAGAATGGAAAGGAGATAATTTAATTGAGTCTTCGGAACCTTATGATAATATGTTTGCGCACAAATCATTTGTTGTAAAACATAACGGAATTGTGTACCATTTTTATTGTGCGGTAAACAAGGCGGAACAAAGAGGAATTGCTGTGGCTACTTCCAAGGATTTAGGCAAAAGCCAAATGAACTTTGTAGCTCCTCCGGAAAAGAAGAATTAAGAATTAAGAATTAAGAATTTGATTAATCATCTATTAATTCTAAAAGAAAAAACTATGGTCAATTTTCATCAAAATAATTTAATCAGAAAGGCTTTGAATTTCTCAGGAATTTTAAGCTCAATTCTTTTTTACCTAAAGGTCTTAATACATAGTTCTTCGTACTTAATACTGTTTTTAATACTTCCTTTTGCTGCCAATGCCCAATTAGTGACCGGTGAACCTGCCGGTGTGCCAAGAGTGCCTCAAAAATTCATTGATAATCCTTGGGAAAACCCAATGGTTACCAGTATTAATCGGGAACCCGCAAGAGCAACCGCTTATTCGTATGCTACTGTAGCCGATGCTTTAGAAGGTAATAGAGCTAAAAGCAGAATCAAAATATTGAATGGAGATTGGGATTTTAAATTTGCCAAAAACCTTCAAGAAGCACCACAGGATTTTTATAAAAATGAAGTGAAAGGCTGGGATAAAATCGAAGTGCCTTCGAATTGGGAAATGAAAGGCTACGGAATGGCAATTTACAAAAGCGCTGTCTATTCGTTCCGACCTGTAAATCCTCCTTTTGTACCTCAGGATGATAATCCAGTTGGTTCGTACCAACGCAAATTTACCGTTCCTGATAACTGGAATGGCATGAATGTCAGCCTTCATTTTGGAGGAGTGAGTTCGGCATTTCAGGTTTGGCTTAATGGAGATTTTGTGGGTTACGGTGAAGATAGCTGTAATTCGTCCGAATTCAATATTACACCTTATCTTAAAAAAGGGGAGAATATTTTATCAGTGCGTGTTTTCCGTTACAGCGATGGCTCTTATTTAGAAGATCAGGACCACTGGCGTTTGAGCGGAATTCAGCGTGAAGTTTATATTATGGCTGAGCCAAAACTGCGTATTGCCGATTTCTTTTATCAAACCAAATTAGACAAACAATATAAAGACGCAGTTTTCCAATTACGTCCACGTTTAGACAATTTTACGGGTGATACCATCAAAAATCAAACTTTTGAAGTGCAATTGTATGATGTGCAAAACAAGCCTCTTTTTGAGAAAGCTTTAGTTCGAAAAGCTTCTGAAATTATCGAAGAAGTTTCGCCTCGTTTGGATAAAGTACGTTTTGGATTCTTTCAGGAAACCATTAAAAACCCTTTGAAATGGAGTGCCGAAAAACCGAATCTGTACACCTTAGTCATGACACTTAAAAATGCTGATGGAAGCATTAGTGAAGTAAAAAGTTGTAAACTAGGATTCCGTTCAATCGAATTTTCGAAAGAGAATGGAAAAATGCTCATCAATGGAAAAGAAACCTATGTATATGGGGTAAATCATCACGGACATCATCCTGCTAAAGGCGAAGCTGTAAGTCATGAGGATTTAGAGGAAGATGTGAAAGTGATGAAGAAATTTAATTTCAATTTTGTACGTACGAGCCATTTCCCGGATGATCCTTATTTCTATGAATTATGTGATAAATACGGTTTGATGGTGATGGACGAAGCCAATTTGGAAACCCATGGATTAGGCGGACATTTAAGTAACGACCAAACATGGACAGCTGCTTATATGGAGCGCATGACCCGTATGGTGCATCGTGATAAAAACCACCCAAGTATTGTGATGTGGAGTTTGGGTAACGAAGCCGGAAAAGGACCTAATCATGCTGCTATGGCGGGCTGGACACACGATTATGATATCACTCGTCCGGTACATTATGAACCGGCGCAGGGAAATCCAAGATTAGACGGTTACATTGATCCTTTAGATCCTCGATATCCAAAAACAGTTGACCATTCGCACCGCTTTGAAAATCCACAGGACGAACCTTATGTGGATATGGTGAGTCGTTTTTATCCAGGAGTTTTTACGTCTAAGTTTTTAGTAGACCAAAAGAAAGATACCCGTCCCATTTTGTTTGTCGAATATTCGCATTCTATGGGGAATTCTACAGGAAATTTAAAAGAATTATGGGATGAATTCCGTTCCACTCCTCGTGTAATTGGAGGATGTATTTGGGATTTAAAAGATCAAGGCTTACTTCGTAAAGATCCAAAAACGGGTCAGGAATATTTTGGTTATGGTGGTGATTTTGGAGAGAAAAAACACGACGGAAACTTCAATATCAATGGATTAATTGCACCTGACGGAAGACCTAAGGCAGCCATGTATGAGAACAAATGGATTTATCAACCTGCCACTTCTACTTTAGGTAAGGATTATAAACTAAAGATTCATAACCGTCAAACAGTTCAAAATTTAGCCGAATTTATTCCTGTTTTGAAAGTTTTAGAAGACGGGAATGTTGTGAAAGAAGTAGTTTTGAAACCAATGGATATTCCTGCAGGAACGGATTTGGTTTTAGACGTGAAGTCTTATTTGCCGAAGATGAAAAAGGATTCGGAGTATTTCTTGAATATCGAATTCCGATTGTCGAAAGACGAATTTTGGGCAGCAAAAGGCTATCCAGTAGCTACCGATCAATTTTTGTTACAAAAGAAAACCGAAGTAACTTTGGCGGAAGCCAAACAAAAAGGGAAGTTATCCGAAACAATGGAGGCTTATACCATCAACGGAACGGATTTCAGTATCAATATTGCTAAAGCTAACGGAGCCTTAAGTTCGTATATGTACAAAGGAAAAGAACAAGTAAAAGCACCATTATTGCCTAATTTCACGCGTTCTCTAACGGATAATGACCGTAAAGGTTGGAAACCGCATAAACTAATGAAGCAATGGTATACAGCCAAACCAATTTTGAAAAATTGCAATGTTGAGCAAGCTGCTTCAGGAGTAAAAATTAGTAGCGAATACGAAATTATCAAAGACAGTGCTCAGGTGAAAGTAGTTTATAACATCAATGGAAACGGAATTATAAAAGTAGATTATCAGTTAAACGCTTCCGCAAAATTGCCTCACATTCCTAGAATCGGAATGCAAATGGGAATCAACAAAGAGTACGAACAGATTTCCTGGTATGGAAAAGGCGAATTAGAAAATTACTGTGACCGTAGTTTTGGATTTACGGTGGGTAAATATTCCTTGCCAATTGACAAATTCATTGAGCCTTATGTAAAACCGCAGGAAAACGGAAACCGTATGGAAGTGCGTTGGATGGCTTTTACAAATTCAAATAAAAACACAGGTTTGCTGGTGATGGAAGCTAATAAGTTATTAAATATGAGTGCCTGGCCTTATACCCAACAAAATTTAGACGAAGCCAAACACACCTTCGACTTGGTTAATCCGGGCTTCCTTACAGCAAATATTGATTTAATGCAGATGGGTGTGGGAGGAAATGATAGCTGGTCGCCGGTGGCTGCGCCTTTAGAAAAATACCAAATCCCTTCGGGAGATTATAATTATAGTTTCTACTTAGTTCCTTTTGTAGAAGCGAAAAACGGATTGGAAACTAATTTGAAGAAATTAAAGTATTAATGAGTCATTGCGAGGAACGAAGCAATCACACTTAGGTGTTTTTGTTATGAGATTCCTCGTTCCTCGGAATGACAGAACAATAACAATAATGCTCAATAAAAAAATCATCTTTCTTTTTTTGTTTTTTGTGGGAATGCTTTCCGCACAGGAAATTAGTAAGAAAGAGAATAGCTTTTTTCAACCCACTATCGAATCCTCAAAACCTTGGGTGTATTGGTATTGGATGAAATCGGCTTATTCTAAAGTGGGCATCACCGCCGATTTAGAAGCCATGAAACAAGCCGGAATTGAAGGTGCGTATCTGATGACCATCAAAGGTCCAAGCGAACCGCCTTTGATTAATCCACCTGTATTGCAATTGAGTGCTGAGTTTTGGGATATGGTGCGTTGGGCATTTATTGAAGGAGATAGATTAGGTGTTAAACTGGCTTTCCATGCTGCCGATGGTTTTGCAGTGGCTGGAGGACCTTGGATTACTCCGGAAATGTCGATGCAAAAAGTAGTTTGGTCCACAACGGAATTCATAGGAGGGAAAAAGAAAATAGTACAATTGTCTGTTCCTGCACATTACAAGGACTATTATAAAGACATTGCCACTTTTGCTATTCCGATTCAAGAATTCGAAAGTAATTCGCAAATACAATTGCCTAAGGTAACTGTTTCCAATGGGGAAGAGGCTTCTTTTCTGGCGGATGCTAAGAAAGACGGCAATTTGAAAATTGCTACTAAAGGTTGGATTCTATACGAATTTGAGAAACCATTTTTGTGCCGAAATATTAAGATTGAAACCAAAGGATTGGATTTTCAGGCGCAACGATTGATTATTGAAACCAGTAATGATGGAGTCAATTTTGCCTTTCATCAACGATTGCAGCCACCTCGTCAAGGTTGGCAAAATACCGATTATGGGACGACATTTGCCATTAAACCAACAACGGCCAAGTATTTCCGATTTGTTTTTGATCCAGCTGGAACCGAACCCGGAGCAGAAGATTTGGATTTTGCCAAGTGGAATCAGGCGAATTTAAAAGTGAGTAAAATCACGCTTTCAAATCAATCTTTGATTGATAATTACGAAGGGAAATCGGGAGCAGTTTGGAGACTGAGTCCAACAACTTCAACCGAATATATTCCAAATACGGATGCTTTCGCAAAAGCTTCAATAATTAATGTGAGCCAATTTGTGGATACCGATGGCAATTTGAATTGGAAAGCACCAAAAGGAAAATGGAAAATTATCCGAATGGGACATACTTCAACAGGTCACGAAAATGCTACTGGTGGAGCTGGAAAAGGCTTGGAAGTGGACAAATTCAATCCGGAGTTGATTCGTTTTCAATTGGATCATTGGTTTGGGGAGGCCGTTCGTACCGCAGGTCCGGAGTTAACTTCAAGAGTGTTGCGCATTTTACATTTGGATAGCTGGGAATGTGGCAGTCAGAACTGGTCTGCAGTTTTTCAAAGCGAATTCAAAAAACGACGCGGTTATGATGTAGTGGATTATTTGCCGGTTATGGCAGGAATTCCGATTGAAAATATAGATTTTTCAGAGAAAGTATTGTACGATGTTCGTAAAACCATAGCCGACTTAGTAGCGGATAATTTCTTCGAAACGGTAGCGAATATTGCCAAAGAAAATAATCTAAAATTCAGTTCCGAAAATGTGGCGCCAACGATGATGAGTGATGGTTTACTGCATTTTAAATATGTGGATTATCCAAGTGGGGAATTTTGGTTAAAAAGCCCAACCCACGATAAACCATTTGATATGTTAGACGCTATTTCGGGAGGACATATTTATGGAAAAGACATCATTCAGGCGGAAGCTTTTACGGCTTTACGAATGGATTGGGACGAACATCCGGGGAATTTGAAAACGCTGGCCGACAGCAATTATGCTTTAGGGATTAACCGTTTTTTCTACCATGTTTTTGTGCACAATCCTTGGTTGGACAGAAAACCGGGAATGACTTTGGATGATATTGGTTCGTTTTTTCAGCGTGACCAAACTTGGTGGAAACCCGGAAAAGCTTGGTTTGAGTATTGTCAAAGAGTGCAATTCCAATTACAAAAAGGGAAACCGGTAGTGGATTTGGCTGTTTTTATTGGCGAAGATTTGCCTTCTCGTTCTTTAGTTCCGGATCGATTGTTTCCTTTTGTACCCAATGTTTTTGGCGAAGCTAGAGTAAAAAGCGAAAAAATCCGTTTGGAAAATGAAGGTCAGCCAACGACTAAAATGCCAAAAGAAGTGACCTATTCTAAAAATGACACCGATTTGTCCGAATGGGTAAACCCAATGAACGGTTACCAATACGATTCTTTCAATGCCGATGTTTTGGTAAATCGTGCCAAAGTGGTGAATGGTAAAGTAAGTTTCGATGGAGGAATTGAATACGGCGCTTTATTGTTTCCGGGAAGCAGAAGAATGGCGCCTAACAAAGTTATTTCTTTGGCTGTAGCCGAAAAAATATTGGCATTGGTAAAAGAAGGGGCAACAGTATTCATTAATGAAAAACCAATCGCAGCACCAAGTTTTCAAACCGAAGCCGAAGCTAAAAAATGGCAGGCAGTTGTAGATGAATTATGGTCGAATGCCAATCAGCAATTAGGAAAAGGCAAAGTGGTTAAATTGCCATTTTTGGATAATGATTTTTCTAAAATTGGAATTGATGCTGATGTGTTGTTTGAAGATGCTCAAAATCCAGACAGAGCTTCAATCGCCTGGACGCACCGAAGAAGCGCTGACGAAGAGATTTATTTTATTTCGAATCAGTTAGAAAAGCAACGCAGCCTTCATTTGTCATTTCGCGAAAGCGGAAAAATTCCGGAATTATACAATCCGGTAACCGATGAAACGATTGTTTTGAAACAATGGAAAGTGGAGAATGGTAGAACGATAATTCCTCTAGAATTGGATAAAAATGAATCTTGTTTTATTATTTTTAAAGAGAAAACGACTTTAACTACTGCTGAAAATGGTTCGAATGTAGCCAACTTCAAAACTATTAAAACGCTAGACGAAAACTGGAATTTACAATTTGATACTGCGTTCAAAGGACCTGAAAAAGTCTTGAAAATCAATAAATTGTTTGATTGGAGTGCTTCTTTGGATGAGAATATTAAATACTATTCAGGAACAGCTGTGTACTCAAAAGAATTTGTTTGGGATGGAAAAGATAAAGAAGCAGTGTATTTGAATGTAGGTTCGATTGCTAATTTGGCTGAAGTAACCCTAAACGGTATAGATTGCGGGACGATTTGGACTTTCCCATATCGTACCCAAATTTCGAAAGCTTTGAAAAAAGGGAAAAACACTCTGATGATTAAAGTGACCAATACTTGGGCGAATCGATTAATTGGTGACCAAAAATTACCTGAAAAAGACCGATTGACTTGGACATTGGCAAGATACCGATTAGTTGAAAGTGAAAATTTATTAAAAGCAGGTTTGTTAGGACCGGTGACTTTAGAAATTAAAAAATAAGTCATGGGAAAGTCATTGCGAGCGTAGCGAAGCAATCTCATAACGAGAGCAACTACTGTGATTGCTTCGTTCCTCGCAATGACTTTTAGACTACTTTTAAATGTTTGAAAAGAACGATAAAAAGAAATACAGAATAATGAAAAATTTTAGAAAATCAATTTTTGCGATTTTATGTTTATTAGCCAGTTTTCCAGTGCTTGCAGCTATCAAATTACCGGCTTTGTTTTCGGATAATATGATATTGCAACAAAAAACGAAAGCACCTATTTGGGGATGGGCGAATAAGAACGGAACGATAAAAATCAAAACTTCCTGGGATGCTAAAATCTATGAGGTGAAAACTGATAATGCAGGGAAGTGGAAAACACAGTTACAAACACCTGCAGCAGGTGGACCTTACTCAATTGAAGTTACGGAAGGAAAAGATAAGGCAGTTATCAAAAACATTTTGATTGGTGAAGTTTGGTTGTGTTCCGGACAATCCAATATGGAAATGCCTTTGAAAGGTTTTCCGGGTCAGCCTGTTTTGAATGGGAATGAAATGATAGTGCATTCGACCAATAAAAATATTCGATTCATTACAATTCCAAGAGCAACGGTTTTGACGCCAAATGAAGATTTTCAGGGGAAATGGGATATTGCAGGGCCACAAACCACAGGGAATTTTAGTGCTACAGCCTGGAATTTTGGTTCATTAGTGCAGGAATTGTTGCAGGTTCCGGTGGGTTTAATTCATGTTTCTTATGGAGGTTCTAGCATGGAAGCCTGGATGAATCAGGAAATGTTGAAGGATTTTAAAGAAACAAAAATCCCAACGACCAAAGAAGACTTAGCCAAAGATCCCAACCGAGTAGCTACGACTTTGTTTAACGGTATGCTTTCTCCGGTCATTGGTTACGGAATTAAAGGTTGTATCTGGTATCAGGGGGAATCCAATTATGAAAGAGCGGGACAATACAAAGACTTAATGAAAAAGATGGTGAGCAGCTGGAGAGGACTTTGGGGACAAGGCGATTTTCCGTTTTATTACTGCCAGATTGCACCGTTTAATTATGCGCAATTTCATCCAACTGACAATAAAGTAGCGTTTAATTCGGCGTTTTTGCGAGAAGCCCAATTGCAGGCTTCTGCGGAAATTCCAAATTCGGGAATGGCTGTTTTGATGGATATTGGCGAAGAAAATAACATTCATCCGGCGGATAAAAAAGCAGGAGGTAGTCGATTGGCTTATTTGGCCTTGACCAAAACCTATGGTTTGAATGGTTTTGAGTTTGAAAGTCCGGAATATAAGGCAATGGAAATCAAAGATAATTCGGTGACGGTTTCCTTTGATAAAGCACCAAACGGAATTACCTCTTATGGAAAAGAAGTAGTTGGTTTTGAAATAGCAGGAAGCGACAAAGTGTTTTATCCGGCTAAGGCAGAAGTGAGAAGAAAGTCGGTGGTGCTGACTTCAGACAAAGTAAAAGAACCAGTTGCTGTGCGTTATTTGTTTAAAGATTTTGCGAAAGCGGAATTGTTCAGTACAGGAGGATTGCCAATTTCTTCTTTCAGAACGGATAATTGGTAATTTGGTTTTAAAAAATAGAAACACGATTTTGTCATTCCGACGAAGGAGGAATCTCATCAAGTGACTCACATAGCGGAGATTCTTCGTTCCTCAGAATGACAAAGTAGACTAAAATAAATAAAATTGAAATATATAAAATACATCTTTTTTCTTTTGTCGCTATGTGTCAAGGCGCAAATACCTGTGCTTGATACTTATAATCCAGTTTGGACCACACAAAGTACCAATGCATCAGAATCTATGCCTTTGGGTGGTGGCGATATCGGTGCGAATGTTTGGGTAGAAAAAGGCGATTTGTATTTTTATTTTTCACGTTCGGGAACTTTTGACGAACACAACACTTTACTCAAATTAGGAAGAATCAAGGTAAGTCTGAGTCCGAATCCATTTCAAGATAATGAAGGTTTTAAGCAGGAATTACGTTTGAAAGATGGAAATATTAGTATTTCCCAAAACGGAACTACGGTAAAACTTTGGGTGGACGTTTTTAATCCAGTGATTCATGTGGATGTGATTAGTAAAGTTCCAACACAAATGAATGTTTCGTATGAAAGCTGGCGTTATAAAAACAGAGATTCTAAAGGAAAGGCTAATAATGCCAATTCGTACAAATGGGCGCCACAAGGCGATATAATCACTTATAAAGATTCGATTTCATTTGAAAAAAATAGGGTGCAATTCTATCACAGAAACAGAGCAACTACTGTTTTTGATGTGACGGTAAAGCAGCAAAAAATGGAATCAGTAAAAGACCAAATGCTGAATCCTATTGGGAATCTGACTTTTGGAGGACAATTATATGGAAGCAATTTAAAAGCAAACGGAACGTATAACGGAATTTATCAGGATACTGATTTTAAAGGTTTCCAACTTTCGAGTATAAAATCATCTAAAAAACATCAATTCCAAATTCAGTTGCATACGAATCAATCAGTAGATGCCAGTTTGTGGAACAAAGAATTGCAAAAACAAATCGCAACTTATAAAAAAGACAAGAATAAGACAGTTGCTTGGTGGCATAACTTCTGGAATCGTTCTTTTATTTATACACAAAAGGCAAAGACAGAAAAGGATTCAGTATATCAAATGGGGCAAAACTACCAATTGTTCCGTTACATGCTGGGTTGCAATGCTTATGGAAAATACCCAACGAAATTCAATGGCGGATTGTTCACGGTTGATCCCGTACATACCAATAAAGATTTGAATTTTACTCCGGATTTTCGCAATTGGGGTGGTGGAACGATGACGGCACAAAACCAACGATTGGTTTATTTTCCGATGCTGAAATCTGGTGATTTTGACATGATGCAATCCCAATTGGATTATTATTTGAGTTTGCAAAAAAATGCCGAATTGCGTTCACAAGTCTATTGGAAACACGGTGGATCGTCTTTTACAGAACAATTGGAAAATTTTGGCTTGCCCAATCCTGCGGAATATGAATGGAAACGCCCTGCCGATTATGATCCGGGAATGGAATACAACGCCTGGTTGGAATACGAATGGGATACGGTTTTGGAATTTTGTCAAATGATGCTTTCGCAAAAGGACTATGCGAATGCCGATATTAAAAAATACGAGTCTTTTATCCTGAGTTGCCTTCGGTTTTTTGACGAACATTATCAATATTTGGCCAAAAACAGAGGTCGAAAAGCCTTGGATGGCAATGGTCATTTGGTGCTGTATCCGGGTTCAGGAGCCGAAACCTATAAAATGGCGTACAATTCGAATAGTACAATTTCGGCGTTAAAAGTAATTTCGGAACAGTTATTGATGTTGTCGGCTGACTCCTTATCGAAAGAAGATTTGGACTATCTGAAAGCATTTCAAACCCGAATTCCTCCTTTAAATTTCAGGGAATTTGATGGATACAAAACATTGGCTCCGGCAAAATCTTGGGAACGAATCAATAATACCGAAGTGCCTCAATTGTATGCAGTTTATCCGTGGAAGATTTACGGATTAGGAAAAGCGGATATTCAAACGGCTTGGAATACCTGGAAATACGATACAGATGCGTTGAAATTTAGAAGTCATATTGGTTGGAAACAGGATAATATTTTCGCCGCCCGATTGGGATTAACAGAGGAAGCAGCCCAATTCAATTTGAAGAAGATGGCCAATTCCGAAAGACGTTTTCCAGCCTTTTGGGGTCCCGGATTTGACTGGGTTCCAGACCATAACTGGGGAGGAAGTGGCATGATAGGCATGCAGGAAATGCTTTTGCAAAGCAATGGGGATACCATTTATATTTTCCCGGCTTGGCCAAAGGATTGGGATGTGCATTTTAAATTGCATGCTCCTAAAAACACTACCGTAGAAGTGAAATTGGAAAATGGAAAACTAACTTTTTTGAGTGTTTTTCCAAAAGAAAGAGAAAAAGATATCGTGAATCTGCTGGGAATGTCTTTGGCAGAGAAAGAACAATTAAAATAATTTAAGAAATGAATGCAGTAAAACAACTGGCTTTTTACGCCTGCTCAATGATAACGTTTACATCGGTGTTGAGTGCTCAAAATAAAGAGGAATTTCCCTTAACAAAGTCTTTAAAAGTCGATTTGGATTTGGCACAAAGAAGAACTCAGGAGGTAAATGATCCTAATTATATTTCCTGGCCCATCAGCGAAGGAACTTCCATTGAAAAGTCTTTTGGAACCATAAAAGTCACTTTAAAAGGCACTATCAATTCGAGTTGGTACAAAACAGGAGTTCAGGCTCCTTATTATGCCCGTTTAGTCAATGACGGAATAGTGGCTGATAAAAGCGTTGAAATGATTTTTAGTGGTTTGTCAAGAGGATCGCATACTTTGCTGACTTTCAATAATACGTTTGATAGTCCTGAATTGGCCAATTATGCTCCGGTTAAAGTATTTGTAAACGGCGTGTATTCGCAAACTATTTTGCCATCTAATCGTGCGACTTCAACCATCGAAGCAGCTACTTCCTATATCAAGTTTGATGTTCAGGATGCCAAAGAGGTGGTAATTCGATTAGAAGCTGATGCACAAGCTGCAGGGAAAATCCAAAAAGTAATTTTGAATGGTTTCGAATTGGATTTGCCTAACCTTAAAAAACAAGCTCATACACCAAAACCTGCCAATAATGATGAACATGTGGTTTTAGCAAATGATTTTAAATTAGAATGGAAGTCACCGGAAGGAACAATTTCTCATGATTTTTATTTTGGCGAAAGCCAAGGTTTAGTAACCAAAGCCAATCATGATTCGGCGGAATTCAAAGGGAATTTGAAAATGAATGAAGCTACGATTGACATTAGTTCATTAGATAATTTGAAAAGTTATTATTGGAGAGTTGATGCAATTGATGCCAATAATGAAGTGACGAAAGGCAAAGTTTGGTTCTTTAAACCAGCCCAAATTGCTTTCCCGGGTGCCGAAGGTTATGGTCGTTTTGCTATAGGAGGAAGAGGTGGAAAAGTGGTTGCCGTGACTAACCTAAATGATAGCGGACCGGGAAGTTTACGAGATGCGGTAGAGCAGGAAATTGGGCCTAAAACCATTGTTTTTAATGTTTCAGGGAATATACAGTTAAAGTCAAGATTAGTGGTAAGTCAGCCTCATGTTACGATTGCCGGGCAAACCGCTCCGGGTAAGGG
Source organism: Flavobacterium sp. GCM10022190 (assembly GCF_042656445.1). Taxonomy (NCBI): domain Bacteria; kingdom Pseudomonadati; phylum Bacteroidota; class Flavobacteriia; order Flavobacteriales; family Flavobacteriaceae; genus Flavobacterium; species Flavobacterium sp. GCM10022190. Next base: position 810,471 of record NZ_JBHSOQ010000001.1, read on the forward strand.
AATTATGATTAGCCGAGCGCCAATTGGATTAACCGGAAATGACGGAATTATTCGTTTTTTGAGAGTTCGTATTGGTGCAGGAACTACTTATGACGGAATGGGATTAACCGGTGCCAACAATAGTATTATTGACCACTGTTCGATTAGTTGGACTATTGATGAATCCTTCAGTTCTCGTGGAGCGCACAATATCAGTTTGCAACGAACTTTAATTGCCGAAGCTTTAAATGTGGCAGGTCATGATAAGTATGGATCTGGTAAAATGCACGGTTATGCGGCGACAATTGGTGGAGATGTAGGTAGTTTTCATCACAATTTATTAGCTCATAATTATGGTCGTAACTGGAGTATTGGTGGTGGATTAAATGGTGATGGCTATTATGGTGGTAAGGTTGATATTCGTAATAACGTAGTGTATAACTGGGGACACCGTGCTACCGACGGCGGTGCCAATCAGGTGAATTTTGTAAACAATTATTACAAACCGGGAGCGGCTACCAATTTCTTTTTTGCTTTAAATGCACAACATGAAGGAGTGGGAAAAGGAAAACAACAATATTATTTTGATGGGAATGTGATGCCGGGTCATTTTAATGAAAAAAATCAGGAAAAAGGAAGAACGGCGAGTTATTCTAATGGAGATAAATCTACATACGAGACTTTCTTAAACAAACCATTCTTTGAATCTTTTGTAACTACACAATCGGCTGAGGCAGCTTATAAAAATGTGTTGTCTGATGTTGGGGCTAACCAACCAATTTTTGATACGCATGACCAAAGAATTATTAAAGAAACTTTAAAAGGAACTTATACTTTCAAAGGAAGTAAAAGTGGTTTAGGCGGAATGATTGATACTGAAAAAGATGCCGGAAGTTGGGAAGAGTATCCAAATGAAGCTCGTCCAACCGACTGGGATACCGATCAGGACGGATTGCCAAATTGGTGGGAAACTGCTAAAGGATTGAATCCGAATTCTACACAAGGTGATTTTTCGGATGCTAATGCAGCTACTAAAAATGGGTACACCCAATTGGAGGATTATTTGAATTGGTTGGCACAGCCGCACTATGTTATCAGTGAAAATGAAACTTTACAATTAGATGTAGAAAGTTTCTTCAAAGGTTATACAAGCAAGCCGAAATACATAATTGGTAAAGTGAATAATGGTTCTGCTTCGATAGCTAAAAAAGAAATTGTTTTTAAAGCAAACAAAAAAGGTTTTGCTACTCTTGAAGTAAGTGTTCAGGATGCTGATGGAGATAGTATGAATAGACTAATAAATGTATTTGTGAAATAATTTTTTTAACCGCAAAGTACACAAAGCTTTCGCAAAGAGCGCAAAGCTTTGTGTTCTTTGCGTCACTTAAAGCTAGTTAAAAGGCTTTGATAACTTTGCGGTTAGATTTTATAATTAAATAATTAGAAAATGAAAAAGAACATCATTGTAGTTTTGGCAGTCCTTTTATCTGCTATTTCTTTCGCCCAAAATAAAGGTTTGGTGGATAATTCAGCTAGTCCGTTTACCAAATTAAAAAGTGTTGGTTTGCAGGATGTTAACTGGACTGGCGGTTTTTGGAAAGAACAGCTTAATGTTGAAAATAATCAGACCTTACCGTACATGTGGGACTTGTATCATAATGATGAGGTGTGTCACGCTTACGCCAATTTTGAAATAGCTGCCGGAAATAGAAAAGGAACTTTCAAAGGACCTTCTTTTCATGATGGGGATTTTTATAAAATTTTTGAAGGAATGGCGGCGACTTATGCAGTGACCAAAGACAAAAAGTTGGATAAACAAATGGACGAAGCCATAGCCTTGTTTGCTAAAGTGCAACGCAAAGATGGCTATTTACATACGCCTGTTTTGATAGACCAGCGTTGGGGAACTTTAGGTCCTGATGAAGTGAAAAAACAACTGGGCTTTGAAAAATACAACATGGGGCATTTGATGACTGCCGCTTGTATACATTATCGTGCTACCGGAAAAGATAACTTTTTAACTATAGCCAAAGGTGTTGCCGATTTCTTGTATGATTTTTACAAAAAAGCATCACCTGAGTTAGCTCGTAATGCTATTTGTCCTTCGCATTATATGGGAATTGTCGAAATGTATCGTACTACTAAGAATCTGAAATATTTAGAATTGGCCAATAATCTTATTGATATTCGTGGAACAACTAATGACGGAACCGATGATAATCAGGATAGAATTCCGTTTAGACAGCAAACAACTGCAATGGGACATGCGGTGAGAGCTAATTATTTGTACGCCGGAGTGGCCGATTTGTATGCTGAGACAGGTGAGAAAAAATTATTAGATAATTTACAGTCTATTTGGGAAGATGTTGTTTATCGCAAAATGTACATTACAGGTGCTTGTGGAGCCTTGTATGATGGCGTTTCTCCGGATGGAACTTCTTATGACCCTACAGTAGTTCAAAAAATTCATCAGGCTTACGGTCGTCCTTTTCAATTGCCCAATGCTACTGCGCATACGGAAACCTGCGCGAATATTGGTAATGTATTGTGGAATTGGAGAATGCTTCAGTTAACGGGAGATGCTAAATATGCCGATGTTTTAGAATTGGCATTGTACAATAGTGTTTTGTCTGGAATTAATCTTGAAGGAAACAAATTTTGCTACAATAACCCTTTGACAGTTACTTCCGATTTGCCTTTTCAACAACGTTGGGGGAATGAACGTGAAGGTTATATCGCCTTGTCCAATTGTTGTGCTCCAAATGTAACCCGTACGGTGGCCGAAGTCAATAATTATGCCTATAGTTTAACAAAGGAAGGTTTGTATGTCAATTTATACGGAAGTAATAATTTGAATTCAGCAACTGAAGAAGGAGAAAAAATACAACTACACCAACAATCGAATTATCCTTGGGATGGAGCCATAACCATTACAATGGACAACGCACCAAAGGAAAATTATGCTTTGTTTTTAAGAATTCCGGGTTGGAGTAATGGAGCTACGATAAAAGTTAACGGTAAAGTTGTTGAAGGAGCAGTCGTTTCAGGAAGCTATTTTAAATTGGAGCGTAAATGGAAAAAAGGAGACATTGTTAGTTTAAATATCCCAATGCCAGTTGAATTAATGCAGGCTAATCCATTGGTTGAGGAAGCGAGAAATCAAGTTGCGGTTAAAAGAGGCCCACTAGTTTATTGTTTGGAATCTAATGGGATTTCAAAACAAGCTTCTATAAATGAAGTGGTTTTGGATGTTCATTCCGATTTCAAAATTGAAAATACTAAAATTGATAATAGAGATTTAGTGGCTATTAAAGCAAAGGGATTTTTGAATTCGAATACTTGGGATAAAAAGTTGTACCAACCTTTACAAAATGCTAAAGAACCTATTTCTTTACAATTAGTTCCTTATTTCGCATGGGGAAATGGCAATAGTAAAGAAATGGCAGTTTGGTTTTTACGTTAAAAAACTTGTTAAAATCCTTCAATTAATTGAATAAAGAAAATTTAACATAAAAAAAACACGAAATATTAAAAAAATGTTGTCAAAAAATCGTGTTGTAATAAAAAATTAGTACATTTGAAATATGTAAACGTTTACATAGTCTTTTGTCATTAGGAAATTAGTCTAAAAGCATTTCTTTTTCTTACAAAATGTAAACGTTTACATAGTCAAAATTAGAATAAAAAAACTATCAAATTGAGTATTCAATTTTTTAGAAAATATAAACCAAACAAAAAACAATTAAATTTTAACCAAAAGAAACACAATTATGAAACAAACATTTAAATTGGTGTTTAGTGTATTGCTGTTCAGCTTGATGAGCTGGAGTGGTTTTGCGCAAAGTACAACTATCACAGGTAAGGTGGTAGATAAAGACGGACTAGGAGTTGTTGGTCTAAATGTTATTGAAAAAGGAACAAAAAATGGGGTTTTGACAGATATGGATGGGGCATATAAAATCCAAGTCCCAAAAGGTGCTGTACTGCAATTTTCTTTCATGGGTATGAAAACGGTAGAGAAAACAGTGGGGAATTCTTCTTCAATTAACGTTGTTATGATAGACGATTCTGCAACTTTAAATGAGGTGGTGGTTGTAGGTTATGGTACACAAAAGAAAGGAAATCTTACGGCATCGGTAGTTACAATAAAACCTGATGATGTAAGGGATTTGCCTGTTTCTAATTTATCCGAGGCTTTAAGAGGATTGGCTCCTGGAGTAAATGTTAGTAATGCTAACGGTTCAAGTCGTCCAGGAGGGTCAGCTGATATAACTATTCGTCAATCTTATGGATTTACTAATGCGACTTCTCAATTTAGTGTGCCTTTGATTGTTATTGATGATATGGTTCAAATTGATCCAGCAACTGGAAGAACATCACAAGAGGCATTTAATAGATTGGATCCTTCAGAAATTGAAAGTATTACGATTTTGAAAGACGGTTCGGCAGCGATTTATGGTTCTCGTGCTTCTCAAGGTGCTATTATCGTGAAAACTAAAAGAGGTAAAGAAGGAAAAGCTAGGTTTAATTATTATTCTCAATTTGCAGTTAATGACGCTGTCAGTCATCAAAAAACGATGAGTGCTTACGAGCATGGTGTTTGGAAAAACAGATTTTTAAGTTCAAATTTGGATGCAGATCAATCAAAATATTTCACTTCTGATGAATTAGAAAAAATGAAAAATTTGGATTATGACTGGTTGAAAAAAGCTTGGAAAGCAGCTACCCAACAAAGACATACACTCAATGTAAATGGAGGTACGGATAAGGCTACTTATTTTGCAGGTGTTGCTTTTTATACTCAGGGTGCTAATTTAGGAGAACAGGATTATAAAAAATGGAATTTTCGTACAGGTACAACTGTTAAAGTAACAGATAATCTAGAGTTTTCTGCTTCTCTTTCGGGTACTTCAACAGATACACAAAAATCATTTACGAAGGCATCGGCTAACTTAAATGATAGTAGTTTTGGTTCTCTTTCTTCAGGAGAGCAGGCTGATTATATGTATTTGTTGCACATGCCTAAATACATCCCATGGGAAACAACTGTTAATGGTAAAAAATATTGGATGTCTCCATTTCCTCGTACAGATAAAAATTTAGGAAGTGCAAATAATAGAGCTACTATAGCTGGTTGGAATTATTTTGCAGCCTTGGATGCAGGAAAGCAAACAGAAGAAGAATTCAATTATAATGTAAATTTGAATTTGACATATAAAGTCCCTTTTATCAAAGGAATGTCGATTAAAGGTAGTTATGCCAGAAGCCAATCTAGTTATGCTTCTGAACAGATGCAGTTGCCATTTGATTTGGCTAGAATAACAAATTATGAAACAACAGGTAATCATCTTGAAAATGAAAATTCAATCTACGCAATTGAAACCAATAGTGCTCAATCTAGAGTTTATTATTACAATGATGTAGACAAAGCGATACAATCCAATATTTTTGCGAATTATAATAGAACTTTTGGCGATCATGCTATTGACGCAATGGTTGGTGTTGAACGTTCTGAGTTAAATAGTAGAAGTGTTCGTTTAGCTTATGAAGGTACTGGTAAAGATTATCTAGGAGAATATACCACTGCAGGACCGATAAGTTCTAATTCTACAGCTACAAAAGCTGAGTCAGGAACACTTTCTTATTTAGGACGTTTGAATTATGGATATAAGGATAAGTACTTAATGTCGTTAATTTTTAGAAGTGATGCTTCTACCAAATTTGCTCCTAAAAACTATTGGGGGTTTTTCCCAGGTGCACAATTGGGGTGGGTAGTATCTAAGGAAAACTGGTTTAGAGACAATGTTTCCTGGGTAGATAATTTAAAATTCCGTTATTCGATTGGTAAAACAGGAAAAGATGCTATAGATGCATGGAAATGGCAACAATTGTATGAAACAATTGTAGATAAGGGAGCTCAATTTGGAAATTTGGGAGGGACTTTGGGATCAGGAATCACTCCAAGAATTACTCCAAATTCAGAAGTAAGATGGGATACAAGTCTTAAGCAGAATTATGGTATCGATTTAGCTGTATTGAATAATAGATTACAAATTAATTTTGATTATTTTTTCAATAAAAACACTGATTTTTTAGTTGATATGGCAAGTGTTGTAGGGACTCCAATTTCAGTTGGTGGTGGTTTAGCAGAAGTAAATTATGGAGCTATTAATGACTGGGGTACAGAGTTTTCAATAAATTGGAACGATAAAATTAAAGATAAATTCAGTTATAATGTTGGGGTGAATTTTGGTTTTAATAATAGTGAAATTAAGAAATTTCCTGAGGCTGCTTTAGCATTAGAATCTGATAATGTAAGACGTGTTGGTTCTCCTGGATATTTTCCAGTTTGGGGATTTAGAACTTGGAAAGAAACCTCTTCAGGAGATGGGATTTTGCGTACCGATGAAGATATTGCGAAATATTGGCAGTATCTAACAGATAGAGCAACAGCAGTTGGAGGGACTCCTAGTTATTTTACAGTTTCTAGTGTGTCTAATATGAGAAAGGGTATGCTTGCTTATGAAGATATTGGAGGTGTATTTAATTCTACAACTGGTGTTCAAGCACCGGCGGATGGAAGGATTGCTGTAAGTAATAAAGGAGAAGATTATGTTAAATTATTGAATACTAGTAGAACCTATGGATTTACAACAAATCTTGGTTTTAAATACGGTAGTTTTTATTTTAAATCGCAAATTGCAACTTCTTGGGGTGGTTATAATGCTTTGGATTTGATAAAACAAGGAATTGGAACGGGGTCTACTTCTTCACATAATGATTGGTCACATGAAATTTTTTGGACTGATATGTATGATGCTACTACAAATCCTAATGGGAAGTATCCAAATATGTATCAAACAAATAATTTTAACCCATCTGATTTCTGGCAACTAAGTAATTTCAGATGTGTGATTAGAAATTTATCTTTAGGTTTTGCTATCCCAAAAGAAGCTCTTAAAACCATTAAAGTGGATGGTGTGAATTTTGGTATTACGGGTCAAAATCTTTGGGATTTATACAATCCATATCCAAAAAAATACCGTAACATGTATGATGATTCAACTACTAAATACCCAACTCTTAGAACATGGTCTATTAGTATGAATGTATTATTTTAATTTAAAAATTAATTTTTATATGAAAACAATATTTAATAAATATATATCTGTTTCATTATTACTGATAATGGGGCTTTCTTCTTGTAGTGATGATTTTTTAGAAGAAAAAAAACAATATAGATATTATGATGAGAGTTTTTTAGAAAACGAAACTCGTGTAAATCAGTATGTGAATAATTTATATTATGATTTTTATGATGGTTATAAATCTCCTCTAGCTATTAGAGTGGCATCATGGACAACTACTGAAACTTCCTATACTGAAGAATTAGGAGGGATTTCAAATCTTATTAATCCTGGTGTAACTTTACAAAATGCCGATGATGGATCCAGCTATTATGGGAATAAACTTGGTACTACTCTTAGTAATAATCCTTATACTAGAATTAGGGATTGTAATTTTTTATTAGATAATTTAGATAGAGTTGGAGCTGCTTTATCACAGACTTTTCGTGATCAAATAAAAGGGCAGGTTTATTTTCTACGTGCAATACAGTATTTTGATTTAATGCGTACCTATGGAGGTGTACCAATTGTGACAAGTGTATCAGATGCTAACTCTATTGATGAGTCCATTAAAATACCTAGAGCGACAGTTACAGAAACTGTTAATCAAATTGTAGCTGATTTAGATTTAGCTGCTACATTGTTACCCGGAAACTGGGGAGCATCTGATTATGGACGTTTCACACGAGGTGCAGCATTGGCTCAAAAATCAAGAGTTTTATTGACTTATGCGAGTCCTTTATTCAATAAAAATTGGGACACATCAACTGCTCGTTGGGATGCAGCTTTAGCTGCTAGTTTAGCTGCTGAAACCCAATTAACGACAGATGGATATGGTTTATATGGTACAAATGCTAAACAATGGGCTGAAATGTTCTATATTAACGATAATGCTAAGAATAGTGAAGCAATTGTTGTTAAACTTTTGGCAAATGGTACATCTGCATTATATTCAAATAATGGATGGGAAAAATCAATTAGATTAGCCAGTCAGGGTGGAGCAGCTGGTTCGGGTGTAAAAGTACCGAAGAGAATGATTGATTTATTTCCTATGGCTGATGGGACACGTCCTATGAATGATATTACAGGAACAGCTATTAATGGTTATGATCCATTCCTTTTCTTTAAAGGACGTGATCCACGTTTTTATAGAACTTTTGGTTTTTCTGGATGTTATTGGCCATATACTAATTCACTTGGAAATACAACTCAACCAACCGTTTGGGCTTATCGTTGGGCACCAACTACTACTTCAACATCTTTTGGTTTTAGTATGGGTAATGATGTGCCAAGTCCTGCTTTCGTTCGTAAAATGTCTAGTCCGACGGTAAGTAACACTTCAAATTTTCAGTATTCAGGTACGGATATTATGGAATACCGTTTTGCCGAGTTGTTGTTAAACATTGCTGAATGTTATGCTGCAAAAGGAGATGTTGCAAATACGCTGGTGTATTTAGGTAAAATAAGAAATCGTGTTGGTATACCTTCTACAAATAATTATGGAATTGGAACTTTAGCTGATAAATATGCCGCTCTTGAGGCAGTTTTGTATGAGCGTAGAGTTGAGTTAGCTTATGAAGGAAAACGTTTCTGGGACGTACAACGTTGGATGTTATATAGTGATGATAGTTCTGTAAATGTTGATAATACAAATACAAAACTTAATATTCCTGCTATAAACGGGACACAACGTATAGGTAACTATTTGCATTGTAAAGCCTTAAGCGCTGTAGGTACAGACCCTTTAACTTCAGCACGTGCAGCTATTTCAGTAGATCCTGATAATGCTAACTTTACAACTCAAATAAATGCTTTAGCGGCATTTTACACCGCCAACTTTGAGTTAAAATCACCTCCATCACCAATGGATAATGTAAGTAGTGTTGCAACTAATATTTTATGGAGACCTAATTATTACCTTTTTGGGCTTACGGCTACGGTTTTATCCCAAAATCCTTGGTTAATACAAACTAAAGGATGGAATGATGCTACGAATACTATGGGAACTTATGACTATCAAGAATAGTAAATAATACAACAATAGAAATGCCTGAAATTAATCAGGCATTTCTAATTTTAACTACCAAATTTTAATTTAATAAATAGCAATTCTAACCCAATGTTTTTTATTAATTAAGAATTACTTTAAAATGAACAAATTAAATTTTTTATTGGCTTTTTTAGTTTTGGGAAGTGCGAATTGTTTTGCACAATACCCAAAAATTTCACCTGAAGTGCAGGCGAGAGAAAATGCGATTAAGGCGGAGGCTGAAAAGCTTTCTAATGAGGCTTGGGAAAAAGCTAAGGTTATTGTAGAACAAGAAGCGGCACAGGGTAAACCATTTGTTCCTTGGGCGTCAAGACCTACCGATTTACCACAGGCTGATATTCCTGCTTTTCCGGGTGCAGAAGGAGGAGGTATGTATAGTTTTGGAGGTCATGGCGGTAAAGTCTTAACAGTTACTAGCCTTGAAGATAGAGGGCCTGGTACTTTGCGTGAAGCTTTAGAACAGGGTGGTGCAAGAATAATTGTATTTAATGTCTCTGGAATTATCAAATTAAAAAGTCCATTAATTGTACGTGCTCCTTACGTAACTATTGCAGGTCAGACAGCTCCTGGTGACGGAATTTGTGTGGCAGGTGAAACGATTTGGGTTAATACCCATGATGTAGTAATTCGTCATATGCGTTTCCGAAGAGGAGAAACATTCGTTGGTCGACGTGATGATGCTATTGGTGGAAATCCTGTAGGTAATGTAATTATCGACCACGTTTCGGCAACTTGGGGATTAGACGAAAATATGTCTTTCTATCGCCATATGTATGATGATGAAACAGGTGGTCCTGAAAAGAAAATGGGCATTGTGAATGTTACTATTCAAAATAGTTTATTTGCAGAAGGATTGGATACTTACAATCATGCTTTTGGAAGTACATTAGGAGGTGAAAATTGTTCCTTTATAAGAAACTTATGGTCTTGTAATACGGGAAGAAATCCTTCTATTGGTTGGAACGGAATTTTCAATTTTGCTAATAACGTTATTTTTAACTGGGTAAATCGTTCTATTGATGGAGGAGATTATACCGCTCAGTATAATATTATCAACAACTATTTTAAACCGGGTCCTGCTACGAACAAAGACGAGCCTATTAGCTATCGAATTTTGAAACCAGAATCAGGAAGAAGTAAATTGCCGTACATGGTTTTTGGAAGAGCATATGTAAATGGAAATAAAGTTGAGGGCAATGAAAAAGTTACTAAAGACAATTGGAATGGTGGTGTTCAAATGGAAAATAAAAAGGGAGAGCAAATGTCATTTGAAGAAGCGTCAACCTATTTTCCTAAAATGAAATTTGATAAACCTTTTCCAATGCCATGGTTAAAAAAGTTTATGAGTGCTGATGAAACGTATGATTATGTACTTAAAAATGTAGGAGCTAATTTACCTTTGAGAGATCCAGTTGATACTCGCATTATAAGAGTAGTTAAAACAGGTGTTCCTGAATATGCTAAAGGTTTAGAGAAAAAAACTTTCTACCAGTTTGAGCACCGTCGTTTACCGATGGATTCATACAAATTAGGAATTATTACTGATATTTCTCAAGTAGGTGGTTATCCAGAATACAAAGGAAAGGCCTATAAAGATTCTGATAAAGATGGAATGCCAGATGAATGGGAGAAAAAATACGGTTTGAATCCTAATGATGCTTCTGATGCTAATGGCGATATTAATGGAGATGGATATACTAATATCGAAAAATATATTAACGGTATCGATCCTACTAAAAAAGTAGATTGGAAAAACTTGGATAATAATGAAGATACTTTGGCTAAATTAGGTCAAGGATTAGCAGAGTATAAGAAATAATTTGATGATAATAGGCATATTTCTTGCTCTGTCAGTGTTTGATAGGGCAAGAATTTTGCTTTATAGGAATTAAATTTTAAATAAAAAATGGATGAAAACATATAAAAAAATTGTAGTAGCATTGATGCTATTTGTCGCTTCTAATGTTGTTTTAGCTCAGAATGCTAATGATGTAGAATATGTAAAAGTGACCAATGAAAGAGCACAAAAAATTGTTAACGACCTTAAAATTAAATCGGCTAAAGACCAATTAGCAGTAAGAGATATCATAGCCGAACAATATCGTTCTTTGGCAAAGATTCACGAAGGGCGTGATGCTCAAATTGCAGCAATCAAGAAAACGATAACCGAAAAAGAAAAGCAACAACAAGCAATCGATAAATTAAAAAAAGAGGCAGACAAAAATATAGCCTTATTGCACAAATCCTACTTAAAAAAATTAGGGAAAAAATTAAATGCTGATCAAATTAATCAAGTAAAAGACGGAATGACTTATGGTGTTCTTCCAATTACAGTAGCGGGTTACAACGATATGTTGCCTAATCTAACAGCTGCTCAAAAAAAGTATATCTACGAAGCTTTAGTAGAAGCCCGAGAACATGCTATGGATGGAGGTTCATCAAAAGAGAAACATGGTTGGTTTGGAAAATACAAAGGAAGAATCAATAATTACCTTTCTAAACAAGGTTATGATTTGAATAAAGAAAGCGCAGACTGGCATAAAAGATTAGAAGAAAGAGAAAAGAATAAAAAGTAATACAATATTAATTGCTCCATAAGTCTTTGAAGAGTAATTAAGTGTATTACATATTAATCGTGATACGTATTTAACGATTTGGAACTAATCAAATTAATAGATTGGTTAGCAATAGAAAATAATTGAATTTGTATCTAAATGTCTTTTTGAAATAGCTAAATTACAGCTCAGTAAATTTTTTACAATGAATTCTATTTTATCAAACAATAGTAATGCTCTTTCTGTATTTAAGCTGTCCTTGTACAGTTGGTTATTCTTTTCTATGAGTCTAGTTGCTCAAGAGAAATTTCCTGATATTGAAATAAAAGCCAAGAATAAAATTGTAGTCACTGCTGATGCATTAGGCAATCAGATTCTTGATTTTTCGTATGCCGGTTATATGGCTTCTGAAAATGCAATTCCGAATATTGATAACAAGATTTTTGTTCCAAAACAAGAACAAGATGCTACCCAAAAAATACAAGCTGCATTAGATTATGTGAGTAATTTAAAGCCTAATAAATCAGGATTTAGAGGAGCAGTTCTTTTAGATAAAGGAACTTTTAAAGTAAGCGGAACTTTATTCATCCGTAAATCAGGTGTGGTGTTACGCGGAAGCGGGAACAATGAAAACGGAACTGTACTTTTAGGAACTGGTTTGAAAAGAGAATCAGTGATTCGTGTTTTAGGAGTGGATGATAAAAAATTAGGCGAAAGTTTTGAAATAAACACTGTTTATACACCACTTGGAACTCAAAAAATCCAATTGAAAAACGCAGCCAAATTAAGAGCTACCGATGAAATTATCATCAGTAGACCCTTAACCGATTCCTGGATCAAAGAATTAAAAATGGACGATTTTGGTGCCGAAACCGCTTGGGTAGGTTGGAAAAAAAACGATTGGGATATTAGTTGGAATCGAGTTGTGAAGCAAGTTAATGGAAATGAAGTGACTTTAAATGCTCCTTTAACGATGGCTTTGGATACTAAATATGGCGATACCAAAGTAACTATTTACACTTGGTCAGGTCGAATAGAAAATATTGGAATTGAGAATATTTTGATGAAATCTACCTATGATGTTTCTAATCCTAAAGACGAAGAGCACAGATGGCAGGCTATCAGTATTGAAAACACCAGAAATGCATGGGTAAAACAAGTTAGCTTTAAACATTTTGCAGGAGGTGCAGTTTCTGTTTTAAAATCATCCCAACAAATTACTGTTGAAGATTGTATGGCTACAGAGCCAATTTCAGAGATTGCAGCTTTTAGAAGACATACTTTTTATACCGAAGGACAACAAACCTTGTTTCAAAGATGTTATTCTGAAAACGGGTATCATGATTTTGCTGTAGGCGGTTTTGGAACTACTGGTCCTAATGTTTTTATTCAATGCGAATCGTATTTGCCTTTTAGTAATAGTGGAGCCATTGGAAGTTGGTCAACGGGCGTACTTTTTGATGTTTCTTATGTAGATGGTCACGCCATTAGCTATAACAACAGAGAACAAAATGGTCGAGGTGCTGGATGGACGGCTGCTAATAGTGTGATTTGGGAAACTTCGGCTTCCAGAATAGATTGTTACAATCCTCCAACGGCTCACAACTGGGCTTTTGGTGTTTGGGGTGGAATAATGGCAGGAGATGGACATTGGAAGGATGTAAACAACCACATTTCTCCAAGAAGTTTGTTCTATGCCCAATTAGAAAACCGCTTGGAAAAACTTCCTGTTAATCCCTATGTTTTTGATTTAGGTTCTGAACCTTCATCCAGTCCATCGGTTGATGTTGCTCAGGAATTAACTAACAAAGCTGCTACCATTACCAAAACGTTACAAGAATGGATTGCTGAAGTATCCCTATTAAATCCGATAAACACGAATCCTTCAGGACTTAAAAATGCCAATGATTTAAAACTTGATGCTCAGAATTCGAATATAAATTCGTCCAAAGTCATTGTTAAAAACGGCTGGCTTACTTATGATGGTAAATTAATGACTGGAGCACGTTTGAGTGTGCCTTGGTGGAGAGGAAGCCTTAGAAATAGCGATTTGTCGAAAGCACTTCCGCATGTTACCCGATATGTTCCGGGTCGAAGAGGAACCGGATTGACCGATAATATTGAGGATGTGGTGTCTTATCTAAAAGAACACAATACGGTTGCCTTAGAGCATAATTATGGTTTATGGTACGAGCGTCGTATGGATGATCACGAGCGTGTACGTCGTTTTGATTCAGATGTTTGGCCTCCATTTTACGAGCAACCATTTGCAAGATCAGGCGAAGGTTTGGCTTGGGATCAATTGAGTAAATATGATTTGACTAAGTTTAATAATTGGTATTGGGATCGTTTGGCTCGTTTTGCCAATTTAGCGGAAACCCAAGGTCAACTATTAGTGAACCAACAATATTTCCAACACAATATTATCGAAGCAGGGGCGCATTGGTCTAGTTCACCTTGGCGTTCAGCCAATAATGTAAACCAAACTGGATTCCCTGAACCGCCACCTTATGCCGGAGACAAACGTATTTTCATGGCAGAACAATTTTACGATGTCAATAATCAGGCACGTAAAAAATTACATCAGGGATTCATTCGTAAGAGCTTAGAAAATTTCGAAAACAATTCTAATGTAATTCAGTTAACAAGCGCCGAATATACAGGACCGTTACACTTTATGCAGTTTTGGTTGGATGAAGTTCAAAAATGGAAAGACGAAACTGCTAAAAAAGCAATCATTGGTTTAAGTGCGACCAAAGATGTTCAGGATGCTATTTTGAATGACGCACAAAGAGCCAAAAAGGTAGATGTAATTGATATTCGATATTGGTATTACAAAGAGGATGGAACGGCCTATGCTCCCGAAGGCGGAAAAAATTTAGCACCAAGACAGCACGCCCGATTAATGAAAGTAGGAAAAGAAACGGACGAACAGGTGTATCGTGCCGTTCGTGAGTATCGCGAGAAATATCCGGACAAAGTAGTTTTATATTCTACTGATGGTTCGCCTCGTTTTGGATGGGCTGCTTTGATGGGTGGCGCTTCTTTACCAGCATTGCCAAAAGTAGCACTTCCTGAATTCTATCAGGCTATTGCTACTATGCAATTGGTTGCCGGAAATAATTATCAGGACGCTATTTGGAAATTAGAAAACAAAGGACAAAGTTATTTGTACTATGTCAAAAATCCACAGGAGGTGTCTTTAGACCTTAGCAAATACAAGGGAACTTTCGAAGTCTATACAATCAATACGACTACTGGAAATGTTACTAAAAAAGAAACTTTAGCCGGAGGGAAAACAGTGGTTATACCTGCGAAGGATACGAATGATAAAGTGTTATTTATTTTAAAAAAATAAAAATTAAACGAATTTAAGAATGAAACTAAAGTTAAATTTTTCAGTTACTCTTTTGATGTCTTTACTACTAATGTTAATGGCAGAAAAAGGAAATTCACAATCAAAGGAATTATTAAAACTGGAAGTATCTAAACAAAATCCACATTATTTTCAAACCGAAGACGGAAAACCATTCTTTTGGTTAGCCGATACCGGTTGGTTGACTTTTGGAAAATTAAGTCGTGAAGAATTGAATACCTATTTTCAGGACAGAAAGAAAAAAGGCTACAATGTAATTCAGGTGATGGTTTTGCATACGCTAGCTGTAAAAAATGTCTATGGCGATTATGCTTTAGTAGATGGAAATGTTTCAAAACCGTTGACTAAAGCTGGAAATGATTTCAAAAATCTTGCTGAATATGATTTTTGGGACCATGTTGATTATGCACTGGATGTGGCTCAAAAGAACGGAATTTACTTGGCGATGGTGCCAGTTTGGGGAACTAATATTAGCAGTAAAGACAGCAAAGTAACCAAAACAGATGTTGAAAAATACGCACAGTTTTTAGCGGATAGATATAAAAATAGAACCAATGTGATTTGGTTAAATGGAGGAGATACTTATGGGGATAAATTCACCGATATCTGGAATGCCATTGGAAATATATTGAAAAATAATACCAATCAGTTAGTGACTTTCCATCCTTTTGGACGTACCGATTCATCTGAGAATTATCACAATGCCAAATGGTTGGATTTTAATATGTTCCAATCCGGTCATCGTAGATATGATCAGGATACCTTGCCTAATTCGTTCAAAGAAGACAATTACAAATTTGTTTTGAGAGATTATGCTTTAAAACCAACTAAGCCAACATTGGATGGAGAACCATCTTACGAGGGAATTCCTCATGGTTTACATGATACTTTGCAACCAAAATGGAAAGATCAGGATTTAAGAAGATATGCCTATTGGTCTGTTTTTGCAGGTGGTGCTGGATTTACGTATGGGAATAATGCTGTAATGCAGATGTTTCACAAAGGGGAAAAGAAAGGGGCATATGGAAACAAAGCCATTTGGAGTGATGAGTTAAATGCTCCGGGAGCTGGCCAAATGCAATATGTAAAAAAACTGATTTTGAGATTTAATTTTAATGATAGAATACCGGACGAATCGATGGTAGCCAATCAGGGAGTGAAATACAATTACATAGCAGCTACACGCGGAAAAGATTATGCGCTGGCTTATACCTACAATGGTAAAAATATCATTCTGAATATGGGTGTAATTCAAGGAGATAAAGTAAAGGCTTCCTGGTTTAATCCTAGAAACGGTAAAGAAAAAACAATTGGGTTATTTGCTAATAAAGGGGTTCAGGATTTTAATCCTCCAGGAGAAAAAGTAGATGGAAACGACTGGGTTTTAGTTTTAACTTCCAAGTAGCTAAAATCTTGTTATACCGAGGAACAAGGAATCTCAAAAGGATGACAAAAATGAAAATGAATCTGCGCAAATCTGCAAAATCTGCGTGAAAAATAAAAGACTATGAAAATTAAATCATTACTTATAGTACTCTGCCTTTTTACAGGATTTAATTTCGCTTTCGCAAAAGAAGGTTGGATTAATATCTTGAACGAAGGTGGAAACAACAAAGGAATTTTGTGTACCAAAGCCATTCAGAAAGCCATAGAAAAAGCGGCTGCCAATGGCGGAGGAACAATCTTTTTTCCTGCTGGAAATTATTTGACAGGACCTATTCAATTCAAAAGTAACATCAGTATTTATCTGGATGCCGGAGCCGTTTTGAAATTCTCTGACAATTTTGATGACTATTTACCTTATGTCGAAATGCGTTACGAAGGTTTGATGATGAAAACATTTAAGCCCTTATTTTATGCCAAAGATGTGGAGAATATCAGTATTCAGGGAAGAGGGATTATCGATGGTCAAGGTAAAGCTTGGTGGAATGAGGTGTACCGAATTGAAACGGCCAAAGGTCCAATTCCTCCAACAAAATATCAAACCATGTGGGTGGAACAAAATCCGGGAATCAAATATGAAGCCTATTATAAAAGAACGATTGATAAGCATTTTTTCAGACCTTCTTTTTTCCAAACACTCAATTGTAAAAACATTTTAATCGAAGGAGTTACTTTTCAAAATTCCCCTTTCTGGACGATTAATCCGGAGTTTTGTGAGAACATCACCATTACAGGAATTACTATCAATAACCCGCATTCACCTAATACGGATGGTATTAATCCTTCTTCTTGCAAAAATGTGCATATTTCCAATTGTCATATTAGCGTAGGCGATGACTGTATTACGATTAAATCCGGTCGCGATGAAGACGGTCGTAAATATGGCGTAGCTACCGAAAATGTAACAATTACCAACTGTACTATGCTAAGCGGTCATGGTGGTGTTGTTATTGGTAGCGAAATGTCGGGCGGCATCAAAAAAATCACCATTTCTAACTGTGTTTTTGATGGAACCGACAGAGGAATCCGTTTGAAATCGGCTCGTGGTCGTGGCGGTGTGGTAGAAGATATTCGAGTAGACAATATCGTGATGAAAAACATCAAAGAAAATGCTATTATCATGGATTTGTTTTATGATAAATCTAGCAAAGAAGAACCAGTTTCAGAACGAACACCTATTTTTAGAAACATTCACATCAGTAATTTAACAGGAACCGATGTTAAAAAGGCAGGATCTATTGTTGGAATTACTGAAATGCCAGTTCAAAATATTTCTTTTTCGAACATAAATATTCAGTCTGAAGACGGATTTACATTGAACACCACAGATAATGTTGAATTTCACGATGTAAAAGTTACCACTAAAATGGGGGCTTCTTTCGAAATCGAAAATTCATCCAATTTAATTTTAGACAATGTAGCCACTATGAAACCTATTGCAAATACTCCATTGATTAAGCTAACGGATGTTTCTAATATGGCGATAACGAATAATTTTCCAATGTTTACTACGGATGTTTTCTTAGATGTCGATGGTGTTAAGACTAAAGGAATCTTTTTGAAGAATAACATTTTTAATAATGTAAAAAAAGCAGTGAACAAAGGTGCAACCCTGAATCCAACTGCGGTAGTGGAATAAAACAAAGCGCATGAAAAAAATTATCATCATACTAATTGTAAGTTTCACAATTTTGAGTTGTTCCAATTCAAAAGAGGCGTATCTATTTACTTCTTTCAGAGAACCAGCTACCGATGGTTTGCATTTGGCTTACAGTCAGGATGGTTACCATTGGAACGGATTAGAAGGTTCGTTTCTAAAGCCGGAAATAGGTAATAGTGCCACTAAAATCATGCGTGATCCATCTATCGTGAGAGCTAAAGATGGCGTGTATCATATGGTTTGGACAACCGACTGGAAAGGTGGAAACGGATTTGGCTATGCCAGTTCAAAGGATTTAATCCATTGGTCAAAGCAACAATACATTCCGGTGATGAAACACGAACCGGAAGTAGTAAATGTTTGGGCACCTGAAATTTTTTATGATGATGAAAACGAGCAATACATCATCATTTGGGCTTCAACCATTCCTTTTCGTTATCCAAAAGGACAGGAAGAAGAAAAGAACAACCACCGCATGTATTATGTAACCACTAAAGATTTCAAAACATTTTCGGATACTAAATTATTCTTAGATCCTGGTTTTTCAGTTATTGATTGCGTACTTTTAAAAAGAGCTAAGAACGATTATGTCTTGGTTTTAAAAGACAATACCCGACCAATGCGAAACATCAAAGTGGCTTTTGCAAAATCGCCTCTTGGACCATTTGAAAATATCTCTGAACCATTTACCGATCATTTGTCGGAAGGCCCAACGGTTTTACACAAAGACAATTATTGGTTGATTTATTACGATAATTACGGAGCGAAAAATTATAAAGCATTAAAGACTTTCGACTTTAAAAAATTTGAAGATGTGTCTTCGCAAATTCAATTACCGGAAGGGCATAAACACGGAACAATTACCACTATTTCAAAGAAAACTTTGAAAGCTTTAATTGAAAATAGAAAATAATGAAAACATTCTTAAATATAAAAGGAAGTATTTTAGCAGCAGCAGTTACAATGGCAAGTTGTATTACTGCAGTTGCGCAAAATGACACCATCAAATACGTTGGAAAAACACTTTCTAATGTAGATTATCATCATGGGCAATTGAGTCCGGCAGTTGGGGTTCACGCTACGCAAATTATGCGCGCCAGCCGTGAACATCCGGAAAAAGCGGATGGTTTTGGCTGGACCTATAACCATCAGTCGATGATGGCCTATTGGAACAACACCTTTTATTTGCATTATTTGAGCGACCCTTCGGGAGAACACATTCCTCCGAGTCAAACCTTTGTAATGACTTCAAAAGATGGAGTCAACTGGACAAAACCTCAGGTACTTTTCCCAATATATCGCGTTCCTGACGGATTTAAAAAAGCAGAAGTGGAAGGTGTGGCTAAAAACCTTGACGCCATCATGCACCAGCGCATGGGATTTTATGTTTCTTCGGATAACCGATTACTTTCTCTGGGCTATTATGGTGTAGCCATGGATAAAAAAGACGATCCAAATGACGGAAAAGGAATTGGTCGTGTAGTAAGAGAAATTTACAAGGACGGTAGTTTTGGGCCAATTTATTTTATTCGATACAACAAAACAGCAAATCCATTACCAACGACTTTTCCATTTTATAAAAAGAGTAAAGACAAGAAATTTATCAAAGCCTGCGACGAATTGCTCTCTAAGCCTTTGTTGATGCAACAATGGGTGGAAGAAGCCGACAGAGAAGACGAATTAATTCCGTTAAAAAAACAATACAAAGCCTTTAATTATTATCATTTGTCAAATGGAAATGTAGTCGGACTTTGGAAATTTGCGCTAACTTCTATCAGTAAAGATGAGGGTAAAACCTGGGAATATGTGCCTTTGAGAGCACCGGGTTTTGTAAATAGCAATGCGAAAATCTGGGGACAAAAAACGTCTGATAATCGTTATGCAACGGTTTATAATCCTTCGGAATACCGTTGGCCATTAGCTATTTCAACTTCAGATGATGGATTGACTTATAAAGATTTATTGTTAGTTCACGGCGAAATCAGTCCGATGCGATACGGTGGTAACTATAAATCGGCCGGACCGCAATATGTACGCGGAATTTTGGAAGGCAATGGAACACCCCCTGATGGCAAACTTTGGGTGAGTTATAGTGTGAACAAAGAGGATATTTGGGTAGCTTCTATTCCGGTTCCGGTAACCAGTGAAGTAAAAGAGAATGCCAATGATGTTTTTAATAATTTGCCTAATGGCGAAGAATTAAAATTATGGAATACTTATGATTTGTCTTGGGCTTCCGCCAAAATTGAAAAGAAAGCCGATGGTCAAAAAACCTTAACATTACGTGATCATGATGCTTTTGATTACGCTCGTGTGGAGCGCGTGATTCCTTTTGCTCAAAAAATGGAAGCTTCTTTTATAGTTGTTCCTGAGCAAAATAACCACGGACTTTTACAGGTAGAATTCCAAAATAAACAAGGGCTTCCTGCTATTCGAATTGTATTCGATTCAGATGGTGAAATAAAAGTAAAACACGGAGCTCGTCATGGTGGTTTGGGCAAATATGAAGCAGGCAAAGAGTACAAACTGACTGCGAAATTAGATGCTACTTCCCGTTCGTATACGATTCAAGTGAATGAGGGTAAAGAAACCCCTAAGATATTTTATGCTCCGGTTGATGGAATTGCACGAATTATGTTTCGTACCGGTGAGCAACGTCATACCCCAAATCCAGATACCGAACCGGATACCCCTGATTTTGTGGATTTACCGGATACAGGAAAATTAATTCCAGAAGCGGTTTTTAATATTAAATCTTTGGTGACTAAAAAGTTATAATAGTTTTTACCATTAAGAAATTAAGGAAATTTAGTTTTTGCTTAATTTAACTTAATGTCTTAATGGTTTAATTGAAAAATCACAATCTATAATCTGTGCATATCTGATCCCGATAGCTATCGGGACTGCGTGAAACTAGAAATGATGAAACATTTAAAATCCATATTATTTTTTCTATTAGTTGCTTTTACCACTAAAGCTCAAGTTACGGTACAACATTTAATTTGTAATAATGCAACCAATCCGTTGGCAATTGACAAAACGGCTAATTTTAGTTGGCAATTATCTTCAAAAACGTATAATGTGTCGCAACAGGCTTATCAAATATTAGTTGCTTCTTCCGAAGAGAAACTAAAGAAGAATATAGGCGATGTTTGGGATAGTGGTAAAATAAATTCGGATGCCAGTCAAAATGTGGTTTACCAAGGAAAAGCATTAAAAATCGAAACCAAATATTTCTGGAAAGTCAGAGTTTGGTTGAATGAGAATAAGGCTTCCAAATGGAGTGCAACGGCTTATTTCAGAACCCAACCATCCGATTTGAATCCTACTTGGATTGGAGCCATTACTAAGGCAGATAGTCATTTGCCGGAAGGCAGAAATTACCATACTGCCACTTTCAAAAAAGAAAAAAGACAGGCCATAGTCGATGCTACCGATTCATTGGCTCGTAGAAGTATTCAATTGCGAAAAGCATTCATTATTTCGAAAAAAATAAAAGAAGCAGTGGTTTATGTTTCTGGATTGGGGCATTACGAACTGACTTTGAATGGTAAAAAAGTAGGGAATAGCGTGTTTGCGCCTTTATGGACGGATTATGATAAGACTGTTTATTACAATGCCTATGAAATTAGTGCGAATGATTTGGCAAAAGGCGAAAATGTCATTGGAGTATTGTTAGGGAATGGAATGTACAATATGATTGCCGAAAGGTATGCGAAATTCTTCGTGAGTTTTGGTCCTCCAACCTTGTTCTTAAAAATGAAAGTGGTTTATGAAGATGGTTCGGAACAAATTATTAAAACGGATAAAAGCTGGAAATATTCCAAGAGTCCAATTACTTTCAATAGTATTTTTGGAGGAGAAGATTACAATGCCAATTTAGAACAAAAAGGCTGGGATTCGAAAGGATTTAACGATGCCAATTGGAATCCGGTTGTGATTCAGGAAGCACCCAAAGGGGTTTTACGAGCGCAACAAACGACTCCGGTACAAGTAGAAGAACAATTTGGCGTAAAAGCGGTGACCGAACCACAGTCAGGTGTTCGTGTATTTAATATGGGGCAAAATCTTTCCGGTTTTCCAACGATTAAAGTGCAGGGTAAAAAAGGACAAAAAGTACGTCTTTGGGTTGGTGAAGGTTTAAATGATGATGGCACCGTGGGTCAGGGACGTTCCGGTAAACCGTATTACTTTGAATATACTTTGAAAGGCGAAGGCGTGGAAGAATGGCATCCTAGATTTAGTTATTATGGGTACCAATACATACAAGTTGAAGGAGCGAATTACAAAGAAATGAAAGACGCTTCTTTACCAACAATTCTGGATTTAAAATCCAATTTTATTTATAATTCGGCAGGAAAGACGGGAAGTTTTACTTCTTCCAACGAGATTTTCAACAGAACCCACGAATTGATTAATAATGCTATCAAAAGTAATTTTCAATCGGTGTTGACGGATTGTCCGCACCGTGAAAAATTAGGCTGGCTGGAAGAAGCCCATCTGAATGGACCGGGCTTGATTTTCAATTACAATTTGAGAAATTATATTCCGGCAATCATGCAAAACATTGCCGATGCCCAACGTGAAAACGGTATGATTCCTACGATTGCTCCTGAATACGTAGTTTTTGGTGGTGATTTTACTGATTCACCGGAATGGGGTGTTACAGGGGTAATTTTGCCTTGGATGTACTATGAATATTATGGTGATGATTCTTTGTTGCGAACTTTTTATCCTGTGATGAAAAAATACGTGGATTACCTGACTTCTAAGGCTGAAAGCGGTATCGTTTCCTATGGTTTGGGTGATTGGTATGATTACGGCGAACATGCAGCGGGTTATTCTAAAAACAGCCCGATTGCACTATCAGCAACTTCGCATTATTATTTCGGAATTGACTTAGTAGCGAAAGCGGCAAAACATTTAAATAAGACAGAAGACATCGTGTTTTATGAAAATTTAGCAAAAAGTGTTAAAGATACATTTAATGGCAAGTTTTTTGATGAGAAGACCAAACAATACGGAACCGCAAGTCAGTTTTCTAATGCCGTACCTTTGTTTTTAGATATGGTAGCAACGGAAAACAAACAGGCAGTTTTGGATAATTTGGTTAAGGATATCAAAGTCAGAAATTATCGTTTGACAACGGGTGATGTAGGGAATCGTTATTTGTTTCAGGTTTTAGCAGATAACGGATTGAATGAGGTAATGTACAAAATGCACAATCACTATGATGCGCCTGGTTATGGTTTTCAGATTAAATTTGGCTTAACCACCTTAACCGAACAATGGGATCCGCGAAAAGGGAATTCCTGGAATCATTTTATGATGGGGCAAATTGAGGAATGGTTTTATAAAAGTTTAGTTGGGATTGTTCCTGATGAAGCGAATCCTGGTTTTAAACATTTCTTTTTAGAGCCTGAAATAGTTGGAGGTATGACTTTTGTAAAAGGAAGTTATGCTTCGGTTTTTGGAGAAATAAAATCGGAATGGGAGAAAAAAGACGGAAAATTGTATTTTAAATGTACTATTCCTGCTAATACAACTGCTACGGTAAAATTACCTGTGGCGAAACAGTCAGCCATCAAAATAAATGGTAAAATCCTTGGGGAGGCTAAGCAGGTGTTGAAGGTTATAGAAAATGAAATTAAACCTTCATTTGTCTTAGGTTCAGGAATATATGTAATTGAATGTGCTTTGTAATTAAAAATAAAATGATAATTTTAAGGAGTATAGTGGATAAAATGGGGATGGTGTTTCTGTTAGGAATACTGTTTTTGTCGTCATTTTATGTAAAAGCACAAACATCGGATTCTAATTATAGAGAGCCAATTATAAAAACCATATCCACTATTGAATCTATTTTCAAAGTAAAAATCAATGATAAAGATGGTTTGCTAAAAGGCAAGGAACTGGATTATGCAGCATGGCGCATTCGTCAGGGAAATTTAGAAGTTTCACTGACTGCTGTTTTAGCTCCTTTTGATTTGACTTTTTTTAAAGAAAATGATTCCACTTATGTGATTCGAAAGTTTGAATATGCCAGAAGATCGGCAGATGTAGGTAAAGAACGCTTGGAATTTTTAGTCGATTTGTATCCCAATTTAACAGTTTGGGAAAGCAGAAAGGCCGATTTGAAACAATGTATTATCAGTTCGATTGGTTTGGACAAAGCGCCGCCAATGCCAAAGAAAAAGCCGTTTTTAACTCCGGCAAGAAAGTATGGCGATTATACGGTGGAGAATATTGGATTGGAAATTATTCCGGGTGTTTTTGTAACAGGTTCGATTTATAAACCATATCCATTAAAAGGGAAAGCGGCTGTGGTAATTTCACCTAACGGTCATTTTGGTGACGGAAGGTATCGAAAAGACCAGCAATTGCGTTGCGCTATTTTGGCAAAAATGGGTGCTGTTGTAGTGGATTTTGATTTGTTTGCTTGGGGCGAATCTACTTTACAGTTTGATTCGACTTTGCATCGTCAAAGTATTGCACAAACCATTCAGGTTTTGAGTGCCGAAAGATTATTGGATTATTTAGCTACGCAAAAATACGCCGATATGAAACGAGTAGGAGTGACTGGTGGTTCGGGTGGAGGATCGATGACAATGTTTCTGGCAGCAATTGATGACCGAATCACAGTTTTAGTGCCTGTGGTGATGACTTCCTCTCATTTTGTGGGTGGTTGTCCTTGTGAAAGTGGTCGTGGTTTACATCTTTGTGGCAACGGAACCAACAATGCTGAAATTGCAGCAATGGCGGCTCCAAAACCACAATTAATTGTTTCTGATGGTGGCGATTGGACTTCGACTGTTCCGGAATTGGAATTTCCATTTATCCAAAAAACCTATGCGATGTATGGGAAAAAGGATGTAGTTGAAAATGCCCATTTTCCAAAGGAAGGACATAACTATGGGGAGTCAAAACGTATGGCGATGTATCCTTTTATGGCTAAATATTTAGGGTTGGATTTGAATAAAGTAAAAAATAAAGAAGGTCAAATTGACGAATCGACTTGTGTGATAGAACCAACAGAAAAGCTATTGGTTTTTGGAACAAAAGGAGAAAAATTACCTTCTTATGCTATAAAAGATATTAATCAGTTGTACGCTCTTTTTGGAGAGAAAAACGAAAAAAATGTAGAAGTTAAGAAGTAAATTTAGAGCTGAATTGTTTTACACGATATTGTCATTCCGATGAAGGAGGAATCTTCAATGCAAAATCGACAAAGATTGGGTCTTTGATTACGGAGTTACTTGCGGAGATTCCTCGTTCCTTGGAATGATAAACAAGGCGGATTAAGAAATAAAGAAAAATAATTGGTTCATTTAGAGTCAAAAAAATAAAATATGAAGTTAAAGTATAAAATAGCAAGCTTTTGTTTCGGAATTCTGTCATTAGTTTTAAATGCACAACAGCAGCCATTGAAATTATGGTACAATACGCCAGCTGCTATTTGGAACGAAGCCTTGCCTTTAGGGAATGGTCGTTTGGGAGCTATGGTTTTTGGTGATCCGTCAATTGAACGTTTGCAATTGAATGAAGAAACCATTTGGGCGGGTTCTCCTAATACCAATGCACATTCCAAATCCTTAGCCGCTTTGCCTGTGGTAAGGAAATTAGTTTTTGAAGGAAAATACAAAGATGCTCAGGATTTGGCTACTCGTGATATCATGTCGCAAACCAATGACGGGATGCCGTATCAAACTTTTGGAAGTGTGTACATTTCGTTTAACGGACATAACGATTACAAGAATTATTACCGCGATTTAGATATTGCCAATGCCACAGCATCGGTTCAGTACGAAGTGGATGGCGTTACGTATAAAAGAGAAGTTTTGACTGCTTTTGCAGATCAGGTTATTGCAGTGAAATTATCGGCAAGCAAAGCCGGGAAGATTAGTTGCAATGTAATGATGAACAGCCCGATTGATAAAACCGTATCTTTTTCGGATAACAACGAAATTGTGATGAACGGTACCGGTACTAATTTTGAAGGTGTAAAAGGGAAAGTAAAATTTGAAGGTCGCCTTGCTGTTCAGAATAAAGGAGGAAAAGTAAGTTCTAAAAATGGAGTTTTAAGCATTAATGGAGCCGATGAAGCCACTTTGTACATTTCTATTGCTACTAATTTTGTTGATTACAAAACCTTAGATGAAAATCACGAGCAAAAATGTAAACGTTTTCTTGAAGCTGCTTTGACAAAAAACTTCGAAGAAATTAAGAAAGCTCATGTTTCTTACTACCAAAAATTCTTTAACCGTGTAAGTTTAGATTTAGGTGCTAATGAAAATATTAAAAAACCTACTGATGAACGTATCCGTGATTTTAAAAAGGAATTTGATCCGCAATTAGCGGCGCTTTATTTTCAGTTTGGACGTTATTTGTTGATTTCTTCTTCGCAACCGGGTGGTCAGCCGGCTAATTTGCAGGGGATTTGGAACGATATGGTTTCTCCTCCTTGGGATAGTAAATACACCATGAATATCAATGCCGAGATGAATTATTGGCCAGCCGAATTGACCAATCTTTCGGAAATGCACGAACCTTTTATCCAGATGGCAAAAGAATTGGCGGTAACCGGACATGAAACGGCTAAAACCATGTACAATTGTGATGGTTGGGTGTTGCACCATAACACTGATATTTGGCGTATAACCGGACCGGTAGATCAGGCAGCTTCAGGAATGTGGCCAACAGGTGGTGCCTGGGTATGTCAGGATTTGTGGGAACGCTATTTATATACTGGAGATAAAAAATATTTAGCCGAAATTTACCCAATTATGAAAGGAGCGGCTCAGTTTTTCTTGGACTTTATGGTAGTAGATCCAAATACTAAATATTTGGTTGTTGTACCTTCTTCTTCGCCTGAAAATGTACATGCTGGCGAGGATGGAAAATCGACTATTGCTTCGGGGACGACTATGGACAATCAGTTGTTGTTTGATTTGTTTAGCAATGTGATTAAAGCCACTGATATTCTTTCAGAAGATGTTGCTTTTGCCCAAAAAGTAAAAGAAGCTTTGGCTAAAATGCCACCAATGAAGGTAGGACAACACAATCAATTACAGGAATGGCAAGACGATTGGGACAATCCTAAAGACAATCACCGACACGTATCTCATTTGTATGGTTTGTTTCCAAGTAATCAGATTTCGGCATTTAGAACTCCGGAATTATTCGAAGCGGCTAAACAATCTTTGATTTACAGAACCGATGAATCTACAGGTTGGTCAATGGGATGGAAAGTAAATTTGTGGGCAAGACTTTTAGACGGAAATCATGCCTATAAATTAATCCAGGACCAATTGCATTTGGTTACTCCCGAACAACGAAAAGGGGGAGGAACTTACCCAAATATGCTGGATGCACATCAGCCTTTCCAAATTGATGGAAACTTTGGATGTACAGCCGGAATTGTGGAGATGTTAATCCAAAGTCAGGAAGGAGCGATCCAGTTATTACCTGCTTTGCCAACAGTGTGGAAAAACGGTTCTGTAAAAGGAATTGTAACCAGAGGTGGTTATGTAGTAGATTTGGAATGGAAAAATAATAAAGTTTCAATGGTAAAAATTCACGCCAAATTGGACGGAAACTGTCGATTGAGATTGGAAAATAGCTTAAAAGCAAATGGATTTTTGATTAAAAAAGCAAAAGGTCAAAACCCGAATCCATTGTTCCAAACAGCAGAAATTAAAAAACCAATTGTATCCGAAAAAGCCAAGTTGCCAAAAGTACAATTGCCAAAGTATAACGAATACGATGTGGAAATGAAAGCCGGTAAAACCTATACTTTTTATGGGAATTAATAATAAAACCATAGAAGTCATATAAGAACATATAAGTTTAGCTTCGATGAACTTATATGGCTTACATGGTGTAATAAAAATAAATTAAATGTTTAAAAATTTTACATACAGAATCATCGCTTTAGTAATCCTGATAACAGCTTTTAGTAGTTGTAAATCGGCTGACGGGCATTCCAAAAGAGACACAGCCGCCATTTTGAAATCATCAAATTATAAGCATTATGTGGATTACTTCAATACGATGGAGGAGGAGAATCTAAAATTTGCCATTCCAAATGATAGTGCTTGGACTTGGATGCAAAAGAATATTCCGTTGTTCGAATGTCCGCAGCAAAATTTTGAAGAAATCTATTATTTCCGTTGGTGGACAGCTCGAAAACACATTAAAAAAACGCCACAAGGATATGGAATTACGGAGTTTTTGGTAGACCGTTCCTATGCGGATAAGTACAATTTAATTGCTTGTGCGGTGGGGCATCATATCAATGAATTCAGATGGATTCACGACCCAAAATACATTGAACAGGATGTGAAATTATGGTACAGAGGTAACGATGGTAAGCCAATGAACAAATTGTATAAATTCAGTAGTTGGACAGCCAATGCTTTGTACAATCGTTATTTGGTAAACAAAGACAAACAATTTTTATTGGATATGATGCCGGATATGGTTACGGATTTTGCGGTTTGGGAAAAAGACAGAATGCGTCCGGACGGTTTGTTTTGGCAACATGATGTAAAAGACGGTATGGAAGAATCCCTAAGTGGTGGTCGTAAAGTCCAAAATGCAAGACCTACGATTAACAGCTATATGTATGGAAATGCCGTGGCAATTGCAAAAATGGCGGAATTAAAAGGCGATAAAGTATTAGAAGAAAAGTTCAAGGCTAAAGCCGATAAATTGCAAAGTCTGGTAGAAACAAAATTATGGAATTCCAAAGCAGATTTCTTTGAAACGCTTACGGAGAAAGATACTTTGGCTCAGGTTAGGGAAGCGATTGGTTTTATTCCATGGTATTTTAATTTACCAACAAAAGGAAAAGGTTTTGAAAAAGCCTGGGAACAAATTAAGGATGAAAAAGGATTCTCAGCTCCTTTTGGATTAACTACTGCCGAGCGAAGAAGTCCTCGTTTTAGAACTCATGGAACCGGAACCTGTGAATGGGATGGCGCAATTTGGCCTTTTGCCACATCACAAACCATGACGGCTTTGGCAAATGTGCTAAATAATTACACTCAAAATGTAGTTGATAAAACCGACTATTTCAGGCAAATGAACCTGTATGTGGAATCCCAATATTACCGTGGTCGACCATATGTAGGGGAATATTTGGACGAAACAACCGGTTATTGGTTAATGGGCGACAGAGAACGCAGCCGTTATTACAATCACTCGACTTTTAACGATTTGATGATTACCGGATTGGTTGGTTTACGTCCAAGAGCTGATGAAAAAATTGAAGTGAATCCGTTGATTCCACAGGAAAAATGGGATTGGTTTTGTTTAGACAATGTATTGTATCATGGCAATATCATCACGATTCTTTGGGATAAAACAGGGGAGATATACCATAAAGGCAAAGGGTTTAAAATATTCAAAAACGGAAAGGAAATTGCAGCTTCTGATAAATTGGAAAAATTGGTATCGGAATAGATTTTTGGATGCTTCGGAGAAGCATAATATTTATAGCAAAATATTTGCATGAAGATAAAAAGCTCCATAGGAGCGATACATTAAAAATATACCGCCCCGATGGGGCTCAATGAACCAGACTATTATAAATCTATAAATATATTGTCCCTATGGGACTTTACATTGGATAAAACATTATGAGAAAGCTTTTTATACATATAACCTTAATCCTAATTTGTTCGCTTAGTTTTTCTTTGGCGAAAGCCCAAAGCAAAATCAGCCTGACTAATTTGCAATGCGAAATGCTGACCAATCCCGAAGGTATCGATGTGGTGCAACCGCGTTTGAGTTGGCAATTGAATAGTTCATTGTCTGGTTTGGAACAAACGGCTTATCAAGTTTTAGTAGCATCAACTAAAGAAAAATTAGAGGCTAATGATGCCGATTTGTGGGATAGCGGAAAAGTAAATACGAATCAATCGATACATGTTGTTTACAAAGGGAAAAAATTAACTAGCAGGCAAGGGGCATATTGGAAAGTGAATGTTTGGACCAATAAAGGAGAGACTTCCTGGAGTGCTGTTAATTATTGGAGCATGGGGATTTTGACTTACGCCGAATGGAAATCGACGCGATGGATTGGCTATGAAAAACTAACGAATGATGATAGTATTTCACAGTTCTCTAAATTGTCCGCTCGTTATTTACGAAAAGGAATCGATTTGAAAAAACCAATCAAAAATGCCAAGGTGTACATTATGGGAATGGGCTTGTATGAGTTTTATATTAATGGAAATAAAATTGGCAATCAGGTTTTAGCACCTGTTCCTACAGATTATACCCAAAACGTAAAATACAATGTTTTTGATGTGACTTCGCATCTAAAAGAAGGGCAAAACATGTTGGGGACTATTTTAGGGAACGGACGTTTTTTTGCGATGCGTCAGGATTATAAACCGTATAAAATCAAATCTTTTGGTTTGCCTAAAATGGCTTTGCAGTTGTTTGTGGAATATACAGACGGAAGCAATGAAGTAATTAGAGCCGACGACACATGGAAATTAACGACTGACGGACCTATTTTAGCAAATAACGAGTACGACGGTGAGGAATACGATGCCCGTAAAGAAATGAAAGGCTGGGCTACGACCAATTTTGACGATAAAAACTGGGTAAATGCCAGATATGTTCAGGAGCCGGGCGGTTTTTTTGAAGCGCAAATGACTCCGAGTATGAAAATTATGGGCGAAGTAAAACCCATTTCAATCAAAGCGACTCCAAGAGGAACTTATATTCTCGATATGGGACAAAATATGGTAGGTTGGTTGCAAATTAAAGTAAAAGGGAAGAGTGGGGATAGAATAACAATGAAATTCGCCGAGTCATTGCAAAAAGATGGTTCCTTGTATATTGCTAATTTACGTGATGCAAAAACTACGGATGTCTACACTTTAAATGGGGAAGGCGAAGAAATCTGGGAACCTCGTTTTGTTTTTCACGGTTTTCGATTTGTAGAAATTTCAGGTTTCCCAACGAAGCCTGAGTTAGATAATTTCCTTGGGAAAGTGGTGTATGACGATATCAAAACAACTGGAACTTTTGAATCTTCGGATGCGATTATGAATCAGATTTTCAAAAATGCTTGGTGGGGAATTAGTGGGAATTACAAAGGAATGCCTATTGATTGTCCACAACGAAACGAACGCCAACCTTGGTTAGGCGACCGTACAACAGGCGCTTATGGGGAAAGCTTTTTATTCAACAACCAGACTTTGTATGCCAAATGGCTGGATGATATTAAATATTCACAAACTCAGGATGGTGGATTGCCTGATGTAGCTCCTGCTTTTTGGCGCTATTATGGAGATAATGTGACCTGGCCGGGAACCTATATCACTGTTGCGGATATGTTGTACCAGCAATTTGGAGACGCAGCAGTAGTAAAAAAACAATATCCGTCTATGAAAAAATGGATGGTGTATATGGAAGAGAATTATTTAGAAAATGATTTGATGGACAAAGATAAATATGGTGATTGGTGTGTTCCTCCTGAATCATTAGAGTTAATTCGTTCCAAAGATCCGGCTCGTTTAACGGATGGACAATTGTTGTCGAGTGCGTTTTATTATCAGCTTTTAACGATCATGAAAAAGTTTGCCAAAATTGCAAATGCCGATGCTGATAGTACGCATTATGATGATTTGGCAACCAGAATCAAAAAAGCATTCAATGCCAAATTTTTAAACACAGAAAAAAACTATTACGCCAATAATACGGTAACGGCTAATGTATTGCCATTGGCTTTTGGAATGGTTCCAGAAAACCTGATTGATAAAGTTTTTCAAAATATGGTTCACGAAGTAGAGGTGACTAAACAGGGACATATTAGTACAGGAGTTATTGGGACACAGTTTTTAATGCGAACATTAACCAATTTTGGCAGAGGGGATTTGGCTTACAAATTAGCTTCAAACAAAACCTATCCAAGTTGGGGCTTTATGGTCGAAAATGGAGCTACTACCATTTGGGAATTATGGAATGGAAACACCGCCGATCCATCCATGAATTCGCAAAACCACGTCATGTTGTTGGGTGATTTATTGATTTGGTATTATGAAAATATGGCGGGTATCAAGAGTAATCCTGAAATGCCAGGTTTCAAACAAATTATTATGAAACCTGATTTTAATGCAGGACTGACTTTTGTAAATGCTTCTTATGAATCGGTTCATGGTTTAATAAAAAGCAATTGGAAAAAGGAGAAAAAAGGCATGCAATGGAATATCAGCATTCCTGCTAATACTTCGGCTTTGGTTTATTTACCAACACAAAACATAAAAAATATTGTGGTGAACAAAGTCAAATTAGACAAAACAACATTTACTCATAAAACGGATGGTAAGCAGGAATTACTGACTTTACCATCAGGGGATTACAGCATTATTTGGAATTAAAAAAACGAAAACTATAATTATAAAACAATAAAAATGAGAGGATTAAAAGTAGCATTATTGCTTATTGGATTAATAACTTTAGGAAGTTGCAGCTCTGCTTTAAAACATAAAACATGGAAAGAAGGAATTTTAGTTGACCAATTTATTTATGACAAAGCGCCTTATCCTTCCTGTCATGCGGTGACTATCGTAGAAGCTACCAATGGTGATTTAGTAGCTTCTTGGTTTGGAGGAACGCACGAAAGACATCCTGATGTTTGTATTTATGTGGCTATAAAACCTAAGGGAAGTGATAAATGGAATGAAGGTGTTCAGGTTGCTGATGGAGTGATGCCTGATGGAACTCGTTTGCCTACTTGGAATCCGGTTTTGTATCAAATTCCCGATGGCGATTTGATGTTGTTTTATAAAATTGGACCAAAACCTTCTGAATGGTGGGGAATGTTAAGACGTTCTAAAGATGGTGGAAAAACTTGGTCAGCTGCCGAAAAAATGCCTGATGGATTTTTAGGCCCTATCAAAAACAAACCGGTATTGTTGAGCAACGGAACCTTATTGTTGCCTTCAAGTATTGAGGGAGACGGATGGAGATTGCGTATGGAATCGACTCCTGATTTTGGAAAAACTTGGGTGATGGGTGATACTTTAGCCAGAGGAAAGCAAAAAATCAATGCCATTCAGCCGAGTGTTTTATTTCATAAAGACGGAAGCATTCAGGCTATTGGTAGAACCAGAAATAGAGCTTTGTTTTCTACCTTTTCTAAAGACAATGGGAAAAGCTGGTCGGATGTGGAGTTGTTAGATATGCCAAATAACAATTCAGGAACTGATGCAGTTACGCTTAAAAACGGAAAACATTTGTTAGTATACAATCATGTTTTGCCTCCGGGTACAGAAGCTAAAGGACCAAGAACACCTTTAAATGTTTCGATTTCTAATGATGGAATCCACTGGAAAGCAGCTTTGGTATTGGAAGATTCTAAAATCAGTCAGTACTCGTATCCATCAATGATTCAAAGTAAAGATGGTATGGTGCATATTGTATATACTTGGAGAAGAGAAAAATTGAAATATGTAAAAGTTGATCCATCTAAGTTAGTGGCTTTGCCTATCAAAAACGGAATCTGGCCTGGGCAAGAAGGAGTAGAAGTAAAAGCAGTAAAAGCGGAAGAGGAATAAAAGTTAAACCATATAAGTCATATAAGAACATATAAGTTAGGCGTGTTATTTTAGAAATGCTTAAATGACTTATATGGTAAAAAAAATAAAAACATGAAGTTAGAATATTTAAAAAGAAACTTAATTGTTGCAATCTTGGTTGTTTTTTTGGGAACATCCAATAATGTGATTTCTGCACAATCGATCAAGAAACAACGTTATAAAGTTGCCGTTTGCGATTGGATGATTCTAAAAAGACAAAAGTTAGGTTCTTTTCAATTAGCCAGTGAAATAAAAGCTGATGGAATCGAACTGGACATGGGTGGCTTAGGGAAAAGACCCACATTCGACAGTAAATTAGGTGACCCGATTGAAAGACAAAAGTTTTTGGATAAATCCAAAGAAACAGCTGTAGAAATCAGCTCTATCGCCATGTCAGGATTTTATGCACAGTCCTTTGCCAAAAGAGATTCGATCAACTTGATGATCAATGATTGTGTGGCGACAATGAAAAACATGAAAGTAAAAGTAGCTTATTTACCTCTAGGTACAGAAAGTGATTTGAAAAAAAATCCAGAATTACGCCCCATCATTATCGAAAGATTAAAATGGGCTGGTAGACAAGTTGGTAAAATTGGAGGCGTAATTGCCATCGAAACTTCATTGAGTGCGACCGAAGAGAAAAAGCTGTTGGAAGAAATTGGATGTAAACACATTAAAAGTTCGTTCAATTTTGCGAATGCCGTAGATAATGGCAGAGATATTTCGGCTGAATTGAAGATTTTGGGCAAAAAACATTTGGCACAAATTCACGCTTCAACAACTGATAGCGTTTGGCTGGAAAACGATAAAAATGTCGATTTACCAAAAATCAAAAAGACTTTAGACAAAATGAAATGGAAAGGTTGGCTAATCGTAGAACGTTCCCGAGATATCACACAGGTTCACAATGTGAAAGCTAATTATGGCGCTAATGTGGCCTATTTGAAGAAGATTTTTCAGAATTAAATTTATGCCACTAAGTCACAAAGACACAAAGGAATTTTAATTCAGTAGTTTGAATAAGAAATTACAATTTAAAAACTTTGAGTCTTTGTGCCTTAGTGCAAAAACAACAAAACAAATGAAATATTTAAGTTTACTTTTTTTAGGATTCTATATGACTTTTGCGTCAGCGCAAAATCTAATAATTGTTCGTGATGCTAATGCACCCAGAGCGCAATTTGGTGCCGAAAAATTATCGGAAGCAGCAACCGCAAAAGGGATCAAAGTTGTTTTTACTGATAAAGCACCTAAAAAATCAAAAGACCGAGTTGTAGTTATTGGCGAAAAAGGAAGTGATTTTTGGAAACAAAACACTAAGAATAGTGTCATTGACGACAGTAAATTAACTAAAAAGGAAGGCTTTTTAATCCGTAGCCAAAAAAATAGCATTTTCATTGAAGGAAATGATGCTACCGGAGCCTTATATGGAGCCTTGGAATTGGCTGATCGAATCGAAACTTCTGCTGCAATCCCTGCTACAATCAATGTGGAAGACAGTCCGGAAATGGTGCTAAGAGGAACCTGTGTTGGGATTCAAAAACCAGTTTATTTACCGGGTAGAGATGTTTACGAGTACCCTTATACTCCAGCGTCTTTTCCATGGTTTTATGATAAGGCACTTTGGATAAAATACTTAGATATGATGGTGGATAACCGTATGAATTCTTTGTATTTATGGAACGGACATCCTTTTGCTTCTTTGGTAAAACTAAAAGACTATCCATTTGCTGTTGAAGTAAGTGATGAGGATTTTAAAAAGAATGAGGAGATCTATAAATTCCTTACGGAAGAAGCTAATAAAAGAGGAATTTGGGTGATTCAGATGTTTTACAATATACTTGTTTCAAAGCCTTTTGCGGAGCATTACAATATAAAAACTCAGGATCGTTCCAGACCAATTACTCCTGAAATTGCCGATTATACTAAAAAATCGATTACTGCTTTTATTGAAAAATATCCAAATGTGGGATTGTTAGTTTGTTTAGGAGAAGCGATTAATACCATTGACGATGATGTGGAGTGGTTTACTAAAACCATTATTCCAGGAGTTCAGGATGGATTAAAAGCATTAGGAAAGACTCAGGAACCGCCAATTATTTTGCGTTCGCACGATACTGATGCACCTGCGGTTATGGCAAAAGCTTTGCCATTGTACAAAAATTTATATACGATGAGTAAGTATAACGGGGAGTCGTTGACGACCTATACTCCAGGTGGACCTTGGGGAGAAACGCACCGTCAGTTGAGTTCGTTGGGTTCTATTCATATTGAAAACGTACATATTTTGGCCAATTTAGAGCCATTCCGATACGGTTCGCCTGACTTTATTCAGAAAACCGTTCAGGCGATGCATTCTGCTCATGGGGCTAATGCGCTGCATTTGTATCCTCAGGCGTCTTACTGGGATTGGCCGTATTCGGCGGATAAAACGGCATCAGGGAAACGTTTGTTGGAAATGGATCGCGATTGGATTTGGTACAAAGCCTGGGCTAGATATGCTTGGGAAAGTAAAAGAGACAGAACACAGGAAATCCAATTTTGGGACAAGCAATTCACTGATAAATACGGTGTAAATGCTCAGGCCGCTAGAGATATTCTGGAAGCTTACGAACAAATAGGTGAAATCGCTCCTAAAACGCTAAGACGTTTCGGAATTACCGAAGGAAACCGTCAAACCTTGTTGTTAGGTATGTTCGAAAGTCAATTAGTAAATCCGGCTAAATGGCGTGTGTACCCAGGATTCCACGAATCTTGCGGTCCGGTAGGTGAATTGCTTTTGGAATACGCCAAGAAAGAATGGAACCACGAAGCACATGTGGGAGAAACACCTCCGCAGGTGATTAGCGAAATTGTACAACACGGAAAAATAGCTGTCGAAGCAATTGATAAAGCGGCTCCAAGTGTGACTAAAGACAAAGAAGAATTCAACCGATTGAAGAACGATGTGTATTGCTATAATGCTTTCGCTAATTGTTTTTCAGAGAAAGTGAAGGCTGCAATGTTGGTATTGCGCTACAGTTATTCGAATGATATTGCCGATTTAGATAAAGCGGTACCACATTTAGAAAAAGCTTTGGAATATTATGAGGAATTAGTAAAACTGACCAAAGGCAGCTATTTGTATGCCAATAGTATGCAAACTGCTCAACGCCGAATCCCAATTGGTGGCGATGACGGAAACAATAAAACCTGGATAGAATTATTGCCTCATTACGAAAGAGAGTTGGCTAATTTTAAACGTAACTTAACTCTTTTAAAAGCATCAAAAGATGGAAAAGTAGAGAAAGTAGCGGCTAAGCCTTGGCAAACGGCTGAGGTAACTTTACTAAGTGAAAACAAAGGTACTTATGCGGTGAAAACCGGAACTCAGGTGTATGGAACTCCAATTTCAGAATTAGTGAAAATTGCACCCGAATTGCAAAATTTAAAAGGAATTGCATTCGATGAAACTTCGCAGAATGAAAACGGAACCCATTTGAAATTCAAAAATAACAAGGCAGTAAAACTGGTTGTGGGTTATTTCAATTCCGACCAAAAAAGATTTTTATTGCCGCCAAGTTTAGAGACAGATGCTGCCGGAAATGCTTACGGTCAGGCAGAAGTAATTTTGGCTAGTGCCATCAATTTGAAAGAATTGCCACGTATCAACATTCACACCTATACTTTCCAACCGGGTGAAAACAAGTTGGATTTAGGAAAAGGAAGAGTCTTGATTCTTGGTTTTATCGATGCCAATCAAACGATTACAACCCGTGATGTGGGCTATATCGACGCAGGCGAAAAAGCTGCGGTTGACTGGTTGTTTTATTAAAATAATGTGGGCGTGACCCTCAGTGAAAAACTTCGGGTCGGGCTGTACGTTTCAATCTTTTTATTTTGTCATCCTGAGCTTGTCGAAGGACAAAATAAAAAGGATTTCCACTTCCATCCCTCACGCAGGAGAAGAAATAAAAACAATGAAGAAATTAATTTACATACTATTTTTAATAACAAGTCTTTCGTGGTCGCAAACACGGGAAGAAATCTCCTTGAATGCCAATTGGAAAACCACAATAGTAGATTCTAATGCGAATTTAGATCTTGATTTCTCCAGAAGTTGGCCTGTAGATATCAATTGGAAAACAGTCGATGTACCACATAACTGGGATCAGTACGAAGGTTTTCGCCAGATGAAACATGGCAATTTGCACGGAACGGCTTGGTATTCGAAACAGTTGAAAATAGGAAAACAACAAAAAGACAAACGCTATTTTCTGTTTTTCGAAGGAGTCAATAGCTATGCTACTGTTTGGGTCAATGGAAAAGAAGTGGGGCAACACAAAGGTGGTCGTACCACTTTTACCTTAGACATTACAGATGCTTTACAATTTAATGCCGAAAATAAAATTTTGGTCAAAGCTGCTCATCCTGCTTTCATCACCGATTTACCTTGGGTGTGTGGTGGCTGTTCCGGCGAATGGGGATTTTCAGAAGGCTCACAACCTATGGGGATATTTAGACCGGTAACTTTGGTTGTTACTAATGAAGTTCGCGTAGCGCCTTTTGGAGTGCATATCTGGAATGACAAATCGACAACAAAGGAAGAAGCTATTTTGCATACCACAACCGAAATTCAGAATTTCAGTCCAACAGAAAGAACAATTACAGTTGTCAATACTCTTTTGGATAACAAAGGAAAAGAAGTAGCTTCAGTTAAGAACGAAATCCTACTTTTGAAAGGAACAAAGGAAATTCAGCAAACTTTGCCTGTTATCAAAAATCCTAATTTATGGTCGCCGGAGAATCCCTATTTATATACCCTTTCGACAACTATTCTTGGAAAAAAAGACAGTATTTTAGACAAAATCACAACGCCTTACGGAATTCGTTGGGTTTCTTGGCCAGTTGGTAGAGTAGGCGATGATAAACGTTTTTTTATCAATGACAAACCCGTATTTATTAATGGAACTTGTGAATACGAACACCAATTAGGACAAAGTCATGCTTTTTCGGATATCCAAATTAAAGCGAGAATCGAGCAGATTAAAGCGGCCGGTTTTAACTCATTCAGAGAAGCACATCAGCCACATAATTTAAAATACCAACAGCTTTTAGACGAAAGCGGAATTCTATTTTGGTCTCAGTTTTCGGCCCATATTTGGTACGATACACCTCAGTTTAAAGAAAATTTTAAGACTTTATTGCGAGAATGGATTAAAGAACGACGCAACAATCCGTCGGTGGTGTTATGGGGATTGCAAAATGAAAGTACCATTCCAAAGGAATTTGCTGAAGAATGCACCCAAATCATTCGTGAAATGGACCCAACTGCCGCCGAACAGCGCAAGGTGACTACTTGCAATGGTGGTGAAGGAACAGATTGGAATGTGGTGCAAAACTGGTCAGGAACCTATGGTGGAGACCCCTATAATTACGATGTCGAAATGACCACTCAATTATTAAATGGAGAATATGGTGCTTGGCGTAGTATCGATTTACACACTGAAGGGGAATTTGACCAAAAAGGAATTTTGAGCGAAAACCGTTTTTCGCAGTTAATGGAAATCAAAGTCCGCGAAGCCGAATCGGTAAAGGATAAAATAGCTGGACAATTCAATTGGCTTTTTGCTTCTCATGAAAATCCGGGTCGTGAACAAAACGGTGAAGGTTTCAGAACCATGGATCAGGTTGGGCCGGTGAATTACAAAGGATTGTTTAGTATTTGGGGCGAACCGCTTGATGCCTATTATATGTACCGCGCCAATTATGTTTCGAACAAAACCAATCCGATGGTGTATATCGTTTCACATAGCTGGCCAAATCGTTGGGAGAAAACAGGGGTAAAAAATGGAATTGATATCTATTCCAATTGTGATGAGGTCGAATTGTTTAACGATGTGAATCACGAATCTTTAGGGAAATTAAAAAATCCAGGAAAAGGACAGCATTTTCAGTGGAATAATGTGAATATTCAGTACAATGTTTTGTACGCAGTGGGTTATGTGGATGGCAAAAAAGTAGCTCAGGATTATGTAGTGTTGAATAATTTGCCAGAAGCGCGTTATTTTAAAGATTTAAACAAAAATAATGAAGAAGTTGTTGTTGCAAAACCAAATTACAATTACCTCTATCGCGTAAATTGTGGTGGGGATGATTTTGTAGATACTAAGGGGAATCTTTGGATGGCAGATGTTCATAAAAGTGTAAAAAACAGCTGGGGTTCTTTATCTTGGACGGATCATTTTAAAAATCTTCCGGCTTATTTTGCCAGTCAGCGTACCACATCGGATTTAGTGGATGGCACACAAAATGATGCTTTATTCCAGAATTTCCGTTACGGGATGAATCAGTTACGCTATGAATTTCCGGTTGCTGATGGCGAGTACGAAGTCGAATTGTATTTCTCAGAACCTTGGTACGGCCTTGGAGGCGGAATGGACTGCAAAGACTGGCGTGTATTTGATGTGGCTATCAATGACCAAGTCGTTCTAAAAGATTTTGATATTTGGAAGGAAGTCGGTTTTGCGAAAGCAATCAAAAAAACATTCAAAGTAAAAAGTCAAAACGGACAATTAGTAATTGCTTTCTCAAAAGTAAGTTCGGGAGAAGCGATTATTTCGGCGATTGCGATTGCTTCTAAAGATAAATCACTCAAAGCAGCTGAGCCTTCACCAAAAAACATTATGGATGTTAAAGCAAATGCTTCTTTTGAAATTGGTTCTTGGTTGAATTTGAATGCAAAGCAATATGTAAATTCGGAAGAGGTATTTACCCAATTACCGGCTCATTTGTACACGGCTGATTATCTTCGTTTGTCCAATGAAAATAATATAACCGGTTCTTTTATTTCGAAAGAGGATGCAACGGTTTCGGTATTGATAGATGCTAAAATTCAATCTACTTTAGCTTGGCTTTCAAATTATAAAAAATCGGAAGCTACCGCTAAAAACAGCAAAGGAGTGGTGTTTTCGATTTTCGAAAAAGAAGTTAAAAAAGGAGAGCAAGTCACTTTTGGGAATAATGAAAATACTTCGGCAATGTATTCAATTGTGGTAGTGCCAAGTTCGGATTTAGGAAAAGTAAAAGACGATCGTCCAACTTTGAAATTGGAAGCCGAATTGGCAAAAATCAAAGGGGAAGGCGTTGAAAAAGGCAATTTCAAATCCAGTGATTATGTAGAATTTACAAAAGCTTCAGCAAATAGTATCGAATTTGAAGTAAATCCGGGTGTGGCTAATGTGTATTTGATGCGTTTTAGATACATGAATATGACCGAAGCACCCATAAAAGTGAAATTGATTATCGAGGATGCTTACGGGATTTTGTTGCGAAATGATACGATTGACTTTGCTGTGCCTACCGAAAAATGGAAGCTTTTAAACACCACTTCGGGCGGTTATATCAATGCCGGAAAATATAAAATCCGTTTAGAATCGGACAATATGAAAGGATTGCGTTTGGATTCTTTTGAGTTTCAATAGAAAATAGGATGAAATTAAAAACATATAAGTCATATAAGTTTTTTAAATCTGCGTAAATCTGTTAGATCTGCGTGAAAAAAACAAAAAATAGAGTCAGTAAAATTGAAATAAATTTATAACCATATAAGATGTTTAAGTTTATATAAGTTATGTTTAAGTTTAGCTTAGATGTACTTATATGACTTATATGGTTTAAAAAAACGTCGCAATGATAAATAAACATAAAAGTGTTTTACAAAAAACGGGAACAGCAATCGTCTTGTTGTTCTTGATGGCTTGTGCATCAACAAAAAATGAAAGTAGACAAATAACCGATTTTAATCCGGATTGGAATTTTAAATTAGGAGATTTTCCAACGGCTATTCAAGCTGATTTTGATGCTAAGGATTGGCGCACTTTAAACCTGCCACACGATTGGAGTATCGAAGGAACTTTCAGCAAAGACCATCCAACCAAACCGCAGCAGGGTGCTTTGCCGGCTGGAATGGGTTGGTATCGCAAAGCATTTACGTTGCCAGAATCGGCTAAAGATAAAAGCATCGCTATCGAATTTGATGGTGTTTTTTGTAATAGCGAAGTGTGGATTAATGGCCATCATTTAGGGAAACGTCCGTTTGGATACATTTCTTTCTCTTATGATTTAACGCCTTATTTGAACTTTGGCAACCAAAAAAATTATATTGCTGTAAAAGTAGATAACGATGCCCAACCAAGTTCCAGATGGTACACTGGTTCCGGGATTTATAGAAATGTGCGCCTCGTAACTACCGCAAAAGTACATGTAGCGCATTGGGGAACTTATGTGACTACGCCAAAAGTTTCGGCAGCAAAAGCCACGGTTAACTACGAACTTACCATTCAAAATGATGCAGCTATTACTAAGAATGTAAAAGTAATAACGAATATTTTGGATGCGAGTAATCGTTCGGTGTCGCAAACAACAACAGAGGAAACCATCACTGCCCTATCCAAATTAATTAAAAACTATCAATTGGATGTGAATAATCCTAAATTATGGGATACTAAAAATCCTAATCTATACAAGGTGGTGACTCGAATTTATGAGGGTTCAGCATTGGTTGATTCTTATACTACGCCATTGGGTTTCCGCTATTTTGCTTTTGATGCCGAAAAAGGTTTTTCATTGAATGGCGTGCCAACCAAGATTTATGGCGTTTGCTTGCATCATGATAATGGTGCTTTAGGTGCGGTGGCCAATTTTGATGCTATCAAAAGAAAACTGACTATAATGAAGGAAATGGGAGCCAATGCAATTCGAACGGCTCATAATCCGCCTTCTTTAGAATTGTTGCAGTTGTGTGACGAAATGGGTTTTATTGTGCAGGATGAGGTTTTTGATGTATGGAAAAAGAAAAAAGTATCCAATGATTACAACAAATATTGGGACGAATGGCATCAACGTGATTTGGAAGATTTCATCAAGCGTGACCGTAACCATCCGTCGGTGATGATGTGGAGCATTGGTAATGAAATCCGAGAGCAATTTGATAGTACGGGTGTTCGCATTACTAAAGAATTGGCGCGAATAGTAAAATCCTTGGATACCACCCGTCCGGTAACTTCGGCTTTGACGGAGAATGTTCCCGAGAAGAATTTTATCTATCAGTCGGGAGCTTTGGATTTATTAGGATTTAACTACAAACATGCTGATTATCCAACATTTCCGGAGCGTTTTAAAGGGCAAAAAATCATTGCTTCCGAGAGTGTTTCGGCCTATGCAACCCGAGGGCGTTATGATATGCCAACGGATACTATCCGTTTTTGGCCTAAGAAACACGGCGAAACTTTTGATGGGAATCCTGATTTAACGGTGACAGCCTATGATAACGTTGCTTCTTATTGGGGAACCACCCATGAGGAAAACTGGAAAGCAGCAAAGAAATATGATTTTATTGCCGGAACCTTTGTTTGGACTGGTTTTGATTACATTGGCGAACCCGATCCGTATCCGTATCCTGCCCGTAGTTCGTATTTTGGGATTGTGGATTTAGCTGGATTCCCAAAAGATGTGTATTATATGTACCAAAGCGAATGGAGCGATAAAACAGTCTTACACTTATTGCCACATTGGAACTGGAAACAAGGCCAAATCATTGATGTTTGGGCCTATTACAACAATGCCGATGAGGTGGAATTATTCCTAAACGGGAAATCGTTAGGATCGAAATCTAAAAAAGGAGACGAATTGCACATTGCCTGGAAAGTGCCTTTTGAAGCCGGAACTCTGAAAGCGGTTTCCAGAAAAGCAGGTAAAGTAGTTAAGGAAACGGAGATTCATACTGCAGGTGAAGCTGCAAAAATCAATTTGCAAGCAGATAAAACCAAGATTAAAAATGACGGCTACGAATTGGTTTACGTGACGGTTTCTTTACAGGATAAAGACGGAAATCCACTTCCTACAGCCGATAATTTAATCAACTTTAAAGTTTCTGGAGGTGCCAAAATTGTGGGTGTAGATAATGGATATCAGGCGAGTTTAGAGCCTTTTAAAGCGAATTACCGCAAATTATACAATGGGAAATGCTTAGTGATTTTGCAATCCAATAAAAAGGCGGAAAATATTATTTTTGAAGCGACTACTGATGGGAATATTAGCGCTGGAATAGTAAATATTAAAGTGGATTAATTTTTCTCCCTATACTTAGTTTTTAAAAGCACGGATTTCGATTCGTGCTTTTTTGTTTAAGGGATAACTATTGGCATTGCATACAAACATCTTACAATTTTTCCAGCTTTTTTTGCAGGATTCCATCTTGGCATATTTTGGATTACTCTTTTAGCTTCTTTGTCTGTTCCATGGCCTACATGTCTGAGAATTTTTAAATTTGATATAGTTCCGTTTTTTTCTATTACAAATATGACATAGACTCTACCAAATATTTTTTTTCCATTTACTATTGGCGTTCTAAAATTATCCTTGATAAATTGTTCTTTTTTTATCCGACCCAATATTTGGGGTTTTACATCTACTTCAGACAAATTATATATTGTGTTTTCATCATAAATTTTATTTGAATTTTCATTGCAACAGCAGCTGATAAACTTCCATTTGGAAAGTGAAGGCATATTGGAAGATTTTTCTTTGTTTTTACTTTGCCCAAATGAAAATGAAAAGAAAAAAATAAATAATAACGAGATTAGTTTTACCATTGATTGTAATGTTTTATAGTGCTATAAATATACAGAACAATTTTTGTAAATAAAATCTTTTATTTTTTAGATGGTTTGCTTCCGGGATTTCTCCAAGTATTAAAAACGGCGTAGACAATAACACTTTTGTTTTCAATTTCAAAAATGATCAAATAAGGAAAATCTTTTATAAAAACTTCTCTGTAAGGATTTCTTTTAATT
The DNA here is from genome assembly GCF_042656445.1 of Flavobacterium sp. GCM10022190. Lineage (NCBI taxonomy): Bacteria > Pseudomonadati > Bacteroidota > Flavobacteriia > Flavobacteriales > Flavobacteriaceae > Flavobacterium > Flavobacterium sp. GCM10022190. Next base: position 855,092 of record NZ_JBHSOQ010000001.1, read on the forward strand.
TGATAGTGTTCAGGATATTTTTGTATACGATCAATGTAGATTTCTAAGGTTTCAATAAAACGTTTTCCTAAGCCTTTCTTTCGACTTTCATAATAGAGATAAGCTTCTTTAATGTCAAGAAATGCTTCGTGTTTAACCTCTAATTTGTATTTCATGGGATTATTTTTCAAGAATGTTTTTCTTTACTTCATCCCATGAATAGGAAGGACTTTCTTCTCTTAAATGATGTTCCCTTCTCTCATCAATAATTTTATAATCAACTTCACTAAGATGAACCTGATCTTCTTCCAATATGGCTTTTACTTTTTTTAGAACAGATTCTTTTTGAGTACTTAAAAGCATTTCTATAAGTTCCATTTTTGCTAATTGTAAGTCCATGGTTGTTATGATTTTAATATTTCAAAGATAAGTTTTTTTTAAATGAGTCTTTATTTGACTATTTGGTTTTTTTATGGATTTGGTTAATAGTTTGGGTAGTTGTGTTTTGTAAAGTGTTCTTTTTCAGTTTGTTTTAATCTTAATTTTGTTGAAACCCTGCATTTTCAAGAACAATTTTATACTTTTGCACTCTGATTCCAAAAAACAAGGAATCGAAGTACTGATTATATGAAAAAGAAAGTAGAAATTCTTGCTCCGGCAAAGAACCTGGTTCAGGGAATTGCCGCTATCAATGCGGGTGCAGATGCTGTATATATTGGAGCACCACATTATGGAGCGCGTACCAATGCCACCAACTCTGTGGAGGATATTGCCGAGATGGTCAAATACGCCCACTTGTTTAAGGCTCAGGTTTTTGTGGTAATTAATACCATTTTGTACGACAACGAATTAGAAGATTGTAAAAAATTAATCTATCAATTATACGATATCGGGGTGGATGCGCTGATTGTGCAGGACATGGCTATTATGGAAATGGACTTGCCACCAATTGTGATTCACGCCAGTACTCAAGCGAACAATCGTGATCCAAAACACGTAAAATTCCTGAAAGATGCTGGAATGCAACGTGTGGTTTTAGCGCGTGAGCTGAATTTAGATCAGGTGAGAGATATTGCTGCTGCAACGGATGTAGAATTGGAATTCTTCGTTTCGGGTGCGCTTTGTGTGTCTTTCAGTGGAAACTGCTACATGAGTATTGCCGGTGGTGAGCGTAGTGCCAACCGTGGTTCTTGTGCGCAAAACTGCCGTTTGCCGTATAATTTGATTGATGGAAACGGAACGACTTTGTTAACCGAAAGTCATTTGCTTTCGATTAAAGATTTGGATTTAAGTGATCAATTGCCTAACCTAATTGAGGCGGGTATCACTTCTTTTAAAATTGAAGGTCGATTAAAAGACATCGTTTACGTTAAGAACAATACTTCCTTTTTAAGAAAGAAACTAGATGCTTTCTTAGAGAATAATGATCAATTCCAAAAAGCATCTTCGGGTAGAACGTTTTATAACTTCGAGCCGGAAATGGACAGAAGTTTCAACAGAGGTTACACGGATTATTTTGTAAACCACCGTAAAGAAAAAATCGGAAACTGGGAAAGTCCGAAATCACAAGGGCAACACATTGGTAAGGTAGTTGAATTGAAAGCCAATGGTTATGTGATTGAAAACTACGAAAAGCTGAACAATGGTGACGGTTTGTATTTTATCAATGCTGATGGTGTGGCTGATGGTGTGCAAATTAACATTATCGTAAATGATATTGTAGTTCCGAATACGTTCAAAAATATTCCTGTTGGAACCATGATTTACCGTAATTCGGATGCAGAATTCAACCGAATTGTAGAAAAAGAAAACGCTGCGGTTCGTAAAATTGGCGTTGAAATGCGTTTTGTGGAAACAGCTGAAGGCTTCCAATTAATCGTAACTGATGAAGACGGACACCAAAGTGTTTCGACTTTAGAAACTGAAAAAGAAGAAGCGAAAAGTACCGAATCTGTTATTCCTAATATCTCTAAAAACTTAGCCAAAACAGGAAATACGCCTTTCATTGTAGATGCGATTGCCGTGGAATTTACTAAAAACTGGTTCTTGCCAATTTCTAAGGTGAATGAAGTGCGAAGAATTGCTTTGGAACAATTAATCGACATTCGTATCAACGAATATCATAGAGAGGAATTCCAGATTGTACCAACGGACCATCCTTATCCAACAGAAAAATTGGATTTTACTTTTAATGTTTCGAATAAATTAGCGAGAGCTTTTTATAAAAGACACGGAGTAACGGAGATTGAAAAGGCTTTCGAATTGCAATGGGATCCTGGAAAAGCCCGTGTAATGACGACCAAGTATTGCGTGAAGTACGAATTGGGTAAATGTGCCCGTTTCCAACGTGAAACTATGGGAGAGAAGGTAGCCGAGCCGCTAACTTTGAAACACGGAGAGAACGAATACAAACTAAAATTTAACTGTAAACCTTGTGAGATGGAAATTTGGGAAAAAGACGCCGAATTTGAAATCATCGATCAGGATGAACAATTGGATTACGTGAAGAGAAGATAATTTTTTTAACCGCAAAGAGCACAAAGGAGGCGCAAAACACATAAAGTTTAAAACCATTAAGGAGTTAAGTTTAGTTAAGATTGCTTTTGAATTCTTTGCGAAAAACTTTGCATTCTTTGCGGTTAATTTTAACCACATAAGTCACAAAAGAAATTTAGACCATTAAGATTAAGTTTAGTTAAGAAGCTTTGCATACTTTGCGTGGAAACTTACCGTCCTTTGCGGTTAATTTTAACCACATAAGTCACAAAAGAAATTTAGACCATTAAGATTAAGTTTAGTTAAGAAGCTTTGCATACTTTGCGTGAAAACTTACCGTCCTTTGCGGTTAATTTTAACCACATAAGTCACAAAAGAAATTTAAACCATTAAGGCATTAAGTTTAGTTAAGAAAGCTTTTCATACTTTGCGAAAAACTTAGCATTCTTTGCGGTCAAACAAATCCTAAATTCCCTTAATTTCTTAATGGTTTAAAACAAAAAACCGCAAATTCACTATTTGTAAATCTGCGGTTTGTGTTTTTTAAGAAGTTTTGCTTAGCAGAACTCGTTGTAAGCATCTTGTAAGTTCTCAGCAATCATTTCAGCTGGGCGACCTTCAATGTGGTGACGCTCTAACATGTGCACTAATTCACCGTTTTTGAACAAAGCCATAGATGGTGAAGATGGAGGGAAAGGAAACATGTGTTGTCTTGCAGCATCAACCGCTTCTTTATCAACTCCTGCAAAAACAGTGATTAAATGATCTGGTTTTTTAGCACCTTCTAAACTCATTTTTGCTCCCGGACGTGCATTTCTTGCAGCACAACCACATACAGAGTTTACAACTACTAAAGTTGTTCCTTCTGCTTTGATAGCATTGTCTACTTCTTGTGCACTATGTAAATCTTGAAATCCTGCCGCTGTTAATTCAGCTTGCATTGGGATTACCATTTCTTGTGGATACATATCTTTTGTATTTTAATTTGTAAATTGAATGTTGCAAAGTTACAAAGAATCTGCTGAACAGAATCGTTTGCATTATAAAGTTTTGTTATAGTTTGATAGTCATTTTTATAACTATAAATAACGTCCAGCCCTCAATAATGCTTTGATGAAAAGTGTTTTTGGGCATTTCAGAATAACCTTGATGTCTTCGATTAAGGTAGTTTCTTCATCTAGAAATTTAAAAATTAATGCTGGATTTCCTTTTTTAAACATGGAAGAAAAAATAAGAGAACCTACTTCGTTTTTTCGGTGCAAAATGTCTAATAAAAGCAAATCGTAGAACCAGAATCGGCTGTTTTGGTGGAATTTTCTAAAATCGTTTTCCTTTTGTATAAAATCCACTAATCGGGATGATTGTTTGTCGGCATTTTTAAAAGTATAACCCGTACTGGCTTTCGTCCATCCGCCTGCAGTGCCTATGTTTAAGACTCTTTTAGTGTTTTTTTTCCAAAAAGGATATGAAGTCATCGGGATGCTGCCTTGTTCTTTTTCGATGATTTGATAGTGGCTGATGCCTAACTTTTGAATGTAATTTTCAATCTCTTCTTCGTATTCTTTATTATCTAAAAGATGTTCCGAAAACAAGGTGTATTCCAATAACGCTTCTTTTTCCGAAAAAGGCAGTACATACATGAATCGGGTATTTCCTTTTTGAGCAACCGAAAAATCCATAAAAGTAGCTTCTTTGGGGTTAAATGCAGCTTCGGAAGATTCTATGTGCCAACCGATAAAATGTTGTTGTAAAATGGGAAATTTAGACTGTTGTGTTAATGAGTTTCTGTTCCAAATACTATTTAAAACTTGGTCACAAGTGAACTCGGCATTTTCTGTCGAAATATAGACATGGGTGTCTAATTCGTTGATGTTAGTTACTTTTTCGTTTAAGAAGCTAATGTTTGTTTCTTTCGAAAGAGCATCAAAAACAAAATTGTAAAAATCAATCCCGCTGATTTTGCAATATTCATAGGGATTTATATCAAGATTGCGTCTAAAATTCTCATTGGCAAACCATGCTGAATCCCATTTTTTACTAATCACAGCTTCCCAAATTGTGTTTTCTTTTTGCCAAAAACACCAGGTTCTATCGTTGGATTTTTTAGAAGATTCATCCACTAACAAAATGCTTTTGTTTTTAAAATTTCCGGATTGCAGCATTTTGTAAGCCGTCATTAGAGCAGCTAAACCAGAACCGGTAAAAATATAATGATAGTGTTTCATGGATTTGGGAACGAATTCTTCTCAAAAATAGCTATTTCTTGTGTTTTTTCGAGTATTCGAATCAGTTCTTTCGCTTTTATATAGGATTGTTTTTGGAACAAAATATCTTTTTTAGTGTCCAGAATAGTAATAGTAGGGTAGCTAACTTGGTTGTTTACGGTGGCTAAAGCTGTGGCTAATTCATGAATTCCGGTGTTTTGTCCTGTTGGTTTGTATTTGAAGATGTAATTGTTAAAAGTAATGTTATTTTTATTTTCTGCATTCAAATCAACAAAATAGAATTGCGTATTCAATAGTTGTATAATGTCTGAATTTTTCAAAGTTGAATTTTCCATCATAGCACAGTATTTACACCAATTGGTATGAATGTAAATGATTATGGGTTTCGGGTTTTGGCTTGCTAATTTTTCTACTTCTTCAAACGAATAGCTTTTCAGTTGGGCAAAACCGAAAGGAATTACCCAAAAGAAAATCACTGTTATGTAGAAAAGGTTTCTCATTATTTTAAAGTGTAACGTAATCCAAAAAAGCTTCTGATTCCCTGATTTGGTCCATAAACATAACTTGGATCAAAGCTTAAAGCGTATGGATTTTCGGGTGTAGCCTGAATATTTCCATTAGTATCGTATTCCACATTTTTGTCAAAAGGATCATGAGCACGGGCAATAATAAAAGGATTTCCCTTGTTAGGTGTCCAGTTCAACAGGTTTTTGATGCCGGCATATATCTCCATGTTTTTGAACTTGTTGAAAGTGAATTGGATGTTTTGAATGCTCCAAGTAGGGGAATACTCCTTTCTTGGATCTAAATCTCCAAGGGTAGGTAGGCGCATTGGTCCATAAAGATTTCCAGTGTAATCTATATCAAGAAATAATTTGTTGATTCGATACGAAATTGCCCAGGTTCCTGTGAATTTTTCTGTTAGTATTTGACGGGTTTTTATTCCGTTTTCGGTTTTGTTCACCTCCATAAAGGTAGCTCCTAAAATCAGTTTTAAACCATTATTGAAAACCATGTCGATATTGCTGCTAATTCCTTTTGTTACTGCATAGCCATCCAGATTTTTGTAGATAATCTCATTCGGGTTGGTGTCATAATCGGGAATGATGGAGTTGGTAAAATGCGTATACCAAGCCGTTGTTTCTAGTCCGATGAAATTACCGTTTTGAGTGTATATTTTTTTTAAATAATTCAAATTGGCGTTGTAAGAACGTTCCGGTTTGAGTTCTTCGGCAATAATCACTTTACGAGAACCGGTTAGTGCGGCGTGTTCTTCGGTAAACAGATTGACAATTCTAAATCCTGTTCCGGTATTGAATCGCAGAATATTGTTGTTGTTTATTTTCCATTTGTATGCCAATCTGGGAGTAAAAATAGAACCGTGGTTGTTGTTGTAATCATATCGTGAACCTAATAAAAGCTTGTGTTTTTCGGCTAATGTGATTTCGTCCTGAACAAATAAACTTGGAATCCAATTGATGTCTTTTGTTTCAGTTGCTGGAGTATTATCGTTGTAGTATTGATAGCGAATTGCCGTTCCAAAAAGCATATCGTGATTGCCTAGTTTTTTATCCCAAGTTAATTGCCCAAAACCGATGCGTTGTTGTGCTAAATATGGAGTGTTTCCATAAACCGAGTTTTGGTCATGGTCGGTATAAGAGAAAGAGAAAAGCATTTTTTCTTTTATTGGGAGTTCGTAAGCTCCTAATAATTCCCATCTTTTGGTGTAAATGCTTTCTCCGTAAACTTCGCTGCCACCACGATAGTTTTTGTTCCATTGTATCTCGCCACCCCAACGGTCTTCATAGAAAAATCTTCCTGCCAATGAAAATAACTTGTTGCTTTTTCGACTAAAGTTCCATTTTTGGAAAACAGAGATTCGGTCTTGCAAAGTCACATCGGTAAAATTATCCTTGTTGTTGTCAATCGGATTGCTGTAGTTAAAGTAATTTACTCCAGTTAAAACTGATGCGAATTGATTGAGATTGGCTTTAAAACCTAAATCAAGATTGACTTCTCCCCAATCGGTAGCGTAACTGTCTGCTGAAAATACCGGGGCATTGTTTGGGTTTTTAGTGATGATGTTAATTAATCCACCTACTGCTTCACTTCCGTAAAGAGAAGAGGCTGGGCCTTTTACAATTTCAATGCGTTCCAATAATGAATTTGGAATTCCGGATAATCCGTAAACGGTTGAAAGTCCGCTTACAATAGGCATTCCGTCAATCAGGACTAAGGTATAGGGTCCTTCCAATCCGTTAATATGAATATCCCCGGTGTTGCATACATTACAGTTTAGTTGCGGGCGTACTCCATTGACATTTTGTAGCGCTTCAAAAATATTTGATGTTGGGTTTTTTTTGAAAAAAACAGGCTTGTATACTTCGACAGGAACAGCACTTTCTAAGCGATTGACTGCCTTTAAAGTTCCAGTAACAACGACTTCGTCCAAGCTGTTATTTTCTTTTAAATCAAAATTCAAATAAACTTCGGTGGTATCTGAAATTTGAATCTTCTTAGTCTGACTTTTTAATCCAGTATAAGTAGCTATCACTTCATATTCTCCAATTGGAATTTTTGAGATACTATAATTGCCTTCTTCATTGCTAATCGTTGCTTTTTTGATGCTTTTCATTTGGATATTAGCATAATGAAGCGGCACGCCATCAGAAGTTATTTTTCCTTTAAGGCCGGCTTGCGCAAATGAAATTGTGCTGATGAGAACACTAAAAACAATTATTAGTTTTTTCACAATAATAATTTAGATTGACTTATTTTTAATTTTAGACAAATCTAAAAATTATATTTTATATAACAAAAAAATATAATTATATTTGCCTTAACTAGTTAGTAAATAGAATGGGAAAGTCACTTGAAGAAGTACATCAGTCGGTTTCGACACAAAATAAAAAATCAGTTTTTAGAAAAATAATGGCCTTTTTTGGTCCAGCCTATTTGATTAGTGTGGGTTATATGGATCCAGGAAACTGGGCTACGGATTTAGCTGGTGGAAGTCAGTTTGGTTATTCCTTACTTTGGGTTTTATTGATGAGTAATTTGATGGCTTTGTTATTGCAAAGTCTCAGTGCGCGATTGGGAATAGTTACCCAGCGTGATTTGGCTCAGGCTTCCAGAGAAACCTATTCGCCTTTTATTAATTACATTTTGTATTTTCTAGCAGAGATTGCTATTGCTGCCTGCGATTTGGCTGAGGTTTTAGGAATGGCTATAGGGATTAATTTGCTTTTTGGTATTCCATTGATTGAAGGGGTATTGATAACTGTTTTGGATACTTTTTTATTGTTATTTTTAATCAATAGAGGGATTCGAAAAATGGAAGCTTTTATTATTGCTTTGGTGGCGGTAATAGGTGTTTCTTTTATTTTCGAAATGATTTTTGCTCAACCTGAACTCGATAAAGTGGTTTTAGGATTAATTCCTTCGATGCCAAATGAAGCCGCTCTTTATATTGCCATTGGAATTATTGGAGCCACGGTCATGCCGCACAATTTGTATTTGCATTCTTCTTTGGTACAAACCCGAAAATTTGATAGAACTCCTGTGGGAATCAAGCAGGCATTGAAATATAATTTTATCGATTCGGCTATTGCGTTGAATCTGGCTTTTTTTGTTAATGCGGCGATTTTAATTCTGGCAGCTGCAACTTTTTTTAAAAGTGGCATGCACGAAGTCGCCGAAATTCAAGATGCGCACAAGTTTTTGCAGCCTTTGTTAGGAACAAAATGGGCGCCTATTTTGTTTGCCGTAGCTTTGATAGCTGCAGGACAAAGTTCGACAGTTACTGGTACTTTGGCTGGACAAATTGTAATGGAGGGTTATTTGAATTTAAGAATTCAACCTTGGGTGAGACGTATTATAACGCGTTTAATTGCGATTGTTCCTGCTGTGATTGTAATTACCATTTTTGGTGAAAGTGTCACGGGGAAATTATTAATTTTTAGTCAGGTGGTGTTGAGTTTGCAATTAGGATTTGCGATTATTCCGTTGATTCATTTTGTGAGTGATAAAACCAAAATGAAAGGTTTCCATATTGGCAAAACGACTCAAATTGCTTCATGGATTATTGCCACGATAATTGTTTCGCTCAACGCAAAATTAGTTTTTGATGAAATAAACGGTTGGTTAGAAGCTTCTGCAAACCCAATGGTTCTTTGGTTAACGGTTGTTCCATTGGCTTTTAGTTTCTTGATTTTGTTGCTTTATATTGTTTTCAAACCTTTTATTGCCAAAACTAGAATGGCAATACAAAATCATTCTCCTCATAATTTAAAATTGCATTTTTCTAAATCGGAATCCTACACGAAAAAGAAGATAGCGATTTCGGTCGATTTTTCATCAGCAGACGAAATAGCTTTGAATAGCGCTTTTGAATTGGGTGGAAAAGAGGCTAATTATACATTGATTCATGTGGTTGAAACAGTAGGGGCAATGGTTTATGGTGAACACATTGACGACCACGAAACCATAGTTGATGAAAAACTCCTTAAAGAATATCAGCAAATGCTTGCCGAAAACGGATTTAATGTCGCTGTACAATTGGGTTTTGGTAAACCAAACAAAGTAATTCCTGAATTAGTAAATGCAGGTCGTTTTGATGTTTTAGTTATGGGAACTCATGGTCATACAGGTTTTAAGGATTTGATCTTTGGGACTACAGTGGATAAGCTAAGACATAAAATTTCGATACCTTTGTTGATTGTTAAATAAGTTTAAACACAAAGTTCACATTGTAGTGTGAAAATCAAAAATCGTTAATCTGCAATCATAAATCAAATGACTTTTTCAGAAGAGAATTACCTTAAAGCAATTTATCACTTAACTGTCGTTTCTACTTCGGGTGTAAGTACTAACGCTATTGCCGAAGTGATGGAGACCAAAGCGTCTTCGGTAACAGATATGCTTAAGAAATTAGCCGAAAAGGATTTGGTAAACTATAAAAAATACCAAGGTGTTACGCTTACCAATAAAGGTAAATTAGAAGCCAAAATGATTGTTAGAAAACACCGTCTTTGGGAAGTGTTTTTGGTTGAAAAATTAGGTTTTTCCTGGGATGAGGTACATGATATCGCCGAACAATTGGAACATATCAAATCAGAGAAATTAATTAATAGTTTAGATGATTTTCTGGGGAATCCTACCGAAGATCCGCACGGTGATCCTATCCCTAATGCTCAAGGTCAACTCCCTAAAATCGACAAGCAATTGCTCTCGGATTTAGCAGAAGGACAGAAAGGTATTTGCGTAGGCGTAAAAGATACTTCTTCAGATTTTTTAAAGTACTTGGATAAGCAAGGAATTGCTTTAGGTTCTTCGATTGAAATTATAGGTAAAGAAAGTTTTGATTTGTCTCTTCGAATAAAAGTTGATGCGAATCACCTTAATATTTCGAATAAGATTGCAAGTAACCTTTTTGTGAAGTTGAGTTAGATATTCTCAACTTATATTGACTTAAATTATTTTTTTAAGAATACAAAAAACTTAAATGACTTATATGGTTATTAAAAATTACCACATAAGTCATTTTTTTAATGACATCCGCAATCATCACCACCGCAGTTTTTATCTTTCTTTTTCTTCTTCAAAAAGAACTTTTTAAAAAGATATACTACAGCAATTCCAAGGATTAAAAAGGCAATGATTTCCTGAAACATCGATTTTTATTTTAATAGTTGATAAGCAATCAAAGCAGTAAGATAAGCAAAACTACTCATAAAAATAAGCTGTCCTAAAGGCCATTTCCAATTGTTGGTTTCCTTTTTTGTAATGGCAAGCGTACTGGCACATTGCATAGCAAAGGCATAGAATAACAATAGTGAAATTCCAGAGGCAAAATTAAATATTTTTACTCCCGTAACCGGATGTACTTCCGATTGCATTTTGTTTTTTATGGTGGTTTCATTCTCCGTTCCGCCTACACTGTAAATAGTGGCTAAGGTTCCCACAAATACTTCTCGAGCGGCAAACGAACTGATGATAGCAATTCCTATTTTCCAGTCGTAGCCTAAAGGTGCAATTACAGGTTCAATGCTTTTACCCATGATACCAATGTAGGAGTTCTCCAGTTTGTAAGCTGCAATTTTATTGTTTAATTCGGTTTCAGAAATCGTTTTGTTTACTGTTTGCGAACTGATAATTTTTTCGGCATCTTTAAATTTTTCTCCAGGACCGTAAGAAGCTAAAAACCATAGAATAATAGAAATAGCTAAAATGATTTTTCCAGCACCAGAGATAAATGCTTTGGTTTTTTCGATTACGTTAATGGCTACGTTTTTAAACAAAGGCAATTTGTAATTAGGCATTTCGACCACAAAAAATGTTTTACCGCTTACTTTCATTACTTTGTTAAGGATATAAGCCGATAATATTGCCATTCCAAAACCTAAAAGATACAATAACATTAGTGTAAGCCCTTGAAGGTTTAAAAAACCAAAAACACGATTGTCTGGGATAACCAAAGCTATAATAATAGCATAAACGGGTAAACGGGCCGAACAGGTGGTAAACGGCGTTACCAGAATCGTGATTAAACGTTCTTTCCAGTTTTCGATATTTCGGGTTGCCATAATCGCCGGAATAGCACAGGCTGTCCCAGAAATTAAAGGCACGACACTTTTTCCTGATAATCCAAAACGGCGCATAATTTTATCCATAATAAAAACCACACGACTCATGTAGCCGCTTTCTTCTAGGATGGATATAAAAAGGAATAAGAAGGCAATTTGCGGAATAAAAATCAGGATTCCACCGATGCCGGGTATAATTCCTTGCGAAATCAAATCGGTTAAAATACCAGCAGGAAGTTGCTCAGCAGCCATTGTGCTTAAACTAGCAAATGTGCTGTCAATGAAATCCATAGGAACCGAAGACCAGTTGAAAATCGACTGGAAAATAATGAAAAGAATTGCAAAAAAGATGACGTATCCCCAAATTTTATGGGTTAAAACGCGGTCTAATTTGGAACGGAAATCTTTAGCAATGCTTTTATCTACCGTTAATCCTTCTTTTAGTACGTCATTGATAAATTGGTAGCGTTTTATGGTCTCTTTTTGTTGTAAACGTTTTAGTTCGGTATGTGATTTGGTAAACGAACTTTTGATTTCTTTTCGCTCTAAATTCAAAAAGTTTACATCTTGGGTAATTACTAACCAAAGTTTGTATAACAATTGATCCGGAAAGGCCTTTTGTAAGTTGGTAAAATATTCTTTGTCAATTACCGAAGCATTTAAACAAGGCTCCGTTGTAATCGATTTGTAGCTAACAATTAGTTCTTTTAATTCTTCAATTCCTTGTCCTTTTCGCGAACTAATTAAGGCGATTTTAGTTTTTAATTGTTCTTCTAAGAAAGGAATGTTTAGCGAAATCCCTTTGCTTTCCATACGGTCAGCCATGTTAATCACTAAAATGGTTGGAATTTCAAGGTCTTTTATTTGAGTAAAAAGCAATAAGTTTCTTTTTAAATTTTCCACATCCGTAACCACAAGGGCGACATCGGGATATAACTTATCATTTTTGTTTAATAACATTTCAATTACAACATTTTCGTCAATTGAACTGGCGTTTAGGCTGTAAGTTCCTGGTAAATCCAGAATGTTAGCTTTGATGTTATGGTTTAATTTGCAAAAACCTATCTTTTTTTCAACAGTAATTCCAGGGTAGTTTCCTACTTGTTGATTCAAACCCGTCAATTGGTTAAAAACCGAAGTTTTACCTACGTTAGGATTACCAATTAATGCTACGTTAATATTTTGATGCATCATTAAAGCGTAGTATTGATAAGTTCAACTTCAATTTCTTTGGCTGTTTCCACTCTAATGGCCACGTGTGAACCGTTGACATCTAAATACAAAGGATCACCAAAAGGGGCAATCTGAAGTAATTCGACAGTATTTCCCGGTAAGCAACCCATTTCAAGTAACTTTAAAGGGATAATGTCAATATCAAAATCTTTGATAATGGCTTTTTGACTTTTCTTTAAGGAATGTATAGTGGTACGCAAGGCTTATTTAGATTGAATTAAGATTGCAAAAATACAGATTAAATTGTTAACTGAAATGATTATAGTCAGTTTTATGATTTAATTAGATTCTTTTTCTTTACTTAAGAAATTAATATCTTCAATAAGTTTTTGAATGTCTTCTTTTTTAGTACCGTCATAAAAACCACGAACTCTTCTTTTTGCATCTACAAGTACAAAGTTTTCGGTGTGAACCATATCGTACAATTCGCTTGGTTTGCCCAATTTTACCGCCAAATAGGATTTTCTGGCCATGGCATAAATTTCTTTTTTATCGCCAGTAACCAAGTTCCATTTACTATCTACAACACCATGTTTTATTGCATAGGCTTTTAAGGCTTCTACTGTGTCTACTTCTGGGAAAACGGTATGCGAAAGCAGCATTACTTTCGGATTATTAATAATGGCTTTTTGAACTTCCTCCAAATTGGAAGTCATTTTAGGGCAAATGGTACCGCAGGTAGTGAAGAAAAAATCAGCTACGTAAATTTTGCCTTCATAATCTTTTTGGGTGACGGTTTTTCCGTTTTGATTGGTAAATGAAAAATCAGCAATCGTATGGTATTTGCTTACATATTGTACCGTGCTGTCTACCAATTCCGGATTCACATCGGCTGGATTGTAAATAGGAAGTGTTTTTTGCGGTTTTAAAGCATTGTAAAAAAGAGTAAGTGTAATAGCCGAAAAAATAATAAAGATACCAATGAATATTCGGTATTTGTATAATGCAGATTTCATGAATTTTTTTTGCAAAAGTACAAAAACTGTGTTGGAAATCAGGAAGCTTTATTTGATTAAAATGTTGGTCTTCTTTTTGCTTTTACGTAAAGATTTGTTCACTAAATACAAACCAAATAAGGTTACAATTCCTCCAATAGCTATTGAAATACTCAAAGTTTCGCCAAAAATTATCGAACCTAAAAGTACCGCAACCACAGGATTCATGTAGGCATAAAGACTGCTCATCTCTGGTGGAAGATGTTGCAAAGAATAAATGAAAACCGTAAAAGTAATCAGTGAACCTACAATAACTAGATAGGCTATTGCCAGCCAAGTGTTTAAAGGGATTTCGTTTAAATTGACTGAAATTCCTGTGGCACCGTTATAAGCAAATAGTAGAATACTCGAAATAAGCATTTGAAATCCAATACTGAAATAGGGATTATAAGAGGCGGCTTTTTTCTTGGTGTACAAAGTACCAAAAGCCCAGGTTATGGTAGCTACTACCGAAAGAAAAATTCCCAATTGGAAATCAGGTCTTAGAAAATCGGCTAGGTATTCGTAAAAAATAACACAAACACCACCAAAACAAACGAATACACCTGTTACGGCTAGTTTAGCAATTTTTTCTCCTCTAAAATACGATATAATTACAATCCAAATGGGGAAGATAGCGGCAATTATAGCTCCTAATCCACTACTGATGTATTTTACTCCTGCGGTACTCAATCCGTTACTCATCGTAAAATTAAGAATGGCCAGAATCACTATGGTTTTCCATTGTTTTCCTTTTGGCCAAGGAGATTTCGTAAAAATTAGATAGAGTATGTACAACAAACCGGCTATAAATTGTCGGATGGCAGCCATCTGAATTCCAGGTATGTAACGTACTCCTTCCTTGGATGCAATCCAAGTAGTTCCCCAAAAGAATCCTACCCAAATAAGGGCTAACATAGGAAGTCCTATAGCATTTACCCGAGTTGAAACTGCATTTTTAACTTTAGTAATCACTATAATTGAGGTTTTTTGAAGGTGTAATCTAAAACTTTTATGAGATGTTCTGATAAAATTGTTTTCCCTACCGATGGGGCTTCCTCATTAAAAGAGGGCGGTACTAAGTTTTCGTCTAGGGCTTTTTCTGTGTAATAGACTTTTCGGCTTGGGTGAAAAGGAGATGCCGCATTCAACGTTGTATTCCAGCAATTAGTAGTTATAATTTTATGGATAATGCCAATGCAATCTTCCAAATGAATCAAATTGACAGGCGCATCTGGATTAGGAATATTTTCTTTTCCAGCTAGGAATCGAGCTGGATTTCTATCGGGACCTATTAAACCTCCAAAACGCAAAATAGTAGTTTTAAAATGAGTATTAGAAAGTAATAGTTGTTCAATTTCCAACAATTGTTTTCCACTTTCCGTTACAGGATTGGGAATGGAGTTTTCATCAATTGTTTCATTTCCTTCGCCATACACTGCTGTCGAACTGATGAAGAGTACATTTTTTACCGAAGCTTTTTCGATAAATGGCAATAGGTTTTTAATTTTTTGAACAAAGGAAGTGTTTGGAGCATCCGAATAATCTTTGTTTTTCCCTCTTAATTTGGGAGGAATAGCAATGATCAATGTTTGACTTCCGTCCAAAAAGGCATCAACTGGAGATGAGAAATTTTCGACTTCTAACGCAATGGGATAATGCGTTATACCAGCATTTTCTAGTAATTCTTTTTTATCGATAGTTGTAGTGGAACCTTTTACTGAATAGCCTTTTTCTAATAAGGCTTTCGCCAAAGGAAGTCCTAACCATCCACAACCTAAAATGCTAATTTGTGTCATTTTGCTCTTCATTTTTCAGAATACAAATTTCTCATTAATATTTGGTTTTTTTAGAGTTGCAAAGGATTCTTTTTTTACTTGAAAACATTTTAATAAAACATCACTAAAAGTGGGTATTGTTTACTGCTGCTAATAAGACTAATATTGGTTTATTCATGTAAATTGTAAAGAAATGAAAAGAAATTTCGTAGTACTATTGTTTTTAATTTCAATTGTTGGATTTTCTCAACAGCTTAAATATGGTAGTGGAGGAACAGTGTATAACGTTGAAAATCAGAAAATAAGTCCAGAAGGAGTAAGAAAATTGTTAGCGATGAATGAAGAGGCTTTGTCGTTATACAATTCTGGAAGAAGTAAAAAAACCTGGGGGAATGTTCTTTTTTACGGTGGATTAGGACTCGTTACAACCAATCTTTTAATAGGAATGCATACTGATAATACAACAGTATCGTATCCCGGAAATGGAAATTATCCATCGGTACAATCAGAGCGAACTGATATGACAATGGCTTTGATAGGAGGTGCGATGATAGTTGCATCTATTCCAGTAAAAATTGGATATCCCAAAAAAATAAAAACGGCATTGGGATTGTGTAATAAAAGTTTGACTAATCACTATAGAACAGAACCCAGAACAACACTATTAGCTAGTGCTAACCAGATTGGACTCAGAATTGAATTTTAAGTTTTAGTGAATTATTTTTTAACAAGCGTTATTTTCATATCCTCATTTTCCAGAACCACTTGGTCATCTGTAATCATACAGTCGTAAGGATAGGGAGTGCCTGTTTCATCTTTAATGGTCAGGTTTTTTCCTTTTTTGGTTAAGGCAAAAGTTCCATTATTGATTTCGCCTTCTAAAAAACCGTCTACATGGCCGTCTTTCGTAAAAGTTAGTGTCCCTTTAGTTAAGATTTCATTTTTAATAGAATCTGAAAGGGTTGTTTTAGCTTCTACGTTGGTTATTTTCCAGGAATCCACTAAATCATTTCTTTTTTCATGGCACGAAAACAAGATAAGCGCTGCTATTGTTGTTAAGCCTAGTGTATGTAAAATTGATTTTTTCATGACTTTTTAAGTTTGGGTTAGTTACCTCCAAGTTACGATATTTTTTTTAAATTAGCTATATTTCAATGCATTGTGTTGGACTTGGTCAAAAATTCAAATGATTATTTCCTCCAAATAACAGATTGCTATTTATCATTTTTTAAACTTTAAGTTAAGATTCCTGATAAAAGTGAAAAAGTTACTATTTTAGCTTTTTTCCAAAATATGTTTCTGTAATAATGAGAAGCCGTAAACAAAAAATAGTCTTAGGTTTTAAAATAGTGTTCGTCATAATTGCGTTGGCTGCTATTGGGATTTTTAGTTTTAGAGAAGCGCTTTTGCAACAAATTATAGCCAAAACAGCTCATAAAATGGAAGTCGATTATGGAAGTCAATTTTTGGTTAAAGAAGCGGGTTTTGATGGATTATCTGGAGTTCATTTTACCGATGTGACTTTGGTTCCTAATCATGCGGATACTCTTTTTTCGATTCATAAAATCAAAACTTCGGTTAATCTTTGGAAATTATTGGTTGGAGATGTTCAATTAGGAACTTTGGAAATTAGTAAGGGTTATATCCAACTGACAAAAAAAGGGAAAGTCAAGAATTTTGAAGCCTTTTTAAAAAGAGATAAAGACGAAGAAAAATCAACGGATAAAAGAGATTATGCGGCTTTTGCTTACCGAATTATTTCTAGAGTATTGAATCTCATTCCAACGGATATGAATGTCGAGAACTTAAGCTTTAAACTGGATGATAACGGTAAAAAAGCCAGAATTGATATTCAGAAATTAGTGTTGTCTAATAAAGAATTAGAAACTTCTATTCAGGTCAAAACGAACACTTTTGCGCAGCGCTGGAAAATAAAAGGTTTTGCTGATCCAAGAAACAAACGTGCCGATATTCGATTATTTAATATAGATACTGGAGCAATCAAAATACCTTATTTTGATGAACGCTATAATCTCATTTCTAGTTTTGATTCCATTCGTTTAAATGTTGACAATTTAGATAAAAGTATGGGGGAACTCCACATTGATGGTTTTGCCTCGATCGCTAATTTGAAAATCAATCATGCTAAAATTGCTAAAAAAGATGTGCTGATTAAGAATGCTCGTTTTGATTACCGATTCCTTTTAGGTTCTGATTTTGTTTCGGTGGATAGTAGTTCGACTGTACAATTCAATAAGGTGAAATTCCATCCGTATTTGGCTTATGAAACGGAAGAAGATACCATTTATAAACTCAAAATCAATATCCCAAAAACAAAAGCACAAGATTTTATCACATCGCTTCCGGATGGTTTGTTTACGCATTTTCAAGGAATGGAAGCCGAAGGAACTTTCGATTATAAACTGGATTTTGAATACAATAAAAATAAACCAAATGCCTTGGTTTTTAATAGCAATCTACGAAAAGAAAATCTTAGAATTACAAAGTATGGTGAAGCCAATTTGAATAAATTGAATGGCGAATTTATTTACCGTGCTATTATCAACGGAGTATTGCAACGTCCTGTTTTAGTGGGGGCAGCCAATGCGAATTATACGCCACTGGATCAGATTTCGCCCTATTTACAAAAATGTGTGCTGACTACCGAAGATCCTTCTTTCTTTAATCATCATGGTTTTATCAATGAGGCTTTTAAGCAGTCTATTGTAAAAAATATTCGAACGAAGAAGTTTTCTCGTGGAGCGAGTACCATTAGCATGCAGTTAATCAAGAATGTTTTTCTAACCAGAGAGAAAACCTTGTCTCGAAAATTAGAAGAAATTCTATTGGTTTACATCTTGGAAAACAACCGAATTGTGAGCAAAGAACGCATGCTGGAAGTGTATTTCAATATTATCGAATGGGGGCCAAATGTGTATGGAATAGGCGAAGCAGCGCAGTATTATTTCCAGAAAACACCAGCCGATTTGACTTTTAACGAATGTTTGTTCTTAGCAAGAGTGATTCCAAGTCCGAAGAAGTTTATGTATTTGTTTAATGAAGAAGGGAATCTGAAAGAATCGGCGATGAATCAGGTTTCTTTTTTAACCAATCTGATGATTAAACGTGGTTTGCTTACCGTGGATGATACTATTTACAAATCACAGCAAACTGTTTTGTCTGGACCTGCTAAATCGCTACTTCGTATTAAAGTGAAAGATACTACAGTGGTAGATTCTTTGAAAATGAATGATGAATTTGAGTTTTAGTTTAAATACTAAGGAGTTAAAGTTGAAAGTCTTATTGATAAAAAACCATTAAGAAATTTAGGTTATTAAGGTTTAACTTAATGAAGCTTAACTTCTTAATGGTTTATTTAAAATATACCTTAGTTTTCTTTGCGAAAAACTTAAAAAACTTTGCGGTTTAATAATTATGGTGCAGGATCAGGAATCACCGCATGAACTGCATTGATTTCTGCGATAATTTCGTCGGATAAAACAAGATCAATGGAACCAATGTTTTCCTTTAATTGTTCCAAAGTAGTCGCTCCAATAATATTACTGGTTACAAATGCCTGTTGGTTTACAAAAGCCAAAGCCATTTGTGCCAAAGAAATTCCGTGTTTTTTAGCAATTTCACTATAGCGTTGCGTTGCTTCGTTGCATTGAGAACTATTGTATCTTGAAAATTGTGGGAACAATTTGATACGTGCATTAGGATGACTTTCGCCTGTTAAGAATTTCCCTGAAAGCACTCCAAAAGCCAATGGCGAGTAAGCAAATAGCCCTACGTTTTCACGTATACAAATTTCGGCAGAACCCACTTCAAACTGACGATTTAGTAATGAAAAAGGATTTTGTATCGTACTGATTTTGGGTAAATGGTTGTATTTACTCTCGTTCAGAAAACGCATAATTCCCCAAGGTGTTTCATTTGAAAGTCCGATATGTTTGATTTTACCTGCTTTGATAAAACTTTCTAACGATTCTAAAACTTCATGAATGTTGTCTTCCCAGCCGTCTTCCTGACTTTCAAAACCTCGTTTTCCAAAGAAATTGGTTTTGCGTTCTGGCCAGTGGAGTTGGTACAAATCGATATAATCGGTTTGTAAACGTTGCAAACTTTGGTCTAAAGCAAATTTAATGCTGGCAGGAGAAAAATCATTTTTCTCACGCATATAGGTGAAATTCGGATTGGGTCCTGCAATTTTGGTAGCCAAAACAATTTCGTCTCTTTTGCCGGTTTTCTTAAACCAGCTTCCCAAGATTTTCTCGGTACTTCCATAGGTTTCTTGACGGGCTGGAACCGAATACATTTCGGCTGTATCAAAAAAGTTGACACCGTTTGCCACAGCATAATCCATTTGGGCATGACCCTCAGCTTCCGAGTTTTGTTCGCCAAAAGTCATTGTGCCAAGGCATATTTTGCTCACTTTTATGTCAGTATTGGGTAGTGTAGTGTATTTCATTTTAGAATTTATAAAATTTAAAAGATAAAGTTACAAAGGATTTAAGGAAGAACTTTAATCAAAAAAGCTTCGAAGGTGTTCTTCGAAGCTTTTTAACTTTTATTTAATGCGTTTTAGTTGATTTCGTTCAACATTTCGGCAATTTCATCTAGTTTTGGTGTTAGAATAATTTCGATTCTGCGGTTTTTTGCTTTCCCTTCAGCAGTTTCATTCGTGGCTAATGGTGAAAACTCTCCACGACCGGCAGCAGTCAGATTCTTTTTGTTGATGGCTTTGTTTTCGCTTAATATAGCTACAATAGCAGTGGCTCTTTTAGTCGATAAATCCCAGTTGTCCGCAATTGGTCCTGAACCTCCGTAAGGATCATTGTCGGTGTGACCTTCAATAAGTACGGCAATATCTGGGTTTTCGCCTAATACCTTTCCAAGTTCTACTACTGCTTTTTTACCTTCAGAACTTACCGCCCAGCTTCCTGAGTTGAAAAGTAGTTTGTTTTCCATAGAAACATATACTTTTCCGTTTTTTTGTTCTACTGTCAAACCTTTGCCTTCAAAACCATTTAAAGCTTTAGATAAGGTTTCTTTTAATTTTCGCATTGCTGCTTCTTTAGCGGCAATCATTTCCTCTAATTCATTTAAACGTTGCGCACTTTTGCTTAAACGTTCCTGTTCGATCGATAATGCTTTTTGTTTGGCTTCTAATTCGGCTAATAAGTCGCGATTCTTTTTCATGTTAGATTGCAAAGCATCATTGCTGTTTTTCTCTAAAGCATTGTAGGATTCTTGAAGGCGAGCAATTTTTTCATTTAATGCTTTTTGATCGGCAGTTAGTTTGTCACGTTCTGATTTGATTTTGCTTAATTCATTTTTTAAAGCATCACGATCTAATTCCAATTGGTTTTTCGCTTTTAGCAAAGACTCGTTTTCATCGGATAAGTTACCGTTTTCTTTTTTAAGATCATTGTATTTGTTTTCTAAGTCGGTATATATTTTTTTAGAAACACAAGAGGTTGAAAGCGCTAGAACTAATAGTCCTATTGAAATTTTTTTTATCATGTTATTTAATTTTATTTGAACCTAAATGTTTTTTCACATTGTCATTGCTATTGCAATTGTTTTTTATTCTATATCTACAAGAACGGGGCAATGGTCAGAATGTTTTGCTTCTGGTAAAATTAGTGCTCTTTTGATCTTTTCTTTTAAAGGTTCACTAACCAAACAATAATCAATACGCCAACCTTTATTTTCGGCTCTTGCGGTTTTTACGCGTACCGTCCACCAAGAATAATTACCAGGTTCTTTGTTTAAAAATCGGAAACTGTCTATAAAGCCATTTTTCAAGAAACCGTCTAGCCATGCACGTTCTTCAGGAAGAAAACCAGAAACTTTAGCGTTTCTTATTGGGTCGTGAATATCAATGGCTTCGTGACAAATATTGTAATCACCACAAATGATGAGGTTAGGGATTTCATTTTTCAAATCATTAATATAATTTTGGAAATCGTCCATAAACATGAACTTATGATTCAATCTTTCAATATTTGTTCCCGAAGGCAAATACAAACTCATCACTGAAAAATCCTCAAAATCGACACGAATATTTCGTCCTTCGAAGTCCATGTGCTCAATTCCTGTGCCATAAACTACATTTTTTGGTTTTGTTTTAGATAAAATAGCAACACCACTATAGCCTTTTTTGGTAGCAGGAAACCAATAATGGTATGGGTAACCCGCCATTTCAAAATCCATTAAAGGGAGTTGGTCCGGAGTTGCCTTAATTTCCTGAAGACAAACCACATCGGGTTTAGCTTGTTCTAACCAATTGATAAAACCTTTTGTAATAGCGGCTCGAATGCCATTGACATTATACGATAAAATCCTCATTTTTTTATTTTTTAGATTTCCAAAAATACTAAAAAATATAAGGGACTATTGGTAAATATTAAAATCAAATTCGGCATATAGTCGGATAATGGAGTTTTTTTCTATCTTTGTTTTTCGCTCAAAAAAGAAAAATATAAATGGGTTTAGTTACCGCTAAAGAAGTTGCAAAAGCAATAAATGTTGAGAAATACGGGGTCTTAGGGACTTTTTCCGGGTGGCTATTGATGAAAGTGCTCAAAATTTCTACACTAAATAAAGTGTATAATCGTAACAAACATTTAAAAGAAATCGATTTTTTAAATGGAATTGTAGATGATTTACAAATAAAATTTGAAATACCAGAAGAAGATTACAAGCGTTTGCCTAAAGATGGCGCTTACATTACCATATCGAATCATCCACTTGGAGGGATAGATGGGATTTTGTTGTTGAAATTAATGCTTGAAAAAGAGCCTAATTTTAAGATTATTGCTAATTTTCTATTGCATCGTATTGAGCCTTTAAAACAATATATAATGCCAGTTAATCCTTTTGAAAATCATAAGGATAAAAAATCTAGTGTTTTAGGTATAAAAGAAACGTTACGTCATTTAAGTGATGGAAAGCCTCTTGGGATGTTTCCGGCAGGAGAAGTTTCTAGTTACAAAGATGGTCAACTGATAGTGGATAAGCCTTGGGAAGAAGGGGCTATTAAGGTGATTCGAAAAGCCCAAGTACCGGTTGTTCCTATTTATTTCCATGCTAAAAACAGTAATCTGTTTTATTTGCTTTCTAAAATCAGTGGTACTTTACGTACGGCCAAATTGCCTTCGGAATTGTTTAGTCAAAAGAACCGCGTGATTAAGGTGAGAATTGGTAAACCGATTTCGGTTGCTGAACAAAATGAATACGAAAATATTGATGCCTATTCGGAATTCTTGAGAAAGAAAACCTATATGTTAGCGAATCCATTTGAAAAAGAAAGTAAATTGATTACTACACCTAATCTAAAAATTACTAAGAATCCAAAAGAAATTGCTACTCCTGCAAATCAAGATAAGATTATTGCTGAAGTAAATGCCTTAAGAAATACCGATTGCCGATTGCTTCAGAGCAAGAATTATGAAGTCTTTTTTACAGAAGCAAATAGGATTCCTAGTATTTTACATGAGATAGGTCGCTTACGAGAAATTACTTTTAGAGAAGTAGGAGAAGGGACTAACGAATCTATTGATTTGGATAAATTTGATAAATACTATCACCATCTTTTCTTATGGGATGATGAGGCGCAAAAAATTGCAGGTGCTTATCGAATGGGATTAGGAGGAGAAATTTATACTAAATATGGTATTGAAGGTTTCTATCTGAATGAATTGTTCCGTTTTGAACCAGAATTGTTTGAAACCATGCACCATTCTATCGAAATGGGACGTGCTTTTATTATCAAAGAATATCAGCAAAAACCAATGCCTTTGTTTTTACTCTGGAAAGGAATTATTCATACTACTTTGCGTTTTCCAGAGCATAAATATCTGATTGGTGGAGTAAGTATAAGCAATCAATTTTCGGATTTTTCTAAATCATTGATGATTGAGTTTATGAAGTCCAATTATTATGATCCGTATATTGCGCAGTACATTCATCCTAAAAAAGCATATAAAGTTAAATTGAAGGATGCCGATAAGGATTTTATTTTCAATGAAACAGAAGCCGATTTGAATAAATTTGATAAGATTATTGATGAGTTAGAGCCTGGAGTACTTCGTTTGCCAGTATTAATTAAAAAATACATCAAACAAAACGCAAGAGTAGTGGCTTTCAATGTCGATCCGTTATTTAATAATGCTATTGATGGTTTAATGTATATCCGAATTGCGGATATTCCAGAAAGTACGATGAAGCCTGTTATGGAAGAATTTCAAGCGGAATTAGAAAAGAAATTAAGTGAAAAAGGGGAATAAGTTTCCTTAATCATAATAGTACATATATCACACAACCGCTGATTAGCAAATTAATTCTCAATTCTGCTAATCAGCGGTTTTTTGTTTATGGTTAATCTTAATTCTTAAAACCAAGGTTTTCGACCTATTTGATAGGTTTTTATAAATTCTTCATCTGATTTAGTCAAATAAATGATGCCTTCTATAAGTCCTAATAAGCCTGTTAGTGTAGCAAAACTAATCAAACTTAGAAATAGCCAAATTATACCTTCTTTAGTATAGCCTAATAAAAATTTATGGATACCAAAAGGTCCTAAAATAATGGCTAGTATGCCAGCGGCAATTCTTTTATTGTCTTCTTCAAATGCTTGCGGTTGATTCCAGTGTTCGTATTTTGAATTTTCCATAATCCCATAATTTAGTGATTATCAATTACTAAATTTATGAAATTATTTTGTAATTCGGAAATATAAATTCCTTAAATACAGTGTGTTTCTGTTTTATTTGGAATACAAAGCTTTGATTTTATCAACT
This sequence comes from Flavobacterium sp. GCM10022190, assembly GCF_042656445.1. Lineage (NCBI taxonomy): Bacteria > Pseudomonadati > Bacteroidota > Flavobacteriia > Flavobacteriales > Flavobacteriaceae > Flavobacterium > Flavobacterium sp. GCM10022190. The sequence continues at coordinate 879,168 of NZ_JBHSOQ010000001.1, forward strand.
ATTGTTTGTGCTAGTCGTTCATGACTTTCAAATGTCCATCCCGCTACATGGGGAGATAATAATACATTATCGGCTTCTAATAAATACTGAAAGGCTTCGGGTGTATTTTTATCTTGAAATAATGTTTCGAAGGAAAGTTTCTCATATTCTAAAACATCTAGTCCTGCTCCTAATATCTTCTTGGATTGAAGGGCTTCCACTAAGTCGGCTGTAACGATGTTTTTTCCTCTTGAGGTATTAAGTATCCAGAATGCTTTTGCAAAAGCGTTAATAAAGGCAGTATTGACCATTTTATCAGTTTCTGGAGTCCAAGGAAGGTGCAAACTTAAAACGTCTGTTTTTTGTTGTAATTCGGTTAAAGAAACCTGTTTGGCGTTTTCATCACCCACGTTATCTTTAATGTCATAACAAAGTACTTCAACATCAAAACCTCTCAATTTCTTAGCAAACCATTTTCCCATGTTGCCATAACCAATAATTCCAACCGTTTTTCCATCTAATTCATGTCCGCGGTTGCTTTCTCGATTCCAATGTCCTGCGCGAATTTCTCGATCGGCACGATTCAAATTATTAAATAGCGATAATAGCATACCTAGAGAATGTTCAGCAACTGCATTGCGATTCCCTTCAGGAGCCGCAATCAAGGCTATGTTTTTTGAAGAAGCATAATCACAGTTAATACTTTCTAAACCAGCTCCTACACGAGCAATAAATTGCAAATTTGTAGCTTTGTCAATGAAGTTTTTGTCAATCTTAAAACGACTTCGAATCACTATGCCGTGGTAATCCTTTATCTTGGCTTCGATAGCTTCTTTTGATGATTTGAAATCTTCATGGTTTTCAAAACCGGCTTCCTGTAATTGTTGAAGTAAAACAGGATGGTTGCTATCGATGTGAAGTATTTTGATGCTCATAATTCCTTTTCTATTGAGGAATCAAAAATAACAAAAAAACCATTTCTGATTTTAAACAAAATCAGAAATGGTTTTCTGTTGAATTAATCAAAAACCTAAAAAGTAATTTTTTACATAAGCTGCGGTTTTTTTTGTGGTATTGGTTTAATATCTCACCATAGTTTCGTCTCCGAATAAAAAGCGTGAGATTTTGTCGTAAAACATGTTGAATAACTTTTTCATAATAATGCTTATTTAGTGTTAGTAACTCCAGTAAACCATTAAATAGAAAAGTCAAAAGTAGATTGGGCTCTCTTTGTTATAAAATTACAGTATTTTTTAGTTTTATAAAAGGAACTTTTAGGGTTTTCGATATCGTGCTTTTTTAATCGATAAAATACATGATTATCAATAATTTGCATTACTATTTTTACATTTTAAATAAGTCTAAAAAAAGCTTTTTTTGTTAATTTTTAAATTTTCAAAAAATGAAACATTAAATACATTATATTTACAATCTTTTTAATAAATGTATATTTTACATTTAAAATTATTGTTTCGCTTTTTAGAAGATTATCATGAATTTATCTTTACAATTTTTACGTATTTGTGTAGTTTTTAGTTTCATTATTTTGGGAATAAATAGCTATGCTCAAAAACTTAAAAAGAACCAATTTGAGAATCCTATAGCTTTGCAGCGTGCCGATCCTTTTGTGACAAAAACACCAGAGGGGATTTATTATTTTATTGCAACTGCTCCTGAATATGACCGAATTGAAATTCGAAGTTCAAAAACGATTAATGGTATTAAACAAGCAAAACCGGTAGTTGTATGGCGTAAACACAATTCAGGTCCTATGGGTCATCATATTTGGGCTCCTGAGTTGCATCGTATTGAGGGTAAATGGTATATATATTTTGCTGCGGGTTCAGCCGAAGATATATGGAAAATACGTATGTATGCTTTGTCTAATCCTTCTGAAGATCCAACAAAAGGAGAGTGGAAAGAAGAAGGTCAATTGAAAACCAATAAAGATATTTTTGCATTAGATGCTACCACTTTTGAACTAAAAGGGCAACGTTACTTGGTTTGGGTGGATAGAGGTCCTGGAAATGTAGTAAATACTAGTTTATACATTGCAAAAATGACAAGCCCAACAACGGTTGATGAAAAACAAGTGGTTATTAGTCAGCCTGATTATGATTGGGAAATGCATACTTATAAAGTGAATGAAGGACCGGCGGTATTGGTGAAAAACGGCAAAGTATTTATGACTTTTTCAGCTAGTGCTACTGATGCGACCTATTGTCTAGGTTTGCTTTGGGCAAATGAAGGCGCCGACTTATTAGATCCTGCTTCTTGGCACAAATTAGGCCAACCTGTTTTCTTTACCAATGAAAATTTTAAACGTTACGGACCAGGGCATAATTGTTTTACTTTAAGTGAAGATGGGAAAACAGATATTATGATTTATCATGCCCGCGATTATGAAAAGATACAAGGAGATGCTTTGTCTGATCCTAATCGTCATACTCGTGCTAGAGTGTTGAGATGGACAAAGGACGGTATGCCTGATTTTGGTCAGGATATAGATGATAACAATATGGCTTTGAAAGCCAAGAAGAAAGAATAGTTGTTTTTTTATATTAGTGGAAAGGGCCTCTCATTTTTTTTTGGGAGGCCTTTTTTTAAACTAAAATTTTAAAGATCTTTAATTTTCTTAACGGCTGCTTTAATTCCGCGGATGATAGACGAACTGAAGCCATGTGATTCCATTTCGCTCAATCCTGTAATTGTGCAACCTTGTGGTGTAGTTACACGGTCAATTAATTGTTCCGGGTGCATTTGTTCTTCCATTACCATTTCGGCAGCTCCTTTTACAGTTTGTGCTGAAATTGCTAATGCTGTTTTCCAGTCAAAACCTATTTCGATTCCTGCCTGCATAGAAGCTCTAATATAACGCAAGGCAAAAGCGGTTCCACTAGCAGCTAAAACTGTGGCAGCATCCATTAATTTTTCGTCAATAACAGGTGCTGTTCCAAGTGATTCAAAAATGGTAACTAGTTTTTGTCCTTCGGCTGCATGTTTTTCATCAAAGGCAATACAGGTTGCTGATGCTGCATATTGAGCCGCAATATTAGGCATAATACGAACTGCTTGATGGTTTGGTCCAATTTTCTTCTGCAAAGCTTCAGTTGATAATCCTGTTACAGCCGAAGCAATCGTTTTATTAGATATCACCGGAAGGATTTCTTTTAAAACCGTTTCCACCTGATAAGGTTTTATCGTTAAGATGATAACATCAGCCTCCTGGATGTTGTGTTTGTTGTCGGTAGTAACCGTAACGCCTAATTTTTCTAAATAAAGGATGCTAGCGGTATTTCTTCTTGTAACTGTAATTTGGTGTTCACTAGTCGTTTTTGCCATTCCTAATGCAATGGCCGAACCTAGATTACCTCCTCCTATTATGTGTACTTTCATTTTCTAAAATTTATGAATTCGATATTAAAAAGTGATTTTGGTATTGTAAATATTTAAAATCCTAAAATCAATTTTGCAATTGAAAAATAGATTAAGATTCCGCAAATGTCATTACTCGTTGTGATAAATGGACCTGTTGCGAGAGCAGGGTCAATTCCAAATTTATCCAGTAATAATGGTACAAATGTACCGATTAAAGATGCAATTATAATTACTGAAATCAAGGCAGTACAAATTACAAATCCAATGATTACAGGTTCGTTTAAAATAAGATAACTTCCAACAAATAATATAAATGCTAATATGGAACCACTTAACAAACTTTGTGAAATTTCTTTTATCAATCTATTAAATAGGGATCCGCTCAAAGTATCATTGGCTAAACCCTGAACGATAATAGCTGAGGATTGTACACCAACATTCCCTGCCATTGCAGCAATTAAGGGTGTAAAAAAGAATAATTTACCGTGCTCGGCCATAGCGCCTTCAAACAATCCCAGTACCCTTACGGTTATGAATCCTCCTAAAAGTGCTAAAACTAACCAAGGTAATCGTGCTTTAGTCAATTCAAGAATGCTATCATCGGCTTCTACGTCTTGAGAGATACCCGCTGCTAATTGGTAATCTTTATCAGCTTCTTCACGGATTACGTCAATAATATCATCAATGGTAATTCGGCCCACTAATCGACCCATGGCATCAATTACTGGAATAGCCTCCAAGTCGTATTTTTGCATGATTCTTGCTACTTCCACATCTTCGGCATCAACACTTACAGAGGTAACGTTTTTGATGTAAATTTCGGAGATTTGTGCTTTTGTGGATGTGGTTAATAAATCTTTGAGTGATAATCGTCCTTTTAATCGATTTTGATCATCAACTACATATATAGAATGTACTCTAGAAACATTTTCTGCTTGAGCACGCATTTCTTTAACACAGGTTAGTACGTTCCAGTTTTCATTGACTTTTACTAACTCTTTCCCCATCAAACCCCCTGCGGTATCTTCATCATAACGCAATAAGTCGATGATGTCTTTAGCGTGTTCTAAGTCTTCTAATTCTGAGATTACCTCTTCTTTTTTGGATTGGGAAAGCTCGGCAATGATATCAGCGGCATCATCGGTGTCGAGCTCGTCTAATTCCTCTGCAATTTCTTTGGCCGAAAGGCGACTCAAGATATTTTCACGTAAATCATCTTCTAATTCTAGAAGAATTTCTGCTGTTTTTTCGGAATCTAGAACTTTAAAAATATAGGTGGCTTCATCAAAATCAAGCTCGTCTAAAATCTCGGCAATATCAGCATGGTGCATGTCATTCAGTAAGGATTCTAATTCCTTGTCCTGATGATTTGCAATGTGCTGTTTGAGTTCGAGAATTAAGTCTTTGCTGATTTTAAATTCCATCGGCTTCTATTTTTTGAGTAAGTTCGATAAATTGTGCAACGTCCAATTGTTCCGGACGGAGGTCAAAGATACTATCTTCTCTTAAATTATCCGATAAATCGAGTGTTTTTAAACTGTTACGTAAGGTTTTGCGTCGTTGTTGAAAAGCAGTTTTTACCACTGTAAAGAATAATTTTTCGCCACATGGTAAGCTATAATCTTCTTTTCTACGCATTCGCATTACTCCTGATTTTACTTTTGGAGGTGGGTTAAATACGTTTTCATCAACTGTAAAAAGATATTCGGTATCGTAAAAAGCTTGGGCTAATACCGATAAAATTCCGTAAGCCTTGCTGCCTTTTTTTTCGCAAATGCGTTCGGCTACTTCTTTTTGAAACATACCTGAAAATTCAGGAATTTGCGCTTTGAATTCTAATACTCTAAAAACGATTTGGGTAGAAATGTTATAAGGGAAGTTTCCTATGATAGCAAATGGTTTGTTGCTAAAAACTTCGTTGATATTGTATTTTAGAAAATCCTGAGAAATAATTTTGCCGTGTAATTTTGGATAATGTGCATTTAAATAATCCACCGATTCCGTATCAATTTCAATTACATAGGTAGTAATGGGTTTGTCCAAAAGGTATTTGGTTAGAACACCCATTCCTGGCCCTATTTCCAGTACGTCTTCATATCCTTGTAAACTTAATGTGTCGGCAATAGCTGCAGCGATACTTTCGTCTTTTAAGAAATGTTGTCCGAGGTGTTTTTTTGCTTTTACTTTATCCATTTTATGCTGAATTTATTTCAGTAATTTTTTGTTGCGAGGCACGAAGCAATCTCACTATTTTAAATTATTATGCCACGAAGGCGCAAAGACACTAAGTGTTTTTTAACTGTGAACATGTAATTGAAAACCAGAATTAGTGTTCCGAAATCAACTGTAATTCAGTTTTAAATGTCAGCATTTTTTCTCCAAAAAGTTTTTGACCTTCAGCCTGAAATACAGCCTCATTTTCCTGGTAGAATTTTTCTAAGGTTGCTAAACTATCGGTTGTAAATTGAGCTGAGTAAGTCACTCCGCCCATTTCTTCTTCTACTAAAACACGAACTAATTTGGCATTTGTAAATTTTCCAGTTGCTAACATTTCAGGGATGTGTTTGTGTTGCATCCAAATCATCCATTGGTCGTGAACACTTTCGTGAATATTTGTAGTAACGTTGTATATAATCATTTGTTGGTTTATTTGGTTAACCGAATCAACGACTAACCGATTAACATTTTTATAAATTTTTGTCTCCTCTTAACTCTCTAAATCGCTTTCGGGCTTCTACAAAGTAGATACTGTCCTGATGATTAAAGATAATTTTTTCAAACAGCGACTTGGCTTTTTCAGCATCGTTTATTTTTTTACTGTAAATTTCTCCCGAAAAAAAGAGCGCTTCGTCTACATAAATTCCATCGCTATGATGGTCTATAATCGCTTGATATTGGCTTAAAGCCAAATTGTATTCGCCGGTTTTTTCATAAAGTTGGCCCAGTCGCAATTGGGTTACAGCTTCGATTTGCTTCGCCTGTTCCGGCATAACCCTCGAGTCTTGCCCTTTGAAATTTTTTAAAATCAATTGAAACTGCGTAATGGCTTCTTGATTTCTGTTTTGATAGATTAAATAATCGCCTTTGGCAAATTCCTTTAAGGCTGTTTGTGTCGAATCGGCAACGGTGTTGTCATTAATCAATAAAAAATACTCCAAGGCATCATTGGCAATCAGCTGTGTATTTGCGGCTTTTAATTCTTTAAATTGTTTTAGTGCCCAAGGAAAATCGCCTTTAAAATAGCTCGTTTTAGCGGCTTTCAAACTGGCTTCATGCGCTACTGCATCGTTTTTTAAATCGGTTTCAATTTGTGAATAATATAATAAAGCTTGATTGAATTTTTCTTCGAAAAGGAAAATGTCGGCCAATTTCATTTTAGCTTGCGCTACTTCGTACTTGTTTAATTGCAATTCCAAAGCTCTTTTGATGATGTCCTTTCCTTGCTCTGGTTTCTTTAAATTAAAGGTTACAAAGTTAGCTTGAACGAGCTGCAAAGATAGGGTAAAAGGGCTTATTTCAAATTCTTTGAGTAGGGCTTCTATTTCGGTGTTAATAGTCGCGTATTCTTTTTCAGTAGCTTTTTTGATTTTTAAGTTAATTAAGTAACTATGAGCTTGAACTAGTAAATCTAAATCTTTGGTGTTTAAAATAACAAAATCTAAAATCTCTTTGGCTACTTCTTGATCATCTTCTTCAATGGCTAAATTGGCCAGATTTAATATCGACGAGAGTGATTCGGGATTACGTTTGTAAATAGCTTTTTCTTGAATAAAGGCTTTTCCAAATTCTTTTTGTTGGACATAAAACCAACTCAAATACCGATTCCAAAACAAATCCTGATTCTTTTGAACTTTTAGGATTAAAGCTTTTCTAAGAGCGTCACTAAAGGAATTATCAGCTTCTTCGGTTATAAATCGTGAAAATTGATTTTGAATTACAATTGAATTTTGAGGATTTGTATAGGCTTCTTCTAAAAATGTAGTAATCATTTTGTCAAAATCACCCAGTTGACCATAGAGTAATCCTTGTTGGTAATTAAAATTAAAATTAGGTTGGATTTCAGTAGCTGTTTGGTAGGCTTTTAAGGCGTATTCTAATTGTACTTTTTTTTCAAAAGCATTGGCTATGCCGTATACTTCATTGGGGTTTTTACGAATCCGATCAATCGCTTGTTCGTAATAGATTTTGGCTTTTTCGTCGTTTTTTTGCAATTGAAAGTTATAACCTAATTCGACTAAAAGGCTAGTTAAATTGTATTTAGTCAATCGGTTTTGGATGGCTTTTTCAGCGATGTCAAATTGTTTTAATTGCTGATAACAATCAATTGTTCTTAGAAAATATTGATTGTTTTGAGGAATATTAGCAAGTAATTCTTCAAAACTTACTTTGGCTTTTTCAAAATCTCCTTTGTCGTAATAATACTGTGCTAATTGTTCGTTTTGACCAATAGCAAACAGCGAGAATAACAAATTGATATAAAGAAAGAGCTTTTTCATAACCAGATAAGGTTTGAAATTAAATTTGAAAAATTTCTTTTTTCTTTAAACCATTAAGAAATTAAGTTTATTAAGCTTAATGTTCCTTAACTTCTTAATGGTTATTAAGAATTAATTCTGTTCAAACAGAATTAATTGATGATATCAAATCCGCAGTAAGGACGTAAAACTTCTGGGATTACAATTCCTTCTGGAGTCTGGTAATTTTCAATGATGCCTGCTAATACACGTGGTAAAGCCAATGAACTTCCATTTAGGGTGTGAGCCAGATGGTTTTTCCCCTCTTTGTCTTTAAAACGCAATTTCAAACGATTAGCTTGGAATGTTTCAAAGTTAGAAACGGATGAAATTTCTAGCCAACGGTCTTGAGCGGTTGAGAATACTTCGAAATCATAAGTTAAGGCTGAAGTGAATCCCATGTCGCCACCACAAAGGCGTAAAATACGGTAAGGTAATTTCAATTCGTTCAAGATTTCTTTTACGTGTTCGACCATTCCGTCTAATGCTTCATAAGACTTTTCAGGGTGCTCGATACGGACAATTTCTACCTTGTCAAATTGATGCAAACGGTTTAATCCTCTTACGTGTGCTCCATAAGAACCTGCTTCACGACGGAAACATGGCGTGTAAGCCGTTGTTAAGATAGGCAATTCACTTTCGTTTAAAATCACATCTCTGAACAAGTTAGTTACCGGTACTTCAGCCGTAGGGATTAAATATAAATTGTCAACACCTGCATGATACATTTGTCCTTCTTTATCTGGTAATTGTCCCGTTCCATAACCTGAAGCTTCGTTTACTAAATGCGGTACTTGCACTTCGTTATAACCTGCAGCAGTATTTTTGTCTAAGAAATAATTGATTAAGGCACGTTGTAAACGAGCACCTTTTCCTTTGTAAACTGGGAAGCCAGCTCCAGTGATTTTATTTCCTAATTCGAAATCGATGATATCGTATTTTTTTACCAATTCCCAGTGTGGTTGTGCTCCTTCGTGTAAAACTGGGATTTCACCTGCTTGAAACACATTTAGGTTGTCATCGGCTGATTTTCCTTCAGGAACAATGTTAGCTGGTAAATTAGGTAATGTGTATAGTTTTTCGGTTAGTTCGGCAGCGATTGTATCAGCCGCTTCTGCTAATTGTTTGCTTCGTTCTTTGTTGCTTACTGTTTTTTCTTTTAATAGAGCAGCTTTAGCTTTTTCTCCCGCTTTCATTAGCTCTCCTATGTCTTTGGACAATTTATTAGATTCAGCTAGGATGTTGTCTAATTCTACTTGCGTAGCACGACGACGCTCATCAAGTTCTACTACTTCTTCCACCACTGTTTTGGCATCCAGATTTCTTTTGGCCAAAGCTTGGATTACTTTTTCTTGATTCTCTCTAATAAATGCAATTTGTAACATAGTTGGATTTTTATAACTATAAATTTTTAATAACGGTAGCAAATTTAAGGAAATGTTTCATAGAAACGTGACAAAGTTTACTTTGAGAAGTAACAATTGTGTAAAAAAACATCTGTATTCTTCGCAATACGAGATTTGAAGTTTTGTAAATGGAATTGCTACTAATTGTTTTGATCGAAAAAGAAAAACAATTAGTCGTGATCTGGGATGCTGAAAACAAAGCTACTTCCTTCACCTAGTTTACTGTTGACCCAAATTTCACCTCCATGCTTTTCTACGAAATCTTTACAAAGCATCAGTCCTAAACCTGTTCCGGATTCATTATTGGTTCCTAAAGTGGTTTCTTTTTGATTGGTGGTAAATAAGTTTCCAATTTTATCTGTAGCAATACCCGTTCCATTATCTTCAACAATAAATAGTGTTTGATTGTGTTCTTTTTTTGAGGAAATCAATACTTTACCATTGTTGTTGGTAAATTTTAGGGCATTTGCAATTAGATTTCTAAAAATGGTTTCGAGCATATTTGTGTCGGCAAAAAGATATAGGTCTTTTTCAATTTCAGATTGGATCGTTATGTTTTTACTCTTAGCAACATTGCTCAATAAATGAATGCTTTTATCTATTATGCTGCTTGCTTCTATCTTTTTGGGATTAAATCCTAGACTACCTGTTTGTGATTGTGCCCAGGTAAGAAGATTGTCTAGTAAGGAAAAAGTGTTTTTTGAAGATTGATGGATCAGTTCAATGAATTTGTTTGTTTCTTCACTATCCAGATTGTTGTCCTTTTCTAATAAAAGTTCGGATAAACCAATTATTCCGTTGAATGGTCCTTTTAAATCATGTGCTATGATGGAGAAAAATTGATTTTGATCGTCTAATAATTTTTTTACTTGTCTTTCTTTTTCTTCTTGTAATAAAAGTAAATAGCCTACACCGCTAATATTCATCATTATAAAAATGATTAAAAAGATGATTTTTTGTGTAGCATCTACAGAATATAGGCTAGTTGTAGTATTAAACAATGGGTAGATGATTCTGAAAATAATTACTAGCAATAGGATACCGTAATTAAAACCAAGAATTCTTTTGAATAAACCACCATTGATTTCTGTTAAGAATCGCCAAGTAGGGATAATAGTGATTAGTAAAATGTTTAAAGAAGCTACCGAAACTCTAATATTACTTGGTGCTTCTAGAGCAACTGTTGTATAAAAGGCTACTAAGTTTACAATAAATAAAACCAATTGTGTATGAAATGCTTTTTTAGTTTGGTTTTTTACAATCATCAACATGGCAATTGATTCCAAATAATAACCAGCAAAAACTAAGGTATTTGTGATGATGAATTTGAAAGCATCGAATGAGGTTATATCTTTTCTAAGAAAAAAAGCTAGCCATGCCAGTGCTAAAAATGTTTTTGATAATCCAAAAATCAATAATTTTTTTCTGGATTCTTTATTATCAAGGGTGTAACGAAAAGTGAAAACTAGAATGGCTAAAGTGAAATTACCCCAAAATAATAAACCCATCGTATTGCGAATATCCAATACAAATAATTTCGTAAATTGATTTAGTAATTCCATATGTTAACTACTATTCCCTTTAAATTTAAAGAATATTGTACATACAAAAATAAATTTATTTTGATAGTATTCTAGTAAATAAGTAGTTAATTTGATGTTTTAGGTTAGTTTCTTTTAATTTCTCGGTCTAAATAATCTTCCAAAAGTTCAAAAATGGCATCTACAGCCAGAATTTGAGTATCAGGATGATTTTTTAAAAAAGCAGCATTTAGTTCCACGATATTTTCGTCAATTTCAAAAAAGCGATTATCGTTAAGCGTATCTCTTATTGGGTTTACACCTACTAATTTTCCTTTGAGGAATTTAGCCAATTTTACACTACTCATCAATCTTACTTTTTTAGCTTGTTGCTGGAATAGTTCCAAATGCTTTTGAGCTCCAATGATTTCTAAACCTTCTTCTATTAATTCGTTCAATTCTTTGTTCCATCCTGAGTTGTACACAAACTGTGCAAAATTACCTTGAGTGTATTGAGCTACGTAATAATCCAGATAATAGCTCATTAAGGCGTCGGCGTGAATGTCTTCATCGTCTATTTTTTCTTCACGCATCAGGTTTACAATCGAAATGTTAGAGTTGATTACATCTTGAGGATTTTCACTGTTGGCTGCGCTTTCTGAGATTAAGATACTTCCGAATTCCATGAGTTAAGATTTAAATGGACTGCAAATTTCGATTTTTTGCAACAGATTACACGAGTTTAAATCGGTTTATTTCGATCAAGTTGTAATTTTTTTTAAAATCCACTTATCTTTTACAGATTCAAGCAGGTAATTATTAAAGTCTGCCTAAATGTGCAAAATCCAAATTCCTATTTGTTGACTGTATCTGGTAAGGTTTTAATTTAATAGCTTGATTAGAATGTAGATTGGAAGCGAAATCAGTCCAATGTAAAATATTTTCTTACCATGAGCTCTATCTTGGTCTGTATATGAATTGACTGTTTCGCCATTGGGTAGGTTTTTTTTCGAAGTCCATAAGGAATATCCAATGATAATACCAAGAAACCCGCCAAGCAAGGCAAAAGTATATCCAGCAATTATCCAAGGTTTTTGGTTATTTTCTGGTTCGGCTAATGTTTCTATGCGTTGTTTTTTCAATGCATTGAGTAAATCGATATCAATTGATTTGCCTCTTTTAGTTAAAATGTTTTGCGCTAATTTATAATCAAATTCGCTCCATTCATCTGATTTAAGTAACACCTCATACAGTTCTTCGTCGGTAAAATCAAATAAATAATGGTCGTCTTCTACTTGATTAATTACGTTTTCTACTTCTTTTTCAAGAATTAATTCTGCTTTTTCAAAATCCTCAATAAGAATTTTTATTTCATATTCATTTAATAGCGTAGTGCCTGATAACGAGGGATCAATAGGAGGAATGTTATCTGTGAGTTGAGTAGTAATGTTGTTTTGTTGTAATAAATTCTCTAATCCTTTAGCTTGAAGAATCGTTGGATATTTTCTAAATACGGAATACTTCTCTGTCATATGATTAATTTTTGCAAATATAAAAAATAATCTTACAGTTTTATTGTGATGTTATTTCTTTTGTAAGAAATTGTTATTTTATTTCGTCGATAATTATTTAGGCTTATGATGGAATTCGAATCTTGATTAAAAAAACAGTTTTGTTTTTAATCCATTATTTTCAGAAAATATGTGGCTTTAGGCCAATGTGCCTTTTAGTCAGGACAGCTCCAAATAAAATCCGATGATTTTCAATTGGATTCCTTATTTTTGCGCTCAATAAAATTGAATTATGTTACAAAATCCAGAAAGATATACGATTACAGCGGCTTTGCCATATACTAACGGGCCTATTCATATTGGGCATTTAGCGGGGGTTTATGTTCCTGCTGATATTTATTCGCGTTATTTGCGTTTGCAAAATCGTGATGTTTTGTTTGTGTGCGGAAGCGACGAACACGGAGTTGCGATTTCGATGAAAGCCAAAAAAGAAGGGATTACACCTCAGGAAGTAATTGATAAATACGACGGAATTATCCGTAAATCATTCGCTGATTTTGGAATTGCATTCGATAATTATTCGAGAACTTCATTGCCTATTCACCATGAAACGGCTTCGGATTTCTTTAAAAAATTATACGATAACGGTGACTTTATCGAAGAAGTAACGGAGCAATTGTATGATGCTAAGGCGAATCAGTTTTTGGCAGACCGTTTTGTTACAGGAACTTGCCCGAAATGTGGAAACGAAGAAGCTTACGGCGATCAATGTGAAAAATGTGGTTCGACTTTGAACGCTACCGATTTGATTAATCCAAAATCGACTATTACTGGAGAAACTCCGGTTTTGAAATCAACTAAACACTGGTTTTTACCTTTGGATAGATACGATGCTTTCCTGAGAGAATGGATATTAGAAGGTCATAAAAACGACTGGAAACCGAATGTTTACGGACAAGTAAAATCATGGATTGACGGAGGTTTAGAACCACGTGCCGTAACCCGTGATTTGGACTGGGGAATTGATGTTCCTGTAGAAGGTGCCGAAGGAAAGAAATTGTATGTGTGGTTTGATGCGCCTATCGGTTATATTTCATCTACTAAAGAATGGGCAGCGAAAGAAGGAAAAGACTGGGAGCCTTATTGGAAAAATGAAAATACGAAGTTGGTTCACTTTATTGGAAAAGATAATATAGTTTTCCACTGTGTGATTTTCCCAGCGATGTTGAAAGCAGAAGGCAGTTACATTTTACCAGATAACGTACCTGCAAATGAGTTCTTAAACTTAGAAGGAAACAAATTGTCGACTTCTAAAAACTGGGCGGTTTGGTTACACGAATATTTGGAAGAATTCCCAGAGCAACAAGATGTATTGCGTTATGCTTTGACTTCGAATGCGCCGGAAACTAAAGACAACGACTTTACCTGGAAAGATTTCCAAGCTAGAAATAATAACGAGTTGGTTGCCATTTTTGGTAACTTCATCAACCGTGTGGTGGTGTTAACTAATAAATACTACAACGGAATTGTTCCAACTCCAAACGAATTGACAGAGGTAGACGAGCAGACTTTAACAGAATTACAGGCTTATCCGGCTGTAATTGCAAGTTCGTTGGAAAGATACCGTTTTAGAGAGGCTTTAGGCGAAATGATGAATGCGGCTCGTTTAGGAAATAAATATTTGGCAGACGAAGAGCCTTGGAAAATGATTAAAGAGAATCCGGAGCGTGTGCAAACTCAAATGTATGTGGCTTTGCAGATTGCTGCTGCTTTGAGTTCGCTTTGTGAACCTTTCTTGCCATTTACTGCGGCTAAATTGAAACGTATTTTAAATTTAGGTGAATTAAAAATCGATTGGAATACAATTACTGATACAGCAGATGTAATGCCAGCCGGTCACCAAATTGGACAAGCAGAATTACTTTTTGCAAAAATAGAAGACGAAGCAATACAAAAACAAATAGATAAATTGGAAGCAACTAAAACAGCTAATTTGGCTGAAAACAAAAAAGCTGAGCCTCAGAAAGATTTAATTCAGTTTGAAGATTTTGCTAAAATGGATTTACGTGTTGGAACTATTTTAGAAGCGGAAAAAATGCCAAAAGCAAACAAACTATTGGTTTTAAAAGTAGATACCGGAATTGATGTTCGTACTATTGTTTCTGGAATTGCCGAGAGTTTCAAACCAGAAGATATCATTGGGAAACGAGTTACTGTTTTAGTGAACTTAGCACCTAGATCTTTACGTGGTGTAGAAAGTCAGGGAATGATTTTGATGACCAATAATGCCGAAGGTAAATTGGTTTTCGTGAATCCGGATGCTGACGGAGTAGGGAATGGAGAGACAATCAACTAAAATATTACCGCAAATTCGCAAATTATTTTTAAAGCGTGAATCAGTTAAAAAAATAATTGATTTCACGCTTTAATGTATTAAGATGAGAAATAATCGTTAATTTTTTCGAAAAAATCGCTATTTTGTTTTTTTTATTAGAGTTGTATTTGTTATTTTACAGCATGGTAAATATTTTTAACGAAAAAATCGTAAAATCATGCTAATTCGTTTTGTTGTCAGTAATTTTATGTCTTTCAAAGAAGAGACAGAATTTAATATGCTTAAGAGTAAAGGAAATGGCTCTCAACAACTTAAACACCATATAGTGAAAACCAAGTCTGGTATAGACTTGTTAAAGACTGCGGCTATTTATGGAGCAAATGCAGCAGGAAAAAGTAATCTAATCAAGGCAATTGAGTATTTCAAAAATATAGTCTTTAATGAAGAATCCTTATTAATGCCACAAAGTAAGAGATTCAGAATTGACGAAACCTACAAAACAAAACCAACAACTTTTAGAATAGAATATGAATATAAAAAAATTCATTTTGATTATGCAATTGAAGTATTCAAAGGTAAAATTGTTGATGAATGGCTTTATTTAATTGAATCTGTAAAGTCTAATAAAGAAACATTATTATATAAAAGAACAAATAATAATGTAGAATTTGGAGAAATATTCAATAAATCAAAAGATTTAAGCTATATTAAAAAATATATAAAAAAAGAACTCAAAGATAATCAATCTGTATTAGAAGCTAGTTTTGGAGTTATAGATGACATTGATATTTTAGATAAGATTTACGTCGGATTAAGTAAACTAGCAATTGTTAGTCCAACCTCTAAAAATTATCTTTATTCTGAATCTATTTTGACAGGAACAAAATCAACAAAATTTGCAACCGACTTATTAACTAATAGCCGAACAGGTATAGAAGATTTAGTCATAAAAGAAATTGAAGCAGATGTGTATTTCAGTTATGCTGATGATGATTTTAAAAAAGAAATGATAGATGAACTGGAAAGTGCTCTGGAAGCCCGAAAAGTCAAGTCCGAAGATGTTGTATTAACATTTTCTTTCAATTCTCAGATAAATGTTTTAAAGAAAAAAGGCGACAAATACTATATTTCCATTTTAAAAACAAAACATTTTAATTCAGATGAATTATTTGATCTTTATGAAGAATCTGATGGTACAAATCGTCTATATGAACTTTCACCTGCATTCGAACAATTAATTCACGAGAGTGACATCGTATATATTATTGACGAACTCGAAAGAAGCATGCATCCTCTTTTAGCCAAAGAGTTATTGAAATTGTTTTCATCATCAAAAACGACAAAAAGTCAATTAATCTTTACAACTCATGAAAGTCATTTGTTAGATGACAGTTTACTGAGAAGAGACGAAATATGGTTTACAGAAAAAAAATCTGATGGCAGCACTAAACTTTACCCTTTAAGTGATTTTAATCCTCGTGGTGATAAAGTTTTAGAAAGAGGTTATTTACAAGGACGTTATGGAGGTATTCCTTTTTTAGGAGATTTTTCCAAATTATTAATTGATGAAAATCTAGTATAATGCAAAGAAGAAAATATTCTCTTGAAGATTATAATAAGAAAGATCCTTTTGATGATTCTTGCATTAAGTTTTTTATTTTATATGAAGGTATTGATAAAGAACCCAATTACTTTCAAGCATTTTGTGACACTTTCTTAGAAGAAAAAAGAGTTTATGTTCATCATATTTTAGAAACTAATTCAAATATCAAAGGCAATATGCCGAAAAACTTATTAGACAGAGTTAAAGATTTTCTTGATAATCCTCCAAAAGATTTAAAATTTACCCCATCAAATGAAGATAAATTCAGATTTGTTCTTGATGTAGATAAACACCCTAAGCAACAAATTGTTAATTTATATGAGTATTGTGAGACTTTATTAGATTCAAATCTTTACATAAGTAATTTTTGTTTTGAAATTTGGTTGTGGTTTCATTTAGATGAGCAAGAAAATATATTAGCAACAAAATCCAAAGAGATAAAAACTGAACTTGGAAAAAAGCAGAATCAATCAGGTGTGAATTTTCCACACGGTTACATGAGTTTTGAAAAAATAAACAAAGCCATAGAAAGAGCTGAACTTGCAGACATAAATAAAGAAGATTATTTTCCTGCCGAAAAAACTACAAAAGTTTATCTTTTAATGAAAGAACTTTTAAAATATTCATTGATCAATACTGAAATCTTTGAGTCAGAAGAAATATAAACGGACTATTGTTGTTTTATAGCGCTAAAACCATGAATAATTCAAAACCCAAATTAGCCTTAGCGATTGGAATACTTTGTATTTCTATCTTTCCTATTTTGGTTCGTTTGCATTTAACTGATGGATTGATTTCTGCTTTTTACCGTATGTTTATCGCTGCGGTTTTTTTATTGCCGTATGTTTTTATTAGCAAACGGTTTCTGCTGCCAGAAGGTCGTTATTTGTTGCTTTCGGTTATTTGCGGAATTGTCTTCGCTACGGATATTGCTATTTGGAATTTTGCGATACAACATTCTAGTGCTACTCAGGCTACTTTACTGGCAAATTTAACGCCTGTTTGGGTGGGTATTGGGTCTTTCTTTTTTTTAAAAAACAAACCTAGTGCTAATTTTTGGCTTGGAACTATTGTGGCACTTTTTGGTATGTTTGTTTTAGTAGGATTTGAAACCTTTCTCCAGTTTAAAATAGATCTAGCCTTTGTTTTAGCAGTTATTTCAGGAATGCTTTATGCTTCTTATATTTTAATCAGTAAAATTGTTTTAGAAAAACTAGATGTACTTTCATTTATGAGTATTGTTTTGTTCTCTTCTAGTTTGTTTTTGGCTTTAATTTGTTGGGTTTCTGGTGAAAATTTTACAGGTTTTTCCACAGCAGCTTGGTTGGTTTTATTAATACAAGGATTGATTTGTCAACTGTTGGCTTGGTTAATGATTAGTTATTCTACTCAACATTTGAAGGCTACTAGAGTGTCTTTGAGTTTGTTAGCCCAAGCCGTTTTAACAACATTTTTAGCATGGATTTTTTTAGAAGAAAAGATGAGTTGGGATAGGATTCTTGGTGCTGTTTTTTTACTTTTAGGAATAGGAATTACCTTTTATAATAAACCTTTGTCAATAAAAAAATAAAACTATGTCTTTTAAAGTAATAGCATTTGATGCTGATGATACGTTGTTTGTAAATGAAACCTATTTTTTAGAAACAGAGGAAAAATTCTGTGCTTTAATGAGTGATTACCTTTCGCATCAATGGCTTTCGCAGGAGCTTTTTAGAATTGAAATCAAAAATTTATCCATATACGGTTATGGAATTAAAGCTTATATACTTTCGATGATTGAAGCCGCGATGACCATATCAAATAATACTATTCCTGTTGAAGTAGTTGCCAGAATTATTGAATACGGTAAGGAATTGTTAGAGAAGCCAATTGTGCTTTTGGATGGGGTAGAAGAGACTTTGGCTACTTTGTATGGTAAATACAAATTAGTAGTTGCTACCAAAGGGGATTTGCTGGATCAACGACGTAAATTGCACAATTCAGGTTTAGGTAAATATTTTCACCATATCGAAGTGATGTCGGACAAACAAGAACAGGACTATCTGGATTTGATAAAACGTTTAGAGATAAAGCCTACAGAGTTTTATATGATTGGAAATTCTTTAAAGTCAGATGTTTTGCCGGTTTTGAGTATCGGAGGGCACGCTGCACACATTCCATTTCATACCACCTGGGCGCATGAGAAGATTGATCATGAAGTGAGGCATGAAAATTTTAGATCTTTTGAAAAAATTACCGAAATATTGGAGTTGTTGAGATAAAAAACTTCATCTTTTATTTCGTTAAATAAAATCCAAAATGGATTTAGATCTTATATTTTAATCCGTTTTTTACTAACTTTACGTAAAGTATAATAATAAAAACCCAATTGTATGTTATCAAAAAATATAGAAACCGCATTAAATAAACAAATACGTATAGAGGCCGAATCTTCCCAAACTTATTTATCCATGGCTTGTTGGGCAGAAGCTAACGGACTCGAAGGAATTTCACAGTTTATGTACACGCAATCTGATGAAGAACGTGCACATATGCTTAAATTAATTAAATATGTAAATGAACGTGGTGGGCATGCGCAAATTACCGATTTGAAAGCTCCTAAAACTACCTATTCAACGTTCAAAGAAATGTTTGAAGCTTTGTATGAGCATGAAGTATTTGTTTCCAATTCGATTAACGAACTGGTGCATATTACTTTTTCGGAGAAAGACTATGCCACGCATAACTTTCTACAGTGGTATGTTGCGGAACAAATAGAAGAAGAAGCTACCGCTAAAACCATTTTGGATAAAATCAATTTAATTGGCGATGACAAAGGAGGATTGTATCTCTTTGACCGTGATATTCAACAATTAACTGTAACAAGCTCAGTTGCTATTAATCCAAAATAAAAAAGTTAAAGTTTATTTAGAATACATAAAAATAATATTTTTTCTTTTATATTTGCTTCAGTTTTAAACGGGAAGCCAAAGTGAGCAAAAAAGACAAAGAAAAAGACAAGAAAAGGAAGAAGAAAGACAAAAAGAAAAAGGAAGCTCTTAATGTCATAAAGAAAGTCGAGAACTGTAAATCTTCTTGTTGTGAAAAATTTAAAAAGTCAGAAAGTAAACGTTGCAAACGTTGTCCGATGTATGATTTAATCAAAAAAGTAGCATAATTAGCTGCATATAATAGTAAAACCCATTAGCCACGGCTAATGGGTTTTTTTGTTTAAGGTTGTTTTTTTTAAAACCATTAAGATTAAGAGATTTAAGGTTAAGCTTAGCTCAATGTTTCTTAACATCTTAATTGTTTACTTTTAAAACTAATGTTTAATAGCTTTTGTCAATTAGTTTTTGCCCAATAAAAGTAAATCACTAACAACCACTTCAGTAACATAGCGTTTTTCTCCGTTTTTGTCGTCATAAGAACGGTGTGTTAATTTGCCTTCAATAGCAATTTCTTTACCTTTAGTCACGTATTTTTCAATAATTTCGGCAGTTTTGCCCCAAGCTACTAAACGATGCCATTGGGTTTCTTCTATTTTTTCACCTTTTTCATTTTTATAACTTTCATTAGTAGCCAAAGTAAAATTGGCTAATTTTTTACCTCCATCAAAATTTTTGATTTCTGGATCGTTTCCTAAGTGACCGATTAACTGTACTTTGTTTCTTAATGCATTCATGGCGTATAAAATTTAATTGTTAATATTATTTTTTTAAGTCTTTATTGATATTGTTATTGTCATTGAAATTAACATTGTTTTTGTTTCATTTCGACGAGACAAAGTTGCAACAACAGCCAACAGTTAGTCGGTAGTTAGTTGTTTACTTTCGGTTGTAAATATTTGTAAACGTTTGTAAACGGATATTATTTTTTGTATATTGCAGAAAATCAATGAGTTTATGCAGGCAGAAATCAATAAAGTCGAACTTAGAAATTTAAAAATTCAAGACTATAAAGAATTAAAAAATTCCATGATTGAATCCTATCCCGAAATGATAGATGATTATTGGAGGGAATCGGATATTAAAAAATTACTTAAAATATTTCCAGAAGGACAACTGGTTATTTTAGTTGACGATATTGTGGTGGGGGCTGCACTCTCACTGATAGTTGATGAAGATTTAGTCGAAAAGAACCATGATTATGCTAAAATTACGGGTGATTATACCTTTTCTACGCATAATCCTAATGGAGAAGTGCTTTACGGAATTGATGTTTTTGTGGTTCCTAAATATAGAGGATTGCGTTTAGGTCGAAGATTGTATGATGCTCGAAAAGAAATTTGCGAGCAATTGAATTTAAAATCGATTGTATTTGCGGGGCGGATACCAAATTACGGAAATTATGCCCATGAATTAACTCCTAAGGCTTATATTGATAAGGTAAAAAGAAAAGAAATTCATGATCCCGTATTGTCTTTTCAGTTGAGTAACGAATTTCATGTAATGCGTGTAATGCGAAATTATCTGGAAGGCGATCGTAAATCGAAGCAATTTGCCGTTTTGTTAGAATGGAATAATATCTATTATGATGAAAGTCCGCAAATAATTAATACTACAAAAAGTGTTATTCGATTGGGTTTAATTCAATGGCAAATGAGACCTTTAAGAGATTTGGATGCCTTAATTGAACAGGCTGAATTTTTTATTGATGCCGTATCGGGTTATGGAAGTGATTTTGCCGTTTTTCCAGAGCTGTTTATTGCGCCTTTAATGGCAGATTATAATCATTTATCAGAAGCAGATGCTATTCGGGAATTGGCTAAATATTCAGAACCCATTCGCAAAAGATTTCAAGAACTAGCGATTTCTTATAATATCAACATCATTACAGGTAGTATGCCTACTTTGGTAGATGGTGTTTTGTACAATAGTGGTTTTTTGTGCAAAAGAGACGGAACGTATGAAACCTATACCAAAATTCATATCACACCAAATGAAGTTTTTCATTGGGGTATAACAGGAGGAAACACTATTAAAACCTTCGATACTGATTGTGGCAAAATAGGAATCATGATTTGTTATGATGTAGAGTTTCCAGAACTGTCCCGATTAATGGCCGATGAAGGCATGAATATCTTGTTTGTGCCATTTCTGACCGATACTCAAAATGGTTATACACGTGTAAAACATTGCGCACAAGCCAGAGCCATAGAAAACGAATGTTATGTAGCCATTGCCGGTTGCGTGGGGAATTTGCCAAAGGTGAATAATATGGATATTCAATACGCGCAAACAGCAGTTTTTACCCCTTCCGATTTTGCTTTTCCAAGTAACGGTATAAAAGCCGAAACCACTCCCAATACCGAAATGACTTTGATTGTTGATGTCGATTTGGACTTACTCAAAGAGCTACACGAACACGGAAGTGTCAATATTTTAAAAGACCGCCGTCACGATTTGTACCGAATCAAAAAACTAAAAAGTTAGCCTATGAAAAACTGTTTAGAATGCGGTGAAAAAATTATTGGCCGCGAAGACAAGAAATTTTGCAGCGATGGTTGCAGAAACGCCTATAATAATAAGATGAATAAGGATAGCAATAATTTCATGCGCAATGTTAATAACAAATTACGTAAAAACTATCGCATTCTTACTGAACTCAATACGGATGGAAAATCAAAAGTTTCCAAAACAAAACTGCTTAGTAAAGGTTTTGATTTTGATTTTTTTACCAATATTTTAAAAACAAAAACAGGAAATATATACTATTTCTTGTATGATCAGGGTTATATGTTATTAGAAAATGATATGTATATCCTTGTCAAAAAGGATAATTAAAAAATACCCAATCTACCTAAAAATGAAAAAAAATTTATCCTCAATCGTAGCAATGCTGTTTTTTACAGGGATAATTGCTTGTTTATACCTAAGCCTTATGCCCAGGTGGACGGACAATGATGAAAAACCTTTGGACGAATTTTCGACCAAAAGAGCTATGGTTCATATTAATAAAATGAGTCAAAAACCACATTATGTAGGTGCTGATTATCACAATCAGGTGGCCGAATATTTGCAGTTTGAATTAACAAAGTTAGGCTTGCAACCACAATCTCAAGAAGGATATACCTTAACCGAATGGGGAAATCTAACTCAATCGCGTAATATTATTGCTAGAATAAAAGGGACTGGAAACGGCAAAGCCTTGTTGCTGCTTTCGCATTATGATAGCGCACCACATTCGGTATCAAAAGGAGCTAGTGATAATGCAGTAGGTGTTGCTACCATTTTAGAAAGTGTTCGGGCCTTTTTACAAACTAAAACAGCACCTAAAAATGATATTATTATTTTGTTTACTGATGCCGAAGAATTAGGTTTGAATGGCGCTGCTCTTTTTGTAACCCAACACAAGTGGGCTAAGGAAGTAGGTTTGGCTTTGAATTTTGAAGCCCGAGGAACGTCAGGTCCAAGTTATATGTTAATGGAAACTAACGAGGGCAATGCGGGAATGGTTAAACAATTTGAGGAAGCTAATCCAAGTTTTGCAGTTTCTAATTCGTTAATGTATAGCATCTATAAAATGCTGCCTAATGATACGGATTTGACCGTTTTTAGAGAACAAGGACAAATTCAAGGGTTTAATTTTGCTTTTATTGATGGTCATTACAATTATCATACAGCCCAAGATGATGTGAAGCACCTAGATAGGAATTCGCTAGCACATCAAGGTGCTTATTTAATGCCTTTATTGCACTATTTTTCCAATAGTAATTTAAATGAGCTTCAATCAGCAGAAGATGAAGTCTATTTTACCATTCCTTTTAGTTTTATCAGCTATCCTTTTAGTTGGGTAGTTCCTATGCTGATTGTAGCTACTGTATTGCTGTTGTTTTTTATCTTTTTAGGGATAGCCAAAAGAATTTTGACCGTTCCAAAAATGCTTTCGGGTTTTGTTCCGTTTTTAGGAACGATGTTTACAGCCGCTTTGCTCACTTTTTTAGGATGGCAAATTTTGTTACAAGTTTATCCACAATACAATGATTTGCTCAATGGATTTACCTACAACGGACACGATTATATTGCTGCTTTTGTATTTTTGAGTGTTGCAATCGCTTTTGCTTTTTATCATTTTTTTGCCCCAAATAAAATTACAGCCAATCATTTTTTGGCTCCATTATTTATTTGGTTATTGCTTAATGGTGCCATTGCTTTTGGTTTGCAAGGCGCTGGTTTTTTAATCATTCCTCTTTATTTTGGGATTTTTACCTTTGGGTTTTATATTCTCACTCAAAAATACAATCCAATCTTAAATCTAGTGCTTTGTATTCCGGTTTTATGGATTGTGGTGCCTTTTATCCAGATGTTTCCAATAGGTTTAGGATTGAAAATACTATATGTAAGCGCTATACTCACTGCACTTTGTTTTGGTTTGCTTTTAGCTGTTTTGGGAAATTTTGTTCAAAAAAGAACTTGGTCGGTACTTTTTCTTTTGGTTTCTATAGGCTTTTTTGCGAAAGCGCACACCGAATCCGAATATGAAAAAGGCAAAGCCAAATCAAATAGCTTAGTTTATCTTTATGATGCCGATACGAATTATGCCCAATGGCTTACTTATGATAAAAATTTAGATTCCTGGACTAAAAGTTATCTGGGTGAAAATCCACAAGAGCCAAAAGGACTAGAAGCTATTCCGCTTTTTAGCAAATATGATACACAATTTACCTATTCAAATTCAGCACCAATACAAAAACTTGCCGAACCTACCATCGAATTTTTGAGGGACAGTATTGCCGATAGTCAACGTTATTTGAAAATTCGAATTTCGCCCAATCGGAAAGTGAATCGCTATGATATTTTTGCCAATGAAAAAATGGATTTGTACAATATCAGAGCTAATGGTGTAGCGCACTTGGAACAAAAAGAAAAAATTTATGAAAGAGAAGGGAAGCGACTGTTGAGTTATTATGTAGTAGATAATGCGCCTTTGGTTTTGGAATTTAACATTAATAAGCAAACGGTCTTAGATATGCAATTATTGGAAAGTTCCTTTGATTTATTACAAAATCCTTTGTTTAAAATAAATAAACGTGCCGATTGGATGATGCCAACGCCTTTTGTACTCACAGATGCCATTGCGATTAAAAAAGCCATTCGTCCTAGCGGAAGAGTGGTGCAGGATACGGTGCCTGTTATTGTGCCTAAGATGAAATATAGGAAACCAATTAGAGTTGAACAAGTCTCGGTAGTTGATAGTATTAATTGAATAAGATAGTGAAATAAAACCAGACAATATCTCAAGATTGTCTGGTTTTGTTTTTTATGAAAACAAATGTTTTTCACCCAAAAAGCATACTTGCCACATCTTCAATTTTAGCGACTAATTCGATTTTGATGCCTGTGTTTTTTAAGGCTATTTTATTGTATTTAGAAACAAAAATGGTAGAGAATCCCAGTTTTTCGGCTTCCTGAATGCGTTGGTCTACGCGGTTTACGGGTCTAATTTCGCCTGAAAGACCAACTTCGCCAGCAAAGCAGAAACCTTTATCCACAGGAATATCTTCATTCGAAGATAAAATCGCGGCTACTACAGCTAAATCGATCGCAGGATCATCTACGGTAATTCCACCTGTGATGTTTAGGAAAACGTCTTTGGCACCTAAACGGAAACCGGCTCTTTTTTCCAAAACCGCCAGAATCATATTCAGACGTTTGGCATTGTAACCTGTGGTGCTGCGTTGTGGCGTTCCATAAACAGCGGTACTTACTAAGGATTGGATTTCAATCATCAGTGGGCGCATACCTTCGAGTGTGGTGGCAATGGCAGTTCCGGATAGTTCTTCGTCTTTGTGAGAAATCAATATTTCGGATGGATTAGAAACTTCTCTTAATCCGCTGCCCAGCATTTCATAGATACCAATTTCGGAAGTGGAACCAAAACGGTTTTTTAACGAACGAAGGATTCGGTAAATGTGATTTCTGTCGCCTTCAAATTGCAAAACCGTATCAACCATATGTTCCAAAATTTTTGGTCCTGCAATATTTCCGTCTTTGGTTATGTGACCAATTAAGATTACGGGAATATTACTTTCTTTGGCAAACTTAATAAGTTCGGCAGTGGTTTCTCTAATTTGAGAAATACTACCCGCCGTCGACTCGATATAATCGGTATGCAGGGTTTGAATCGAATCGATAATGACGATTTCAGGTTCAATGGATTCAATTTGTTTGAAAATGTTTTGCGTTTTAGTTTCAGTCAAAATGTAGCAATTGTCGCTGGAAGGGGTTATTCTTTCCGCGCGCATTTTGATTTGCTTCTGACTTTCTTCGCCCGAAACATACAAAGTTTTATAAGGTAGTTTTAATGAAATTTGGAGTAAAAGCGTACTCTTTCCAATTCCAGGTTCACCGCCTAACAGCGTTAAAGAACCGGGTACGATTCCGCCACCCAATACTCGATTTAATTCGGAATCAGTTGTGTCCATTCGGATTTCCTGAGTCGAATCGATTTCGGTTATTTTTAAAGGTTTGGGTACTCTATTGCTTGGAGTTGGTTCACTTTTCCAGGCAACCTTATCTTGTTTTTGAATGATTTCTTCGGCAATGGTATTCCATTCTTTGCAGGCGTTGCATTGGCCTTGCCATTTAGCATAGGAAGTTCCGCAACTCTGACAGAAAAAAGAGGTTTTAACTTTTGACATTATTTTTTAACACTTAAACTTTTCAAATCTTCATACTTATTGTACATCATTTCCTTGGTCAAATCGCCAATTTCTTCTAATTGTGAAGCGCGTTGGTATTTGTTAGCTGCTTTTTTGTTATCGCCTAGTTTTTCATACATAAGGCCCAATTCATAATCAGCAAGCATTGATTTAGGATAGTTTTTATTGGCTAATTGCGATAATTTTTCTAATTCTTCGTAGGCTTTGTTTTTTAAAATGGCGGCTTCAATTGCTTTGAAATCATTTATACGAATGGGATTGTTTAGTCCTAGTTTTTGAGCCGAATTTTCATATTTCTTGATAAGGTAATCCACATAACCTGATGGTAGAATTACAATTTTTTCTGAGAATTCGGTAGAAGAAATAGGTTTGTAGCTATCAAAAATTTGGTACAAGGCATTAGGAATAGAATATAAAACTAATGAATAGTGCGAGGCATTATTGAATTTGTCGTATTGGTAATTGACTAAAGGATTTTGAATGGCCGTTGCTTTGATATTAGCGTCTAATTCTTCTATGGGTTGTCGCAGTTGCTTGATATCCCCATCGGCAGAAGACTGATAGTAAAAAATATTTTTTTTAGTATTGTTTAATGTGGTAGGAACTTGACTTGCCATATCTGAAGATAATTCAGGACTTAAGGAGATGTAGGCGTTAAAATAGGAGTTTTCGCGATACAAGAAGAAGTTTAGAAATCCAGCCGTAACGTCGTGACCTGCAATTATTCGAAAAGGTGCTAAACGATATTTTTTTTCTGCAAAAGGCATCATTTCTTCTACTATAAAGTTATAGAAAGCAGCCGCTCTTTTAGTAGGGGTTCCTTGCGCCTCATCGAA
The DNA here is from genome assembly GCF_042656445.1 of Flavobacterium sp. GCM10022190. NCBI lineage: Bacteria > Pseudomonadati > Bacteroidota > Flavobacteriia > Flavobacteriales > Flavobacteriaceae > Flavobacterium > Flavobacterium sp. GCM10022190. The sequence continues at coordinate 905,893 of NZ_JBHSOQ010000001.1, forward strand.
AGCACAATCACTCATTCGGCTGTTTTTTTGATGGATGCCTATAATAATGGTTTCTGGTAAATCATCCCAATATTCGCCATAATGCAAGGCGCCTTGAAAAGGGTCAAATAAATAATCGCCATCTAGAAGTACTAAAACGGGGTATCTTTTCGTGGGGTTACTTTCGTAGGAACTGGGAAGATTTATGGATATTTCTCGGGTTTCTCCCAAATGGTTTGATTTGATTAATTCGTTTTTTTTTTGCGAAAATGCTAAAATCGAAAAGAAAAATAATAGTAGCGCTTGTTTCATGATTTGGGGAAGTTTTTAGATGAACATTCAGAACGACAAAGCAAGATACTAAAATTTAGTGAAAGTAAAATTTATACTATAAAAACAAAAAGCGCTTCTAAAGAAACGCTTGCCATTAATTTTTTAACCTTTACTTATGTTAGTGAATTGTCTTTTTCGTTTGGAAAAATAATCCAAGGCTGGAAAGTTTTGGCTTCTTCAAAGTCCATGGTTGCATACGAAATGATAATAATGATATCGTCTTTTTGTACTTTTCTAGCTGCTGGACCATTCAGTGTTATTTCGCCTGAATTTCGCTCTCCTTTTATGGCATAAGTGTCAAAACGTTCTCCATTATTGATGTTAACAATAGAAACTTTTTCTCCTTCAATAATATTAGATGCTTCTAATAAGGTTTCATCGATGGTAATACTACCAATATAATTTAAATCGGCGCCAGTTACTTTTACCCGATGAATTTTTGATTTTAAAACTTGAATTTGCATGGCACAAAAGTAAATTATTTTAGTGAAATGGTATCAATCAATCGAATATTATTCACAAAAACGGCAATAAATGCACGATAATTTTTATCTTTTAAAATGCTTGTACAAGGAATAAGCGTTTCTTCGTCAGCGATTTCAAAATATTCTAATTCAAACATTGTATTCGGTTCAAAAACTGCTTTAACCCATTGTTTCACTTCTTCACAACTTAGGGTTTTAAATTGTTCTTTGGCTTCTAATAAGGTTTTGTAAATAATGGAAGCTTTGTCTCTTTCTTGGGTTGTTAATCGTTCGTTTCGGGAACTCATAGCAAGTCCATTAGCTTCTCTGAAAATGGGACAACCAATGATTTTTACGTCTAAATGGTTTTTGCTAACCATTTTTTTAACAATTTGTAATTGTTGGAAATCTTTTTCGCCAAAGTACGCATTTGTAGGTTTTACAATTTCGAAAAGACGTTTTACAATGGTTCCTACTCCATTAAAATGACCAGGTCTAAATTTGCCTTCCATTTGGTTTTCGAGTCCGTCGTAATCAAAATTTTGAGATACCACATTTCCTTCGTAGATATCATCTACTGAAGGTGCGTATACAATAATCGATGGGTCTAAAGAGACAATTTTTTTAGTGTCTTCTTCTAGGGTTCTAGGGTATTTTTCTAAATCCTCGGGATTATTAAATTGGGTAGGATTAACAAAGATACTAACCACAGTATGCTGGTTTTCTGCTAGAGATTGTTGCATTAGGGAAAGATGACCTTGGTGGAGCGCACCCATTGTTGGAACAAAACCAATAGGGGATTTAGAGGCGTTAACTGAATTTAAAAACGCTGCTAAAGCTACTTTTCCATAGAAAACAGGCATGGTAATTTTATTAAAATTGAGTGCAAACATAATATATTAGTTAATAACTGCATAAAATTTTGTAATTTTGCGTGGTTTTTATTACCAACATAACTAACTAAAATACAATATGAAAGATAAGAGGATATTATATGTATCATCTGAAGTGGTGCCGTATTTGGCTGAAAATGAGGTTTCTTTAATGTCTTATGATGTTCCTAAGATGGTAAATGACCAGGGAGGACAGATAAGAATTTTTATGCCTAGGTATGGTAATATCAACGAGAGAAGGCACCAATTACATGAAGTTATTCGTCTTTCAGGAATGAATTTGGTAGTAAATGACTTAGATATGCCTTTAATTATCAAAGTGGCATCAATTCCAAAAGAAAGAATTCAAGTATATTTTATCGATAATGATGAATACTTTAAAAGAAAAGCCACATTTGCCGATGAGGATGGGAAATTATACCCTGATAATGATGAGCGTGCTATCTTTTTTGCTAAAGGAGTTGTCGAGACAGTTAAAAAATTAAATTGGGTACCAGATATTATTCATGTTCACGGTTGGATGGCAGCCATGTTGCCTGTGTATATGAAGCATTTTTATAAAAATGAAGCCTTGTTTTCTGATACTAAGATTGTTACTTCTGTTTATGGGCAATCATTTGATGGTACTTTAGATGTTGAAATGATCAACAAAGTAAAATTAGATGGAGTGCCACAAGAGGCAGTTGATATGCTATCAACTCCTGATTATGAGAATATTATTAAAGCAACTGTAATGCATTCGGATGCTGTTATTATTGCTTCTTCAAATCTTAGTTCAAGTTTAACAAAATTTATTGAAACTTCAGGGAAACCTTTTTTACCTTTCGTCCCTAAAGATGCTTTTGCTGAGGCATATAATAATTTTTATAAAGAAATGCTTTAAACCCAACTTTTTATTATTTAATATGCGTAATAATTCTATTCTAAAGATATTTATTCTTGCAATCACTGCTGTTTTTTTTACTTCCTGTGACAAAGATTTTAACACCATAGGAGGAGACTTAATTGGTGATGAACATTTTGGATTAGTACATGATAGTATTAATGTTCTTTCTTATAATCAAAATCTTGGTCCAGTTCAATCTAATAATTTGCCTGTAAATCCTTTGGGGATTTATGAAGATGAAACCTTTGGTACTATCGAGGCTAGTTTTGTTACTCAATTAGTTTTGGCATCGCCAAATCCGGTTGTTGGGAATAATGCTATAGTAGATAATGTGGAGTTATCTATTCCTTATTATAGCGCTGTTGTTGATCGTGATTTAGAAAGTGGAGCCAGTGTTTATCGATTGGATTCAATCTATGGTCCGGAAGCATCTAAGATTAAATTAAGTGTATATGAGAATGGCTATTTTATTAGGGATTTAGATCCTAATACCAATTTTGCAGATGCTCAAAAGTTTTATACTGATCAAGCTAGTCTTTTCGAAGGCTTGAAAAGGCCAGTGTTATTAAATGATTCTATAAACACTCCTAGTCAGAATCAAGAATTTTTCTTTAATAAGGCAGAAAGACAGAAAAAAGTTTCCACTAATGGTGTTGAAACAACTACAAGATTTGCTCCTGCAATGGTACTTGCTTTGAATAAAAGTTATTTCCAGAACGTTATTGTTAATGTTGCTAAAAAAAGTGATGGGACTGATCCGGGTAAATTAACTAATAACGATGTTTTTAAAGATTATTTCAGAGGACTTTATTTTAAAGTCGAAAAATCTGGTGCTAGTCCAGGTCAATTAGCGATGATGAATTTTAAAGCAGGAACGGTTACTATAAATTACAAGGAAGATTTAGTTACTACAGCAAACGGTCAGTCTACAACGACAAGAGTAGCTAAATCTATCGTGCTTAATATGACTGGAAATACTGTTAGTTTGGTTAAAAATACTAAGAAAACAGTTTACGAGGATGCGATCACCACTAACGTTAATAAAACAGCAGGGGATAGTCGATTGTATGTAAAAGGTGGTGAAGGTGCAATGTCTGTTTTAGAACTTTTTGATAAAACAGATGTTTTAGGTTATGATGCTAGTGGAAATGTTTCGAACGTTCCTAATAATATTCCTGATGAATTGGATGAATTAAGACGTATTGATCCTCTTACTAAAAGAACTAAAATGATCAATGAGGCTAGTTTAGTTTTTCATGTAGACAAGGCAGCTATGGGAACTACTAAATTACCTAATCGTATTTATTTGTATGATTTATCGAATAGTACGGTTTTATTAGATTATTTGTATGATTCTTCAACGGGAACTAATGCAAAAAATGGTCAGCTTATTTTTGGAGGGCAATTGCAAAAAAGTACTGATGGGGAGTATTATTATAAATTTAGAATTACAGAACACATTCGAAATTTAGTTAAAAATCTTTCTTCAAAAAATGTAAAGTTAGGTGTTGTAGTTACTGAAGATATTCGAAATACGACTATGAATGCTTTGTTTTCAAAGTTTACTTTGAACGATCAAAATGAAATTTTTAAAATCCCACAGGCATCAGTATTAAATCCACTTGGTGTGGTGCTTTACGGAGGAGCGGCATCTGTTCCAGACGCAAAAAGATTGAAGTTGAAAATTTATTACACAAAACCTAATTAATAGAAATTTATGTGTGGAATAGTTGGTTATATAGGTCACAGAGAAGCTTATCCTATAGTTATCAAAGGTCTTAAAAGACTGGAATATCGCGGTTATGATAGTGCTGGAGTAATGGTGTATGATGGTGCGATTAAAGTTTGTAAAACAAAAGGTAAGGTAGTTGCTTTAGAGGAGCGTGCTTTGCAAGAAATTGATACTAAGGGAACTATTGGAATAGGTCATACAAGATGGGCCACTCATGGGGTTCCTAATGATGTGAATTCGCATCCTCATCTTTCAAATTCAGGTGAGTTAGCTATAGTGCATAACGGAATCATTGAAAATTATGCGCCATTAAAGGAAGAATTAATAAAGCGTGGTTACGTCTTTCATTCAGATACTGATACAGAAGTATTAGTTAATTTAATTGAAGAAGTTCAAAAGAATGAAAAAATCAAGTTAGGCAAAGCGGTTCAGTTAGCGCTTAATCAAGTAGTGGGTGCTTATGCAATTGCTGTTTTTGATACAAAGAATCCAAGTGAAATTGTTGCTGCTCGTTTAGGAAGTCCTTTGGCAATTGGTGTTGGAGAAGGAGAGTATTTTATTGCTTCTGATGCGTCACCTTTTATTGAATATACTTCTAATGCGGTTTATCTTGAAGATGGCGAGATGGCTAATATCAGTTTGAAAAAACCAATTAAGATTAGAAAGATTAAAGATGATAGTTTGGTAGATCCTTATATTCAAGAGCTTCAAATGAATTTAGAGCAAATTGAAAAAGGAGGTTTTGATCATTTCATGTTGAAGGAAATCTATGAGCAACCAAATGTTATAAAAGATACTTATAGAGGAAGATTGCATGCGGATAGGGGTATTGTTCAAATGTCGGGAATTGAAGATCATTTGGAAAAATTCTTAAATGCTGACAGAATAATCATAGTTGCTTGTGGGACTTCATGGCATGCAGGTTTAGTTGCTGAATATATTATTGAAGAATTTGCTCGTATTTCTGTAGAAGTAGAGTATGCTTCGGAATTTAGATATAGAAATCCAATTATTAAGCCTACAGATGTTGTTATAGCTATTTCTCAATCAGGTGAAACGGCCGATACAATGGCAGCTATTAAATTAGCAAAAGAACATGGTGCTTTTGTTTTTGGAGTTTGTAATGTGGTAGGTTCTTCTATTTCTAGAGAATCTCACGCAGGAGCTTACACGCATGCCGGACCAGAAATTGGTGTAGCATCTACTAAAGCTTTCACTACTCAAATTACTGTATTGACAATGTTAGCTTTGCGTTTAGCTAAAGCAAAAGGTACTTTATCGCATTCTGATTTCCATAGGTATTTATTAGAATTAGAGTTAATACCAGAAAAAGTAAAAGAAGTATTAGAAACTGCGGAGAAAACAAAAGAAATTGCTGCAGCTTTCAAAGATGCGCCTAACTGTTTGTATTTAGGTCGTGGTTATAATTTCCCAGTAGCATTAGAAGGTGCTTTGAAGCTTAAAGAAATATCATATATTCACGCTGAGGGTTATCCAGCAGCCGAAATGAAACATGGTCCTATCGCATTGATTGATGAGCAAATGCCCGTAATTATTATTGCGCCAAAACAAGGGCACTATGATAAGATTGTAAGTAATATTCAAGAAATAAAATCACGAAGCGGTAAAATTATTGCTGTAGTGACAAAAGGAGATACTCAAGTTAGAGAATTAGCTGATTATGTAATTGAAATTCCTGAAACTTCAGATGCATTATCGCCCTTGATTACAACAATACCATTACAGTTGTTGTCTTACTATATCGCTGTATTTAGAGGTTGTAATGTGGATCAGCCACGTAACTTAGCTAAATCAGTTACAGTAGAATAAAATTTGTAATTACTATATCAAAGGCGAGATGAAAATCTCGCCTTTTTTATTTCTGGTGAATTGATTTTTTGTGAATTTGTTAAAATTTTGAAATCATGGTTAATTATTGATAAAATAGCTTTGTGTATTTTGTGATTGTGTCAGAATTTATTATTATTTTAGTAGTACCAATCCTTAAAAACTTAACCCTATGAAATCCTTCTTCCTTTTTTTATTGATCCTTGTGTGTGGCGTAAATTTCGCTCAAAATACCATTGAAGGTTCTATTGTTGATAAGAATAAAATGCCCGTTGTGGGTGCTAATATTGTTGTTACAGGAAAAACAATCTCAACAGTATCGGATAGTGATGGTAAATTTATATTAGAAGCTTTGCGTTTTCCATTTGAAATCGAATTAAGTTGTGTGGGCTTTCAAACCATGAAAATTATGGTTGGTTCAAAACAACAATTGCTCGGAATTGTTTTAAGTGAAGAGCAAAATGTACTTGATGAGATTGTTATTTCGGCATCCAGAACTCCTGAAAGAGTTTTTGAATCGCCAGTTACCATTGAAAGGATGGGTATAGCTGATGTTAAAAAAACGGCATCTGCTACTTTTTACGATGGATTAGAAAATTTAAAAGAAGTACAAATGAATACCAGTAGTTTGACTTTTAAATCCATTAATACTCGTGGTTTTGCAACTGTAGCCAATACGCGTTTTATGCAATTAGTGGATGGAATGGACAATTCTTCTCCTTTATTGAATTTTGTATTAGGAAATATGGTGGGTATTTCTGAAATCGATATGCAAAGTGTTGAGTTATTACCAGGAGCATCTTCTGCTTTGTATGGTGCTAATGCTTTTAATGGAATTTTATTTATGAATTCGAAAAGTCCGTTTAATTACCAAGGGATAACAACCTATGTGAAATACGGTCAAACGAGTCAAAAAGCGGCTGGGGTTAATGATTTTGTTGATTACGGTATTCGAATGGCGCATGCCTTTGATAAACATTTTGCTGCCAAAGCGAATTTTACGTATATGCGTGGTACTGATTGGTATGCGACAGATTATAGAGATAGATTTGTGGTTGGAAGAGATAGAGCGAATCCTAATTATGATGGTGTCAATGTATATGGAGATGAAGTAAGTACGAATATTTACAATGTTGGACAAAAAATGATAGCCAGTGGTGCGTGGGCTGCAGCAGGTTTGCCTTCTGGTTTTGCTTCACTTTTGCCTAAGGAAAATGTTTCAAGAACAGGTTATAATGAAACTGATTTGACCGATAATAAAGCAAGTAATACTAAAATTGATTTGTCTTTTCATTTTAGACCTTTTGGAGATGAACGATTGGAAGTAATTTGGTTAAGTAAATTTGGTTTTGGTAATGCGGTGTATCAAGGTGCTAATCGCTACTATTTGAATAACTTTTTTATGCAACAACATAAATTAGAGTTTAAAGGCAAGAATTTTTTCTTAAGAGGGTATACTACAACTGAAGACGGTGGTCAATCATATGATATGCTTTTTACAGGGATTAATGTAAATAGAGCTTGGAAATCAGATGAAACATGGTTTGGTACTTATGCGGCTAATTATGCTGGTGCTGTTGGGAATCCTCAAAGTCCATTATATAACAATTCGGCTGGTGCGCATGCTTATGCTAGGGCTCAGGCAGATGTGGGTAGATTGATTCCTGGAACATCCGCTTTTAAATCGGCATTTAATAGTGTTATCGCTGAGCCTAATGTGCTTTCGGGATCTAAATTGGTTGATAATTCTAAAATTTATCATTCGGATGCCAATTATAATTTTAAAGATGTAATACAATTTGCTGAAATACAAGTTGGTGGTTCTTTTAGAGAGTATCAATTAAATTCTAATGGAAGGATTTATACAGATGCAAATGGTTCTATCCACTATAATGAATATGGAATGTATACCCAATTGATGAAAAAGTTTGTAGATGAAAGATTGAAGTTTACAGGATCTATTCGATATGATAAATCACAAAATTTTAAAGGAAGTTACTCTCCTCGATTGTCGTTAGTGTATGCAGCAGGTGAAAATAAGCACCATAACATTAGGGCTTCATTTCAAACCGGTTTTAGAAATCCAACAACTCAGGATCAGTATATAGGTTTTAATGTGGGTAATGCGGTTTTAATTGGTTCGGCTCCTGATAATTTATCAAGATATTCTGAAACATTGCCAGTGAATACTGTTGTTGGTCAATCTTTGAATAGCGGCACTACTAAGGTTATGACTGGTTTAAATGCGTATGGGAATTCGTATATAGCGTCAACGGTTCAGGCATTTGCAGCTTTAGCGCCATCAAATCCTGTAGCTGCTTCGGCTTTGTTAAGAAAAGCAAATGTGAATTATGTGAAACCAGAACGAGTAAAGGCTTTTGAGTTAGGATACCGATCGTTTGTAAATAAGATGTCTGTAGATGTTAGTGGTTACTATAATATTTATAATGATTTCATTGGTAATTTAACAGTGATTTCTCCTTATTATGGTATCGTACAAGATGCGCCAAATCCTTTAGCGGGACCAACTGATCCCGGTGCGCAAACATTGCATGCATTGCAAAATGATAATTTTAGAGCGTATCAATTGTATACGAATACTGATGTCGAAATCAAATCTTTTGGTTTTGGATTGGGACTCTCCAGAAAAGTGTACAAGGATTATGAAATTGGTGTAAATTATAATTATGCTGAATTTAGTTTTGATCAATCAAAGGATCCAAGTTTTGAGGCTGGATTTAATACGCCTAAGCACAGAGTGAAAGCTTCAATTGGGAATGAAAAGGTGTTTAAAAATTTCGGATTTAATGTTAGTGGAAGATGGAATACATCGTATAAATGGGAATCTGCAATGGTTGATGGCATGGTGCAATCGGCTACAGTAATTGATGCGCAAATGAATTATAGTATTCCTTCGCTTAAATCAACTTTTAAGGTGGCTGTAGCTAATCTTGGAGGAAAAGAATACATGCAGGTATTGGGTGCTGGATTAATAGGGCAGCAGTATTTTGTTTCTTGGGTAATCAATCCATAATTAAGATTGGATGTTTTTATAAAATATAATTTATATAATATAACGAAATGTTTGTGGTGAATAAATTTGTTGGAAGCGAGATTTATAGCGGTTTTTAACCCTTGTTTTATTTTTTAATGTTTTTTAAATAAAAGTGTTGATTTTTTATTTTAAAAAATTATCTTTGCGCTCGGAAAAAACACCTAATCAGTCAAATTTGATGGTGTCTATTTCATAAACCTAAATAGCTGTTTAATAAATACATAAGTAATGTCTAAAGTAATAGGAAAAGTTGCCCAAATCATTGGCCCAGTAGTTGACGTTGTTTTCAACGGTAAGGATGTTGAACTTCCAAAAATTTATGATTCATTAGAAATCGTAAAAAAAGATGGTACTAAATTAATCCTAGAAGTACAATCTCACATTGGAGAAAATACTGTTCGTACCATTTCGATGGATTCAACAGATGGTTTGAGCAGAGGTTATGAAGTAATTGGAACAGGAAACCCAATTCAAATGCCGATTGGTGCAGATGTTTACGGACGTTTATTCAACGTAGTTGGAGATGCTATTGATGGTTTGCCAGAATTACCTAAAACAGGTGAAAACGGTATGTCAATTCACCGTCAAGCTCCAAAATTTGAAGATTTATCTACATCTTCTGAAGTTTTATTCACAGGTATTAAAGTAATCGATTTGATCGAGCCTTATGCAAAAGGAGGTAAAATTGGATTGTTTGGTGGAGCCGGAGTAGGTAAAACAGTATTGATTCAAGAATTAATTAACAATATCGCTAAAGGTCACGGTGGACTTTCAGTATTCGCAGGAGTAGGTGAAAGAACACGTGAAGGGAATGACTTGCTTCGTGAGATGTTAGAGTCAGGAATTATTAAATACGGTGAGGAATTCATGCACTCTATGGAAAATGGAGGATGGGATTTGTCTAAAGTAGATTTACCAGGAATGAGAGAGTCTAAAGCTACTTTCGTTTTCGGACAAATGAATGAGCCACCAGGAGCACGTGCTCGTGTTGCACTTTCTGGATTATCTATTGCTGAGTATTTCCGTGATGGAGCTGGTTCTGACCAAGGTAAAGACGTATTATTCTTCGTAGATAACATCTTCCGTTTTACACAAGCAGGTTCTGAGGTATCGGCTTTATTAGGACGTATGCCATCTGCGGTAGGTTACCAACCAACTTTAGCAACTGAGATGGGTGCGATGCAAGAGCGTATTACATCTACAAACAAAGGATCTATTACATCTGTACAAGCGGTTTACGTTCCTGCGGATGACTTAACGGATCCAGCACCAGCAACTACATTTGCTCACTTAGATGCTACTACAGTATTGTCTCGTAAAATTGCTGAGTTAGGTATTTATCCAGCGGTAGATCCATTGGATTCTACTTCTAGAATTTTGACTCCACACATCTTAGGTGATGATCACTATAACTGTGCACAAAGAGTAAAAGAGATTCTTCAAAAATACAAACAATTACAAGATATCATCGCTATCTTAGGTATGGAGGAGTTATCTGAAGAAGATAAATTAGCAGTATCTAGAGCACGTCGTGTTCAACGTTTCTTATCTCAACCATTCCACGTAGCGGAGCAATTTACAGGTATTCCAGGAGTATTAGTTGATATCAAAGATACTATCAAAGGATTTAATATGATTATTGATGGTGAATTAGATCACTTACCAGAATCAGCTTTCAACCTTAAAGGAACTATCGAAGAAGCTATCGAGGCTGGAGAGAAAATGTTAGCAGAAGCATAAAATCAGTTAGCAGTTTTCAGTTGGTAGTTTTCAGAGACTTCTAACTTCTAACTTCTAACTTCTAACTCAAAAAATATGATTTTAGAAATAGTATCACCAGAAGCCAAATTATTTTCAGCAGAAGTTACTTCGGTAAGTTTGCCTGGAGTTAATGGTAGCTTTCAAATATTGAATAATCACGCGCCAATCGTTTCTATTTTAGGAAAAGGTATTGTGAAAATTGATGCTCCAAGCTTCAAATTTTCTAAAGAGGTTGCGGGTAAATTTACAAGAGTAACTGACCAAACCTATACCTTAGCTATTGAGTCAGGTACTATTGAAATGAAAGACAATAAAGTAATTGTTTTAGCTGACTAAGACAATTTAAATTAATATAAAACGTCAAGCTTAGCTTGGCGTTTTTTTTTACTTTTGATTTATGAAATTACCCGAAAATCTTTCTAAGAAACTCGAAATTCGAATTCAAAACAATGCATTACGTCAATTGCCTTTGGCGAATCATTTAATTGATTTTGCGTCTAATGATTATCTTGGTTTTTCAAAATCAGAACATGTTTTTAACGATACTCATCAGTATTTGATTGATAGAGGATTTACCCAAAACGGAGCAACGGGTTCTCGATTGCTTTCAGGAAATCATCAAGTTTATCAGGAGGCAGAAAGTTATATTTCAGCTTTTCATCAATCAGAATCAGCATTACTTTTTAATTCGGGCTATGATGCCAATGTGGGTTTTTTTAGCGCGATTCCTCAAAAAGGAGATTTGATTTTGTACGACGAATTGTGTCATGCTTCCATCCGAGACGGGATTCAGCTATCGAATGCGAAGTCTTATAAATTCAGGCATAATGATTTTGAAAATCTTGAAAATCTTATTTTGCGTTTTAGTAAAAAAGAGGTGGTTCTGAACGGAAATGACGGATTGCTTCTAACTCCTAACTCCCAACTCCCAACTATTTATATCGCCACAGAATCGGTTTTCTCGATGGATGGAGATGCGCCTAATTTGGAAGAATTAGTAGCTCTAACAAAAAAATACAATGCTTATTTGGTTATAGACGAAGCGCATGCCTTAGGGGTTTTTGGAAATCAAGGTGAAGGTTTGGTGCAAATGTTAGGTTTGCAAGAAAAAGTATTTGCCCGAATCATGACCTTCGGAAAAGGATTAGGTTGTCATGGTGCGGCGGTTTTAGGAAGTACAAAATTAAAGCAATATTTAGTCAATTTCGCCCGAAGTTTTATTTACACTACGGGACTTTCTCCCCATTCCGTAGCAACTGTTTTAGTGGCTTATCAGTATTTAAAAAAGGATAAGGAAAAGATTGCAGCTTTAAAGGAAAATATTATCCATTTTAATCAGCAAAAGAATTTATTGGGTTTAAAACCGCTTTTTGTACATAGTAAATCGGCTATTCAATGTGCTATTATTCCTGGAAATGAAAAGGTAAAACAAATAGCTAGCCAACTTCAAGATAAAGGTTTTGATGTCAAAGCGATTCTTTCACCTACTGTTCCAGAAGGACAGGAAAGACTTCGTTTTTGTTTGCATGCTTTTAATTCGAAGGAAGAAATAACAGAAGTGTTGCAATTGTTGAGTACTTTTGCATTTTAAGAGCATATGGAAGAAATTTTTGAGCAAGTAGGAATCTATCAATATTCGTCAGAAGCGATAATTTTCAAAGGTAAATTAGAATCTGAAGGAATAACAGTTTACATGAAAGATAATTACACAATTGATGCTAATCCTTTGTATAGTAATGCTGTTGGTGGGGTGAAACTTTTAGTTTCAAAAAAGGATTATACGAAAGCTATGGAAATTATTTCACAAATATCCGAGTATTCATTAGATGATCAAAATACGCTGATGAAATGTCCTAATTGTGGAACAGCACAAATCAATATGGTAACCTCAATAAAGGATTTCAAATCTCTTTTTATCTATCTTTTTTCATTGTTACTAGGTTTGCTTCCTTTTTATTCGAAACAAAAATACAAATGCAATAAGTGTAATTTTGAATTTAATTAAATGAAACTATTTATAACAGGAATAGGTACCGATGTGGGTAAAACGATTGCTTCGGCAATTATTACAGAGGCTTTAGAAGCTGATTATTGGAAACCCATTCAGGCAGGTGATTTAGCTACTTCAGACAGTCATAAGATTAGGGCCTATTTATCGAATGAAAAGACTGTTGTATATCCAAATAGTTATGCTTTAAATACTCCGGCAAGTCCGCATCTGGCAGCTGAATTGGATAATGTGCTTATTGATATTAATCAAATTATTGAACCTGTAACAGAAAATCATTTGGTGATAGAAGGAGCAGGAGGCATTTTTGTTCCCATAAATGATACAGAAACTATTGTCGATTTGATTAATCCTGATTACAAAGTAATTGTAGTTTCCCGTCATTATTTAGGAAGTATTAATCATACTTTGTTGACTATCGAAGCTTTACAAAATAGAAATGTTGCTATAGCAGGAATTCTTTTTAATGGGAAAGAAAATCCATCTACTGAATCTATAATTTTGACGAAATCAGGATTGAATTGTCTTGGAAGAATTGACGAAGAACCGTATTTTGACCAAAATGTAATTCGCGAATACGCCGATTTATTTAGAAGCAAATTATTGGAAATCCAATAACAGTCCGAAATCAAAAATCGTTAATCTTCAATCTAAAATTAAATGACGTTAACTGAAAAAGACAGCCAATATCTTTGGCATCCTTATACCCAACATAAAACAGCTCAATTACCGATTGCAATTACTAGAGGTGAAGGTGCTTTGCTTTGGGATGAAAATAACAAGGAATATATTGATGCGATTGCATCTTGGTGGGTAAATCCCTTTGGGCATTCCAATCGTTTTATTGCCGATAAGATTTACAAGCAATTAACTACATTAGAACACGTTCTTTTTGGAGGTTTTACACACGAACCAGCTATTCAGGTGGCAGAGCAATTGATGAAAATTTTGCCAAAAAATCAACAGAAAATATTCTTTTCAGATAATGGTTCGACTTCGGTGGAAGTAGCAATAAAAGTGGCTTTACAGTATTTTTATAATAAAGGCGAGAAACGTACAACTGTTATTGCATTTGAAGATGCATTTCATGGAGATACTTTTGCAGCTATGGCTGCGAGTGGGATTTCGTTATATACTCAGGCTTTTCAAGGGATGTTTATTGATGTAGTACGTATTCCGGTGCCTGTAAAAGGAAAAGAAGAAGCCAGTTATGATGCTTTGCGAAAAGTGATACAGGAACATCAATGTGCCGCTTTTATTTTTGAGCCTTTGGTTCAGGGTGCCGCCGGAATGGTGATGTACGAGGCCGAAGCTTTGGATGAATTAATTAAAATTTGTCAGGAAAATAAAGTGTTGACGATTGCCGATGAAGTGATGACCGGTTTTGGAAAAACGGGTAAAACCTTTGCAATGGATTATGCTCAGGAAATGCCTGATATGATGTGTTTGTCAAAAGCTTTGACGGCAGGTACTATCCCAATGGCAATCACTACTTTTACTCGGGAAATTTTTGATGCTTTTTATGATGATGATATCAATAAAGCCTTGTTTCACGGACATACTTTTACCGGAAATCCTACGGGTTGTGCAGCGGCTTTAGCCAGTTTTGAATTGTTGCAAACTCCAGAAATGCAGGAGAATATAATTCGAATAAATAAAAGACATCTGGCATTTCAGGAATATATAAAAAATCATCCTAAAGTAACCGCAACTCGCGTTTTAGGAACCATTTTTGCTTTAGATATCAAGAAAGAAAACGAGGAAACCTATTATGGTTCTATGCGAACCAAACTCTATAATTTCTTTATCGAAAACGGGGTGATTTTACGCCCAGTTGGTAATATCGTTTATATTTTGCCACCTTATATCATGACCGATGAGCAATTGCAAAAAGTATATGATGTCGTCGAAAAAGCATTGGAAATAGTTTAATTTTGCAGCTCAATAAATATTTAGGATTTGTCAACAACCATTTCAATAACAGCCTTAGCTTCCATTTCTCCATTAGGTAATGATTTAAAAACCATTTGGAAAAATTACCTTTCACCGAATCATTGTTTTTCTAAAACATATTTAGACAATCAAGAGACTTTAGTGGCTGCATTGGATCTAGATTCAAAAAAAGTTATTGAAGCTTTAAAAGAATCGGATGTTAAGTATAAAGCATTGGATAAGTCTGTTTTGTATGCGATGGCAGCTTCACGCAAAGCTGTAGCTGACGCTGGTTGGAATTCGGATTCTGTTTTCGGAATTAATATTGGTTCTTCTCGTGGGGCAACCGAGTTGTTTGAAAATCATCATAAAGAATATTTAAATACTGGAAAAGCGCATACTTTAGCTTCTCCCACAACGACTTTAGGAAATATTTCTTCTTGGGTGGGTCACGATTTGCAAAGCTCAGGGCCTGAAATTTCACATTCCATTACTTGTTCAACTGCTTTACATGCGCTTTTAAACGGTGTTGCCTGGCTGCGTTCAGGTATGGTGGATAAATTTCTTGTTGGTGGCAGTGAGGCGCCTTTAACCGATTTTACGATTGGGCAAATGCGTGCTTTAAAAATCTATTCGCATAGTGAGGAAGCTTTTCCTAATCAGGCATTGAATTTTGAGAAAAAATGGAATTCAATGATTTTGGGCGAAGGAGCTGCCGTTTGTTGTCTTGAAATAGGTAAAAAAGATAATGCTTTGGCTTATATTGAAGGTGTAGGTTATGCAACGGAAATTTTGGAACATAATATTTCTATTTCGGCAGAAGCTACTTGTTTTCAAAAGTCAATGAAAATGGCTTTAGAACATACTAATTTAGAAGATGTAGATGCGATTGTAATGCATGCGCCAGGAACTAAAGCTGGTGATTTAACCGAGTATAAAGCAATTCAGAAAATCTTTGGTGAAAAGCTACCTTTATTAACTACCAATAAATGGAAAATAGGACACACTTTTGGTGCTTCGGGTATTTTAAGTGTTGAGTTAGCAATCTTAATGATGCAACACAATCAGTTCATCGGAGTTCCTTTTGCGAAAGCGCAAACAAAAATGAAACCAATTAAAAAAGTTTTGGTAAATGCCGTAGGTTTTGGTGGTAATGCCGTCAGTGTATTGTTGAGTTTATAAAGAAGTTATTACGCAAAGTTTCGCTAAGATTTCTCAGAGTTACGCTAATTATTATTTCATTTCAATCTTTGCGGTAAAATAGTACTTGTCCTTTTCAGTTGAAAGTTATCTGACTGAAAACGGAGACTGATCAATGCTCACGGGCTTCTAATTCTTTTACTTTCTCGTAAACTAAATTACTTTCGAAACCTCTTCGAAGCATATAATCACAGAATTTCTTTCTTTTTTTGAGTGAATTGGTTTCTGTAATGGACTCCCAATGTCTTTTAGCCAAATTTTCAAAAGTGCCAAAATATTCTTCAGGGCTAATCTCTTTTAAAGCAATGTTGATCAAAGTTTGATTGATGCCTCTAAATTTTAATTCATTGGTAATTCGGATTTTTCCCCAATGTTTAATTCTATGTTTGCCTCTGGCAAAACTACAAGCAAAACGTTCCTCGTTAAGAAAGTTTTCATTGATAAGATGCGAAATGATTTCATCAATTTCTGCGGTACTCATTTTCATGCTGCGCAATTTCTGCTCCACCTCTTCGTGGCAACGGTCTTGATACGCACAATAATGTTCGATTTTTTGGATGGCTTCATTAACAGAAAAAAAATCTTTCATTTTATCAATAAATTGGGTTTAAAAGAAAATGTAAAGGTATTTATTTCTGTTAAAAAGCGGATTTAATCCTGTCAAAAGATGTTTTTTCAGGTAAGTATGTATGTTGGCGACAAAAAATGCCTGTCATCGATTTTGTTTTACTATCTGATTCTTAATATTTTAATTTATTTCGTTGCTTAATTTTTAAGTCCATTTAGTTTAATTGTTAATTGAAGGTTTATGCGAATATTTCTACGCAAAGGTTTTTTTTTATTGAGTATTTTAATAGGGTTTAATTTATCAGCTCAATGTATAATTTCTAGTACTACAGACGCAAGTTCCTTAGGTTGTGGTAGTGGAGTTTTAAGTTCTTGTGGAGGGATAATAACTATTGGGAATGGAGTATCTCCAATTTCATTGAAAATGGATGCTGATTTAGATTTAACAAGTTGTGGAGTTGTACAATTGATTGTTGATAAAGCAATACTTGATTTTTCTGTTGCAAATAAAAGATTATATCTTGCTGAAGGCTCTTCTATTTCTTTTATAAATGGAGGAACTTTAAATCCTCCTGGGGGTACAGGCGGAGGATGTACTGGAAATGACAGATTGTATATTGGTGGGGTTTTGTTAGCAGCCTGTCAAGGGGGAGCTGGCATCCTTGGGTTTGATGAAGTAATATCTTTTGGTGGGACAGGAAAAGCTACATCGAATTCTCCTGTTTGTCCAGGAAATACAATTAATTTAACAGCTACAGCACCACCTATAGGAACTTATACTTATTCCTGGTCTGGGCCTGGACTTGCAGCAACTGCTTATAGTAGCAGTCCTAATTATTCTTTTACGGCTTCAACTACACCTTCAAGTCCTGTATATACAGTTTCTATGAAACGAACGTCGGATAATAAAATAATTACTGCAAATACAACTGTAAAAATAGAAACTCCAACAATTACAACTCAACCTACAAATCAATTGGATTGTGAGGGGGCTTCCGTTAAATTTAAGGTTGTTGCAACGGGTACAAGTTTAAATTATACTTGGCAATATAAAAAACCATCAGATTCTGGTTTCACATCAATTATAGGTTCAGTTGCAAATACTTCGGATAATTCGACTAATGAGATTACGATTGGAAATGTTGGAAGTGCTCAATATCCTGAAGGTACTCAATTTCAGGTGATAGTTTCAAACGGGAGTTGTAGTGTGACCTCTAATGTTGTGACGCTATCGGTTAATGAAATTTTAAATATAACAGCAGGAACTAATGTAAAGCAATGTTATGGAACAAATTATTCCTATACTGTGAGTACTTCTTATCCTGCAAATGTGGTTTCTTATCAATGGAAAAAATCAGTAACTACAGGTATTTGGACAGTTTTGAATGATGGAGGTGCCTATTCTGGAGCAAACACAAATACTTTGACAATTACAGGAGGAACTCCGGCAGAATCAGCCGAATATCGTGTTTATATTACTTTTAATAATTCAACAACTCAATGTAATGTTGACAGTGCTTCTAGAACAAGAAAAATTACTTTCTTGCCTCAATTGACTACACCTGTCTCTACAATTACGCAACCGACTTGTTCAAATACTTTGGGAACTATTACTGTGGCCGTTCAAAGTGCAACGGATACCTATAGTTTTGATGGTGGACAAAAGTATCAAGCCAGTAATGTGAAATCGGGATTAACTTCTGGAACCTATGATGTGATTATAAAAAATGAAGCTGGTTGTATATCCCCAGTTACAAGTTGTGCCATTATTAGTGATACATCATACTGGAATGGAAGTACTTGGATAAACGGAATGCCAGATAGTACAAGAAAAGTAGTTTTTCAACAAAATTTTAATTCTACATCTGACATTGAGGCGTGTTCTTGCCAAGTAACTAATGGGGCGAATGTTTTTATTAACAGTTATCACACTTTAAAAGTAGCTAATGAAGTGAATGTGGCTAGTGGAAGCCTAACATTTGATAATACGGCTAGTTTAGTTCAAATTAATGATGCAGCAATTAATACGGGAGCTATTTATTATAAACGTTTTACTACTCCTGTGAGGCGTTTTGATTTTACCTATTGGTCGTCTCCGGTTGCTGATCAAACTTTAAAAAACTTATCACCTAATACATTTTATGATAAGTATTATGGATATAATCCTAATACAGGATGGGTAATTTATTACTATGGTTCTGAAATTATGAAACCAGGGAATGGTTATTCAATAAGAGCCCCACAATCATTTAGTGTGAATGACCCTCAAGTAGATGCTGATCCAGTTTTTGTAGGAGTGCCAAATAATGGTGAAATTCCTTTAACAATTGATGCCAATAAATTGTATTTACTTGGTAATCCCTATCCTTCGGCAATTGATGCTTATAAATTTTTGGAATTTAATGAAAACGTGCTAGAAGGGACACTATATTTTTGGACACACAATACAATGCCAACTGTTTCAGGAGGAGCTGCTAAATACAACTATAATTCAAGTGATTATGCTACTTATAATCGCACGGGAACCGTAACTACCGCTACTCAAGCGGCAACAGGTGGTTATGTTCCTAGTGGGATGATAGCTGCAGGTCAAGGTTTTTTTGCACCAGCAAGTACTACTGGTGGGAATTTAAAATTTAAAAATAGTATGCGTGTTGCAGGTGGTGCTTATGGGGTGAATAATGCTCAGTTTTTTAAAGTGAACACAAAAGAAAAGCAAAGTCTAAATCAAAAGGAAACGAATAGGGTTTGGTTAAATTTGACTAACACAGAAGGGTTATCTAAACAAACATTGATAGGTTATTTAGAGGGTGCTACTAATGGTTATGATCCAGGGTTTGATGGGCAAATTTTGCCAATTCATCAAGAAATTGAGTTTTATAGTGTGAATCAAGGAAAGGCGTTAGCAATTCAGGGTCGTGCATTACCCTTTGTTGAGAAAGATAGCGTTGCTTTAGCTTATAAAACAGATTATAGTGGAAATTTTCAAATTAGTATTCATAAAACGGATGGATTTTTAGATACTCAAGATGTTTTCTTGGAGGATAATTATTTGCATATAACTCACAATTTGAAAAAATCGCCCTATTTGTTTACAACGGAAAAAGGAGTGTTTGATAATCGATTTGTTTTGCGTTATGTAGAGCAAAATAATGTTAATACCATTTCGAATCAAGAGGTTCTGGTTTTGGTAAAGAATAAACAGCTAAGGATTAAATCTTCTTCAGATTCTATTCAAAAAGTAATTATTTATAATTCGATAGGACAAATTCTATATCAAAACAATCAAGTTAATCTCCATGATTATGTAGTTGAAAATTTGAATGTGGCTCATCAAGTACTAATCGTAAAAGTGGTATTAGGAAATGAGCAAACACAAACTGTTAAAATTGTTTTTTGATGTTAGGATTATGGTAGGCGACTTAGGAGCTTGTTTTAAAGAGTGATTTTTTTAAAATCCCTTTAAACGTGGGATTTAAGTGCGTAAAAAGATGCACTTAAACGACTAAATAAGCACGTCAACGTTTTTAATTTATCTAGCGATTATTATGCAATAATCTTGTATCGTGATTTAATTAGAAATAATTAATGATTATAGTTTTAAAGGCTTGCCCGGCCCCCAAATCTAAAAATGATATGAGACCTATTTATACTTTTAGAAATTTTATATTTCTTTTTGTTTTTTTATTTTTTTCTATTGCTACGTTTTCTCAAACTACTGGAGATTATCGTTCAAATACAACTTCAGGAAACTGGACTACGCTTTCTAGCTGGCAATATTATAACGGTTCTGAATGGGTAACCCCTACATCTGTTCAGGGATATCCTGGTCAGATTTCAACTCCAGCAAAACCTGCTACTGGAGCTGTTTTAATACAAGCTGGCCATACTATTGCAATGGGTACTTCAAGTTTGTCAACATCTTCAATGGGCTCATTAACAATTAATGGAACTTTAAATTTAAGTGCAGGAAGTTCAGGGGCTACATTTAATATTAATACTCCATTATTGATAGTTACACCAGGATTAACACCTTACGCACAAATTAATTTTGATAACAAGGTTACATTAAGTTTACCAGCTAATGTTTCAATGCAAGTGAGTACAGGTGGATTACCAAGTCCCGGAGACGGAACATGTACAGCAAATATCCAAATTACTATAGGAAGTACACCATATGCTTATTGTACAGGTAATGGTCAAGCAACACATTTTGAAGATATTATGGCTAATGGTGGTTATAATATTTTGGATGTGGTTACGGCAACTTCAGTTTGTAATTCTGGTACTTCAACAATATCTGCTTCTGTAAAGCCTACTCCAACTACATCAACAACATATAATTTATATTCTTCTTCAACAGGAGGAACGGTATTATCTAGTATTACTTCGACTGTAAGTCCCTATTCAACAAGTTCTTTGCTAACACCTTCTGTAAATTCAACAACTACTTTTTATGTAGAAGCTGTTACAGGTACACGTACTACAGCCAGAAAGGCTGTAACTGTTATTGTGAATAATCCTAGTATACCTGTTTTAAGTACAGTTAGCCAGCCAACTTGTGAAGTTGCAAATGGAAGTTTTACAATAACAAATTATAATCCATCTTGTACTTATTCTGTTTCTCCTTCATTTGGTGTTAGTATTTCAAATGATATTGTTACTGCTCCAGCTGGTACATATACTGTAACGGCTACTTCTGGTGGATGTAGTTCTGTCGCTTCAAATAGTGTGATTGTTAATCCGCAACCAACTGTTCCGGCTGCGCCAATAATCTCAAATATTGTACAACCAAATTGTACAACAGAAACAGGGAGTGTTGTATTAAGTGGTTTGCCATCAGGTTCATGGACGTTAGAGCAATCTGGTACTTCAAGTAATACAATAGTTGGGTTAGGTACTTCTACAACGATTTCAGGATTAATAGATGGTGGGAATTATACATTTAAAGTTTCAAATGGGACTTGTACCTCTCCATCTTCAAGTGTTGTTAATATAGATAATCTTTCTACTATAACAAGTACATGGAATGGTAGTGCATGGATAAATGGAGTTCCTGATGAGTCAAAAAGAATTGTTTTTGCTGGTGATTATTCATTAGCTGAAAATGTTGTAGGTTGTTCTTGTAGAGTGTCATCCGGTAATGTAATTATAAAATCAGGGTATACTTTAAAAGTTACAAATTCAGTAATTGTTTTGCCAAACGCTTCATTAACATTTGAAAACAATGCGAGTTTAGTTCAAATTAATGATGCTGCTGAAAATACTGGAAATATAAATTATCACCGTCATACTGCAGCGGTAAGAAGATATGATTATACTTATTGGTCTTCACCTGTTGCCCCTCAAACATTAAAGAATTTGTCTCCAAATACTTTTTTTGACAAATACTTTAGTTATGATAATGGTTGGAGAGTGATTAAATACGGTGCAGAAGAAATGGTTCAAGGCAAAGGATATATTATAAGAGCACCTCAATCTTTTAGTCTTACTGTTGCAGCGGTAGATACTAATCCTGTATTTGTGGGTGTGCCTAATAATGGAGAGTATCCTATTCCTGTAGTAACTAATCAGACTTATCTTTTAGGAAATCCTTACCCATCCGCTATTGATGCAAATGCTTTTTTGGATGCAAATGCTGCAAACTTAGAAGGAACACTTTATTTCTGGACGCATAATACTTCTCCAAGTAATACAATACCTGGAGATGCAACTTATAATTACACGACAAATGATTATTTGGTTTATAATCGTACTGGAGGTGTTGTTACTAATAATGCTTCTAAAACTTTTGATGGTAAAATTGCTGCAGGGCAAGGTTTTTTTGCACCAGCTAAAGCATCAGGAAATGTGGTTTTTAATAATAGTATGCGTGTAGAAGGGGGTGCTTCTGGAGCGAATAACTCACAATTTTTTAAACTGAGTGCTACAACTAAAACAAGTGTTTCTACAGTAGAAAAAAGCCGTATTTGGTTGAATTTGTCAAATAAACAAGGCGCTTTCAAACAAATGTTAGTGGGTTATATTAAAGGTGCTACTAATGATTATGATTCAGGTTATGATGGTGTAACCTATGATGGGAATCAATATGTTGATTTTTACAGTGTAAATCAAGCAAGTAAATATGTAATTCAAGGTCGCGCATTACCATTTGTAAAACAAGACACGGTTGTTTTAGGTTATAAATCGACTATTGTTGGAGAATTTCAAATCAACATTGACCATGCAGATGGGGTTTTAGAAACACAAAATGTATTTTTAGAAGATAAGACTTTGAATGTACTTCATAATCTTAAAAATGGGTCTTATACTTTTACAACTGAAAAAGGAGTATTTAATGATCGATTTGTATTGCGATATGTAGATAAAAATGCAGTAGAAGAAGTAGCAGAAACACCTACACCAAATGATGGTATTTCAAATGGTGGAAATGAAATTTCAAGTTCTATTGTGATTTATTCAAAAGATAAACTCATTACGGTAAAATCTCCAGAAGTTGATGTGCAAAAAATTGTAGTTTATGATAGTACAGGTAAACTTCTTTATGCTAATGAAAATGTAGCTGTAGCTGAATTTACAATTACACAACAACTTGCAAGTGATCAAGTTTTATTAGTAGATGTTTTATTGGCAAACGGAACTAAAGTAAGTAGAAAGGTGATTTACTAGTTAAAAATGTATAATGTTATAAACAACTAAAAATGCCCTAAAAAGTATCACTTTTTAGGGCATTTTAGTTTGTATAATTTCTTCTATTTATTTTCCTTTTATCGAGGCTTCAACATTTCTTTCTATCACGTGACCTGGACGAGACCATTTTGGTTTCTCACCAAGTGGAGCAAATTGAGAATCTTCTGCTTCAACTGTTTTTGGCTGAGATACTTTTGTGAATGGCTTTTGAGGAATCAGTCCTAACATTTCAAACATCTTCATATCTTCATTAACATCTGGATTTGGAGTAGTTAAAAGTTTATCACCTGCAAAAATGGAATTGGCTCCCGCAAAGAAACACATAGCTTGTCCTTCACGACTCATGTTAGTTCTTCCTGCCGAAAGGCGAACTTGAGTTTCTGGCATTACGATACGAGTCGTTGCAACCATGCGTATCATTTCCCAAATTTCAACTGGTTTTTCTTCTTCCATTGGTGTTCCTTCAACTGCAACTAATGCATTGATAGGCACTGATTCGGGTTGTGGGTTTAAAGTTGAAAGCGCTACTAACATACCTGCGCGGTCTTCAATACTTTCTCCCATTCCAATAATACCTCCACTACAAACCGTTACATTCGTTTTACGAACATTGTCAATTGTTTCTAAACGATCTTCAAATCCTCTTGTCGAAATAACTTCTTTATAATATTCCTCAGACGTATCTAAGTTGTGGTTGTATGCATATAACCCTGCTTCGGCCAAACGATGCGCTTGGTTTTCCGTAAGCATACCTAGTGTACAACAAACTTCCATGTCCAATTTGTTAATGGTACGAACCATTTCTAGAACTTGATCAAATTCTGGTCCGTCTTTAACGTTTCTCCATGCAGCTCCCATACATACACGTGAAGAACCTGATTCTTTAGCTCTTAATGCTTGAGCCTTCACTTGACTAACAGACATTAAATCGTTCCCTTCAACACCTGTGTGATAGCGTGCTGCCTGTGGGCAATACCCGCAATCTTCTGGACAACCTCCTGTTTTAATAGATAATAAAGTAGATACCTGAACCACATTTGGGTCATGGTGTTCTCTATGAATAGATGCTGCTTCGTAAAGCAAATCCATCATAGGTTTATTATATATCGCAATAATCTCTTCTTTTGTCCAATTGTGTTTTGTAATACTCATTGTATTGTGATTTTTGATGGCTCAAAAGTAGTTAAAATGTTCAAAACGGCAATGCAATAGCTGTAAAAACGATTGGACTTAAAAAAGAAGATTAATCAGTTGAGAATTGATTGTTCCAATAGAGCATTAATAACATGGTTACTATGACTGATGAGGCTAGTCCTTCAAAAAGGAGCGAAATCGAATAAGCATCTATTGAAGGATTTCCGCCAAAAAGGAAACTTTCTGATAGCGATTGAACAAATGTATCTCCTCCTCGTAAATGACTATATATAACAAGAGCAATTATGCTAAGTACTACACCTATAATTGCGGTAAATAAAGCGGATACAGCATTGGAAACAAATTTTTTCTTTCCTTCGTCAAGGTTCATCTGGATTGTTCGATTTACACCATAAAAAACAAATAAGATGTTTAGTATTCGTAAATAAAACAAATCAGATAGCTTAAGCATTTCCATCAGTATAAAATAGATTCCGATGGTTATAAAAATAATACATCCGTTAGTGATTTCTTTTGTAGATTTCATGATACTGTTTTTTATGGATGAATACTAAATAAAATAAAACCCAATCTACTTTAAATAGGGAACCGTTTAGTCCGATGGATATTTCTTTTTCCAGAATAGTAAAAGTGAAAAAGTAACAATAACAGCAGAAACAATTCCTTCAAAGAGTAAAGAAATGTTATAAGTCATAACAGAAGGGCTTCCTACAAATAACAACGATTCAGAAAGTGTTTTGATATATTCATCTCCACCTTTTGCGTAGATATAAGCTACTAGTCCTGAAATACTTAAAAATACGCCAGTTAATGAAGTAAATAATGCGGAAATGGCATTGTCTGCAAGGTTCGTTTTTCCTTCAACAAAATTGGTCTTCAGGCTTCTATTTACACCATAGTAGATAAAAATAATGTTGAATAGTCTTAGGTAGAAAAAATTGGAGAGGTGTAGCGCTTCCATCAACAAGAAATAAAGTGCAATACCAATAAAAATAATCACTCCATTATAAAATTCTTTAGGCAGTTTCATACGCTTAATTTTTTAGGGTTAAAAAATAAATGTTTGATAAACAAGGTATTGTCTATCAAATTTACGTAAAATATAGGAGTTAATTTAAAAAACGGCCTAGTTTTTTATTTACTTATGAAAGCGCTTTGATGTACTCGAGCGTTTGAGTTTTGTCTTTTTCGATTTGCTCTTTCAAAAGTGTTAGTGAGTCAAATTTTTGCTCTGCACGAATATGTTTAAGAATGGAAACACTAATGTTTTGGTCATATAAATCGGCATCAAAATTTAAAAAATGTATTTCAACTGATAAATTTTCGCCTCCTACCGTTGGATTATGGCCAATATTCATCATTCCAAATACTTTTTGATTGTCGATTGTACTTGACACAATATAAACCCCTTTTTGAGGGATAAGTTTGTAATCTTCTTCAATAGAAAGATTAGCAGTTGGGAAACCTATTGATTTTCCTAGTTGTTTGCCTTTTATTACGGTTCCAGATAAAAAATAATCATAGCCTAGATATTTGTTAGCCAAAAACATATTTCCTTCATTCAAGGCGTTTCTGATTTTGGTGGAACTTACCGAAATGTCATTGATTTCTTGGGCAGAAATTTGTTCAACTTCAAAGTCGTATTTTTTACCAAATTCAATAAGGTTATTGATGTCGGCAGTTCTATTTCGTCCAAATCGATGGTCGTAACCAATAATAATTTTTTGAATTTTAAATTGCTCTACCAAAACTGTCTTAACAAATTCTTCGGCAGTTAGTCTTGAAAAACTTTCGTCAAAAGGATGAATTATTAGGTTTTCAATTCCAATTTGTTCTAAAAGATTAATTTTTTCAGGAATTGTATTTAAGAGTTTTATTTCTGAGCGCTCTTGCAGTATCATTCTTGGATGGGGAAAAAAAGTCAATACTAGACTTTCATAGTTAGTGTCAACCGTTTGTTGAATTAA
This sequence comes from Flavobacterium sp. GCM10022190, assembly GCF_042656445.1. Lineage (NCBI taxonomy): Bacteria > Pseudomonadati > Bacteroidota > Flavobacteriia > Flavobacteriales > Flavobacteriaceae > Flavobacterium > Flavobacterium sp. GCM10022190. The sequence goes on from NZ_JBHSOQ010000001.1 coordinate 932,363, forward strand.
CCTTTCTAGTATTTTTTTGTGGCCAATATGAACCCCATCAAAAGTTCCCAAAGTAAGAATTGTTTTTTTTGGAGAACTGAAATCTTTTATAGAATGAAAAATCTTCAAAGTGATTATTTTATAGTAGTGCAAATTTATACTATCTAAATCATATTTTAGGCTTAGTGGTTTCTGTTTTTTTATTTGATTTTGGTAGAATTAGTAAAAAATGGATGTAATTGAGGTAATTGCATAGATATTCATTTGTTAATTAACGATGCTGTTCAATATTTTTGATTGGAATCGCTTATTTTTGAAACATAAATTTAGCAGCTTATGAAAATTAATACTCTATTCGTATTCTTTTTGTTATTTTTCTCCATTGTTAATGCACAAGATAAAAACCCTTGGAAACGAGTTGATGCTTCTGCTGTTCAATCTACCGCTAGGCTTTTAGGTAAAGTTGAATCTTCAAACGCTGTTTTATTTCAATTGGATGAAGAACATATAAAATCCAAGCTACAAATTGTTCATGATCCAAAACAGTCTGCTGCAACTGTTATCACTATTCCAAATGCCAAAGGAGAATTTGAAAAATTTTCTATACATGAGAATTCTAATTTTGAACCAGAATTGCAGGCTAAATATCCCGATATCCGCTCTTATTCAGGTGTGGGTATTTCTGATCCAACTGCAGTTTTGAATTTTAGTATGTCTTCTTTGGGTATCCAAACGATGATAAGTCGAAATGGAAATCAAATGGAGTTTATTGAAAAAGATTCAGAGAATAAAGGTATTTATGTTGTTTTTGATTCGGAAAAAAAGATAAAAGAACGTTTGCCTTTTAATTGTTCTACCGTAGATAACTCTGTTTCAACTAAGACAAGTAAGCAAACATCAAAATTAGTTTCAAGTGATCAAAAATTTAGGACACTTAGATTAGCCTTGTCCTGCACAGGCGAATATGCTGTTTATCATGGAGGAACAGTAAATGCTACTCTTGCTGCAATGAATGCTACTATGACTCGAGTAAATGGGGTTTTTAGTAGAGATTTAGCAGTCAAACTTTTGCTAATTGCAAACAATGATCAAATTATTTATACTAATGCTTCAACTGATCCGTATTCTAATGCTACAACAGGGGTAGGAAACGAAGATGTTGCTGGTGCTTGGAGTGCTGAATTACAAAATAATTTAAATACAGTAATTGGTAATTCAAATTATGACATAGGGCATTTGTTTGGAGCCAGTGGTGGAGGAGGAAACGCTGGATGTATTGGCTGTGTTTGTAATTCAGGAAAAGGGAGTGCATATACGTCACCCTCAAATAATATGCCCAAAGGAGATGCTTTTGATATTGATTTTGTAGCACATGAAATGGGACATCAGTTAGGGGCAAATCATACATTTTCTTATGATATTGAAGGTACTTCAGCTAATGTTGAGCCCGGAAGTGGTTCTACTATAATGGGTTATGCGGGAATTACAACTGATTATGATGTGGAATTGCGTTCTAGTGATTATTTTTCATTTGTAAGTATTAGTCAAATTCAAACTAATTTAGCTACTAAAACTTGTCCAGTAATTACAACAATAACTGCTGCGGCACCAACGGTAAATGCTGGAGCAGATTACACGATTCCTAAATCGACCCCATTTGTTTTAAAAGGCACTGCTAGAAATGTAGCTACGGATAGTTTTGTTTGGGAACAAAATGACCCAGCAACTTCTGCTAGTGGCGATTTAAGTTTGGCTGTTAGTACTAAAACAAATGGTCCGCTTTTTAGATCTTTTCCACCGGTGAGCACAGCTGTTCGTTATATGCCAAGCTTTGAAAATGTTTTGGCAGGTAGGTTGACTAGCAAATGGGAATCTGTTTCATCTGTTGGTCGTACTTTGCATTTTGTATTAACGGCAAGGGATAATGCTACTGAAGGATTGGCTCAAACGGTTTCTGATGAAATGGTTGTAACTGTAAATGCAAACACAGGTCCATTTGAAGTTACTTCTCAAAATACCGAGAATTTAAGTTGGTTTCAAGATGCTGAACAAACAATTACATGGAATGTAAATGGAACAAATACTTTGGCTGGAGCTGCTACAGTAAACATCAAGTTATCTACCGACAACGGGCTTACATTTCCAATTACTTTAGCTACCGCTGTTCCAAATGATGGTAATGAGGTGATAGTAGTTCCAAATGTTTCTTCGAAATTTTGTAGAGTTTTAATAGAACCAACGGATAATATTTTTTATGCTGTAAATAGTACCACTTTCGCTATTGGTTATATTGTGGAATCGAGTTGTCAAACTTTTAATTTTGCTACCCCTTATGAAATACCTGAACAAAGTAATTTTGATACTACAAGAGTAATTTCATTTCCATCGTCTTCATCATCTGTTGCTGATGTAAATCTTAATTTAGAGATTACGCATACTTATTTTTCAGATATTCAAATGGATTTAGTAAGTCCAAAAGGGACAGTTGTTAAGTTGTTGTACAATGCCTGTGGAGATATTAATGGTAAGTTGAGATTGGTTTTTGACGATTTAGGTGAGAGTTTGTCTTGTTCGAATACTTCTTTACAAACTGTTGCTCCAGATGGTGTTTTAGGTAATTTTAATGGCGAAAATCCTCAAGGAAATTGGACGTTGCGTATGCGAGATATGTTTACCAATGATTCAGGAGTTTTGAATTCGGCATCGATTAGTATTTGTACGCAGGATTATAAGTTGATTCCTTATGGAGATGCTTCCAATGATTTGATAGTTAGTTCTACTTCTAATGATGGTAATTTTAATGTTCAATATATAAGTAATTCAACTAGTAAAGAACTAGAAGTTATGGTTTTTGATATGGTTGGTAAAAGACTTTTTACTGAGAAATATGTAAACAATGGTGGTTTTAATCAAAATATACAAATGTCTCAAAAGCCACATTCAGGGGTGTATTTAGTGGTACTGGTAGATGGTTCTATTAAAAAATCGACTAAGATTATTATTGAATAATATGTTGTGAATCAATGAAAAAGGCGAGTATTTGTTCTCGCCTTTTTTTATTTACCATTAAATGTTGTCATTGTGTTTTCTAGTCCAGCTGTTCCAAATGATTTTATCACTTCTGAAGCTATTTCTAATCGTTCTGGAAGGGCTTCATTTTCGGCAGAGTTCCATTCGCCTAAAACATAATCTACTTGTTTTCCTTTTTTGAATTCATCGCTAATACCAAATCGGAAACGAGTGTATTGATTAGTGTTTAGAACCAGGTTAATATTTTTAAGTCCGTTATGTCCACCGTCGCTGCCTTTTGGTTTTATTCGAATGGTGCCAAAGGGTAAATTCAAATCGTCAGTAATTATGAATACGTTTTCCAATGGGATATTTTCTTTTTCCATCCAATATTGAACCGCTTTACCGCTTAAATTCATGTAGGTGTTGGGTTTTAATAAAAAAAAGCTTCTTCCTTTGAATTTGTATTCGGCGAGTGAACCCAATTTTACGGTTTGGAAATCAAGATTTTCTTTTTTGGCTAAATAATCCAATACTTTAAAACCAATGTTGTGACGTGTATTTACATATTCGGCTCCGATATTTCCTAAGCCTACAATTAAAAATTTCTTCATATCAGTTGTGTTGTTCTCTGTTTTTGTTTTTGAAAACAGCTTTTTGAACCAGTTTTTCATTTTGCAAAAATAGTTTTTTTGAAGTTTCTAAGTTTCAGAGTTGCTAATTTTTTGAGTTTTCCGGTTATTAATGACAAATACAAAACTATAAAACCCAAATTAGCCCCGATAGAGCCGCTATCCTCGTAACGTAGTGGAGAGATATAGGCGATAGCGGGAATCTTGTTTGCTGGTAATCCTTGTCTTTCGCTTCTAATCAAAAAAAAAGCACCAGTTGGATAACTGATGCTTTTAAGTATGATTGAAAAAAGATTATTTTTTCTTTCCTTTTGCAGGTGCTTTTGCTGCTTTTGCTGCTTCTTGAGCTGCTTTCATAGCCGCACGAGACATCTTCACTTGGCAGATAACTGTGTTGTCTGGGTGCATGATTTTGAAGTCTGGTGTAGGTACTTTAGTAACATATAATTTGTTACCCATGTCAAGAGGAGTGATGTCAGCTTCAACAAAATCAGGAAGATTTTTAGGTAAAGCTTTAACTTTTAATTTACGGTTGTTGATACGTAAATCTCCTCCAGCCATAACTCCTTTAGAGTTACCAGTGATTTTAACAGGAACTTCGATAGTGATTTCTTTATTATCAAATAATTGAAAGAAGTCAATGTGTAAGATTTTGTCAGAAACTGGGTGAACTTGAATGTCTTGTAAGATAGCATTGAAAGTTTTACCATTTCCAAGGTCGATCACAACTGTGTGAGCGTTTGGAGTGTAAACCAAGTTTTTGAATGCTTTTTCTTCTGCTGAAAAATGAACTGGTTGATCTCCTCCGTATAACACGCAAGGAACCGCTCCAGCATTACGTAAGGCTTTAGTAGCAACTTTGCCCACGCTTTCTCTTTCTGATCCTTTAATTGTAATCGATTTCATTTTAAATATTTATAGTTATTAATACTCTTTTTTTGAAGTACTAAATTTAGTACTTATTTATAGTGAGATTGCTTCGTTCCTCGCAATGACTACATGATAAACTTTCCACTGATGGAATTGTTGTTTTGTACCATGTGCATCACTTCTGCAAAAAGTGGAGCGCAACTTACCACTCTGATTTTTTTAGATTCTTTCTTTAAAGGAATAGAATCAGTAACGATTAATTCGCTAAGTTTTGATTCTTCAATTCTTTCATAAGCATTACCCGATAATATGGCGTGTGTGCAAATCGCTCTTACGCTTAGCGCACCTCTTTCGATCATTAAATCGGCAGCTTTTGCAAGTGTTCCTCCCGTATCAATCATGTCATCAACCAAGATAACATTACGACCTTTTACTTCCCCAATTAGTTCCATAGTGTCGATAACGTTCGCTTGCTTTCTTTGTTTGTAGCAAATCACAACATCAGATGCTAAGAATTTTGAGTAAGCATAAGCTCTCTTTGAACCACCCATATCTGGAGAAGCTATAGTCAGGTTGTCTAACTTTAAGCTTTCTACATAAGGTAAGAAAATAGTAGAAGCAAATAAATGGTCTACTGGTTTTTCAAAGAATCCCTGGATTTGATCAGCATGTAAATCCATGGTCATAATTCTAGTTGCACCAGCAGCTTCAAGCATTTTAGCAATTAATTTTGCTCCAATTGGTACTCTAGGTTTGTCTTTTCTGTCTTGTCTAGCCCAACCGAAATATGGCATCACAGCAGTAATATGTCTTGCTGATGCACGTTTTGCAGCATCAATCATCAACAACAACTCCATTAAGTTTTCGGTGCTCGGAAATGTAGATCCAATAAGAAAAACGCGTAATCCTCTTATTGATTCTTCAAATGATGGTTGGAATTCACCATCACTATAATGTGATAAAGAAACTTTCCCTAGCGGTATTCCGTATGCTTCGGATATCTTTTCTGCTAGATAGACACTTTTTGAACAAGCAAAAATTTTAGCTTCTGGTTCTCTTTGTGACATTTGATTTGTTGTTTTTACTCCGATTTGTTTTGTGTTTTTTAATTTCGATTTTTTTTCAAAGCTAAAAAACCTGTAAATATCTCGGATGTAGTGAGTTAGTATATGCTGTTTTAACGAGCTGCAAATTTAGAAAATTAATTTGACTGTGAAAGTAAAATTTCCATTAATTTTGTTAGAAACTTTAATATTATTTTTTACATTTGCACCGTCTTAAACGATAAGACTTTTAGAGTTTATTTAAAATCTTATTGACCACTATAGAATAATTCGTTATTCTTAGCCTATGCCCAGGTGGCGGAATTGGTAGACGCGCTGGTCTCAAACACCAGTTCTTAGGAGTACCGGTTCGATCCCGGTCCTGGGTACAAAGCCTCTTTGAAAAAAGAGGCTTTTTTGTTTTTAATTATTTCGTTTCCTCCAGAAGTTTTAGTCTGTATTAAAGAAAAAGGCTTGATTTTTGTCTAAATGGGCGGAATTACCCCCTTTAATATTGCATTATACCCCTCATCTCTTTTCTTGAGTTATTTATATTTGTAAACTTCATTTTGTTGTTTTTTGCTACTTGTTTGTTATAGATTGGCAATTAGTAAAAAGTAACCAAAATGGAATGATTTATAAATAGGTTAATTAAAAAGAGTTAAATGAAAAATGTTTTAGTAGCACTTGCTATTTTTTTTAGTCTTCAATCCAATTTTGCACAAACAAACGAATGGGAAAATCCTCAAATCATTGATAGAGGTAAGGAAGCAGCCAGAAGTTCTTTTCTTTTGTACAGCAACCAAGCTGAATTGAAAGAAAATAATCCTCAAAAATCAGCTTTATATCAAAGTCTAAACGGAAATTGGAAGTTTACCGTTGTTAAAAATCCATCACAAAGACTAATGGATTTTTATGCCACTGATTTAAATGATTCTAATTGGAGTACAATAGAAGTGCCTTCCAATTGGGAAATTCAAGGTTTTGATATTCCTATTTACACTAATTTAGTTTATCCTTTTCCTAAAAATCCACCTTTCATAAATGGAGATTACAATCCAGTTGGGACGTACAGACGTAGTTTTACAGTTTCAGATGCTTGGAATGATAAAGAAATTATTTTGCATTTTGCCTCAATTACAGGTTATGCTAGAGTGTTTTTAAATGGAAAAGAAGTAGGTATGACTAAGGCTTCCAAGACACCTGCTGAATTCAATATTACTCCTTTTTTGAATAAAGGAAACAATGTAATTGCTGTTCAAGTTTTTCGTTGGCATGATGGAAGTTACCTAGAAGATCAAGATTTTTGGAGATTAAGTGGTATTGAACGTGATGTTTATTTGCAAGCAATGCCTAAAACTACTATTTGGGATTTCTTTGTAAAAAGTGATTTAGATTCTCAATACCAAAATGGTTTGTTTAATTTGGATGTAACTTTACGAACATTCCAAAATAGTAAAATTAAAAATCCAGCTGTAAAAGTTGATTTATACGATAATCAAGGCAAAGTTGTTTTTTCTGAAACTAAAAAAGTTTTGAATAAAGATCAAAAAATCAATTTTACTAAAACAATTGATAATGTTAAGCAATGGAATGCTGAAACACCAAATTTGTACTCTTATACAATTTCATTATTAGATGAAAAAGTAAATACTTTAGAGATTATATCTAAAAAAACAGGTTTCAGAAAAGTTGAAATCAAAAATGCCCAATTATTAGTAAATGGAAAAGCGGTATTAGTAAAAGGAGTAAATATACATGAGCATAGTGAAACAAAAGGACATGTTCCAGACACCGATTTAATGTTGAAAGATCTTCAATTGATGAAAGAAAACAATATTAACTCAATCAGAATGTGTCATTATCCACATGATACCCGTTTTTACGATTTGTGTGATGAGTATGGTTTTTATGTGGTTGATGAAGCTAACATAGAATCTCATGGAATGGGTGCTGAATGGCAAGGATCATTTGATAAATCAAAACACCCTGCCTATTTACCAGAATGGGCTCCAGCTCATTTAGATCGTATCAAAAGAATGTTTGAATTAAATAAAAATCAAGCTTCGATAATTATTTGGTCGTTAGGAAATGAATGCGGAAATGGCCCAGTGTTTTACGATGGCTACGATTGGTTAAAAAAAGTAGATTCTTCTCGTCCAGTTCAATTTGAACAAGCAGGTGAAAATAGAAATACAGATATTGTTTGTCCTATGTATCCTGGAATTGAAAGTATGAAAGAATATGCTAAAGCTGATAAAAAACGTCCCTACATTATGTGTGAGTACTCACATGCAATGGGGAATAGTAGTGGGAATTTTCAAGAATATTGGGATATAATTAATAGTAGCAAGCACATGCAAGGTGGTTTTATCTGGGATTGGGTAGACCAGGGATTGAAAACGAAAAATGAGAAGGGAATTACATTCTGGGCTTATGGTGGAGATTTAGGAGGAGCCAAGTTGCAAAATGATGAAAATTTCTGTGCTAATGGATTGGTGAGTGCTAATAGAGTTCCTCATCCAGGTTTGTTTGAAGTGAAAAAAGTGTATCAGAACATTCAATTTCAATTGGAAGATGAGCGTAATTTAGTTGTTACAAATCATTTTAATTTTACCAATTTGTCTGATTATAACTTTAAATGGGAATTAGTTCAGAATGGGGCGATTAGTAAATTGGGGGAATTTACTCTTAATCTAAATCCAGAAGAAAGTAAAAAAGTAGCTTTGGATTTAGGAAGTATTGATGATAGTTCAGAGTATTTTATAAATGTTTATGCATATTCTAAAAATGACGCACCATTAGTAGCAAAAGGTCATGAATTTGCTAGAGAACAGTTCTCAATTGGTAAAGGAAATTATTTTGCAAATCATTCTGATGCTAAAAGTGTTAAAAAACTGAAATATACAGTTAAAAAGAATTTACTTTCTTTTGAAACAGAAAGTGTTCAAGGAACATTTGATATGGAAAAAGGAGAATTTACAAAGTATACTTTGAAAAATTCTACGGAACAATTGATAACTGATTTTCCATCCCCTTATTTCTGGCGTGCACCTACTGATAACGATTTTGGTAGTGGTTCGCAAAATAAATTGGTTGTCTGGAAAACAGCATCACAAAAGCCAAGTTTATTGAATGTAAGCTTGGATAAAAAATCTAAAGAAGGATTATTACTTACTGTTAACTATCAACTTTCCGGAGTTGAAGTTCCTTATGCTGTAAATTATCTAATTCAAAATGATGGTGCTATTAAAGTAACGGCAGCCATCGATATTACAGGAAAAAATTTACCTGAATTGCCTCGTTTTGGAATGCGTTTAAAACTAAATGGTGCTTATGATCATTTAAATTATTATGGTAGAGGACCTTGGGAAAACTATTCGGATAGAAATACAGCATCATTTATGGGGAATTATTCGGATAAAGTAATTAACCAATTTACAAGAAATTATATTCGTCCTCAAGAATCGGGTTATAAAACAGATGTTCGCTGGTTGACTTTAAAAAATGATAGTGGAAAAGGATTGAAGATAACTGGAGAGCAAGCAATTGGTTTTAGTGCGTTAAATGTTTCAACAGAAGATATTGACCCAGGTAAACGTAAGTCTCAACGTCATCCTTCGGATTTAAATTTAGATTCTAAAGAAGCTGTTTACCTTCATGTAGATTATAAACAACGAGGTGTAGGTGGGGATGATAGTTGGGGAAGATTACCACATGATAAGTATCGTTTATTGGACAAAAAATATAGTTATTCATATTTAATTTCATTAGTTAATTAATTTTTAGGGTTTTTGTGTTAGTTAAAAAACCTATGAAGTAATTCATAGGTTTTTTTTAATTATTATGATGTATGTAATTATAGATTTTATTTAAATTAAACTTTTATATCTTTTATCAGATTAGTAATTTTATAAATAACCAAACAGTATTTTTATGTTGAGAAAAGTTTCTTTTTTGCTTTTAACATTTTTTACTTGTATTACTGTGAGTTCGCAAACAGTAAAAGGTTTATTACGTACAAGTTTTAACAATGATAAATATGATGTAGCTTATTTAGGAATTGAACATGGATTAGCTAATAATGCTGTAACCGCTGTTTATAAAGATAAACGAGGTTTAATGTGGTTCGGTACTTATGACGGAATTAGTAGGTACGATGGATATAATTTTTTGAATTATAGAAATGAGCCCAATGATGCCAACTCGCTAATTAATAATAGGGTTGTAAGTATTTGTGGGACTCATAATGATATTTGGATAGGTACTAAAGGAGGGATAAGTGTTTATAATTATTTGTCTAATGGATTTAGTACGAAGTATTATTTAAATCCTAAAACTAACAAACAGGAACTAATTGATTTCACAATAAATGAGATTAAAGAACACAATAAAAATATATATGTTGCTACAGCTGGAAGTGGGTTGTTATGCGCTTCTAATAAAGGAGATAAGATAATAGCAATTCCTCTCAAATTAAATGGTAGATTACATTGGGATTATCATGTGCAAGGTCTTGTAATTGATAGATTAGGAAGGCTATGGGCCATTATTGGGAAAGGTGTTGCAATCTTAGATACAAAAACCCAAACACTAAATTTGGTTAAATCTATTGATAATGTTGATTTTATAACTTATGATGGTTTTTCAAATATTTGGTTAGGGTTAAGTGATGGATTAATAAAATTCAACATTAAAGATAAAAGCACTGAAACTTTTTTAAGTCCACAATTAAAATACACAATTATTTCAGGTTTGATGTACAAACCAGATAGCAAGCAAATTTGGATAGCTACAGGGAGTAATGGTATTCTTAGTTTTGATACAAAAGAAAAGTTTTTTAATTTGATAAATTCAAGCAGTTTGTCAAAGGATTTAACAAGTAATGCAATTTCATCTTTATATTGTGATAATGATAATCGGGTTTGGGTTGGTACTTTGAGGGGAGGAGTAAATGTTATTGAAAGTAGGATAAAACCTTTTCAAACTATTTCAAAAAATAATAAGACAACAAACACATTACCTAGTGATTTTATTCTTTCCTTTTGTGAACAAGATACTAGTCATATTTGGGTAGGAACTGATGGTTTTGGAGCCAGTTTATGGGATAGGAAAAATAATATTTTTACAAACTATTCTCATAATCCAAATAATCCAAATTCTCTTTCTAATAATTTTGTTACAAAGATTGTGAAAGACGAAAAAGGTATTTGGTTCGGGACGTATGGAGGGGGAGTTTGCCTTTTTAATTCTCAAACTAAAACATTCAAGAGATACGATCTTTATAGCTCTAAATATAATATTGGGCATAAAAATATTTGGGAACTTTTTAAAAGTAAAGCCGGTATTTTATGGGCTGCATCACCCGATGTTGAAGGATTATATCGATACAATTCAGATGATGATAGATTTGATTATGTAGATGCAAAAATTAATGGTATTATTTCAATTACAGAAGATAAAGAAGGTGTTTTGTGGTTGGGTACTTTTACAAATCTTATCAGGCTTAATATAAAGACAATGGAAAAAAAAGTAGAGGATTTAAACTATCCAATACGTTCTATTGTATCGGTTTCTAATACCAAAATGCTTGTTGCTACCGAAGGGGGCGGTTTGATGATTTATAATCCTAAAAACTTTAAGAAAAAGTTTTTGACTCAAAAGAATGGACTTCCAAATAATTCAGTTCTTAATATTGTTAAAGACAATAAAGGAACTTATTGGTGTAGTACTTATAATGGAATTTTTGTTTATAATGGAGCTAATGGTAAAATAACAAAATATCAAGCTGCAGATGGGCTTCAAAGTAATCAGTTTAATTATAATGCAGCACTCAAATTATCTACAGGAGAAATAGTTTTTGGAGGTATTAAAGGTTTTAATATAATTGATACAAAGATTGAAAGTCAAAAACATCCTTTCCCTAAATTAATTATTACTGATATCAATGTTAATAATCAATTTTATAATGAATCTGGTTTGACTGCTTTTGGAATCGATAAATTAAGATTACCATACGATGAGTCGATGTTGAATATTAAATTTGCTGCATTAGAATACAGCCTACCTGAAAAAATTTCGTACGCTTATTTTTTAGAAGGGTGGGATTCCCAATGGCATTATGTAGGTAATATTAGAACAGCAAATTATTCAAAATTAACAGAAGGGAATTATGTTTTAAAAATTAAATCAACGAATGCTGAAGGAATTTGGAATACTAGCGTTATTTCATTACCTATTACTATTTTACCTCCTTGGTATCGAAGTAATTATGCTTATCTGTTTTATGTTTTAGTTGTTGCTTTCATTCTTTATATAGTAGATAAGTATCAGAACAGACAAGCGCAACTAAAATATCAAATACAATTGTCTCAAGATTTAGCAAAGCAAGAAAAAGAATTGAATGAGAAAAAATTAACTTTTTTTACTAATATTTCTCATGAGTTTCGCTCTCCTTTAACCATGATTATAAATCCTTTGAAAGATATAATGTATGGTAATGAAAAGTATATCGCTCCAGGGACTTTAGAAATGGTTTATAGTAATTCCAGAAGATTATTGAGTTTAGTAGATCAGTTGTTACTTTTTAGGAAAACGGAAACTGAAACCGGTAAATTAAAGATAGCTAAAGTTGATATTGTTGAGTTAGGGAAAGAGGTTTTTAGTTGTTTTGTTCATCATGCTAAAACCAAAAATATAGATTATAGTTTCAGTTTTTCTGAAGAAAGTCTAATTGTTTATGTTGATAGGGAGAAAATTGAAATGGCATTGTTTAATTTGATATCCAATGCTTTAAAATTTACAGAGAAAGAAAATGGTGCTGTGACAGTTAACATCCGATACATAAATAATGAGGTCGTGATAAATGTTGTTGATAATGGTCAGGGAGTTTCAGATGCAGATAAGGAGAAAATATTTAATCTGTTTTATCAATCCAACCAAAATATTAAAAATAACAGAAAAGGTTTTGGAATTGGACTTTATTTGGTGAAACAATTTGTTAATCAGCATCATGGTTCGGTACGATGTTTTGATAATGAGAAAGCTGGTTCAGTCTTTGAAATAAAACTGCTTTTGGGTAAAGAACATTTTGGCGACATCGAAATTAGAGAGGATTTAAGCGACAGAACATTATTTATAGAGGATGCTTTAGAGGATAAAGTTATTCAAGAGCAGGTTTTGGAGAATATTGATGAAGAAGTAGAAATTGAAAATGATTTGATAAAAGATGCTAAAAGTATTTTGGTTGTCGATGATAATCCCCAAATCAGAAATTATTTAAAACGCATATTGACTCCGAAATATCGAGTTACAAGTGCTGAAAATGCTGAAGTTGCTTTAGATAAAATTAGGAAGATTCAGCCTGATTTGATTATTTCTGATGTCGTTATGGGGGAAATGAATGGTGTTGCTTTTTGTAAATACATTAAAACCAATGATGAATTTAAACATATTCCGGTAATATTACTAACAGGAGGGACTTCAGAAGATGTAAAATTGAAAGGAGCTGAGGTTGGAGCGGATGATTATATTACTAAACCTTTTGATAATGATTATTTATTAGCCAGAATTAATGGAATATTAACCAGACGCGAAAGTGTTCAGAATTATCTTCTTAATTCAGTTACTAAAAATGTAGCCAGTCCAAAATTGTCTGATGAAGATAAAAAAATGATCGACAAGATTGTAGAGATAATCGATGCGAATCTTGATGTAGAAAATTTCAATGTAAGAGATTTGGCAGTTGAACTAGGGATGAGTCATTCCTTGGTTTATAAAAAAATTAAAAAAATTACAGGTAAATCAGTTTCTGAATTTACGAGAAATGTCCGTTTAAGAAAAGTAGCTACTTTATTAATTACGACAGATTTGCAGATTAGTCAAGCAGCATCTATAGCTGGTTTTGGGGATATAAAATATTTTAGAAAACAGTTTCAGCAATTTTATAATATGAATCCTTCCGAATTTAAAAAGAAGTATCAAAATGTGAAGGATAATAAGTATATATTGAATGAGAGTTTCTGGAAATCAACACAATAGTAATTTGTATTAATTGGGTATTATGAGTAATTGTTTTAAAAAAATCTTTTTGTTTTTTGTGTTTTTTTTGAATACTACACTGTTATTGTATTCACAATCCAAAAAGCTTGAAAAAGATTCGCCTGAAAAAGTTCGTAAATTTTTTGTAACATCTTTAATTAAAATTGGTGATCCTGTTTTGGTTGCCTTGAGTAACAATCAACTGAAAGAATTAATGCCGGTTGAAAGATCTCCAGGTGCCTGGGATGACAGGAAACATGTGACTTATTTGGAGGCTTTTGGTCGTTTATTGTCCGGGATGGCTCCTTGGTTGGAGTTAGGTCCGGATGCAACTCCAGAAGGGAAATTAAGAGCAAAATATATTGCTTTGGCTCAAAAATGTATTCATAATGCTACAGATCCAAATTCACCTGATTTTATGAATTTTAAGGTTGACAAGCAGCCTTTGGTTGATGCCGCTTTTTTTGCTCAGGCTTTGTTACGTGCACCAAAACAATTGTGGGAACCACTCGATGCAACCACTAAAGAAAATGTGATAAAAGCTTTTAAATCGTCTAGAAAAATAGAGCCGTATCATAGTAATTGGTTGCTTTTTGCTAGTATGGTAGAAACGGCGATACTTAAGTTTGATAAAGACGAAGACCCAAAACGATTAATGTATGCTTTAGACGAACATAAAAAATGGTATTTAGGAGATGGAACTTATGGAGATGGTCCTGATTTTCATTGGGATTATTACAATAGTTTTGTGATTCATCCCATGCAACTGGATATACTAAAAACACTCAACGAAAAAGATACTAATTTTAAAGCCGATTTTAAAACAGAATTGGATAGAGCTAGGCGTTATGCTGCCATTCAGGAACGATTAATTTCTCCTGATGGAACTTATCCGCCTATTGGTCGATCATTAGCCTATCGTTTTGGAGCTTTTCAGTTGTTGTCTCAAATTGCACTTTGGAAAGAATTGCCAAAAGAGGTTGCTCCGGCTCAAGTACGTTCAGCTTTATATGCTATGATTTATAATCAATTGAAAGCTCCGGGAACATTTGATAAAAATGGCTGGTTACAAATAGGTTTGTATGGACATCAACCCAATATTGGCGAAGGGTATATATCAACAGGAAGTTTGTATTTGTGTTCAGAAGCATTTTTAGTACTAGGTTTACCAGCTACAGATGCATTCTGGACTGATAATTATGTACCTTGGACTCAAAAGAAAATTTGGTCAGGACAGATTATTCCAATTGATCATGCTTCAAAATAAATAAAAACTAAATCAACTATAAAATTATGAAGTTTAAATACACATTTTTTGTTCTAATAACATCTTTTTCTTTGATGCTTGTTAATTGTAAAAGCAGTGCTGTAAAGCAAGAAACCGCTATAAAAGAATCAAAAAAAGAGGTTATAGCTCTTATTGACAAAGTAAACAGTCGTTGGCAAAGTTCACATCCAGAATTAGGTAATTCCTTTTGGAATGTTGCGGCTTATCATACAGGGAATATGGAAGCGTATAAGGTTACTAAAAATAAAAAGTATTTAGATTATTCTTTGGCTTGGGCAGAAAAAAATCAATGGATGGGAGCCAAGTCGAATGACAAATCCGAATGGAAATACAATTATGGAGAAAATGATAAACATGTGTTGTTTGGTGATTGGCAAATTTGTTTTCAAACCTATATTGATTTATACAATTTTACAGGAAAGAAAGATGCTTATAAAATTGCTCGAGCTCGTGAAGTTATGGAGTATCAAATGAGTACTGCTGCTAATGATTATTGGTGGTGGGTAGATGGGTTGTACATGGTAATGCCTGTTATGACTAAATTATATAAACTAACTGGAAATGAAATGTATTTAGAAAAATTGCATGAATATTTAACTTATGCCAATGGAATTATGTATGATCAAGAGACTAGCTTGTATTTTAGAGATGCTAAATATGTTTATCCAAAACATAAAAGTGTAAATGGTAAAAAAGATTTTTGGGCTAGAGGAGACGGATGGATTTTTGCGGGTTACGCCAAAATAATTCAAGATTTGCCAAAAAATGCGAAACACAAGCAAGAATACATTAATAGATTTAAAGATATGGCAAAGGCTTTGGCTAGTGCCCAACAAAAAGAAGGATATTGGACTAGAAGTTTATTGGATCCCGAGCATGCACCTGGTCCAGAAACAAGTGGAACGGCTTTTTATACCTATGGTTATTTATGGGGAATAAATAATGGTATTTTAGATAAAAAAACGTATTTACCAGTGGTTGAAAAATCCTGGAACTATTTAACTCAGTTTGCATTGCAACCCGATGGAACAGTTGGTTATGTGCAACCTATTGGGGAAAAAGCAATTCCTGGACAAGTAGTAGACAAGAATTCAACAGCCGATTTTGGGGTGGGTGCTTTGTTATTAGCCGCTTCTGAGATGTATCGTTTTGTGAAATAATTGTGTGTTTTTTTGATAGATTTAAAGAGCTTGTGTCAAAGTAGGACACAAGCTCTTTTTTTTGTTGTATTTGGTAAAATTAAATTATTTGAATCATTATAAATAATCTTAAAATATATGACTGTTTTTTTATTATAAGTGAAAATCTTGTGTTAAATGTGTGATAATACTATTTTGTCCCTTTTTTAATGTTTGATTTACCCCCCTAGAGTATGAATTGAACTATTAGATTTGTAAAGTGAATAGAATGTTAATGTAGTATTAAATATTTCTTAATAATGTTGAAATTTAAATTTTGAAATATTTTATAAAGCAATTATTTTATTCCTATATAGAGTAACAATTGTAAAAAAAAAACCAAAAAACAAACCAATCAATCAACTTTAAATTTTTAAATAAAATGAAGAAACATTAAATATTAAATAAGACAAAAAGGTCTACATAGAGTTAATTAAAAAGTAGATAAAAGAATGACTAACCATTAAAATTTACACCACACATGACAAACTTTATTAAATTAAAGAAAAAAATTCGTAGTGTTTTGGAAATTGAATTAAAAATGAAACTAACGGTATTTTGTTTGTTAGTTTCATTATTTCAAGTTTATGCAAATACTATTAGTTTTACTAGTTCAAAAGGATTTGACAAATTATTTCAACAAAAAAGCATTAACGGACAAATTAATGATGAGAATGGAATGCCTCTTCCAGGAGCAACAGTATCTATAAGAGATACTAAAATAGGAACCATAACAGATTTTGACGGAAAATTCACTTTGAAATTAGATGCTAATTCAAAAATATTAGTAGTAAGTTCTGTAGGGTATACTACTCAAGAATTACCAATTGGAAATAAAACAGAATTCGTAGTTTCTTTAAAGCCAAGTTCAGAAGGTTTGGACGAAGTTGTTGTCGTAGGTTACGGAACACAAAAGAAAGAAAGTTTAGTAAGTGCGATCACTACTGTGCCTGTTGGAGAAATCAAAGGGCCTTCGAGTAACTTAACGACGATGATGGCGGGAAGAGTGTCGGGGATGATCGCTTATCAAAGAAGCGGGGAGCCAGGAGCAGATAATTCTGATTTTTTTATTCGTGGTTTGGGGTCTTTCGGAGCTGGAAAAGTAAATCCTTTAATTTTAATTGATGGTGTGGAATCATCTACAACAGATATGGCTCGATTGCAACCTGATGATATTGAGGCGTTTTCGGTGTTAAAGGACGCATCAGCAGCAGCTATTTACGGTGCTCGTGGAGCTAATGGTGTGGTGTTAATTACCACTAAATCCGGTAAAGCTGGTAAGTTAAAATTTAGATTTCGTCAAGAAAATAAGCTTTCTAGTAATACTAGAAATTTCAAATTCGCAGATAATATAACTTATATGAATTTGGCGAATGAGGCAGTTTTAACAAGAGACCCTATAGGTGTTTTACCTTATTCTCAAATTAAAATTGACAGAACGGCTGCAGGAGCAGATCCGATATTATATCCTAGCAACAATTGGATTGATCAATTGATAAAAGATTATACATTCAATCAAGGATATAATTTAAGTGTAAGCGGAGGAAGTGATAATACACAATATTATGTGGCCAGTACATATAATATTGATAACGGGGTTTTGAAAGTAGATAACTTGAATAATTTCAATAACAATATAAAATTAAGAAATTATTCTTTTAGATCTAATGTTAATATTAAGTTAACCCCAACTACTGAAGGTATTATTCGATTTTATGGTCAGTTTGATGATTATACAGGTCCTGTTGGTGGTGGTACTGCTTTATTTAATAGAGCAATTTGGTCAAATCCAGTAGCTTTTCCTGCGGTCTATCCTTCTAAATACTTGCCATATATAGAACATCCATTATTTGGTGGAGCTGTTACAGGTTACGGAAGTACTACTTTATTGACAAATCCCTATGCAGAAATGGTAAGAGGATATCAAGTAAGTAAAGCTTCTACCATACAAACTCAATTAGAATTTAAACAAGATCTTAAGGGGATTACTCAAGGATTAAGTGCAAGAGCTATGGCGTATGTTAGAAGATATTCTTTCTATAGTCTATCCAGACAATACAATCCTTTTTATTACAATGCCACAATTAATCCAGATACGGATGAGGTGTTTTTAAATTTGTTAAATCCTGGAGGTGAAGGTTCTATAGGTGTTCCTGGTAGAGAATATCTGAATTATATAGAAGGTCCTAAAAATCTAACATCAGAAATTTACCTTCAAACTGTCGTAAACTACAATAGAACTTTTGCTGAGAAGCATGACGTCTCAGGGATGTTGGTTAATATAATGCAAAATATTGAGGCGGGTAATCCAGGAGGGCTTCAATCTTCGTTACCTTCCAGAAACTTTGGTCTTTCTGGGCGTTTTACTTATTCTTACGATAAGAAATATTTAGCGGAGTTTAATTTTGGATATAATGGATCAGAACGTTTTGCAAAAAATAATCGATATGGTTTCTTTCCCTCAATTGCTTTGGGATATGTAGTTTCTAATGAGAAGTTTTTTGAACCATTATTGGATGTTGTTAGTAATTTAAAATTCAGAGCCAGTTACGGATGGGTTGGAAATGATCAAATTGGAAGTGCAACAGATCGTTTCTTTTATTTGTCTGAAGTGAATTTAGATAATGGTTTTTATGGAGCTAGTTTTGGAGATTTAAATGGATATTACCGTCCAGGTATTTCTATTTCAAGATATGCTAATGATAAAATTAGTTGGGAACGATCCAAACAAATCAATATTGGTATGGATTTAAAATTATTCAATTCTATTGATATCGTTATAGATGCTTTTAAGCAAACTCGTTCTAATATTTTGCAAGCGCGTTCTAATATTGGTTCTACATTGGGGTTAGCTGTTACACCTGCAACCAATTTTGCAGCTGCAGAAAGTAAAGGTTTTGATATGTCTATCAATTATAACAAGCACTTTGGAGATGATTGGTTTACGAATTTAAGGGGTAATTTAACCTATTCTACTAGTAAAATATTAAAATATGATGAGAATTATTATCCACCAGAATTGAGTTATTTGTATAGAAAAGGAAATTCGATCGCTCAAAACTATGGATATATTGCTGAAAGATTGTTTGTTGATGATCAAGAAGCAGCTAATTCACCAAAACAGTTTGGAGTTTATGGAGGAGGAGATATTAAATATAGAGATGTTAATGGTGATGGAGTTATTTCCAGTTTAGATAGAGTACCAATAGGCTATCCAACATCTCCTGAAATAATCTATGGTTTTGGGGGAACTTTAGGGTATAAAAAATTTGATTTTAGTTTGTTTTTCCAAGGTTCAGCTCGTTCGTCATTCTTTATTAATCCACAAAATATTTCACCTTTTGTAATTAATGGTAGTGCTCAAAACGGATTGCTTAAGGTAGTTGCTGATGATCACTGGTCTGAAGATAATAGAAATTTATATGCATTTTGGCCAAGATTAAGCGATACATTTATTGAAAATAATAATCAAACATCTACATGGTGGATGAGAAATGGTGCATTCTTAAGGCTTAAAAGTATTGAATTAGGTTATAATGTGTCTAAAGAATTTTTAGATAAGTTTAAAATTTCAAATTTACGATTGTATGCTAATACAATGAATCCTATGGTCTTCAGTAGTTTTAAATTATGGGATCCTGAAATGGGAGGTAATGGTTTAGGATATCCTATTCAGGTAACCTACAATTTTGGAATATTACTTGATTTATAATGTATATGATAAGGCATAAAAAATAATAATCATGAAAGAAAATAAAACCATAATAAATAGATTGAGAAAATCTATTATACCAATAGCTGCCTCATTTGTAACTTTGTTTGCAATGGGTTCATGTTCAAGTGATTTTTTGGATGTCATACCAGATAATGTGGCAACTATTGAAAATGCTTTTAAGTTAAGAAATGAAGCGGAAAAATATTTATTTACTTGTTATTCTTACCTACCAAAAGATGGAAGTGTTTATCACAATCCTGGGTTTTTAGGTGGAGATGAAATGTGGATTCCATATAAAACTTCGATAACTAGTGATGTTTTTGAAATAGCAAGAGGGAGTCAAAGAAGGTCAAATCCTTATTTTAATGTATGGGATGGTAATTATTCAGGAGGAGGTCCTGGTGACGGTTATAAATTGTTTATAGGTATTCGTCACTGTAATATTTTTTTAGAAAATGTAGGTGATGATTCAAAGGTTCCTGATTTAACTGCTACAGAAAGACAACGTTGGATTGGTGAAGTTGAGTTTTTAAAAGCCTATTATCATTTTTATTTATTAAGAATGTATGGTCCTATTCCGCTTATGAGAACGAATATTCCTATTGATGCTCCTGAAGATCAAATTAATGTTAGGAGAGAACCAGTTGACGAATGTGTTTCTTATATTGCAGATTTACTTGATAAGGCTACTGCAAAACTTCCTGAGGACAATTCTCTTGTTCCAACAACTGAAGCGGGAAGGATAACTAAAACGATAGCTTTAAGCGTTAAAGCTAAGTTGTTATTAATGGCAGCTAGTCCATTATTTAACGGAAATAATGATTTTTCAACCTTAGTAAATAAGGACGGCACTCCTTTGTTTAATGCAACATATGATGCTAATAAATGGAAATTAGCAGCTGATGCTGCGTTAGCTGCAATTGAATCAGCTGAAGCAAATGGTAAAAGTTTATATGTTTTTCCACAATCTTCATTTACGCTATCTTCTGGAACTATTACTGAAATGAGTATTCGTCAAGCTGTTTGTGAAAGATGGAATTCCGAGATTATTTGGGGTAATTCTAATAGTCAAACATCTGATATACAAAGGTTAGCAATGCCTCCACTAGATCCTGCTCATAATCATAATGATGCTAGAAAAATTTTATCTCCACCGCTAAAAATGGCAAGGATTTTTTACACTAAAAATGGGGTGCCAATAAATGAAGATAAAACTTTAGATTTTGCAAATGATACAAAATTACGTGCTGCAACAAATGCTGAGCGTTTTAATATCAAGGAAGGTTTTGTAACAGCAAGAATAAATTTTGATAGAGAACCACGTTTTTATGCCGATTTATCTTTTGATGGAGGTGTGTGGTATAAATATGACAGCCCTTCAAAATCAGATGATGGTACAGTATGGGGATTAAAAGCAAAATTTGGAGACCCAGCTGGAGCATCACATTCCTTTCATATGAATGTAACTGGTTATTTTGTGAAAAAATTAGTAGATTGGAATCAAATTACGTATACAACGGGAGGATCTTTCTACAAAGCATATGCATGGCCAGAAATTCGTTTAGCTGATTTATATTTAATGTATGCTGAAGCATTGAACGAATCTGAAGGGCCATCTTCAACAGTTTATCAGTACATAGATCGTATAAGAACGAGAGCTGGATTAGCTGGTGTAGTTGATTCTTGGGCAAATTTTTCTTCAAATCCATCTAAACCTACAACTCAAGCAGGTTTAAGAGAAATTATTCAAAGAGAACGATTAATTGAATTAGCTTTTGAAGGACATCGTTTCTGGGATTTGAAAAGATGGAAATTAGCTGCTCAAAATTTAAATGCACCTATAACAGGATGGAATGTTAAAGGTACAGATCAAACTTCTTATTATCAAGAGGTTACTGTTTCTCAGCAACAGTTTATAGCGCCTAGAGATTATTTCTGGCCAATACCTGAAAGTGCAATGATTCAAAATCCTAACTTAGTTCAAAATGTGGGTTGGTAACAAAAAATATACAGTTATGAATTGGAAAATAATAAACAAAAGCATTTTTGCAATAATGATAACTTCGTTGCTTATCAGTTGTGAACAAACTAATTTAGAGCCTTTAGAGAATAATTCGACTCCACCTGGACAGGTTACAAATGTAACAGTCGAAAATTTACCTGGTAAGGCTAAATTAACTTATAGTTTGCCTTCAGAGCAAGATTTATTATATGTGAAAGCAGAATATACTCTTGCTAATGGTAGAAAAATGGAAGTGAAATCGTCTTATTATAATAATTCACTTTTAGTAGAAGGTTTTGCTGATACGGATGAACACGATGTTAAATTGTATGCCGTTAACAGAAGTGAAACAGCTTCTAAAGCTGTAGTCGTTAAAATTAAGCCGCTGGAAGCACCAATTTGGGATGTTTACAGAAGTCTCCAAACAGGGGCTGCTTTTGGAGGTATTTATATTACAGGAGCAAATATTACACGTGAAAACCTATCGATTTTGGTTATGCAGAAAAATCCACAAGGCGATTGGATTGTTGATCCTAAAAGTATTTATACTTCTACTGATGTGATCAGTAAAACAATTAGAGGATTCTTGCCTGTAGAACAAAATTTTGCTATAACTGTTAGAGATAGATGGTTAAATACTACTGATACGATTTTTCCAACCATTACTCCTTTAGAAGAGTTTGCTTTACCTAAGTCGGGTTATAAGCATTTTCCTTTGCCAGGAGATACAAAAACTCATCCAACTGCAATCCCTTCAGGTATGTGGGATGGAGATATTATGAATTGGCCTAGAGTATTTTTAACCGATGGTAGTACTCCTGGACAACATGTAGTGACATTTGATACAGGAGTATTAAAAAGAATGAGTCGTATTGTTATTTGGGATTATCCAGAATATTTCAATGGTCGAACCTATTATTACACTGGTGATTTGAAAGAATTTGAAATTTGGGGTTCAGCAAATCCAAATCCAGATGGTAGTCTTGATAATACATGGGTTAAATTAGGAAAGTATAATGCCACTAAGCCTTCAGGTCTTCCATTTGGAGAACAAACAGCTGAAGATTATAATACTGCTGTGGCTGGATTTAGTTGGGATTTTGATCCAACAGCACCTCCTATAAGATACCTAAGAATAGTTTCTCTAAAAAATTGGGGAGGAATTGGTACTATGGCAATTGGTGAAATTCAAGTTTATGGTGCTAATTAATTATTAATGTGTAAAAACTATTGTTATGAACGAAATAAAAAAATATGTTTTACAAACCATAATGGTGTTGGTTTTGTTTGTTGGTTTATGGTCTTGTACCAGTGTGGATGATGCTTATAAAGAGTTTGTTAAAAATGGAGAAATATCTTACACCGGAAAGATAGATTCTTTACATATTTATGCTGGTAAAAATAGAGTAAATGTGAAAGGATTGATAATTTCAGATCCAAAAGTGACTGAAGTTCGTGTTTTTTGGAACACAGGCAGAGATTCTATCGTTGTCCCTGTAACTAGGACATCAGGTCAAGATGTTGTTGATGTTATTATTAATGGATTAGAGGAAAATATTTATAATTTTGAAGTAAGAACTTATGATAAATTAGGAAATAAATCAATTCCTGTAAATAAGGTTGGTAATACGTACGGTCAACGTTATCAGGCAACTTTAACTGCTGCTATTATGAATAGAAAAGTAGTAGTAGGGATAAATACAGGTACTAATCTGGCTGTAACAATGGAATCTCTAAATGATTACACTAAAAATTCTGCTTATTCAATTCTTAGTTATACAGCTACGGATAATACAGTTAAGCAAATTAAAGTTTTATCTACTCAACAAAATTTAACTATAACTGATTATAAAACAGGTACTGATGTTAAATATAAAACGGCTTATTTACCTGAAGTAGGTGCAATAGATGAATTTTTTACACCTGAAAGTTCGTTCTCCACTCAAACGGATGTTACCAGTACTTATTTAGTTAATTACGGTTTTGAGACAAGCCCAACTGGTGCAGCAACAGATAATTATATTTATGATGTTCCAGGTTGGACAGAATCACCAGTTCCAGGAACTTTTACTTATAAAAAACTGGCTACTGTAAATTATGGAAGTAATACAACTCCTTTTGGTATTGCTCCGTTAGCTACAACTAATCCTACAGGAGGAAGTGCTTTGTTAGCGGTAAAACAACATTGGCAACCATCACCCGATGTTTTGTATGTAGAGCAAACAATTACTTTGCCTATTGGTACTTATACTTTGACTTGGCAATCATTAGTTGTTCAGACTACATCAGGAGCTTCCAGTATGATGGGGTATGTTATGGATGGTTTAGGAATTTATGACGGATTCCCTTCTGCAACAGATGCTTGGAAAAACCACAGTTTAGTGTTTTCCGTTACAACTCCTAAGGCAGTAACATTTAGAATGGGGTATAAGAAAACAGGTAATACTGGAGGTGGATCAAGTCCTATTCTTTTTGTAGACAATCTTAAGTTGTTACAAGCTAAATTATAAAACAGGATTTATAATCTGGTTTAACACAGAAGTGATAGGTTGAATATTTTATGACAGACCATAATCGGTTGCTGTTAGGGATTTTTCTGCCAAAAAATTATCACTTCTGTGATAAGCTTATTCTTTGATTTTTAGTTTTTTATATGTAGAATATTGAATTAAGATAATCAGATAACTATAGGATTGATGCTCATCTTTTATCATTAAAACAATGTTTCTACTTGGTTTTTAGAATACAATTGAAAGCTTCTCTTCATTGATTCTATTTAAGTGATAGTTGACTCCTATAATAATATTTCACTCATAAACTTAATAAGTTAAGTAATCTTTCTGTAGGTCAAGTTCAATTTCTAAGAATATAGTATCCCTTTTTTGTAATTCTTTGTATTAGTACAATTTGTTTTTTGTATTTATCTACCATTTTCTTCGAGAAGATTTTTTAGTAATAATGGAAAGATAAATCGGAAAAATTAACAGATGATTTGATGTGTTAAAAATAAAAGGGGATTGTTTTTTAATTCAAGACATTTAAAAGAATGTTTTAATCTCTAAAATTTTAATTAATAATAAAGTTAGATAATATGAATCAAAAAAAATACTTTTTATTATTAACCCTAATGGTGTTTAGCATACAAATGTTTGCTCAGGCTCCAAATTTACCTGTTAAATCGAATTTAAGTACAAGTTTAAGTGGTATAAAGTCATTTAATAATTCATCAGGATTAGATACAATGATTTTTCCTTTTACCGGTGCTAATGAATTTACTCTTGAAGTTAAAGGGAAAGTAAATTCTGCCGTAGGACGAGGACTTGATGTTCAATTAAATAAAGGAAATAATTTTGGTTTTCGAACCTCTTTAGATAAAACAACCTTTAATAATACTGCTAATTTAACGGCAATCGATAACCTAAGTACTTCAATTGATAATGCTCAGGAACAAACATACAGATATGCAGTAAAAGACGGAGTAGTACATATTTATCAGGATGGTCATTATTTAGCTTCTAAGGCTTTGGATTATCTAGTAGATGGTAGTGTTGTAACCCAAACTGTTGAGTATGGTACCGATAATAAATTAAGTAATTGGGCTGGATTTATTGGGAATAATTCTGGAAAACCTTCCGATTATGGTTGGGCTAATACTTCTACAAGTTTACCTTGGAATGGTGCTAACCTAAGTGGTGGAGTTAGGTATGTAGATGTAACTTCTGGACATACGTTCGAGTCTGATGGTACAACATATCAAGGCCGTTTGATGTACATTCGTTGGGACGGTAGTTCTTATTCTTCATCAACATATAGCTATCCAATTAAGTTAGAATATGGTTATCAATATGAATTTTCCTGGTTGTATGAATATTTGGCAAATGCTGCCGCAGGGGCTAAAATGAATGTTTCAATATCAAAAGCTGCTGATGGGACAGGAGCATTGTTTTCAAAAACATTTACAACTGGAAGTGCTAATAAAATTAGAAAAGGCGATTTGACTTTTATGTCAGAATTAGAAGGGACCTACTATTTAACCATAACAGGTGATTATGCTCTTTTTGGTATTGCTGATTTAAAACTAAAATCTTCAAATTTAATTAATAACTGGGCTGGGTTAACAAATAATAATACTGGTACACCTGCAACCTATGGTTGGAAAAATACTTATTCCAGTATTCCTTGGAGTGCTGCAAATAGTACATCCGGAATACGTTATGTTGATGTAACTTCAGGACATACTTATGAATCTGATGGAACCAATTATAGTGGTCGTTTAATGTTTTTGGATTGGAGTGATTCGGCTTATCAAACTTCAACTTACTCTTTTCCAGTTGATGTTGTTGGGGGTAAAAGTTATTCGTTTTCATGGATTTATGAGTTATTGTCTGGTACTGCAACTAATGGGATGACAGTTAGTATTTCTGCTTCTGAAAACGGAAGCTCACCTATAGCGTCTAAAACATTTGCTTGTGGTGCTATTAATAAATTAAGAACAGGTGAACTGCAATTTAATGCATCTGCTGATGGCGTTTACTATATTACAGTGAAAGCTGATCCTGCCTCTTTTGCAATTGGTAAATTAGGTGTGAAACAGGTTTCGAATTCAGGGGCAAATATTACAATTGGTAAAAATTATGCAGATGGAGCAGTGGATATGGTTGTTAGTTCAGTACGTTATGAAGATACGGCCTATGCTCCTGAAAAAATTATTGCTCCTTCAGCCTTAACATTGGAAACATCAAGTGCTTTAACTGTTAATACATATGCCAAATCAAAAGTTGTATTAAATTCTACGGCTTCTCTTACTCTTAAAAATGCGTATACTCCATTAATAAATTCAACAGTTGATTTAAAGTCTTATGATGCGAGGGTTTATTTTCAAAATATTACTCCTGCAAATGTTATTAGCACTCATTTGACGAATTTATATGTTAATGGTGCTCCGGCAGTTAGTAATGAAAATGTATATGTTTTAAATAGCGGCTCAGGTTCTGTTATTGTTCCTTATGTAGCTAATATTCCATTGGAGGTTTTCACAGCAGAGAATTATGGTGGTACTTCAAAACAGTATCAAGATATAATTCGATATATGGATTTAGGAGTTTTAGATAATAAAATAAAGTCTTTTAAATTGAAAAAAGGGCATATGGTGACTTTTGCATCCAATGCTGATGGTACTGGATATAGCAGAGTGTTTATTGCTGAAGACGCTGACTTAGAAGTGCCGGTAATACCTGCTTATTTGAATGGAACAGTATCTTTTATAAGAGCTATGGTTTGGCATTCTGTTAATAAAAAAGGATTAGCCGGAGGTAGCTTAGAAGAACGTACTGGATCAAAAGTTACTTGGTATTATAACTGGAATTCAGGAAGTGCCACTACACCACAAATGGAATATGTTCCTATTAGGCAAACACAATATTGGCCTGGATTTGAAGCTGCTTATACTAAAGAGGGGTATACTCATCTTTTAGGGTACAATGAGCCGGATCGTCCGGATCAGGCAAATATGACTGTTGATCAGGCAATGAGTGGTTGGCCTGGACTTTTGGCATCAGGATTAAGATTGGGTTCTCCATCTCCGTCAGATCCATTTAATGGATGGCTTCCAGATTTTTTAAAGAAGGCTGATGCTGCAAATTATCGTGTAGATTTTACAGCAATTCACTGTTATTGGTATAAAACAGCAGCTCAATGGAAAGCAGATTTAGAATATGTTTATAACAACATCAACGGTAAAAGACCTATATGGATTACGGAATGGAACATAGGAGCGAACTGGACAGGTAATTCTTTCCCTGATGGCCCAAATGTACTCACGGATGCAAATGCTACTAAGCATAAAAATGATTTGATTGCGGTATTGAATGTATTAGATAATCTTGATTTTGTTGAGCGTTATTCAATTTACAACTGGGTTCAGGATGCCCGAGCTATGTTTGTAACAATCAATGATGCTTGGAAGACAAAAAATCCAGGATGGGAAAATTACCAATGGCTTAAAACGGCTCCAGTGGTAGCAAGTTGGACAGGAAATTACACAGTTCTAACTCCAGCAGGTGAGTATTATGCTAATAATGCATCAAAAAAAGCATATAATCCTGCAAGAGAATATATTCCTACTATGACAATTCCAAAGACAGAAACCTTAAGTTATGCGATAGCTGCCAATAATGAAAAAGTTAATGTGAAATGGACTGGAATCAATAATGATTTGGTGAATAAATATGTTTTGCAAAGAAAATTAGAAGGTGAACTTAATTTTTCTGTTTTCTATGAAACTACAGATTATACAAAGTTAAATGTGGATGATTTATTGGTTTATACCAAAGCCGAATACAGAATGAAGGTATTAAGTAAAGATAATAGAGAATCTGCCTATTCGGATGTTATTACAGTTACTAATCCAGATGTTGACAAAGACGGTGTGCTGGATACTGTTGATAAATGTCTTAATACACCTGTTGGTGAAACAGTAGATACAAATGGATGTTCTACTGGACAGTTTGATGATGATAATGATGGGGTAATGAATAGTTTAGATAAATGTCCAAATACACCTAGTGGTGAATCAGTAAATGCCAATGGATGTTTTGCTGTTCCTGCAAACAATTTTTCTATTACTCAGGTTGGTGAAACTTGTCCGAATAAAAACAATGGACAAATTGCGATCGATGCAACAGCATCTTATAATTATGTAGCTACTATAAATAGTGTGGCTCACAATTTTACCAACAATAAATTGTCGGTTAATAATCTTGCTCCTGGAAGCTATTCGGTTTGTATTACCATTCCTGGTAAGACATTCGAGCAATGTTATTCGATAGAAATTCCAAAGAGTAATGCTATTACAGCAAAAACTGTTTCAAACACCGATAAATTAAATGTAACGATTGAATCAGGTACGGCACCTTATCAGGTTCTTGTAAATGGAGTACTTCAGTTTGAAACTTCTGAAACAAATTTTAATGTAAATGTAAATGCTGGAGATGTTTTGGAAGTTTTGACTTCTAAAATTTGCGAAGGAACTTTTGCTAAAACTATAACGTTGTATGATGCGGTTAAAGCTTTTCCAAACCCAACATCAGGTGAATTTGATATCTATTTGCCTACTAACGATGAGGTCGTTACGATAGGGATTTATACCGTTGATTCTAAATTGATATCTAAAGAGAACTATCAAATTCAAAATGGTAAAGTTCATTTGAACATCGAAAAAGAAGCAGCGGGAGTTTATTTCGTGAAAATTTATTCCAATCCTGAAGAAGTTGTTCAAATTATAAAAAAGTAAAAGATGAAAAGACTATCTATATTTATATTGTGTTTAATAATGTTTTCTTCTTGTGGAGGAGATGGTGGAGGATCTGATGCTGCACCAATAACAAATAGTGCTCCTTCAGTTCCAAATTTATCTTATCCGACAAACAATTTGGTATGTACCAATAATATTATCACTTTCCAGTGGAGTGCATCTACCGATGAACAAAATGATGCAGTTAGTTATCAATTAGAAATCGCAACGGATAATGCTTTTAGTCAAAATCTAAATTCAACAATTAATAATGGTTTAACAAAACAAATTACTTTGGAAAAAGGGAAGTTGTATTACTGGAGATTAAAAGCTATTGATAGTAAAAATAAATCAAGTGCTTATACGTCAGTATATAGTTTTTATACCGAAGGAGAAGGAGTAGTTAATCATTTGCCATTTGCTCCAACTTTGCTGACTCCTGTTTTAAATTCAAATCAAACCAAAGGAACTGTAAAATTAAGTTGGACTTCTGAAGATGCAGATGTTTCAGATGTTTTAAAGTATGATGTGTATTTGGGAACAGCTAGTAATCCAACGGAAAAAGTAGCCACTGATTTAACCGTAAAGACATTTGATGCAACGATATCAAATTCCGGAAATTATTATTGGAAAGTTGTAGTAAAAGATGGAAAAGGAGGTACTACTGTTGGTCAGGTTTGGAATTTTAAAGTAAACTAATTTCTTAAAGCCGTTCCATATTAGTTCTGGTGTGTTTTTATTATTGTTACTGTAAATATCTATTAAAATTATCGTTGTGATGAGGTTGTTTTTATTAAGATTTTTAGTTTTTGCTATTGTATTAGTTTCGATTTTTGGTTTTTTCTCAAAAGATGAACAACCTCGAGTATATGAAGGGTATCAATTGGTTTGGAGTGATGAATTCAATAATAATGGTGAGCCCAACAGGGATAATTGGAATTATGAAACCGGCTTTGTTAGAAATTTGGAAGCACAATGGTATCAGAAAGAAAACGCCTATTGTAAAGATGGCTTTTTGATAATCGAAGCAAAAAAAGAGAAACGATTAAATCCAAATTTTGTTGCAAAAGATCATAAAAACTGGACTAAGAATAGAGATTCTATTAGTGTGACTTCTTCTTGTTTAATAACTCGTGGAAAACATTCCTGGCAATATGGTCGATTTGAAATATGTGCCAAAATTCCTGTGGAAAAAGGGATGTGGCCTGCATTTTGGACTTTAGGAGTTAGTGGTAATTGGCCTGCAAATGGAGAAATTGATATTATGGAATATTACAGGGGTAAATTATTAGCCAATGTAGCTTGGAAGTCCGAAACAGATAAGGTTGAATGGGATAGTCATGTAATTCCTTTAGTCGATTTTGGTAAAGATAACTGGGCAAATGAATTTCATATTTGGAGAATGGATTGGAATGAAAACGAGATAAAATTATATGTCGATAATCAATTGATAAATGAAACTATAATTAATGATAAAATGCAATTGGAGCATTTAAAAAACCATCCTTTTAGACAACCTCATTATGTATTATTGAATTTGGCAGTTGGAGGAAATGAAGGAGGAGCATTTGAAGATGATAGCTTTCCTTCTCAATATATTGTTGATTATATAAGAGTTTACCAAAAAAAATAGAACATGAAATTATCCTATTTGATTTATTTTTTTATTCTAATTCCAATTTTAGTATCCAGTCAGAATAATTCATTTATTTCTGGAAAAGAATGGAAAGATACTGATGGTGTACATATTAATGCACATGGTGGTGGTATTTTGTTTGATAATGGAACTTATTATTGGTATGGAGAATACAAAACAGGAGGTAAAGGGGGAAATGTTGCTCAGAAGGGAGTTACTTGTTATTCCTCAACAGATTTATACAGTTGGAAAAACGAAGGTATTGTTTTAGAAGTTACGTTAAATACTAATTCTGAAATTACAAAAGGTTGTATTATTGAGCGGCCGAAAGTAGTTTTTAATAAAAAAACGAAGCAATATGTTATGTGGTTTCATTTGGAGTTAAAAGGGCATGGTTATGATGCTGCTAGAGCGGCTGTAGCAATAAGTAAGAATCCCAAAGGACCTTTTAATTTTATTAAATCTTTGCGACCTAATAAAGGAACTTGGCCTAAGAATTTTGATAGCGAAAACAAAAAATCATTTACAGGAGAAAATACTTTGAAAGCTTGGTCAATCGAGTGGTTGTTAGCAATTAAAAATGGGATGCTAGTTCGAAGGGATTTTAATCATGGGCAAATGTCTAGAGATATGACGGTTTTTGTCGATGATGATGAAAAAGCGTATTTAATTCATTCATCAGAAGATAATTTAACGCTTCATATTTCAGAGCTAACAGATGATTATTTGGGTTTTACAAAGGAATGGACGAGAGTGGAACCTGCTGGTCATAATGAAGCTCCAACTGTTTTTAAAAAAGATGGGTTTTATTATATGATTACGTCTGGTTGCACAGGTTGGGATCCTAATGCTGCACGTTCATTTAAATCGACCTCACTTTGGGGGCCTTGGGAAGCAATAGGAAACCCATGTGTTGGTAAAGATGCACATCTTACATTTTATTCGCAAAGTACTTTTGTTTTGCCAGTTCAAGGGAAAAAGGATCAATTTATTTTTATGGCAGATCGCTGGAATCCTAAAAATCCGATTGCGGGAAGTTATGTTTGGCTTCCTATTCAATTCGATAATGATAAACCAATTTTGAACTGGTATAATAAATGGGATTTAGATTTTTTTAATAACAAATAATATTATAATTATGAGAAAAAATATTAACTTAATTTTACTGATTTTAGTTGCTTTGTATTCCTGTTCTTCAGGAAATTCTTCAGGAAATGATCCCGTAGTAGAAAACAATAACAATAGCATTGGTACTTTTGCGACATTAAAAACAAATGAAGCAGAGGATATTGCAGCTCTAAAAGCTGTTGTTTGGGGAGTCATTCAAAATGATGGAGGGAGTAGTGTTACGGAACGAGGGGTGTGTTATGGAACAACTACTAATCCTACTTATCAAGGAACAAAAAAATTGGCTAGTGTAATTAAAGGTTCTGGCGAGTTTAAAGTAGAACTAACAAATTTAGAAGGAGCCACTGTTTATTATGCAAGAGCTTATGTAGTAAATAAAAAAGGAGTTGCCTATGGTAATGAGATTAGTTTTAAAACTAAAGATCCAGCTTCGCCTTATTTAGTTTTTGGAACAATAAAAGTAGCAGGTGCTCAGGATTTGTTTTTTGATGTAATTCTAAAAGATCATGGTGATTTGATAATTCAGGAAATAGGGCTGGTTTATAATACTATTAAAGAACCTACTGTTGCTAATAATAAAATTGCACGATCAACGGTTGAAAGTAAATTTAAACAACGAATTTCTAATTTAACGCCAGAAACATTGTATTATGTGAGGCCTTATGCTATTACAGCTAATACGGTGTTATATGGAGAAGAATTTATAATTAGTACTATCAAAAAAGGAAATTTCACCTATTCTTTTAATGCAAACGGTGCAGATCAGGCTACAATAACTAGAATTAAAGCAGCTTTTGATACCGCAACCCAATATTACAATAATTTCACATCAATGGTAAAACATGTTACTGTGAATTATTCTCCTGGTACACCTACTGCGGATGCCACATTTGCTGGCTGGATTAATATGGGTGCAAATTCTGCCTATCAAAAAGCAGGGACAGCTATGCATGAAATGGCTCATACAGTTGGGGTAGGACAACATTCTAAATATTGGGAATTGATGGTAAACGGGAAATGGCAAGGTAAGCGAGCAAATGAAATTTTACAAATGATGACAAATGATCCATTAGCTTATGTGAAAGGAGATAGGACTCACTTTTGGCCTTATGGTGTTAATGGAGCGCATGAAGATGACGGAAGTGATTTTCTGTATATAATGAATGCTTTAATTTTACAGGGAATGAAAGCAGATGGTATGCCAAGTAATTAATTGATTTTATCAAGAGTTATGTATGCAAGGCATAAATGGAGCGATTCATTTATGCTTTTTGTTTTAATCTAGTGGTTATTTTTAAAAACTGGTAGGTACTGGTATATAATATATGTAGTTTGTTCCTATTTTTGCTTTCCCAACCCAAAATAAAAAAACCAAAGATATGTCAACTTCTGAAAATAATTTATCGACTCTGGACTATGATGCTCCTTTTTACGAATTAACAAATGGAAATGGAGCAGTGGTAAAAGTAATACCTTTTGGAGCTACAGTTACCTCCTTAAAAATTCCAACTAAAAATGGTGATTTAATTGATGTGGTTTTAGGTTTTGATTCGGTTGAAGGTTATGAAAAATCCTTTCAACTAGATGGATCGCCTTATATCGGAACAACAGTGGGACGCTATGCGGGAAGAATTAATGAAGGTAAATTTGAATTGAACGGGAAAACGTACCAATTAGCCATCAATAATGGACCAAATTCTTTACATGGAGGAATCGAGAACTTTAGTAAAAAAACATGGAAAGTCGAGGCTGTAACTACGGGCAAAAATCCTTCAATCACTTTGAGTTACAGTAGTGCTGCTAATGAGGAAAATTATCCTGGAGAACTTACCGTAAGTTTGACTTATACTTTATCTGAAGAAAACGAATTAATCCTTGATTATAAGGCAACAACGACTGAAGATACGATTATTAATTTGACTCATCATGGTTATTTTAATCTTGACGGACATCAATCTGATGTTAGTAATCAAGATTTAATTGTGTATGCTCAAAAAGTTTTAGAAACCAGAGAGGATTGTATTCCAACGGGTAAAATTTTAGATGTAGCAGATACTGTTTTTGACTATAGAACGGCTAAAAAATGTCCTAAAAGCATTGACAATACTTTTGTAGTGGAAAATAATGATGCTGTAAAAGCAACACTTTTTAGTTCATTAACCAATATTAAAATGGACGTTTATACCGATCAACCTGGTGTTCATATTTATGTGGGCGGTAATTGTGGGCCTGATTTAAAAGGAAAAGAGAATGCTTCGTATCATGCTTTAAGCGGAATTTGTTTTGAAACTCAAAATTTTCCAGATGCGCCTAATCACCCACATTTCCCATCTGCTGTTTTGAAAAAAGGAGAGGTTTACACGCAAAAAACGACCTATAAATTCCAGTCACTTTTAAGTGCTTTTTAAAAATAATACTACTTCAATTTCTAAAAAATGAATGATATTTTAATTAACAAAACAGAGAGCCATTTCAAGGAAACTTTTGGCTCTGAACCAAGTAAAATTGTCCTTTCTCCTGGACGAATCAACATTATTGGAGAGCATATCGATTATAATGACGGATATGTTTTGCCAGCTGCTATTGATAAAGTTATTTGCTTTGCTTTTGCAAAAAACAATACCAATACCACTAAAGTAATCGCTTTAGATCTTAATGATTCGTTTGAAATTGATGTTACGGCTGAGGTTAATTTAGACGATAACGCATGGACAAATTACATTAGAGGTGTAATTAATCAATTAAAAGTAAACGGATTCCAATTTGAAGGTGTAAATTGTGTGTTCAGTAGTAATATTCCTGTTGGTTCAGGTTTGTCTTCTTCTGCAGCTTTAGAGTGTGGTTTCTTATTTGGGATGAATGATTTGTTTAATTTGAATATTAAACCAATTGATATTGCTTTGTTAGGACAAAAAGCGGAGCATTGGGTAGGAATCAAATGCGGAATTATGGATCAGTTTTCGAGTGTAATGGGACTAGAAAACAAAGTGATTAAAATTGATTGCCGCACTTTAGAATATACGTATCACGAAGCTAATTTTAGTGATTATTCGTTGATTTTATTTGATTCGAATGTAAAACACTCGTTGATGACTTCGGCTTATAATGAAAGACGTCAACAATGTGAAGAAGGAATTGCGATTGTGAAGGCTAATTTCCCGGAAATTCAAAGTTTTAGAGATTGTACAGAACAAACAATCATTGATTTGAAAGACAAAATGAGTCATGATGTTTTTAGACGTTCTCTTTTTGTAGTTAAAGAAATCAACCGCGTCATTCAGGCTTGTGAGGCGTTAGACAATGGAAATATTGAATTGTTAGGCGAATTAATGTTTGCTACTCACGATGGCTTGTCTAAAGACTACGAAGTAAGCTGTGAAGAGCTGGATTTATTAGTGGATTTAGCCAAAGCAGAATCGGCTGTTATCGGTTCAAGACTTATGGGTGGCGGTTTTGGAGGCTGCACGATTAACTTAGTTAAAAAAGGACAAGAACAAATCATTAAAGATAAATTTTCAAAATTATACACGGAAGCTTTCGGAATTGAATTGAAAATTTATGACGTTAAAGTAAGTAACGGAACATCACTATACACTAAATAATGACTATGAGACAGTTTGATATTAATGAAGATCCACATAGACGATACAACCCTTTAATCAACGAATGGGTTTTAGTTTCTCCACATCGTGCCAAGAGACCTTGGCAAGGACAAAAAGAAGCTATTAATACAGTTGCTTTACCGGAATATGACCCAGAATGTTATTTATGTGCCGGAAATGTTCGTGCTAATGGTGAAGTAAATCCGCCTTACGAAAGTAGCTTTGTTTTTGATAATGATTTTGCGGCGCTAAAACAAGAACCTATTGCATTTGAAGGGAATGAAGAGCAAAGTTTCTTTAAAGCACAACCAGAAAGAGGGATTTCTAGAGTAGTGTGTTTTTCGCCAAAACACAATTTAACTTTACCTGAAATGGATGTGGATGGAATTATCGATATTATCCATACTTGGCAAAGAGAATATACCGATTTGGGTAGTATTGATTACATTAATCACGTTCAGATTTTTGAAAACAAAGGAAGTGTAATGGGATGTAGTAATCCGCATCCACACGGACAAATTTGGGCACAATCATCATTGCCTACACAGGTTGAGAAAACACAAAACAACCTAAAAGCGTATTACGATAAAAACGGAAGTAACTTATTGCAAGATTATTTACAACAAGAAATCTTGAAAAAAGAGCGTATTGTGGTAGAAAATGATCATTTTGCTGCGATTGTTCCTTTTTGGGCTATTTGGCCATTCGAAACTATGATTATTAGTAAACGTCATATCACTAAAATCACCGAATTTACAGAAGATGAAGTGGCAGCTTTTGCAGTAATTTTGAAACAATTAACGTCTAAATACGATAATCTTTTTGAAACGTCATTTCCTTATTCTTCAGGTATTCACCAAGCACCAACAGATGGTGAGGAGCATCCAGAGTGGCAATTCCACATGCATTTTTACCCGCCTTTATTGCGTTCGGCTTCAGTAAAGAAATTTATGGTAGGATACGAAATGATGGGCGAATCTCAAAGAGATATTACACCAGAGAAAAGTGCCGAAATGTTGAGAAACTTATCTGAGGTACATTACAAACAAAAATAAAAACGAAATTATGAAATCGCCAAAAATAACAAGTTTGCGTAAGCAAACATCAAAGATTAAAAAGGCGATACCATATAATACAGCTGAAAAATAAAATTTAATTATATGAAAATACTTGTAACGGGAGGTTTAGGTTTCATAGGTTCTCATACTGTAGTTGAATTACAAAACGAAGGTTTTGAGGTAGTGGTAATTGATAATTTATCTAATTCATCAGAAGATGTTTTAAAGGGAATTGAAGCCATTACAGGAAAGAAACCTCTTTTTGAAAAATTAGACTTAAGAGAAAAAGCAGCAGTTCAGGATTTTTTCAAAAGACATTCGGATGTAAACGGTGTTATCCATTTTGCAGCTTCGAAAGCTGTTGGTGAAAGCGTTGGGAATCCGTTGTTGTATTATGAAAACAACATCAATTCTTTAGTGTATTTGCTTCAGGAATTAGAGAAAAAAGAATCGGCTAACTTTATTTTTAGTTCTTCTTGTACGGTTTATGGTCAAGCTGAAACAATGCCTATTAATGAAGATTCTGCAGTACAACCAGCTATGTCCCCTTATGGAAATACAAAGCAAATTGGGGAAGAAATTATTACTGATGTGGCAAAAATAAGCGGTATTAACGCTATTTTGTTGCGTTATTTTAACCCAATTGGAGCGCATCCATCTGTTGAAATTGGTGAATTGCCAATTGGTGTTCCGCAAAATTTAGTACCATTTATTACGCAAACCGCAATTGGGTTGCGTAAAGAATTATTAGTTTACGGAAATGATTACCCAACACCAGATGGAACTTGTATTCGTGATTACATCCATGTGGTTGATTTGGCTAAAGCACACGTTATTGCTTTGCAACGTTTAATAAATAAAAAGAACGAAGCTAAAGTAGAAACTTTCAACTTAGGAACAGGAGTAGGAAGTTCAGTATTGGAAGTAATCAATGCTTTTGAAAAAGTGAGTGGTCAAAAATTGGCTTACCGAATCGTTGATAGAAGAGAAGGTGATGTTACCTTAGCTTATGCCAATACAGACAAAGCTAATCAAGTTCTAGGCTGGAAAACCCAATTGACTCTTGAAGAAGCTATGGCTAGTGCTTGGAAATGGGAACAAAAAATTAGAAGCTAAAAGCTTTTAGAATAGCTATCAATCAACCAATAATTAATAATTTAAAACTTTTTTTTATGAGCTCAACTCTCGGATTTGCAGATTATGCAGTCTTTATAATTTACTTTTTAATAGTATCTATTTATGGATACATTGTTTATCGCAAGCGCGAAAAAAACGAACACGATGCTAAGGCGTATTTCTTAGCCGAAGGGACTTTGACATGGTGGGCTATTGGAGCTTCACTGATTGCTTCTAATATTTCTGCTGAGCAGTTTATTGGGATGAGTGGAGAAGGTTTCTTTTTAGGGATTGCAGTTGCTGCCTACGAGTGGGTTGCTGCTATTGCCTTAATCATTATTGCGATTTGGTTTATTCCTGTTTATTTGAAAAACAAGATTTATACCATGCCACAATTCTTAAAAACAAGATACAATGAAACTACAGCATTGATTATGGCTGTTTTCTGGTTGTTTTTGTATGTTTTTGTAAACTTAACTTCTATTTTATACTTAGGAGCTGTAGCGATTAACGGTTTAGCAGGAGGAGAGTATCTTCATGCTATTATGTTAGGTTTAGCGGTATTTGCTTTGATTATCTCACTTGGAGGTATGAAAGTAGTGGCTTATACAGATGTTATTCAAGTAGCGGTATTGATTATTGGAGGTTTAGTAACTTCTTATATTGCTTTGACAACAGTAGGAGAATATTTTGGAGTAGGAAAAGATGCTATTGCAGGATTCAATGTATTAATGCAGGAAGCGCCAGAGCATTTCAAAATGATTATTCCACGTCCAACAGCTACTTCTACACAATTAGAAATTGATAAATACCTTACTTTCCCGGGGATTTTATCGTATTTAGCAGGTATCTGGATCATCAACTTGAACTATTGGGGATGTAACCAATACATCACACAAAGAGCACTTGGAGCCGACTTAACTACAGCTCGTACAGGAATTTTATTTGCAGGATTGTTAAAATTATTAATGCCTGTAATCGTAATGTTACCTGGTATTGCTGCTTATGTTTTATACGAAGGAGGTCATTTACCACAATTAGTAGGAGGAAAAGACGGTGCTTACTCGGCGATGTTGACATTCTTGCCTACAGGATTAAAAGGATTATCAGTGGCAGCATTAACAGCAGCTATTGTAGCTTCGTTAGCAGGTAAAGTAAATAGTATTTCTACGATTTATACTTTAGACGTTCATAAAAAATACATTCAAAAAAGTGCTTCAGATAGAGCTCAGGTAAACATTGGTAGATATGCTGTTTTTGCTTCTATGGTATTAGCTGTGTTGTTCACATGGAATGATGTATTGGGAATTGGAGGAGTAGGAGGATTTACTTATATCCAAAAATATACAGGATTTATTAGTCCTGGAGTATTTGCTATGTTCTTTTTAGGGATGTTCTGGAAGCGTACAACAGGAACTGCAGCTATTGTGGGAGTATTAGCAGGATTCTTGTTATCTGTTTTATTCAACGAGTATGCGCCAGCATTGTTTGGAAATGAGACGTTCTTATATACTGCTTGGCCAAATGGAAAAGGTGGATTTGAAATTCCATTCCACATTTGTATGGGATTATCATTTATGTTCACTATGCTTTTAATGGTTGCAGTGAGTTTCGCAGGACCAAAAGTGAACCCTAAAGCTTTTGAATTAGACACTGAAATGTTCAAGGTAAAACCACAAACAACAGTATTAATCATCATTACTTTATTAATTATCGCAGCTTTATACGTGAAGTTCTGGTAAGATTACAATAATAGTTTTAAATGCAAAAATGTGGAGTTGAATTTGTTCGACTTCACATTTTTTTTATCACATAGGTTACAATTCCCCAAATGATAAGTTGGTTTTCTTCGGTAACTTTTATGGGACTGTAATTATTGTTTTCAGGCATGAGATAGAGACAGTTTTTTTCAAGTTTAATGCGTTTTACGGTGAATTCGCCATCGATAAAGCAAACAGCGATTTTGTTGTCTTGCGGTTCAATACTTCGGTCTACAATCAATACGTCTTTGTCTTCAATTCCTGCATCAATCATCGAATTCCCTTTTACCTTAATATAAAAGGTAGCCAAGGGATTTTCGCTTAGTTCCTTATTTAAATCGATATTGTTTTCTGTAAAATCAGCTGCAGGCGAGGGAAATCCTGCCGAAACACCATCCGGAATGAAAGGAATTCGCAGTTCGCTTTCGTAATCTGGTTTGTGGAATGTGAGTTTTGGATCTTTTTTCATTCGCATCGTATTTCAAGAATATCTTTAAAACTAGTAGTGTATTTAGGCGATAAATGCCTTTGGTTCATGTCCCAAGTAAGATTTAAGTTTTGGCTTGCCAATTTTATTTTAGTATCCCCTAATTTTGAATTCAGTTGATCCATGACTTTCATTAAGGCTAAATGTTTTGGGTTTTCTTCTTCAAATAATTGAAACTGTTTTTGGTTTTCACCAATGAGTTCCGTAACAATAACACCTGCTTTTTTAAATTTCAAATGTTCGTTGCCTTTGTGTAATTGTTTGAATAATTCGACTGCAGTATTGGCTATGGTCAAAGTCGAATTGGTCGCAAAAGGCAAAGTCATTGCCTTGTTAAAATAGTATTGTGTGTTTTTGTTACTGTGTTTGTCAATAACAAGCATCACAATAATGGTATGACAACAGGATTTTTGCTTGCGTAATTTTTCGGCACAAACCGAAGCAAAGGTCGTGATACGTTCCCGTAGTAAATCAAATTCTGCTATTTGTTTG
Source organism: Flavobacterium sp. GCM10022190 (assembly GCF_042656445.1). Taxonomy (NCBI): domain Bacteria; kingdom Pseudomonadati; phylum Bacteroidota; class Flavobacteriia; order Flavobacteriales; family Flavobacteriaceae; genus Flavobacterium; species Flavobacterium sp. GCM10022190. The sequence goes on from NZ_JBHSOQ010000001.1 coordinate 972,689, forward strand.
GGAAAACTTCGTGTTATGGAAATGCTTTTCTTTTGTTCTACAATTGGTTCAAGTTCTAAAACGGCTTTACCTTCCAATTCTGCTTTTAAGCGGAGTCCCACTACTCCCATTTCTCTCTTTATCCAGGCTTCGTGTTGTGGCTGAATAAAGTCAAAAGCCGTGTTGATGTTTCGTATTTTAGCTTTCTTAGTAGTTCGGTATCCAATGCCCCAAACATCTTCAATTTTAGTCCATTTTAAGGCTTTGATTCGTTTTTCTTCAGAGTCAATTACATAAGCACCTAGTGTGCGTTCTTGGAATTTTTTAGCAATTTTATTGGCAACTTTTGATAAGGCTTTGGTTTCAGCAAATCCAATACAAACTGGAATACCAATCCATTTTAGAACCCTTTTTTTGATTTGGATGCCATAATCGTGGTAATCTGTAATGTTTAATCCATCAAAATTAAGAAAGGCTTCGTCTATACTATATATTTCTACATTTGGTGTAAACTGTTGGAGTACTTCCATCACGCGACGACTTAAATCACCATAAAGAGCATAATTGGATGAAAACACTTTTACATCTTTCTCTTTTATCAAATCTTTGATTTGGAACGCTGGTACGCCCATTGCAATTCCTGCAGTCTTGGCTTCATTACTTCTAGATATAACACAGCCATCGTTGTTAGATAATATCGCAACGGCTTTTCCGTTGAGTTCCGGTTGGAAAACACGTTCACAGGAAGCATAAAAATTATTACAATCGACTAAAGCATACATACTACAAAATTACATATTAGTATGCTTTTTATACGTTTTGAATTAGATTTTTGTTTATGAGCCACTATATTTTTATAGGACTTATTTTTCGCTGAGGATTTATTTGTTTTTATTTTTTCAGGTTAACTTTATTGTAAATTCTTGAAGTTTTTAAAATAATTGCAACTGTTATTTCTTTTTGGCACGATATGTGTTATTGTTTTTTTGGTTAGAAATTTGCTATTGGTTAGTAATTAATTAGTTTGTGTAGTTAGTTAAAAAGCTTCAGGTGGTTCTGAAGCTTTTTTTTATATTGAATTCATAATTTTATCCATGATCCAACTAGTGTGTAGGGCTGTTTTTCCTCCAGAGGGATGTATTCCATTGCCCAATAGTTGTTCTTTCATAGCTTCAACATGGTGTAATTGTACGTTTTCAGGATGTTCAATTAGTAAAGATTCAGTCCCATTTTCATTTGTAAGTACAATTGGATTTTCGTCAAACACTGAAAATTCTATCGTTCCTTTGCTTCCGTAGATGATTACTTTGTCCTCTCTTTTTGTAGATCCAAAATTCCAACTTCCAGTTCCTGTAATCCCCGTTTTGTGTATCCAGCAAGCGACTAAAGCATCTTTTGCGGAATATAAGTTTTGCTGGTTAGTACTTATACCTGAAACTTCTTCGAATTCGCCCAGTAAAAAATGAAATAAATCCAATCCATGACTAGCTAAATCATCAAAATAACCGCCTTTAGCTACATTTGCATCTGTACGCCAGTTGTAAATTCCTGATAAATCCTGTGCAGAGGCAGGTTTGCTTAAATGCCAGTTGATATGACGGATTTCTCCAATACTATTAGCATCCAACCATTTTTTTATTTGTGTAAATCGAGGTAGAGAACGACGATAATAAGCAACAAAAAGGGGTACTTTTTTGGTTTTAAATGCTTCATATATTGCTACACAATCATCATAACTAGGAGCTAATGGTTTTTCTATACAACATATTTTTCCTGCTTCAGCTACTTTTAAAGCATAAAGTTTATGTGAATCCGGCGGTGTAGCAATGTAAACAGCGTCTACTTCTGGATCATTGATTAGTGCATCAGCATCCGAATAGAATTTTTTTATACCGTGTCTTTTGGCATAATCTTCTGCTTTTTCCGCATCTCTGCGCATTACGGCTACAATTTCAAATCCTTCGGTTTTTTGATAGGCAGGACCACTTTTCTTTTCAGTAACATCTCCACAACCTATAATTCCCCATTTGATGATTTTTTTTTGTTCAGAAGTATTCATTTTTATCCTTTTTCTTTAATTACATCCATCTATGCCGCAGCTAGCATTGTTTTCGGTATTCAAGATAGTAATTTGTGAATTAAACTGTCCTTCTTCCCATACCTTTTCTAAAGTTTTTATAAAGGTTTCTTTGTGTTGGGCGCCTGAAATAGCATATTTGTTTTCAAATACAAAAAAGGGCACTCCTTGTATTCCAATTTTTTGTGCAAGTTCGATATCTTGTTTTACTTCTTCTGAGAACTCATCTGATTTAAGTACGTTTTCAATACTAATTGTTTCAAGTCCTGCTTCTAAACCTAATTGTTTTAATGTTTCATTGTCATCTACATTTTTTCCATCCGTAAAATAGGCTTTAAAAAGTAATTCTTTAAGTGTGTTTCCCAGCTTTTGTTTTTTAGCTAAATGAAGTAATCGATGTGCTTTGAATGTATTGGCCATTATAGATTTTTCAAAATGAAATTCTAATCCCGATTGTGCTGCATTTTGAGTCGTATTTTCTAACATTTCTAGAGCCCATTCTTTGTTTTTTTGATACTTTTCGGCTAAATGTTCGGCTAAATTATCATTTTCTTCTGCAATAAAATAGGGGTCTAATTGGAAACTTTTCCATTCTATTTCAATGGCATCCTGATGTCCAAATTGGACTAATGCCTGTTCTAATCTTCTTTTACCGATATAACAAAAAGGACATACAATATCCGACCAAATTTGAATCTTTAATTTATTTTCCATCTTTTTAACTTTAATATTTGTATATACAAATGTATGGTTTCTTTTCCTAAGTTGTTGTTTCTTTAAGTTTTAATTAGGAATGGTTTAGATGTAAATAAAAAAACCATCAAAACGAATCTTGATGGTTTGTATATATTTTGATTGTTTGACTATATTAAATCCAAAACAATTGAAGGGAAAAATCCCAAAGCAATGTTTAAAATTATAGCAACTACTGCAACTATATAGTAAAGTATAGGAGTAGGGATTTTAGCTTCATTAGGTTCTTTAGTATACATTGCTAAAATTAATTTGAAATAATAGCCAACACTTATAATAGAGTTAATTACAGCTACAATCACTAAGGCTATGAAACCAGCTTGAATAGTTTGTGTAAACAAGAATAATTTAGCAAAGAAACCTCCGAAAATTGGAATACCAGCCATTGATAACAATGATGCAGTTAATATAGCAGCCATTAACGGATTGTTTTTTCCTAAACCATGGAAGTTATTAATATCTTCATTTTCTCTTGTTTTACAAACGTATAATATTACCGTGAAGGCTGCAATACCAGCTAAGGCATATGCAGAGGTGTAATATAATAATGTTCCTGAAGATTTTTCGGTACTTAATAAAGTCATTAACATAAAACCGGCATGTGAAATACCTGAAAAGGCAAGCATACGTTTTACGTTTATTTGACGTAATGCCATTATATTTCCAACAGTCATAGAAGCAATAGACACAATTACAATAACCAATTGGAAAGCTGGAGAAATATCAGCATTCATTGTTTTTACTAATTTGTAAAGTGTGGCAATAGCTACCACTTTTGCTAAAGTACTCATTAACGCAGTTGTCAAAGCTGGTGAACCTTCATAGACATCTGGAGCCCAGAAATGGAATGGAACAGCTGCAATTTTGAAAAGCATTCCTATAAAAACCAATACAATTCCAATAGGAAACCAAATTGGTAATTCAGCTGAGTGTGATAATTCGCTTATTTCAGCAATATCAAAACTTCCCATCGCTCCATATATCAAACAGATTCCAAAAAGGATAATCCCTGAGGCAAACGAACCCATTAAGAAATATTTCAAACCGGCTTCGTTACTTTTAATACTTGTACGATTGCTTGATGCTAATACATAAAGGGCAATTGATAGTACTTCGATTCCTAAAAAGAACATCGCTAAGTTTCCAAAAGAAACCATTGCTACTGCTCCAGCTAATAAGAATAGTTTTATCGCGATAAAATCTGAGAATTTTGATGGACGATTTTCATAAAATTTTTGTCCTAAGCTTACTAAGAATATTGTCAAAATGATAAATAACGCTGAAAAGGCTGACGAATATTTACCCACTACAATCATATTGTTGTAATAAGCAACAGGCGATTCGTTAATTTCTGAAATATCTAATCCCAGAATAGCTAGTAATCCAATTACTACTATTGGAACGATTGCTTTTCTAGCATCAAAAATTTCAAATAAAAGGCATAAAACACCTAATCCAATTATAGCTATTAATGTATTCATATTTTTTATTGTGATTCAGGATTAGAACCTGATATTAAATAGTCGGTCTTTATTATTGAATTTTAAACAATGTTCTCAGTATCTGATCCAAAGCGGGAGTAATCAAATCATTTATTGGTTTTGGATACAAACCAAAAATGAAAATTACCGCAATGATGATTACTAAAACCAAAGTTTCATGAAAATTAACATCAGCAAAAACTCTTGTATTGGTTTCACCAAGCATTACTTGTTGGTACATTTTCAACATGTAATAAGCTCCTAAAATAATAGTTGTTCCTCCCAATAAAGCAAACCACAAATTGATTTGTGATAAACTGTATAATACGGTAAACTCTCCAACAAAGTTAAAGGTTGTTGGTAAAGCTACAGAAGCTAAAACTAAAATCATGAACAAAGAAGCAAATTTTGGTGCCTGTGAACGAATGCCACCCATATCGGCAATGTTTCTGGTTTCATATCTTCTGTAGATAATTTCGGCAGCAAAGAACAAACCTACTACCACAAAACCGTGAGCTAACATTTGTAAAACAGCTCCTCTTAAACCATCGATATTTAAAGTATAACAACCAGCCGCAATTAAACCTACGTGAGCTAATGAAGAATAAGCCAATAATTTTTTCAAATCTCTTTGTCTTAACGCTACAATGGAACCATAGATTACACCTGCAATCCCTAAACCGATTAGTATTGGTAAATAGGTTTTAGAAGCAATAGGAGCTAATGGAAGTTGCCAACGTAAAACACTATACAATCCCATTTTAAGCATAATACCTGATAAAAGCATTGTTCCAACAGTAGGTGCTTTTTGGTAAACCTGTGCCTGCCAAGTGTGGAATGGAATAATTGGAATTTTAATAGCATAAGCTAAGAAGAAAGCCCAGAAAATGAAGAATTGCTCCATTTTGTCTAATTCAACTTTGTATAAATCTTGAATTAAGAAGCTTCCAGACTTTTGATATAAATACACAAATGCAATTAGCATAAATAAGGAACCTGCAAGTGTGTAGATAAAGAATTTAACTACCGCTTTTTTGCGTTCTTCTACATCACCATTACCCCAAATTAATGCAATAAAGTAAATTGGAATTAGGGCCAACTCCCAAAAAATATAATACAACAAACCATCGGAAGCTAAGAATGTTCCTGTCATAGCAAAAGACATAAACAAGATCAAAGCATAAAATGATTTTGCATTTTTGTATTCATTCCCAAAAGATGAATAAATAATCAAAGGAGTTAATGCAGTAGCAAGTAATAACATGATTAATGATAAACCATCTGCAGTTAATGAATAAGCTATAGATGGGTTATTAATCCAATAGGTAAAGAAACTAATATTTTCACCTGCATTATAACTGTTTAATAACGCAATAGATAGTCCAAAAGCAACTAAGCTGAATAATAATGCCACTTTTGAAGCCAGTTTATCGCCAGCAAAGTAAGTAGCAAATGCGCCAACAAGAAGTATAATTAATAGTACTGATACGTTCATGATATAAAATTATTGAGCTAAAAATAAATAAGTTACTATACTGCAAAGTCCTAATACAAATACGAACAAGTAAAATCCAATACTTCCTGTTTGTAATTTTCTTCCTTGATAACTTATTTCGTTGGTTACTTTTCCTAATCCAAAAACTAAAGCAGATAATGTTGTTTCTACATAATCTCTAAAGAATTTTGACAAGCCATTAATAGAGTTTACAAAAATCACATCGTAAATTTCATCAATATAATATTTGTTGTAAAGTACTTTAGCTAAACCTGTAATTTCTGAATCCTGAGAAGGAACTTGTATTTGTTTAATGTATTTTACAAAAGCAATGATAATACCAATTAATCCCCCTGCAACTGCTACCGCCATTAGTGCATATTCTTTTGTTCCAAAATGATGTGCTTCATGCGCTTCTTTTGAAAATAAAGGTGCTAAATAACCATTTAACCAGCTATTAGTTGGTAAACTTATTGCTCCACCAATAGTTGCTAAAATAGCTAATACAATCAATGGAAAAGTAATTAAAGCCGGACTTTCGTGTAAGTGACTTTTTTGGTGTTCAGTACCTCTAAAATCAGTATAGAAAGTTAAGTACAATAAACGGAACATATAGAAAGCTGTCATTAACGAAGCTAAAGAAGCAATAACCCAAAGAACCGTGTTATGTTCAAAAGCAGTCATTAATATTTCATCTTTCGAGAAAAATCCTGAAAAAGGAGGAATTCCTGAAATAGCTAATGTTGAAAGTAAGAAAGTGATAAAGGTAATACCCATAACTTTTTTCAATCCTCCCATGTTACGCATGTCTTGTTCTCCGTGTAAAGCATGGATTACTGAACCAGATCCAAGGAATAAACAAGCTTTAAAGAAAGCATGAGTGATTACGTGGAAAACGGCAATTTCGTATGCTCCAAATCCTAAAGCTAAGAACATTAATCCCAATTGTGATACTGTAGAATAAGCCAATACTTTTTTGATATCCGTTTGAACCAAAGCAATAGTAGCAGCTACTAAAGAGGTTACAGCACCAATGATGGCAATGAAGTTTTGTACTTCTGGAGCTAAATCAAAAACATAATTCAATCGGGTAATCATAAATATACCTGCAGTTACCATCGTAGCCGCGTGGATTAAAGCCGAAACCGGTGTTGGTCCCGCCATCGCATCAGGCAACCAAGTGTACAATGGAATTTGAGCCGATTTACCACATGCTCCAATGAACAAAGCAAAAGCAGCTAATGATATTAGGGATAAATCTACATTGCTAGATGAAGCAATGGCTGTTTTTAAAGTAGTATAATCTAAAGTTGAGAACATAGCACCAATGATAAAAATACCAATTAGTAATCCTAAGTCTCCTATTCTGTTCATGATGAAAGCTTTCTTTGCCGCATCATTATAATCTTGGTTTTTATGCCAAAACCCGATAAGTAAGTAAGAACAAAGTCCTACACCTTCCCAACCAATGAAAAGTACTAATAAGTTGCTTCCAACAACCAATGTAATCATGAAGAAGATGAACAAATTCAAATAAGCAAAAAACTTGTGCATATTTTCATCATCATGCATGTAGCTGATAGAATACAAGTGAATCAACGAACCAATTCCAGTTACAAAAAGCAACCATAAAACTGATAATTGATCTAAAAGAAAACCAAAATCAACTCTGAAATTACTAATTTGAATCCAATCGAATAGTTTGATACTAATCGGTTGTTGGTCAATATTTATTTTTGAAAAGAAACAAAGTGTAAGCGCAAATGAGAAAACCACAGTTAATGTTCCCACTACACCTGAAGCTGTTTTGCCAATATTTTTTCCAAAGAAAATATTAAATAAAAATCCTAAAAGAGGAGCTAATAATAAGAGTAAAGCTAAATTCGTATTCATTATCGTTTATCCTTTTAAGTTTTTTAAATTATTAATATCAATCGAACCTAAATTTCTAAAAATCGATACTAAAATAGCTAAACCTACTGCTACTTCGGCTGCTGCTACTGCCATAGAGAAAAACACAAAAACCTGTCCTTGTGCATCCTGATGATAGGTTGAAAATGCCACAAACAATAAGTTTACTGCATTCAACATAATTTCTATCGACATAAATACGATGATAGCATTTCGTCTGTATAACACTCCAAAAACTCCAATACAAAACAGTATTACAGAAAGGAAGATATAATTCTCAATGCCTATTTCATTTAAAATATTAGTCATTTTATTTCTCCGTTTTTTCTTTTTTAGACAATAGTACAACTCCAATCATTGCTACTAAAAGCAAGATAGAAGCAAATTCAAAAGGAACCATATATTCGTTCAATAATACGTTTCCTAAAACCTTTATAGATTGGTAATCTTCTCCAGTAGCAATATATTCTCCTTCAATTGGTTTAGAATTGATAAATACCAAAATCAAAACAATACAGATTAAACAAAAAGAAACAATTGCTCCCAATCGGGTAATACGTGGTTTGTGTACTTCATTTTCTTTATTCAAATTCATTAACATCAGTGTAAATAAGAATAAGATCATAATAGCTCCCGAATACACTATAATATGTACAATTGCCAAAAATTGCGCATTCAATAGTAAATAATGTCCAGCGATAGTGAAAAAACAAATCACTAAGTACAATGCACTATGAATAGGGTTTCTACTAAAAATAGCTAAGAAAGCGGTAATAACAGTGATAAATGCCAGAATACAAAATAGAATTTGTATAGTAGTTGCGTTTGCAAAATCAGGTATATGTATCATTTAGTTAGCGTTTTTAAGCCCGCCCGCTGCAAGCTGGTTAGTATTCTTTATAGCCATTTCTAAAGGCATCACTAATCTATCTTTTCCAAAAATAAAATCCTCTCTTTCATAACTGGAAGGAACTAATACTTTTGAAGTAGTTAAGTAAATAGCGTCTTTAGGACACGCCTCTTCACAAAGTCCGCAAAAAATACAGCGTAACATATTAATTTCGTATATCTCTGCATATTTCTCTTCACGGTATAAGTGTTTCTCATCCGCTTTACGCTCTGCTGCCTTCATAGTGATGGCTTCCGCAGGACAAGACAAAGCACATAAACCGCAAGCGGTACAGTTTTCTCTTCCTTGTTCGTCACGTTTCAACATGTGTTGTCCACGATATACGGGACTCATCGTACGTACTTGTTCTGGATACATAATAGTAACCTTCTTAGAAAACAAGTGTTTTAGGGTAATAATTAATCCTTTTACAATCGCAACAAGATATAAACGCTCTAAAAAAGTCATCTCTTTGTTAGAGACTTGCTTTTTTCTTCCCGATAAGGATATGGTTTCTATTGACATCTTTTTTATTTTTATTTGAAGCTATTCCCGCTATTCGTTTCAATCTTTTAAGTTTTAAAGAAAAACTTAAAAGGATTTCCACTGCTATCGGGGCTAATACAACTCTTTGCTAATTAAAATCCTAAGAATGCTAGTAATTCATGTCTTAAAATTACAATTCCCGTAATCATGATGTTTAAAATCGAAAGTGGAATTAAAATTCTCCATCCCAAATGCATCAATTGATCGTATCTAAATCTTGGGATTGTCCATCTTACCCACATATAAAAGAAAATGAAGAAACATATTTTAGCAAATAAAACTCCAATTCCTATAATGTTAGCAATATTTACACCCCAGTTTTCTACAGCCCAACTCATTCCTGGATAATTGTAACCACCAAAGAATAATATAGCCAAGATGGTAGAAGAGATAAACATACTTGCATATTCAGCAAATAAATAGAATCCCATTTTCATCGAAGAGTATTCAGTGTGATAACCACCAATTAATTCACTTTCACATTCTGCTAAATCAAAAGGAGTTCTGTTCGTTTCAGCAAATGAACAAATTAAAAAGATTAAGAACGACAGCGGTTGGTAAAACACATTCCATTTTAAACCTTCCTGTTGCAAACTTATTTCTCTTAGACTCAAGGTTCCTGTCATCATCAACAATGCAATTATAGATAATCCCATGGCAATTTCATAAGAAACCATTTGAGATCCAGCACGAACAGCACCCATTAAAGAAAATTTGTTGTTAGATGCCCATCCACCTATCATGATGCCATAAACACCAATAGAAAGAATGGCAAAAATGTACAACATGGCATTGTCGATATCCGAAGCCTGTAAAATAATATCTCTTCCAAATAAATGAAAATGATCTCCCCAAGGGATTACAGCACTTGTCATCAATGCTGTACTCATAGCAATCGCTGGACCAACATAAAATAAGAATTTATTTGGAGTGTTTGGTTCAAATTCCTCTTTAGCAAATAATTTCATTCCATCTGCTAATGGTTGTAATAAACCTCCTTTTCCTGCTCTATTAGGTCCTATACGGTCTTGCAACCAGGCTGCAATTTTACGTTCAGCAAGTGTAGAATACATGGCCATAACCATCGTAATGGCAAAGACAGCCAGAATGATCACACTTTTTTCTATAATAATTGTACTGTCCATTTTTTATAGATTACCATTTTTAAATTCTTCTTGCTCTTCTTTGTTCAACGGGATTGCCGTCATACTGATTTTTTTACGGTCTTGTTCTCTACCTTTCAAAATTCCTTCTTCAGTAGCAATGTGTACCGTATCCATTTTTCTGGTGTAATTGTTTTGGTTGATAACCGAATCTTTATCGAATTTTTTTGGTCCTTCAATTACCCAGTCAGCAGGATCTTTGTGGTCAAAACGACATTCGTTACAAATAAATTCTTCCACCTCGTGGTATTGATCTTTTCGACCTGTTACTCTTTGAATTTCGTTACCAAACATCCAAACAGTTGTTTTTCCACAACATTTATCACAATCTCTGTGAGCATTATAAGGCTTGTTAAACCAAACTCTTGATTTGAAACGGAACGTTTTGTCAGTTAATGCTCCAACTGGGCATACATCAATCATGTTACCTGAGAATTCATTATCAATTGCCTTAGAAATACAAGTCGAAATATTAGCATGGTCTCCACGGTCTAATACTCCATGAACTCTATTATCTGTTAATTGATCAGCAACAGCAACACAACGTTGACATAAAATACAACGGTTCATGTGCAATTGAATATTCGGACCAATATCTTCTGGTTCAAAAGTTCTTTTTTCTTCAATAAAACGGGTCTTCGATTTTCCGTGTTCAAAGCTTAAATCCTGCAAATCACATTCTCCAGCTTGATCGCAAATAGGACAATCTAATGGGTGGTTGATTAATAAAAATTCGGTTACTGACTGACGTGCTTCACGTACACGATCTGAATTTTTACTATTTACTTCCATACCATCCATACATCCTGTTACACAAGATGCCATCAATTTAGGCATTGGTCTTGGATCGGCATCACTACCTTTTGACACTTCCACTAAACAACAACGGCATTTACCTCCCGTTTTCTCTAGTTTAGAATAATAGCACATTGCAGGCGGAACTGATTCTCCTCCTATCATACGAGCAGCTTGCAGGATGGTAGTTCCTGGTGCTACTTCTATGCTTTGACCGTCTATTGTTACTTTCATTTATTCTTTTGTTTTTTTAGTTTCAGGTTTAAAAGTTTCAGGTTAACTAACTTCAAAACTTTAAACTTCTAACTTTAAACTATTTTATACTGTTTGTTTTGCACCAAATGTCTTACTTTCTCAAAAGGCTCAGCAACAAAGTGATCTCTGTTTTTGATTCTTTCTGGGAAACGAATATGATATTCAAATTCTTCTCTAAAATGACGAATAGCTGCAGCTACTGGCCACGATGCGGCATCTCCTAATGGACAGATCGTGTTTCCTTCAATTTTACTTTGAATACTCCACAATAATTCGATGTCTTCTTCACGACCCTGACCATTTTCAATACGCCATAAAACTTTTTCTAACCATCCTGTTCCTTCTCGACATGGAGTACATTGCCCACATGATTCGTGGTGGTAGAAACGTGAGAAATTCCAAGTGTTACGTACAATACAAGCCGTATCATCGTACACGATAAATCCTCCTGAACCTAACATCGAACCCGTTGTAAATCCACCATCACTTAAGGATTCGTAAGTCATTAAACGATCTTCACCATTTGCTGTTTTAAAAATCAAATCAGCTGGTAAAATTGGCACTGATGAACCTCCAGGCACTAATGCTTTTAAAGGACGACTTGAACTCATTCCTCCTAAATATTCATCAGAATTCATGAATTCGTCAACGCTTAATCCTAATTCAATTTCGTAAACTCCAGGATTTTTGATATTTCCAGATGCCGAAATTAATTTAGTTCCTGTTGATCTTCCGATTCCAATTTTTGCATAATCATCACCTGAATTATTTACAATCCATGGCACTGCTGCTATAGTTTCTACATTATTTACCACTGTTGGGTTCGCCCAAAGTCCTGAAACGGCTGGGAATGGTGGTTTGATACGTGGATTTCCTCTTTTACCTTCTAATGATTCGATTAAAGCGGTTTCTTCTCCACAAATGTAAGCACCTGCACCACAGTGAACGTGTAATTCTAAGTCGTAACCTGTTCCTAAAATATTTTTCCCTAACCATCCTGCAGCTTTAGCCTCAGCAATCGCTCTTTCTAATATTTTAAAAACCCACATGTATTCTCCACGAATGTAGATGTACGAGCGGTTAGCGCCCAAGGCATAACTGGAAGTAATCATTCCTTCGATTAATAAGTGAGGAATAAATTCCATCAAATACCTATCTTTGAATGTTCCTGGTTCTGACTCATCCGCATTACAAACCAAGTGTCTTGGTTTTCCTGATTTTTTGTCAATAAAACTCCATTTCATTCCGGCTGGGAAACCTGCACCACCACGACCTCTAAGCCCTGATTTTTTTACTTCCTCAACGACATCGTCAGGAGTCATTGTTTTCATGGCTTTTTCAACAGAAGCATAACCGCCATGTTGACGGTAAACTTCATAGGTTTTAATCCCTGGAACGTTGATTTTGTCTAATAATATTTTTCTTGACATCTTATTTATCGTGTAATATTATTTTATTATCTCGGCAATCAGCAATTAACTGATCGATTTTTTCTTTCGTTAAATGCTCTTTGTAAAAATCACCTAATTGCATCATTGGAGCATATCCGCAAGCGCCTAAACATTCTACCCCTCTTACTTCGAAAAGACCGTCTGGAGTCGTTTCACCGATGCCTACACCTAATTTTTCGCAGGTATAATCCATTAAATCTTCAACTCCGTTTAGACAGCAGCAAGAAGTTTGACAAAACTCAAACATGTATTTCCCAATAGGTCTTAGGTTAAACATGGTGTAGAAAGTAGCTACTTCGTAAACTTCAATCGGCAGGATTTCAAGAATTTCAGCAACTTTATCCATTAGTTCAACACTTAGCCAGTTGTCATGAGCATCCTGAACTTCGTGTAAAACAGGCAATAAAGCCGATTTCTTTTTGTCTTCAGGGTAATGACTTATTAATTCATTGATGCGGTTCATCAATGTTTCGGTCATATTTATTTCTTGTTTGTGATGTGTGCGTTCCATAATTTATGCGTCTAATTCTCCAGCAATTACATTTAAACTGGATAAAATAACAATGGCATCTGATAATAATGCGCCTTTTATCATTTCAGGATAAGCTTGGTAGTATATAAAACAAGGTCTTCTAAAGTGAAGTCTGTATGGAGTACGACTACCGTCAGTTACTAAATAGAAACCAACTTCTCCATTTCCTCCTTCTACTGGATGATAGATTTCGGCAACTGGAACAGGAACTTCTCCCATTACAATTTTGAAATGATAGATTAAGGATTCCATGTTGTGGTAAACATCTTCTTTTGGAGGCAAATAGTAATCTGGAACTTCGGCATGGTATTCGTTTCCAGCTGGCATTTTATCTAACGCCTGACGAATGATGCTTAAACTTTCCCAAACTTCGGCATTACGCACACAAAAACGGTCGTACGTATCACCTGATTTTCCTACTGGGATTTTAAAGTCAAAATCTTCGTAAGAGCTATATGGTTGTGCTACACGAACATCATAATCCACACCAGCAGCACGTAAATTAGGTCCTGTAAAACCGTATGCCATGGCTTTTTCAGCAGAAATAGCTCCAACGTTTACAGTTCTATCTATAAAAATTCGGTTTCTTTCAAATAAGTTTTCAAATTCTTTCCAGGCAACCGGGAATTCTTCTAAAAATGTGTTTAGTAATTCAAAAGCTCTTGGTGACCAATCTCTTTCAAAACCACCAATTCTACCCATGTTTGTTGTTAAACGAGCTCCACAGATTTCCTCGTAAATTTCGTATACTTTTTCTCTAAATTGGAAAACATATAGGAAACCAGAATAAGCTCCTGTATCTACACCTAAAATCGAATTACAAATTAAGTGATCGGTAATTCTAGCTAATTCCATTACAATAACTCTTAAATATTGAGCTCGTTTTGGAACTTCAATATTTAGTAATTTTTCTAGAGTCATCCACCATCCCATATTATTAATAGGAGAGGAGCAATAGTTCATACGGTCTGTAAGAGGGGTGATTTGATAGAAAGGACGATTTTCGGCAATTTTTTCAAAAGCACGATGGATATAACCAATAGTAGGTTCGGCATCCAGAATTCGTTCTCCATCCATCAACAGAATATTTTGGAAAATTCCGTGTGTAGCTGGGTGAGTAGGACCTAAATTCAAGATAGAAAGCTCGCTTCCGTCTTCATTTGATCGCTCTTTTATTATTTTAGCATAGCGATGCTCTGGTGGTAATAATAGTTCTGACATTTATAGAATGTGAAAAATTATATATTGTTTTTTTAGCAATTGTCTACTGTTCTTCCGAAGAAACGGTCGTCTTTATCAGTTCTTCCACCATCTTCCATTGGGAATTCTTTACGCATAGGGAAAGAAATCATTTCATCCATATTCAAAATACGTTTTAATTGTGGATGACCAATAAAGTTGATGCCGAAGAAATCGTATGTTTCTCTTTCCATCCAATTGGAAGTCAAGAATATATTAGAAACAGTTTTGATTTCAGGATTTTCTCCGTTAAGGAAAGTTTTGATTCGAATACGTTTGTTTTCGTACCAATTGTGCATGTGGTAAACAACGGCAAATTGTTTATCAGCTGGGTTATCAGGATAATGAATTCCGCATAAATCCGTTAGGAAATGAAAACGTAATTCAGGATCGTTTTTTAAGAATAAAATGATTGCAGTGTTGTTTTTTGCATTAATTTCAAACGAAAAAATATCTCTTTCCTGTTGGAAATTAAAAACATCAGCTGCAAATGTTTCTACTAATTTATCTTGGATAGCTGTATTTTCTAATGCCATTTTATTTGATATTATAAGAAGCTAATAATTCTTGATACTCAGGTGAACTTCTTCTTCTTACTGATTCTGATTTTACAAGTTCTTGTAATTTCATTACACCATCAACAATTTGTTCTGGTCTTGGAGGGCAACCTGGAACATATACATCCACAGGGATAACTTTGTCAATTCCTTGTAGTACAGAATAAGTATCGAATATTCCTCCTGAAGAAGCACAAGCTCCTACAGCAATTACCCATCTTGGTTCAGACATTTGCTCGTAAACTTGGCGTAAAATTGGAGCCATTTTTTTGGATATAGTTCCCATAACCATCAACATATCCGCTTGACGAGGGGAGAAACTTACACGCTCAGAACCAAAACGCGCTAAGTCGTAATGAGAAGCCATAGTGGCCATAAATTCAATTCCACAACAAGAAGTAGCAAAAGGTAATGGCCAAAGTGAATTGGCACGTGCCAAACCTACAACATCATTAAGTTTTGTAGCAAAGAATCCTTCACCTACAACACCTTCTGGAGGGGCAACCATATTTATTTTTGAATTACTCATTTTCAATATTAGATTTCTGATTTTAGATTTTAGATTTCTGAAACACTAAAAGAAAAATCAATTTTTTAATCAGTTTTTATTATTTGAAGAGTTTTTGATTTTAAATTATGATTTCGAAACTTAAATCTGAAATCTTCGATCTAAAATCCAAAATCTTTATTAATCCCATTCTAAAGCTTTCTTTTTGATGATATAGAAAAACCCAACCAAAAGTAAAGCCATGAAAACAATCATTTTTAGCATTCCTTCTAAACCTAATTCTTTAAAGTTAATGGCCCAAGGATAAAGGAATATTACCTCGACATCAAACAAAACGAATAATATAGCAACCAGGAAATATTTTACAGAAAATGGAATACGTGCATTTCCCACAGATTCAATTCCACATTCGAAGTTTTTATCTTTTGATGCTGATTTCCTTCTAGGTCCTAGCTTACCTGAAATTAGGATAGTAGTTACTACGAAACCTATTGCAAGTAAGGCTTGCATGAGAATTGGTAGGTAGTTAAATTGTTCTGATTGCATAGAAATAAATTTTGTGCTAAAATAAGTCACAAAGATATACTTCAATGTTATAAAACACAAGTTTAAAACCAAAATTACACATTGATTTTAAAGGTTTTTTTTGTAGTTTTTAATGATTATAAATAAGTAAATTTTGAATTTCTTAAAATAATCTAAAAATTTTAAGATTTGTACCAAAAAAAAAGGTTCCGATACTATCGGAACCCTTTGGTCATTCGTAACAAAAAACTATTTTGTTTAGATTACTGCAACTTTAGCAGCAACCTTTCCTTTTCTTCCTTCTTCTTCTTCGTAGCTCACTCTGTCTCCTTCGCGTAATTCTTCCGCGCTGATTCCTGAAGCATGAACAAAAATGTCTTTTCCTGTTTCTTCGTCTGTAATGAATCCGTAACCTTTTGATTCATTGAAAAATTTAACTGTACCTGTACGCATTGTAATAGTAATAATAATTTATAATAAGACAAATGTAATGTTTAATATCATACGAAAATGATTAATAGCAATATTTTTCATAAAATAATTGATATTCAGTGTTTTCAAACATTTTAAGAAGGCTTTTATTATAAATTTATTTTGATATGTAATTCCTCTAATTGCGTAGTATCAATAGCCGATGGAGCATCAATCATTACATCTCTACCTGAGTTGTTTTTAGGAAAAGCAATAAAATCTCTAATGGTTTCCTGACCTCCTAATATAGCCACCAATCGATCTAATCCAAAAGCTAAACCTCCGTGTGGTGGCGCACCAAATTGGAAAGCATCCATCAAGAATCCAAATTGCGCTTTGGCTTCTTCTTCCGAGAATCCTAAGTATTTAAACATTAATTGCTGTGTAGCCTTATCGTGAATACGAATAGAACCACCTCCAATTTCGTTTCCGTTCAATACCATATCGTATGCATTGGCGCGTACTTCACCTGGTTTAGTTTCTAACAACGCAATGTCTTCTGGTTTTGGAGAGGTGAAAGGGTGGTGCATGGCATGATAACGACCGCTTTCTTCATCAAATTCTAACAATGGGAAATCTACAACCCAAAGAGGTGCGAATACTTCTGGGTTGCGCAATCCTAAACGAGTGGCTAATTCCATTCTTAAAGCACTTAATTGCGCTCTAGTTTTGTTAGCCGGTCCTGAAAGCACAAAAATCATATCCCCAGCCTTAGCTCCTGTAGTTTTAGCCCAGTTAGCTAGGTCTTCTTGGTCGTAAAATTTATCTACTGATGATTTGTAAGTTCCGTCTTCATTACATTTTACATAAACCATTCCCGAAGCTCCTACTTGTGGACGTTTTACCCATTCGATTAAAGCATCGATTTCTTTACGTGTATAATTTCCAGCTCCAGGCACTGCAATACCTACTACTAATTCGGCTGCATTGAATACAGAGAATTCTTTATGTTGAGCAAATTCGTTTAGTTCTCCAAATTCCATCCCGAAACGGATGTCTGGTTTGTCATTTCCGTAGGTTTTCATCGCGTGCTCATAAGTCATGCGAGGGAATTTGTCTACTTCAATACCTTTTAATTCTTTCAATAAATGACGCGTTAAGCCTTCAAAGATGTTTAAAATGTCTTCTTGTTCCACAAAAGCCATTTCGCAGTCAATTTGTGTAAACTCAGGTTGACGGTCTGCACGTAAGTCCTCGTCACGGAAACATTTTACAATTTGGAAGTATTTGTCCATTCCACCTACCATCAATAATTGCTTGAAAGTTTGTGGCGATTGCGGTAAAGCATAAAATTGTCCTTCGTTCATTCGCGAAGGAACTACAAAATCTCGAGCTCCTTCTGGGGTCGATTTGATTAAATAAGGAGTTTCCACTTCACAGAAATCCAAATCAGATAAATATTTGCGCACTTCCATTGCCACTTTGTGACGGAATAGCAAACTGTTTTTTACCGGATTTCTTCTAATGTCAAGGTAACGGTATTTCATTCGGATGTCTTCGCCACCGTCTGTTTCATCTTCAATTGTAAATGGTGGTGTTAATGCCGAATTAAGAATATTTAATTCAGAAACTAAAATCTCAATTTCTCCTGTTGGTATGTTTTTGTTTTTAGCCTCGCGCTCAATTACCGTCCCTTTTACCTGAATTACAAATTCTCTTCCCAGCGTTTTTGCTAATTCGAATACGGTTTTTTCTGTACGACTTTCGTCAAATATTAATTGTGTTATTCCATAACGGTCTCTTAAATCCACCCAATTCATGAATCCTTTATCTCGTGATTTTTGAACCCAACCCGCAAGTGTTACTTCGGTGTTTATGTGTGAGGCGTTTAACTCGCCACAGTTATGACTTCTGTACATTATTGAAAAAATTTAATTATTTGGTTATAAGCCTTAAAAACGACTTGGCTGCAAATTTAGAACTAATTATGTACATTGAATTGAGAAAATCAATTTTTTAATGCATTGAATTTATTGGCTTTTTTAATTTCCAATGTTAAGTTTTTATCTAATGTTACTAAATTGTTACCAAAATGTTTTTTAAATGTAAATTAAGATGTAAATTTGATAAAAATAAATCATTTAAATTTTTACATCATGAAAAAATATATAGTTATTGCAACCGTTTTATTTACAGGAGTTATTTTCGCTCAAAGTGCAAAACCAGTTTTAGAACCTTTTGGAAAAAAAGTAAAAGCTACTTATTTTTATGACAATGGTCAAGTGCAACAAGAAGGTTATTTTGTGAAAGGCAAATTAGAAGGAACTTGGGTTTCTTATGACGAAAATGGAAATAAAACCGCTATCGCCGAATATAAAAATGGAAAAAAAGTTGGAAAATGGTTTTTCTGGACAGATAACAATGATAAAGGTTTTGCTAATTTAAGCGAAGTTGATTATTCGGATAACAAAATTGCTTCTATCAAGAATTGGAAAAAAGAAGCAGTTGTTAATGTGGATTAAAAAATACAATTGTTAATTATGAAAAAGGCTTTCCTAGGTTTTTAGGGAAGCCTTTTTTTATTTACTTTATTATATGCGTAGAACGTGATAATGGATACTATAATCCAAAAACTATCAATGAAAAATGATTGAAATTGATGATTATTAAAGCTAATCCAAAACCAATTTCCAGTTTTTAGTCCGTTTGTAATAGGGATTAAGAAACCTAAAATGCTTCCTGAAAGCAAACAAAATCGATTAGTAAAAGCATTGTTTTTCTTTAGAATGAAAAAGGTACTCAAAAGTAACCAACTTATAAAGTATACTGCATAGGTATTGTTTTGACCTAATGGAAACCAAATTTTAGCAATAATAAAAGTCAAAGCAGTAACAGGAAACATGCTTAAACAAATTGCAAGATAGAAACGGACGACTCTTTCGTTAAAACGTCTTTCTTTCTCTGGGATATTTTTCTTGTCACGGGCTACAAGCCAAATCATAACCCCAGAAATAATTACGAAACAGCTTAGTATTCCCATTATGAAACTAAAAATCTTTAAACCGTAACCACCATAGTCTCCAAAATGGATGCGATATAAACAATTTTTTACGATATCTAAATAGCTGTTAGATTCCAAAGGATTTTTTTTAATATCAAATTTACCTGAAGCAACTTTATAATGAATTTCACCTATTGCTGTAAATCGTTCGTCACTTGGAATGTCGCCTTTTATTAAAACATGCATATTTTGATCTCCAAAGTTTTGGATTTCAAGTTGTGTTATGTCAAAATGAGGCCATTTATTTTGTGCCTTTTTTACAATTTCATTAATACTAAAATCTTTGGTTAAGGATTTATTTTCGAAAGGGTATTCTATATTTTTATATTCCAGTTCCGAGTATAATTTTTTTTCATCACCTCCATATAAAAAATGAACCGTTGGTGCTACAATCAGTATTTTGATCATGAAAAAAGCACCAGTTACAGCATAGACAAATTGAAAAGGTAATCCTAACATACCTAATGAAGTATGTGCATCTGTCCACCACGTTTTGAGCTTTTCTTTTGGACGAAAAAGAAAAAAATTAGAGACTATTTTTTTCCAATGGATTACTACGCCAGTAATGATTGCAAATAAAAAAAATAGAGCGATTAAACCTGAAAGATAATAACCTACAGGATAAGGAATTTGTGCTAAAAAATGCAAACGATAAATAAACTCACCTAAATTGTATGACTGTTCGTATGTTGTTGTATTGTAGGTTTCATTGTTCAGATACAAAAAATGGCCTTCTTTTGCTTTAATAGAAGCTGTGCTGTCTTTTGTAGCTTCAAGAGAAATAGCAACTTTTTTTTCTTTATTGTGTTGACTGATTGCTATTTTTCTTCCTTTTAAATCAAAACTTGTATCTAGTACTTTAAGTGCTTTATCATAGTTTAATTGAATGTTATTGGTAATTGGAGCTGATTCCCCTTTTTCCCAATTGCTTATTTCGTCTTTAAAAAAAGCAAAAGAACCAGCAAAAAAAATGATGAACAGTACAACACTAATAATGATACCACTAATAGTATGTGTATGAAAAATGATATTGTAATTACGGTTATTCATTTTTATAAAGCTAATATGTTCATGTTTTTACTTAAATAAGTTATTCCAAATAAAATAGCACTTATTAGTAGGTATACTAAGCCTATTTTCCATCCATTTTTAGCTATAAAAGCAAGAATCATTAGTACAACCCAGAGTATAAATGCCGAAAATGTCATGGTAATAATGATGTTAGTTTGGTTGAAAAAACTAGCAAGGGCTAAATGAAAACTAATAGAAACTAAATAGCCACCTAGTATTGCAGCGGTTATTTTAGCAAAACGTTGCCATTTGGATTGGGTTAAATATTTTGGATTTGCTGGCATTTCTTTAAATTTTGAATAAGATTTCGTATGTAATACAAAGGGCAAAAAAGAGTAGTACCGTTTTATAATTTAAGATTTTTAGAGGGGCTAAGATGATTACTAAGCTTCCGATTGTCATTATTTGAATACAATAAATTAGGCTAGCTGCTCCAATAGATTTTATACTAATAAATATGGCATAGGTAATGATAAACATACCGATACTTACTATTTTAGATAGTTTTGGATTTTGTTGAATCCATTTTTCAACTTCTAAGTTATTTGTTAGTGTTGCTTTTTTGGAGGTGTTGTATATTGTATAAAAAGCTATAAAAATACTCAGGCTAATGAGTGATATCATATTCTTTTGAATTATAAAACAGCTTTCTTACCTACAAAATAAGAAAGCTGTTTTTTGATGATTGATTTTAAAATCTATATGAAAAACTTGCTGCTATTGTTCGCGGATCCTTTGGGTGAACCGTAGACCAGCCATCATAAAGATCTTTATTGGCAATGTTATTTAGTTTCAAAGTAATATTGAATTTTTCGGCATTATAAAATAACGAGGAATTTAAAACAGTGTATTCTGGAATTGTAAATTCACCAGGGGTTTTTCTGTTCATAATTTTATTTTCGCTACCATAGTTTCCACCAAAACCAAATCCAAAACCTCTAAATATACCTTGGGTGAATTTATAACTAGCCCATAAGTTGGCTAGATGTTTTGGGCCTGCACTTTCAGGTCTACGTGAAATAAATTCTGAATCTCCTTGTGTCAAAACAGATTCATTAAAGCTATAGCCAGCAGTTATATTTAAGCCATTAATTGGGTTGGTCACAAATTCTGTTTCAATCCCTTTGTTTTTTTGTGCTCCATCCTGATAGTACATTACATCAGTTGCATTAGGTCTTATGCTATACACTTGATCGGTTACTTTGATATCATAATAACTGATTGTTGCGTACAATTTATCGCTAAAAATATTCCATTTTGTACCTACTTCCAATTGGTTTGCGTGTTCAGGACTAAAACTTCTTACCGTTGTAACTGAACCGCTAATTTCATTTGCAGGCGCTACATTTGAAAACCCATTCATGTAATTGGCAAAAATGGAAATTTTGTCTAAAAGAGGTTGGTAAACTATTCCAAATTTAGGAGAAAATGCGGTTTGGTTATATCCATCATTTTTTGCATTCATGAATCGATCTCCACGTAAACTTACCATTGCTGATAAATTAGGCATAATGTTTACTACATTAGAAAAATAGGCGCTGTACACTTCTTGTTTCGTATTACTGTTGTTGCGTGGATTGTTGCCTAAAATAGCATCTGAACCTGATTTTGTTAAATTTCCTGTATCTCCATTGGATGGCCCAAAAACAGCATTGAAAGATTGTAAATTATCCCCAATGTATATACTTCCGTTTGCGAAATAGCTAGAGCTATTATCAGCATAAGTTCTTTTGAAATAATCCAAACCTACTACGATTCTGTTTCTTAATTTGCCAATTTTAAAATCGCCTATGAAGTTTTGCTGAATATCTGTAGTAACATTTTTATTGTCTTGATAATTAAAATACCTTCCTAATACAATACCATCAGTTATAGTAGGATAATATTGAGTGGTTTCATATAAATAGGAGTAGTAACCTTCTGATTTAGCAGAACTATTTGCAAACACTGTTTGTGAACTCCATTGATCCGATAGTTTATAGTTCATTTGGGCTTGAATATTATGCGAAGGTGTTTTGATGGTCAATCCGTTACTGGTGTAGGAACGTTTATTGTCGTATTTTAATTCGTTAATATTGTGAACACGTAAGGCATGACCTCTATCAAAGAATAACATTGTTGGATTTGTAGTTTCATTGTTCATGAATTCAGTCAGGACGGTAAATGAAAGTTTATCATTAAGTTCATACGTTAATGATGGAGCTATGAAAAATGATTCTCTAAATCCTGCATCTTGAAAACTGTTTTGATTATTGTATGCCGAATTTATTCTGAAATTTAGTGTTTTGCGGTTGTTCAATGAGGTGTTTAAGTCAACTGTAGCTCTGTTTAAAGCATAACTACCTACGGTGTATGCTATTTCTCCACCAAAACCTTTGTAGGGTTTTTTGGTTGTGGTATTGATTAAACCTCCATAGGAAATTAAACTACTTCCAAATAATGTCCCTGAGGGTCCTTTAATAACTTCTATTTTGTAGATGTTTGCTGGATCTAAACTACCATTGGTTATTCCTGGTAATCCATTTACCATAGTAGGTTGTACAGCAAAACCTCTTAAAGCATAATATCCTGCACCATCACTACCACGACCAGTTGATGCCCAAAGTTGTGTTATTCCTGCTGCATTTTTTAAAGCATCATCAAAGTTTGTTACAACTTGCTCTTTCAGTAATTCTGCAGTTATCGTCGAATATACTTGTGGATTTTCTAAATTTTTTAGTGGTAATCTTGATACTTGTATGTTTTCTTTTCTTGCAAAGCGATTTTTTTTACCACCATTTATCACTACTTCTGTTAATTCTTCCGAGTTAGGACTCATACTGATATTCTGAATTATTTCTACTCCATTTACAATATTTATTTTTTCTTCTTTGGTAATATACCCAACAGCGGATATTTTTAGTGTATAACTTCCTGTTTTGATATTGATTATTTTATAGTTTCCCTTAGTATCTGTTACTGTTCCATAACGAGTTCCTTTAAGTACTACTGAAATATTCTCAGCAGATTGATTGTCTTTTAGAGTAATCTTTCCTCTGATGCTTCCTTTTTCTTGTGACCAAGTATTGTTAGAGAGTAGTAAGGCGAATAGTAAGCTTAGAATGGGTAGAATAAATTTTACTTTCATGTTATTTAGAATAATTATTAATAACACAAAAGTAAAACCTGAAGACTTATAAAACAAATTTATTTTAATTTATTCTAAATAAAATTAAAAAAATATTCTAATTCGATTAATTCGAGAGTTATAGGTTGTAGGTAAACGAAACAAGCCTATACAATTTTCATGTATAGGCTTGTTTTTGTTGTAAAATGGGTAATTCTACATATTGTGTTTTGGGGTAAAACCATCTTCACTTAGTTCGCGGTGCTCGTAATCGGCAACCATTTCGGCTTCGTAATCGATTTTTTCACCTTTAGAGAATTTAGCTATGATTTTTTCCATGATTTCATAAATCACAGGAACGATAATTAAAGTAAGGAATAAAGAAGAAATTAATCCACCTATAATTACCCATGCCAAACCATTTTTCCATTCGGCACCAGCTCCAGAAGCCAAAGCAATAGGAAGCATACCAAATACCATCGCAATAGTTGTCATCAAGATAGGACGTAAACGAGCGTGGTTTGCCTGAATCAAAGCAGTACGAATACTTTCTCCGGCAGCACGACGTTGATTCGTATAATCCACAAGCATAATCGCATTTTTACAAACCAAACCAATCAACATGATAATACCTAAAATGGTAAAGATATTTAAGGAATTATTCGTTAATGCTAAGGCTAACATGGCTCCAATAAACGAAAGTGGAATAGCAAACAATACCACAAATGGATGTACGAAACTGTCATATAATCCCACCATAACTAAGTACACTAAGATAATAGCCGCTAATAATGCAATTCCAAGTGTACCAAATCCTTCGGATTGATTTTCTTGATCACCTCCCCAAATGTAACTTACACCAGTAGGTTTTTCTAATTTTTGCAGTTTTTCCTCCCATTGGGTTACAATAGTTCCAGCTGGAACACCTATGTTTTGACCTTGTACAGTTACTGAAGCCGTTTTGTCTCTTCGTTCTAATTTACTAGGTCCAGAACCTTCGGTGATAGTTGCAAATTGAGATAATTTAATTTGTTGTCCTAAATCATTAATAAAAATTAAGTTGCTTACATCAGTAATGTTTTTTCTATCAAAAGCATTGTATTTAATGTTAATATCGTATTCGTATTCACCAGCTCTAAATTTACCATCTGTATTCCCGCTGTAAGCTGTTTGCATGGTCATACCAACTGTTTGTAAATTCAAGCCTAATGCAGCCATTTTATCACGATCAACCTGAACATTGATTTCAGGATTTCCATCTTCAACGGTTAGTTTAATCTCGGTAGTTCCAGGAATTTTACGTAATTCAGCTTCGGCTAATTTGGCAAATTTCATGGCACTTTCTACATTAGGACCGGTAACAATTAATCCTAAAGTAGCATCTTCTGCCGAACCCATAATACCTACAGGTACTGTTTTTACTTTGGCACCAACCAATACTTTTTCTAATTGACGTTTCATTTTGGCTGCATATACAGAAGCTTCATCGGTGCGTTCTGATTGCTCAATCATTTTAACATCAATTTCAGCTTTATATGTGGTTGCCTGCGAAGCCCCCATACCTTCTGAAGTTTGACCTACAGTGGTAATTTGGCTATGTACATATTTTTGTTTTTTCAAATAGGCTTCTGCTTTTTGCGTCATGAAGTTGGTTTGTTCCAATGAAGCGTCTTTTGGCATTTCAATTTGCACTAAAAACTCACCACTATCCGAAGCAGCAAAGAATTCTCCTCCAATAAAGCCTCCGCCCAATAATCCTATTGTAGAAGCAAAGAATAAGATTACTACAATAACGATAGTTTTGATATAATGATTTAAAGACCATTCTAAAATTTCAGTAACCCAGTTAGTGAAACGAGTTAATAAACTTTCGAAACCAAGAATAATTCTTCCAAATAGATTTTTACCTTCAATATGTTCTAATTTTCCAAATCTTGAAGACAACCAAGGAATAATAGTAAAGGAAGCCAAAAGTGATAATAAGGTCGAAATTACTACAGTAGTACAAAATTGGGTAATAATATTAGAAACTAAACCGCTACTCATGGCAATTGGTAAAAATACCACCACAATTACTAAGGTAATTGAGGTTACTGTTCCGCCAATTTCTGCTGTTCCATCAAAGGCGGCACGAATTCGGCTTTTACCCATTTCCATGTGCCTGTAAATATTTTCTAACACCACAATGGCATCATCCACCAGAATACCTACAACGAGTGATAAACCAAGTAAACTCATTAAGTTTAAAGTGTAACCCATTAAGTAAATACCAATGAAAGTTGCAATTAATGAAGCAGGAATAGAAACCATTACAATTAATGAGTTTCTAATACTGTGCAAGAAGAACAACATTACTAATGCTACTAATATGACAGCAATCAATAAATCATGAATAACCGAATCAGCTGCTTCAAGGGTAAAAATAGTACTGTCTTTAGCTGTTTCTAATTCAAGTTGTACAACCTTGTAATCTTTTTCTAGATTGCTAACCGTTTTAGCTACTTGTTCACTTACAGCAACTGCATTAGCATCTGATTGTTTTATTATTTGTAAAACGATGGCACTTTTTTGATCTACACGAGCAATTTTCTCTGCAATTTTTTGGGTATCTTGAATATCAGCAATGTCTTGTAAGCGGATTTGAATTCCGTTTTTAGAAGAGATTACTAAATTCCTAAGTTCGTCAACATTTTTGTATTTACCAGCTAAACGGATAAGGATTTTTTGTTCACGAGTTTGAATATTTCCTGTAGGGAAATCAAGGTTGGAAGCTAAAATCATTTGTTGCACTTGTGGAATAGATAATCCATATCCTTGCATTTTAGTAGCATCAAGGTTTACCTGAATTTCACGTTCTTGTCCACCAATGATGTTTACCTGTGCAACTCCTGGTACACGAGATAAAACGGGAGCAATTTTTTTGTCGATTAAGTCATAAAAAGCGGCTTCGTCCATTTTGCCATTGGCACCAATGGTAATGATTGGCATATCACTCAAAGAGAATTTGTTTAGCGACGGTGTTTTGGCGTCATCTGGTAAATCACTCAATATGGCGTTAATTTTTCGTTGTGCATCGTTCATCGAAATATCTGCATTGGCATTTGAAGTCAATGTTATGGATACAACCGAAAGACTCTCGTAGGATTTCGAATCAATTTTTTTAATATTTTCAATGGATGCAACCGCGTCTTCGATTTTTTTAGTAACCGTGTTTTCAATTTCACTAGGAGAGGCTCCAGGGTATACAGTAGAAACCGTAATTACATTCATTTCGAATTTAGGGATCAGTTCATAGCCCAGCTGGCTGTAACTGAACAGACCTCCAAGAGTTAGTATCGTAAACAGAACGATAACTAAGGAAGGACGTTTTATGGATATTTCTGCTAATTTCATATTTTACTTTTTTATAGTCCTTAGTGTATAGTCCTATGTATTTACGGGCTAATAACTAAGATTTTTTTAAGTGTTTAAGTTAATCACTAGTCGCTAAGGACTGAGGACTAGGGACTATTTGCAAATTCACTAATTACTTGATGATTTCTATTGTATTACCGTCTTGTAAGTTGATTTGTCCCGTTGTAATAACCGTATCTCCATCGGATAAACCGCTTAGGATTTCAACTTTGTCCCCTAAAATTCTTCCTGCAGTAACAGTTTTTAGTCTAGCAATTCCGTTTTCGGCAACAAAAACTTGATTACTACTTACACTACCTACAAAAGCTGTTCTAGGTATTACTGTCATGGTTTGTTTTTGTTGAGCTGATTTAAATACAGCTGTTCCATACATACCCGCTTTTAAATCATTATTAGCGTTGTTAGTGATTTCGATTTCAACAGGGAAATTTAAACTGCTATCCGCTTTTGCTGCGATAAAAGTAATTTTACCAGAAAATGTTTTGTCAGGGTACACACTGCTGGTTACGGTTATATTAGTACCCGTTTTTAAGTTAGCTACCTGTCCTTCATTTACTGTTACTGTAAGTTTTAAAGTATTTACATTTACTATTTCGAACATTTTTGTAGGAGGCATAGCAGCAAGCATTGACCCTGGTTCGATTAATTTTGCATTGATAATTCCGTTTATTGGGGCTTTGATTCGAGTATCACCAACATTAATTTTTGCTTGTTTGTAGTTGGCTTCAGCATTTGTCAAAGCAACTTTTGCTTGATCTAGTTGTTGTTTAGTAACACCTCCTGTTTTGTATGCACTTTCAAAACGGTTGTAATCTGCTTTTGCATTTTGATACACTGCTTCTGCTGCTTGTGCATTTACATTGATCGCATCACCTCTCATAATAGCTAAGGTTTGACCTACAGCTACACGATCACCTTCTTTTACAAGTACTTTGATTACTTTTCCAGATTTTTCAGCCTCTAAGCTTAATTCTTGTTTTGGTTCAAAGTTTCCATTGGCAACAAAATCTAAAGATACTTCTTCGGTTTTTACAGTAGCTACTTTTACAGAAACACTGGCGTTTTTCTCAGCAACAATAGCAATTTTTTCCTCGTTTTCCTTTTTGTTCTTTGTCAATATAAATCCTATTAGTGCCAGTGATGCAATAATAATGACTGAAGTAGTTATAATTCTTTTCATGTTAGTTGTTTATTAATGTTTTTAGTTCGCCTTTTGATTTAATTAGTTTGATTTCTGCCAGTTTATAGTCTAAAACGGCTGCAGTGTAGTTGTTTTGTGCTTCTATTGATGCATTTTCTGCATCTAATAAGTCTGTTAATGATGCTAATCCTTGTAAATAGTTGTTGTTGATGTTCTTTAAAATTTCATCCGCAAGTCGCATGTTTTCTTTTTGGTTTTCAAGCGTGATGATGCTATTTTCGATTTGTGTTATAGCATTTTTATAATCTAAATCCAATGCTAATTGGGTGTCTTTAATGTCTTCTTGTACGGTTCTAAGTTGAACATCAGCCTGTTTTACTTTAGCTTTGGTACCAAATCCTGAAAAGATAGGTACTCTTAAATTTAATCCAATTGCTGAGAAATCAGACCAGTAAACACCATTAGAAGGTTTTGCAAATAAAGGCATTTCAGGTCCCTGACCAATGTAGTTATAGTTTGCAGAAAGAGAAAGTGTAGGGTAATAAGCTGCTAATGTTGCCTTTCTTTGTAATACTAATAATTCTTCCTGTTTTTTAAGTAACAAATATTCAGTGCGGTTTGCTGTATTTGGAGCTTCGGCAATTGCAGCTGGAGTCACTTCAAATTCTGCTTTAGGAATATCAATTTGGGAATCCATTGGCATTCCCATATAGAATTTTAATGCATTTTCCTGTAATTGTACCGAATTTAGGATTTGTTGTCTTTGTGTATTGATATTGGATAAATTAACATTCATTCTGTCCAAATCAATTTTTTTTGCAAGACCATTGTCGAATTGTCCTTTAACAATGTCACGAACTTTAGAAGTTGTTTTTAAATTCGTTTCTGCTAAAGCTAATTTTTGGCGCAAAACATAAACCTGATAATAATTGTTAGCTACACGTTCAATTACTTCCTCTTCAGTCAATTGATTGTTGATTTGATAAAATTCGCGAGTAGTACGGGCTGCTTTTAAACCTGTAAAAACTGATTGGTCAAAAAGTGTTTGTGTTAATGAAACACCTCCCGTAGCAGTCCATTTTTGTCCTAAAGGTGCTAAAAGCGTTGTTCCTGGAGCGCCAAAGAAATCTCCAGGTAATGCATTTAATTGCAAAATAGGATTGTAAGTTAGGTTTCCATTAGCCGAAATTTGTGGTAAAGCTCTGGAACGCACTTCCTGAATTTGATATTCACTGTTTTCCACTTTTAATTGTGCTTTTTTAGCATCAGCTTTGTTCTCTAAGGCGTATTTAATGGCCTCTTTCAAAGTGAGCGTGGTTTTTTCTTGTGCATTTGTTATGTTTACAAAGGACAAAATTGTTAGTATTAATAATTTTCTCATTGTTTATTTATGTTAAGTAAGTGTTTTTCGAGTTCTATAATTCCTTTTTCTGTTGCGAGTGCTCTGGTGTGATATTCTAATGCCTTACCTTCAAGTTCGTATGCGTCCCGTTCTAAAATGGTATTTTCATTTATTGAAAAGATGAGGGTATGGTAAAATCGAGTTGCCGATTCAATATCTACATTGGGTCTGTATAGTCCTTGTTCAATCCCTTTTATTACATTTTGTGAAAACATTTTCTTGCAGTCTTCCATTTCATTAACCATTAATTTCTCATAGATTTGAGGGTAATGTTTTTTTAACTGATAGGCTGGCGAATGATCAAAGGACTGAAACATTTCTTTAAACATTTTACGCATTTCAAAGTTTTCTTCGATCGCATTATAATTTTTAGAAACCACTTCATCCATTAGTTTGTGGATGTTTTGGTGAATGATTTCTGTTCCTTCTTCGATAAGTTTTTCTTTGTTGCAAAAATATTTATAAATAGTTTTTTTAGAAATACACATTTCTCCAGCTATATCGTCCATAGTCACGCTTTTGAAACCCAGTTTCAAAAACATATCTGTTGCTTTTGATATAATTTTCTCTTTCATTTTATTCTTGATTAGATACTAAATTCTAGATTAGCAACTAGTTTTATATCTTGACCTGTAGTAAGGCCGTTGTTACTGTGGAATGAATTATAGGCAAGTCCAAAATCTTTTCTGTTAATATCGGCAGTGAGTTCAACAGCAATTTTTTGCTCACCATTTATATAATCTCTTTCTATAAGTTCCACATCTAGTTCAACTGATTTAGTTATGTTTTTTATAGTTAAGTCTCCTTTTAAGAAGTTTATGTTTTTATTTATTTTTTGAAAAGAGGTCGATTTAAAACTTATCGTTGGATATTGGTTCACATCGAAAAAATCATTCAATTTTAAATAATTGCTAAACTGTTCCAACTTCGTTTCTCGGTTTTTAACATCTAATGAAAAAGCAATAGTAGCATCTTCAATTTCATTATTATTGACACTTGCATAGCCCTGAAAAGTATCTAAGTTTCCTCCTAAATAAGCTATTATTGAATGTCTCATTCGAATTAATACATCTGATTGTTTCGAGTTAACTTTCCATTTTGTTTTCATAAAAATCTCATTTTAAGTAGGATAGCTTTTTTAATTTTCCAGATGCTAAATTAGTATCGGGTAATTTATTTGTTAAAATCAGGGCAAATATAGAAAGGAAACTTTTAACACCAAAATAGTTTCCATTGTTTTTATGATAATTTAACATTTCATTGATGTACGGAGTTTGTTATCCAATGGGAATGCTGTAAATTAGCCCGAAAATTAACTTTATGCACTCCGTAAATCAGTATCAAGAATTTGTATCTAATTATCTTCAGTCGCAATTAGAAATTAAGGAACCTAAAAATTTATATGAGCCTATACATTATATACTAGGTTTGGGTGGAAAAAGAATTCGTCCCGTACTAACGTTGATGAGTGCAGAGGTTTTTGATGTGTCGTACGAAAAAGCATTACCAGCAGCTTTAGCAGTAGAAGTTTTTCATAATTTTTCTTTGGTTCATGATGATATTATGGATGATGCACCTTTGCGAAGAGGGAATGTTACGGTTCATGAAAAATGGAATATTAATACGGGGATTTTGTCAGGTGATGCCATGTTAATTCTGGCTTACCAATATTTTGAAGCCTACGATGCTGTTATTTTTAGAGATCTGGCTAAATTGTTTAGTAAAACTGCTTTGGAGGTTTGTGAAGGGCAACAATGGGATGTGGATTTTGAAACAAGAATTGATGTTACGGTACCCGAATATTTGAAAATGATTGAATACAAAACGGCTGTTCTTGTTGCTGCTGCAATGAAAATGGGAGCTATTATTGCCGAAACTTCTGCTGAAAATGCGAATTTAATTTATGATTTTGGTTTGAATCTGGGAATTGCATTTCAGTTGCAAGACGATTATTTAGACGCTTTTGGTAATCCAGCAACTTTTGGAAAACAAGTAGGTGGTGATATTATTGAAAATAAAAAGACCTATTTGTACTTAAAAGGGATGGAATTTGCTAATGGTGTGGATAAGCAGGAACTAGCGGATTTGTTTTCGATTCAAATGGAGGATAATGAAGCAAAAATTGCTCAGGTTAAAGAGATATTTGTGAATTCTGGAGCAGCCAAAGCCACTCAACAGGCGATAGAAGAGTATACTTATAAAGCTTTTGAAACCCTTGAAAAAATGGATATTAATGCTGAAAAGAAAAGTATTTTAAGAGCATTTGGCGAAGGTTTGATGGGACGAAAAGTGTAAAAATAGCAATATTGTTATTGCCATTGCTCTTGAGTTTTACTATTAAAATTGAAAACTATGTATGTTACTCCATTAAATGCCGATTTACTTTTTGAGGAAGCTCAAAAAGAAGCCTTGTATCTCAAACTAGTAGAGCAGCTAAATAAAGATTTTAATTTGGCTAATGAAGGAGTGGATTTTCCCATGAGCATTTCTCCTGACGAATTGAAGATTCAATTGCATGAAAAAATCTACCGATTGATTCAGTATAAATTTGCGGAGTATCTCAACCTTTTGTATGTGATTGATGTATCGGAAGAGGAAGTGAAAAAACTCGATGGTTCTGATTTGGTTAACCTAGCCGAAGATGTCGCTTTTTTGATTCTAAAGCGAGAATGGCAAAAAGTGTGGTTTCGAAATAAGTTTAAGTAAGTGGCTGAGTTGCTAAGAATCTGAGAGGTTGAGGTTTTGAATTATGAAATTCTCTCTTGTAATATTGTTTTTAAGTTTGTATTCCAGTTGTTTTTTTGAGCTATTTCTTTAATTTTATTTATCTCATTTTTATTTAATGATGTTAATTTAAGAATAATTTCAGTTTTCGTAATTCCCTTTTCTCCAAAATTAATTTTCAATACATCGTTTTCGAAATTTACTTTATTTGGTTTTTTTACACGAGCAAATGGAAATCTACTTGAGAATTTATTCAATTCATGAGTTAAAATAATGGGGGTTGAAAGTTGTTTAAAAAAACTATTCTTAGTAAAACCTAATATTATAATTGCATTTTTTATTACATATAAATCACAGTGATTAAATAGAAAATCGCTGTTGTTTAATCCAATAGTTATATTGAGACTTTTTGTTTGTTCTGTGTAAAGTTCTATTTCTTCTGTTATATTTTCGATTAGAATGGAGTATTGTTGTTCTCTATTTTTATTTGAAGATTTAACAGCGAAAATTATTGCAAATACAAGAACTGGAATTATTACAATTGGTATAAACATATTTTGCTGTTGAATTAAAATCTTAGAGCCTTCGTGACTTAGAATCTCAGTCCCTTTTTTAAAAATAAAACCTCACGAAAGGCATGAAAGCATCGCTATAAGCGCTTTTGTTTTCATCGTGTAAAACATTGTATCGAGCGCCAATAGTTACGTTGCCATTTCGGTAACCAGCACCTAAAAATAATCCGGTATTCCAAAAGTTGCTACTAAAATTATTGTTGCCAATGCCATTAACATTCACTCTTAATTGTTCTAATTCGGCCGAAAGTTGGATTTCTGGTAAAGGGTTGAATAAGGTGATAAGGCTTCCGCCATATAAGTTAGAATCATGAGAGTCTTTCACTTTAACATAGGTATATTGAGCACCTAAACCTACAGCGAAATAGTCGTTAACATTGTAAATGGCGCTTGGAGCGATAGAAATATCAGTATATCGATTGCCAAAACTCAATCCTAAGCCGCCTCCAAATTGTACTTTTTCCCAAAAATTAGGGCCTGATTCAAAATTAGAGTTTTGGTTTTGAGCGGATAAGGAAGAGGTCGATAATCCTAAAAGTGTGATCCAAATGACATGAAATAGAGCAATCGTATGTTTTTTTGCCATAAGTGTTTAGGGATTTAACATTTTAACAGTTAAAAGTGTTTTAAATTTAAAGCTAATTTAGTTGATTATTGTACTTTTGCCAAACTATTTTAACAAAAAGTATATTCACTAATATTATGGATAGGTTTTCATTTTTAAATGCAGCGCATACCGAATTTTTCGCTCAATTATACGATCAATATTTAGAAAATCCAGATAGCGTAGAGCCTAGCTGGAGAAGTTTTTTTCAAGGTTTCGATTTTGGAATGGAAACGTATAATGACGAAAATCCAATTCAATACAGCAGAGAAGTAGCTCCAGCAGCTTCAGCAGCTTCAAGTTCTGTGGATAATAGCGCTATTTCAGAGCACCTTCAAAAAGAATTTAAAGTCGTAAAACTTATCGATGGATACCGTTCAAGAGGGCATTTGTTTACTAAAACAAATCCCGTTAGAGAACGTAGAACTTTTTCTCCAACACTTGATATAGAAAATTTCGGACTGTCTTCAGCGGATTTGAATACCACTTTTGATGCCGCCAAAATTTTAGGTTTACCACCTTCAACTTTGTCTCAAATCATTAGTAATTTAAAAACAGTTTATTGTCAGCATATTGGTATCGAGTATATGTATATTCGTAGACCAGAAATTGTAGACTGGATTCAAGATCGTTTAAATATCAACGAAAACCGTCCAACATTTACTGCTGATGAGAAAAAGGGAATTTTAAATAAATTAAATCAAGCGGTTTCTTTCGAGAACTTCTTGCATACAAAATACGTAGGTCAAAAACGTTTCTCCCTTGAAGGAGGAGAATCGATTATTCCAGCTTTGGACGCTTTAATTGAAAGAGCTGCCGAAAAAGGTGTAGAACAATTCGTAATGGGAATGGCTCACCGTGGTCGTTTGAACGTTTTGGCGAATATCTTTGGTAAATCGACTCAAGATATCTTCAGCGAGTTTGACGGAAAAGACTACGATCAGGAGTATTTTGACGGTGACGTAAAATACCACTTAGGACTTACAGCAGACAAAATCACTAAGTCAGGTAAAAAAATCAACATTAACTTAGCGCCAAACCCTTCTCACTTAGAAACTGTAGGTGCGGTTATTGAAGGAATTACCAGAGCAAAACAAGATAAATATTTCCCAGATGATTTCTCTAAAGTGTTACCTATCGCTGTTCACGGTGATGCTGCAATTGCAGGACAAGGGATTCTTTACGAAATCATTCAAATGGCTCAGTTAGATGGTTATAAAACAGGTGGAACAATTCATATTGTTATTAATAACCAAGTTGGATTTACAACTAACTATTTAGATGCTCGTTCATCAACTTATTGTACAGATGTTGCCAAAGTAACTTTGTCGCCAGTATTACACGTAAATGCGGATGATGCTGAGTCTGTTGTTCACGCTATGCAATTTGCATTGGATTTCAGAATGCAATTTGGACGTGACGTTTTCATCGATTTATTAGGTTATAGAAAATACGGTCACAACGAAGGTGATGAACCTCGTTTTACACAACCAGTATTATATAAAATTATTGCTAAGCACAGAAATCCAAGAGATATTTATGCTGAAAAATTATTATCGGAAGGAATCATTGATGCTAACTTAGTGTCAACTTTAGAGAAGGAATACAAAGACGACTTAGATCATAACTTAGAAGCTTCTCGTAAAAAAGATTTGACTATCATCACTCCGTTTATGCAGGATGAATGGAAAGGATTCAAGCAGGTTTCTGACGATGTGATGTTGAAAAAAGTTGATACAAAAGTAGAAAAAGCTACTTTGGATTCTATTATTAATACCATTTCTTCTTTACCGGAAGATAAAAAATTCATTAACAAGATTAGAAAAATTGTTACTGATCGTAAAGTAGGTTATGACAACAATACGTTAGATTGGGGTACAGCCGAAGCCTTAGCTTATGGTACTTTATTGACCGAAGGATTTGATATTCGTATTTCAGGACAAGACGTGGAGCGTGGTACTTTCTCTCACCGTCATGCGGTAGTAAAAGTAGAAGATTCTGAGGAAGAAGTAGTATTATTAGATGCTATCGAAAACAAAAAAGGAAACTTCCGTATTTTCAACTCTTTCTTATCTGAATATGGAGTATTAGGATTTGATTATGGTTATGCTTTAGCTAATCCAAATTCTTTGACAATCTGGGAAGCACAATTTGGAGATTTCTCTAATGGTGCTCAAATCATGATTGACCAATATATTTCTTGTGGTGAAGACAAATGGAACAACCAAAACGGTTTGGTAATGTTATTACCTCACGGTTATGAAGGACAGGGAGCGGAGCACTCTTCAGCACGTATGGAACGTTATTTACAATTGTGCGCACGTCACAATATGTATGTAGCTGATTGTACAACTCCAGCCAACTTTTTCCACTTGTTAAGAAGACAAATGAAAACAGATTACCGTAAACCATTGGTAGTATTCTCTCCAAAAAGTTTACTGCGTGATCCAAGATGTGTATCTACAGTTGAAGAATTAGTGAGCGGAGAATTCCAAGAAACTATAGACGATACTACAGTAAACAAAAAAGAGGTGAAAACTTTGGTTTTCTGTACAGGTAAATTCTACTATGATATCGTTGCAGAAAGAGAAAACAACGGACGTAATGATGTTGCAGTTGTTCGTATCGAGCAATTGTTCCCATTGCCAGTAGAACAATTAAAAGCAATTATTGCACAATATCCAAATGCAGATGATTATGTTTGGGCTCAGGAAGAACCTAAAAACATGGGAGCTTACACGTATATGTTGGCTAACTTTGATCTGGTTAAATGGAGATTAGCTTCATTAAAAGCATACTCAGCACCGGCAGCGGGAAGTTATACAAGAGCTAAACGTCGTCATGCTGATGCTATCAGAATGGTATTTGATAAAAATTTATTTAGATAAAAAATTAGTTTAAAGTTTAAGGTTTAAAGTTACGCTATTGTGCTTTGAACGTTAAACGATCCAAACCTTAAACAAAAAGAAAGATGATTTTAGAAATGAAAGTCCCATCACCAGGGGAATCTATAAAAGAAGTTGAGATTGCAACTTGGTTAGTAAAAGACGGAGATTATGTTGAAAAAGATCAAGCTATTGCTGAGGTAGATTCAGACAAAGCTACTTTAGAATTACCTGCAGAGGCAAGTGGTATTATCACTTTAAAAGCAGAAGAAGGTGATGCAGTAGCAGTAGGAGCAGTAGTTTGTCATATTGATACTGCAGCAGCTAAACCATCAGGTTCAGCTCCAGCAGCGGCTCCGGCAGCAGCACCAGTGGCTGAGGTACCAAAAGCAGCTCCTGCGCCAGTGGCTCCTGCAGCACCAGCAGCTACTTATGCTACAGGAACTCCATCTCCAGCAGCTAAAAAAATATTAGATGAGAAAAACATCGCGCCTGCAACTGTAACAGGAACAGGAAAAGGTGGAAGAATCACTAAAGATGATGCAGTAAACGCTGTTCCATCTATGGGAACTCCTACAGGAGGAAGCCGTGGAGTGGAGCGTACTAAATTATCTATGTTACGTCGTAAAGTAGCGGAACGTTTGGTTTCTGCTAAAAACGAAACAGCGATGTTAACTACTTTCAATGAAGTAAACATGACTCCTATTAACCAATTGCGTAATGAATACAAAGATGCATTCAAAGTAAAACATGGTGGTGTAGGTTTAGGATATATGTCATTCTTTACAAAAGCGGTAACAAGAGCTTTAGAATTGTTCCCTGATGTAAACTCTATGATGGACGGTGACCACAAAATTGGATTTGATTTCTGTGATATCTCTATCGCAGTTTCAGGACCAAAAGGATTGATGGTTCCTGTGGTTCGTAACGCTGAGAATTTAACTTTCCGTGGAATTGAGGCTGAAATCAAAAGATTGGCTTTAAGAGCTCGTGACGGTCAAATTACAGTTGATGATATGACTGGTGGAACATTTACAATCACTAACGGTGGTGTATTTGGATCAATGTTGTCTACGCCAATTATCAACCCTCCACAATCTGGAATCTTAGGAATGCACAACATCATTGAGCGTCCAATCGCTGTAAACGGTAAAGTTGAAATTCACCCAATGATGTACATCGCTTTATCTTATGATCACAGAATTATCGACGGTCGTGAGTCTGTAGGTTTCTTAGTGGCTGTTAAAGAAGCATTAGAAAACCCAGTAGAATTGCTTTGCGGTGGAAATCCTAAAAAAGCATTTGAATTGTAATTCAAAAATGTCATTCTGACCGCAAGCGAAGAATCTAGATATAAATCCCAAATTCCAATTTTTTAAGGAGTTTGGGATTTTCTTTTTATATTCGGGAAATAAACGGAGAACTATGAAAATCAAATTACTACTGCTTATAATTGTTTTTGGCTTAAACTCTGTGTTAGCTAATCCACTAGATAAAAAACGAATTTTGGTTTATACTAAAAATGGCAAAGGCTATGTGCATCAAAATATTCCATTTAGTGTGGAGGCCTGGAAGAAAATTGGAGCCGAAATGAATTTAATTGTAGATGTTTCGGATGATCCCGCCGTGATGAATACCCAAAATTTAGCAAAATATAGCTGTTTGGTTTTTTCGAATACCTGTAATGCCATTTTTGACACCGAGGAACAAAGACAAGCATTAGTAAGTTATATCCGTTCTGGTGGCGCTTTTGTAGGAGTTCACAGTGCATCGGATTCTGAAAAATCATGGCCTTGGTATGCCCAAATGGTGGGAGGAAGATTTAAAAGACATCCTGCTTTTCAGTCTTTCGACATAAGGGTGATTGATAAAAATCATCCTTCTACTTCGATGTTGGGAGAAACATGGACAAAAGAAGACGAATGTTATTATATGATGGAATTCAATCCGAATAATCATGTCCTTTTAGCGGCAGATATGCGAACGGTAAACGACAGCGAAAAAGAGATCTATCCTGGACGTACTTTTGGTGATTATTTGCCTCTTGCTTGGTGTCACGAATTTGAAGGCGGCAAGGTTTTTTATACCGCTTTAGGCCATGATAGTAAAGATTATGTGGATCCAGTATTTTTAAAACATCTCAAAGGTGGTCTCTTTTGGGCATTAGGAGAAAATTCCAATGCGTCGTATTCGAAGAAAAAATCAAAAAAATAGGTTAAAAACAAAGCCTTCTTTTGAACTAAAAGAAAGTTTTATTTTTTAATTCCACTTTACCCAATCAAATAAGGTGTAATTTTGAATTGTTGGGATATGGTCTCCTATGAAACTTAGATTTTCTAAACTACAGAAAATTTTAAATTTGGTTCTTGTTCCGTAAGTCAGAACTTTAGAAGTTAAGACTACATCGTCAATTTTCCATGTTGCTACATATTTATTTTTGGCATTTAATACCAAATCGATACTTAAAGTATACCATTGTTGTCTTTTGATTGTACTTGGAAACGAATGTGAAGGATTGGCCTGTGAAGTAGCATATACAATGAGGTCGTCAATATCAGCATTCAATTGTTGGCGAATAGTTGTGTTTCCATAGCCTATTTCAAAGTCGAGTTCGTGCGTATCATCACTGTATAAAAAAGCGCCAATACTAGCACAATCACCTACGCCCATTTCTGGAACAAACACACGCCAAGAGTAAGTTCCTGTTGTATATGTTAATGCTGATTTTACCTTGGTTCTGTCCCAGGTATTGGCATTGGTAAAAATCCGTAAATTTCCATTGTCTATGAAATAATTTGGAACACCCACCTGTGTTGCGTCTTCCCATTCATTTAAATCGTTAAACTCCCATATTTTTGAGGTGATGACTGGTATTTTTGAATTTGAAGGTCTTTCCATGATAGATGAATTTGGATTTGTTGCTGTAGGTGTAGATTGGATTTCTCCAATATTTTCTTCGGTAGAACAAGAAAATAACAGCATTCCAAGAGCTAAGCAAGCTACTTTATAAAAAACAGATTTCATACTATTTTGGTTTAGAGTTGGTTAACGTAAATATACACAATTATTATAATAGTCTATAATAGCTTTACCTTTCAATAAAATATCGGCACCAATAATCCCATCTACTGTTTTTACTTTATAGGCTGTCAGGGCTTCATTGACGTGGGACATGTCAAAGATGATCAAGTCAAAGTCGTTGTTTTTCCATGTGCCTAATTGTAATTTGTTTTCTTTGGCAGTTTGCGTGTGCATTCCAGTAGCCCCAGCCCCAGATGCTTTCGTATTTGAATCTTCTGCTTGGAGTTGAAAAAGCCCAATATGTTCAAAACCTACACAACTATTGGAAGCGCCTGTGTCCAGAATAAAACGACCTTCAATACCATTGATTTTGGCTTTAATGAGTAGGTGTTGGGTTTTAGTAATTTTGAATTTTACTTTTTTATATTTTTCCTTTTTTAGGACTTCTTGTAGCTTTTTCATTTTTATATCGGATAAAAAGCCAAATTAAGGCAATTACGAATAGAATTCCCAATACAATGTATGTATAATTTGTTGGGGTTTTATTGTTTTCCAAAGTACCATAATACACAAAGGCACTCCAGTAATAAGGTGATTTTTTGGCATTAGAAATCTCAGGATTGTTTAAGAAATCTCTTTTGGCATTGGTGTTGGCTTGCTGATAGGATTGGCCGTTTTTGATATTTTGGTAAAACGATTCCATAAAAACCGAAGTGGTGTAATCATTCACTTTCCATAAAGAAAATAGCAAGTTTTGCGCTCCGGCCCATTGAAATCCGCGAGCAATACTCATGGCGCCTTCAGATTTATAGAGTTTGCCAATTCCCGTTTCACAGGCACTTAATACCACCAAATCAGGTTGGATTTTTAAATGATACAATTCCGAGTATAGAATATCCTGATCGTAAAATTTGATACTTGCCGGTGCTAGGATGTCCCCAGCATCAGCATGAGTGGAGAGGTGTAAAATGGAATAATTGGCTGCACTAATGCTGAAATTTTTGAAATTAGCCGCTTTATTAGTTAAATATTTTCCTTTAAAATTGTGTTGGATGGACTTCATTTCGTTTTTAGAATAGGATAATTCCAATGGGGTTTTCTCAAAAACGGGAAAAACACCCAAAACCGTTTTGTCCTTATTTGTCATCCTGAGCTTGTCGAAGGACAAATAAAATTGCGCTGAGTTTTCATATCCAAGATTAAAATCATTCAACATATAATGCATCTGAGCAAAGTTGGTTGTTTTCGATTCTTTTGTAATTAAGGCTTCAAAAGGAAGAAAATTCAATATACCATCTGGAACGATGATGAGGTTTTTGTAGTTTGAATTTATTGGTAATTTCAGCATTTTGTATAATGAATAACCATAATGATTGTAATCTGAAATGTTGTCAATTATTTTATTGGAATCACTAAAAAAATCTAAGAATGAAATTATTTTAGGGGTGGCAGTATGGTTATCCCAATAATAATCCATTTTTATTCTATTGTTAGCCAAGGTAAAAAAATACATTTTTTCAAAACCTGAAAAATACTCAATCATCATTGCTTTGTCTTTTTCTAATTTCTCGAATAAAGCTTTTATGTCGATAGTTTCTTGTTCCGAAACGGTATTTTTAGCACGATTTTTTTTGAGCGAAAGCATTAATCCATTTTGCTTTTCAATTGCTTCGTTTATTTTTTCAATATTGGCTAAATCGCCTTTTTGTTGTTCTTTTAAAATGGTATTACTCCAGTTTTGCAGTTGTTCTAAATGGAGTTTTTCTTTTCTCGAAAGGCTTGTTTTTTTGGATAAAAAACTTTTTAAAACACCTGATTTACTTTGTTCAGCCAATTGAAATGCAGCTTCGATATAGTTTTGTTTAGGTTCTTTTTGGTACAAATGGTAGTAGACAGCGATACACTTTTCAGTGCGCATCCGAACGCGGTTTTGATGGATGATTTTAGAGTTTTCATAAATCATCATATTGGAAAACAATTCTTCGATGTGAAAAGCCAAATTATAAGCTTCTAATGCCTTTTTTTCTTGGTTTTGTAGTGAAAAAATTGCTGCTCTCAAGTCTAAAGCATCCAATAAGCTATTTTCGGTGTAAAGCGAATTCTGTTCAGGAAGTTCACTTTTTTTAGGGTTGTAATTGGGGATTAAAAGTTTAAAAATGGCTTCAATAGATGCTGTTGCTTCTTTGAGTTTTTGCTGTTTGAAAAATAAAGAGGCTTCTTCGTATTTGAATTGGGCTATTTGGCGTGGGCTAAGATTGGGTGTGGCGTAGAAATACTTTCTCGCTTTATCAAAATAGGAATTGGCTACATCAAATCGTAGCCATTGTGCATTGAGAGAAGCTAAATTGCGGTAACAATTGGCTAGTGTTTCGCTTTGTGTTTTGTCTGATTGTAGTAATTGGATAGCTTTTAGATAGGAACTTTCTAATTTGTCAAAGATATTTGGAACAAATTTTACAGTTGACCCCTGATTTCTATAATTTAAAACATAGCTATTTCCTAAATTATTCCATAAAATACCTTTTTGAATTTTGGATAGTTTTTCTGTTTGAATGGTTTTTTCCAGCAAATCTATTGCTAAATCATTCTTGCCCGAGTTTTGATATACATTCGATAAATTGAGAATGGCTGCTATTTTTTTTGCTTGATCTTTTTCTTGAGTAGCAATGTAATAATATTGTTTGATAGTGTTTTCGGCATTGTCATAATCGCCCAGAATGCTATACAAGTTGCCTAGAGGTTTTAGGCAATATTCGACAATATCATAGTTTTTAAGATGGTATTTTTGATAGATTTTCCATGCTTTCTCGTAACTGGAAACGGCTTTTTGAACTTCGTTAAATTGATTTTCGTAATAGGCTTTGTTGCAATTTAGTATAACAATTGCTACTAGTTCGTCCTTAGTTTTTGGTTTTTGGTTTTTCCAAAATGCTGCTTCAGTAGCAGTGAGTTGGTTTAAATTTTCTGTTGTTGGATTGGCTACAAAAGAGTCAATGGCATTGTAGATTTTGTCTTCTAAAGAAAGACTTTGAGAAAAGCTAATTTGTGTTAGGAACAAAAAGAGAAGATATTTTTTTAACCACATAAGTCACATAAGTTTATTAAACTTTAAATAAGTTTTGAAAAGTTCATATAAGTTGTTTTCATTACATGAAAATGTTTTAAAAAACTGTGGCTGAATCTTTTTAACCACATATGACATATAAGATTAGTTAAGTCACAAAGTTATTCGGGTAAATTTTTAAAATATTCGTTTACAAAAGTTTTTTGCCCTTCATTAAATAAATTGACACAATGAAAGTTATATAAAATTCCTTTTGGTGCCTTTAGTAATTTCATATAAGTTAATAATTGAGCCTGATGAATTGGAGCAAGCAATTCAATAGCTTTTAATTCAATAACAATGCAGTTTTCA
Organism: Flavobacterium sp. GCM10022190; assembly: GCF_042656445.1. Lineage (NCBI taxonomy): Bacteria > Pseudomonadati > Bacteroidota > Flavobacteriia > Flavobacteriales > Flavobacteriaceae > Flavobacterium > Flavobacterium sp. GCM10022190. Next base: position 1,015,672 of record NZ_JBHSOQ010000001.1, read on the forward strand.
ATTAGTAAATCACATCGTAAATCAGTTTCAATGTCTAGTCCTTTGAAATTTAAAGGCACTGATAATTCTGAAACAAATGAGATTTTTCTGTTTGATAATTCTTTCTTCAAACACTTGTGATATACACTTTCTAATAATCCAGGACCTAATTCTTTGTGTACTTCAATTGCTGCGCCATTGATTTCATAAGTTAAGTTTTTTAAATAGCTTTTTGTTAACTTCATTTTTTACATTTTTAAATTAGAAAAACTTATGTGACTTATGTGGTTCAAATAAGATTAAACTAAAACTTCCATATTCCATACACCTGAACATAATTGAAATTTTCTTTGAAATTCATCACATATCGAGCACCTAAACTAGGACCAATACGAGCAAAACCTAGAGTTAAGTCAAATAATAATCCCGATTTAAAATTGGTAAATGTTTTGCTATTCGAAATGCTGTTTTCCTGAGTACCTATAATCGGTGAGCCTGGTTTTTCCGATTCAAAAGTTTCAATTTTAGTGTAGCGTTCTTCTTTTTGCGAGGCATTAATATTCGCTTGTACACCTGCTCCTATACCGATATAATTATTGAGATTATAACGAATTAATAGTGGAATTTCGTTGTTGAAATTGGAATAACTCAGTGTTGATGTTGTACGTGTAGGTTGACGAACTCCATTAGAAGTGGTGCTAAAACCATTGGTAACGGTGGTTTCAGAGGTAAACTCGTGTTTGCTGTTGATTAATTCGGCTTGCCAGTAAAAACGATAAGATTTGTATGGAGAAATGGTGGCTGCCACAAAATAACTGCTGGATTTATCTAAATTAGGATAGATGTTGTAACCGGCTTTTGCACCAATAGAAATTCCAGGTAGGAATCGGGTGGTAGCATAATTGGTAATTATTGGCTCGTTCTTATCAAAGAAAATAGCTGTTCTACTCTTGGTGTTTACTTTGTGGAAGTCCTTGTTGAATTTCAAAGAATATTTTACAAAACCTTTAGTGCTGTCTTTTTCTTTTACATTTTTTTGCTCGCTTCCCGGTAAATAAATGTTTTTGAAGGTAAAAAAGATTTGTTTTTGTTTGATTATAGTATCCAAACAGCTTGTGGTAGGAACTTCGTCTTTGGGACATATCGGACATTCGGGATACATACCTTCTATTTTGAACGTTTTTTTGTCAAACATATCCGGAATATCGGTTTCTAGGCGAATCATTCGAGCTGGGCCTTCACCGTTGTTTTGAAAACGGGTTTTGAAATTGACTCTTTTAAATCGGACGAAACGATAATTCATAAAACTTCCGTTGGATCCCATTTTGTTAGGGTCGTGCGAAGTGACGATTTCCATTTCCAGATTTTTTACTTTATGATTTTTATAACTACGATTAGGAACATAAATACCACGCATAGTGATGGTTGCGCTGGTGTCTTTAAGCATTTCTGGAGTGGTTTTAAAGGTGTAAAAAACATTACGAGTTTCCTGCGGATTCGCATCGTCAAATTCAAGTATGGAAACGTTTTTGAATGTTTTATGTGCATCAGCAAGGGAGGCCTCTAAATCTTCTTCTGTGGTGGTGTTTTCGTGTTTTTTTATTGGCAAATTACTGTTAGAAGCCACAAAAGTGTTGGATTGGTTGGTATCTGTAATACTGGCAAAAGTATTTTCTTTAATTTCTCTTTCGCCGGCATAGGTACGAAAATCAGAGAGTACAAAATTGTTGTCTTTGTATTGTTTTTCGTTGTAAAACAGATAAATTTTTCCGCTGCTCACATAATTTTCTAGGTTTTGATAACTTAAAATTACTTCCATTTCTTGGTCAGGAATAGGATCGCAATTTTTTTGTAGTACAAAGCCATTTTGGTTAGCAACGGATGCAATTTCGTCAAAATTTTTATCTGGTAAATCATTTACGACGACTTTTTTAGGTCGGGTAGCCGGCGGTTTTCCGTTGTCGTAATTGTTAGTTACCGTTAATCGGGTGTTGTAAGTTCCTTTGTTTTTATACGTATGCTTGGGTTCGGTAGCTTTGCTATAGGTGCCATCGCCAAATTCCCATAAATAAGAAAAACTTGGTTTGGGTGCTCCTGCAATTGGTATCAGTGGAGGAGTTTCGGGTTTGAAAAGCACAGTGTTTCCATTTTGACTGTAGTTGATCGTAGCTCTTCTGGTTACAGTGTCCTTGACTTTTTTTTGCGAAAAAGAGAACAAAGAGCAAAGAAGAAAGAGAAAAGAAAACAAATTTTTCATAATCAAATCTGGTTTTAGCCCTGATGGAAGCGGCATCCTTTTATTGCTTTTTTTAATACATAGAAGATTGCTTCGCCTGTTCGCTTCGCTTGAGTCAGCGTACAGCAGGAATAGCTACTAATTTTTTTGGTTTGGTTTTTTAAAAATCTTTTAAAAATAGAAAAAAGTGATGAGCAAATCATCACTTTTTTCAGAAATTAAATTTGGGAATCTTTATTGAATCGCATTGATTGCGGCAATTAATTGGGCTTCTGTACCTACAGTAGTTTCTGCCATTGTGAAAGTGTAAACGTCATTGGCTTGAACAGTTACTCCTTTGATAGCATATCTCCAGTTGCCATTTTCTTCAGTTACAAAGATTACGTGGCAAGCTAAACCTACTGGAATTTGACCGTAATGTTCGCTAAATAATCCTTGAGCAGTGTAGGTGTCTAATTTGGCTAGAGCATTTGTTCCTTCTCCATCGTATGATAAGTAGATAGCACTATTTGTGTTGTCGTATCCTTCTGGAGCATCAGCAAGAATAGTAGTTTTAGGTCTTGGGTCACTGTAAAATTTATCAACATTGGTCCATCCAAAATTTCCAAAACTCACATAATAGTTGTTTCCTTCAGCCTGTACGCCACCTTTTCCTCCATTTGTTCCGTCTGCTCTTCCTGCGTCTTTCCAAGCAAGGTTTCCTTCGTCGTCAATGATACCTTTCCACAATGTCATCGTTGGATCTACACCTCCAGTTAAATTCGCAGGTACTAACAAAGTCATATTACAAGTCGTAGCTAATTCTTTTCCGTTTTGAGTCGCTTTGATAAAGAATTCTCCTCCTGAAATTAGTAAGTTTCTATTTCCGTCAGGCATAATTCCCATTGTTGGTTTGTTAGTAACTAACATGTTTCCTTTGTCAAATAACTCTACATATTCGATTTTTACTTCACCCGTTACTGGGTTTCCGTCTTTAGTTAAGCAATTTCCGTTGATGGTTAATTTTACTCCTTTTTTAGAAGTTAAAGTTACAGCACCATCTCCAGCATTTATTGTAAATTCTTGTTTGATTTTGTCTAAAGCAACTTGTCTTACATTTGCAAATTCTGCTGCAGTTGCTGGAGTTTCTACTGTTTCTTCGTCGTTACAACCTACGAATGATAATGCTGCTAAAAATAAAAGTCCGATTGTTTTAAAATTTCTTTTCATGATTTCTTGGTTTTAATATTGTTAAAAATGATTTTCTTGTTTTATACTGTTATATCAATTCGGTTTTAAAATTGTTACCCCAGTATTTTAATTTTTTTGTTTTTAATTTTTTGTTTCTGTTGTTATATCAATTACTTTGATTTTTTGTTACCCTTTAATCTGAATTTATTTCAGATTCTTTTTAAAAAACTTTTTTTAATTCTGTTTTCTATTGGTATATCAACAAGCTTTAAAAATTGTTACCCTAGTATTTTAATTTTTTTCAAAAGGATGTTTTTTTCAATGTTTAAGAGCGTTTATATTGCTATATCAACAGAAGTTTCGAATTGTTACCCCCTTTTTTATTTTTTATACTTCTAAACATTTTTCTTCAAAAACATTTCCGTCTTCATCAATGGCAATAAGGATTTCCTTTTTAGGGATATGTGTTAGTGTACAGTAGATCCAGACGATTGACCAAATACCAATGGTGAGAATAAAAAGACTTAGGTGTAAATTGTGATTAATCTTTTTTTGTTCTTTTGTTAAAACAACATACGGCAATTTGCTATTGTATTCAGTGATTATAAAACCTGCTTTTACTTTTTTTGAAAGTTTCTTTGAAAATTTTTGAGAGGAATAAGTACTGATTTCCATGGATTCTAAATTTAGATTTTTTATATATCCAATTGGTTCTGCAAATGTTACCTGTGTACTTCCTAATTTTTTCAGGATTCTTTTTTACATTAGCATATAAATTTTTTACTATGTCAAAAAATGTATTGCATCCTGATCAATATCTAATAGAAGGATTGGCGAATAATGATTCGGCAATAATTCGGTCTATTTATAAAAAGTATGTTCCCAAAGTGGTTTCTTATATAAGGAACAACTCTGGCGATGAAGATCAGGCACAAGATGTGATTCAGGAAATCATGATTTTGTTGTTCAATCAGGCTAAAGCCAAACAATTGCAATTGACTTGTCCTTTTGATGCCTACTTTTTTTTGTTATGTAAAAGAAGATGGTTAAATGAGCTTAAAAAAAGTTCTAATAAAGGGGTAACAATTTCCGAGGATTTTACATCTACTAATGAACCCACAGAAGAAATGGTGGCTCAAACAGAAGTCTTTGAAGAAAAGCAACAACTGTTTGATGCAATGTTTCAGCGATTAGGCGAAAAATGTCAGGAAGTTTTAAGGTGGAGTTTTACTTTAAAATCTATGGAAGAAGTTGCCCAGAAGCTCAATGTAAGTTATGCTTATGTTCGAAAGAAAAAATCGCTATGTACAGGCCAGCTGACACAATGGATTCAAGAACATAGTAGTTTTAAATCATTAAAATAGTAAGGAGCCATGAAAGACGAGAAATACATCTTATTCGACCAATATTTGCAAGGCGAATTATCTGGGGAAGCACGCTTGGATTTTGAAAAACAACTTTCAGAAAATAAGGAACTAGCCTCGGAATTTGAGACTTTCAAAGAAGTACAATTGCAATTAGCAACCAAATTTGATTTTGCTGTAGATAGAGATACTTTTGAAGCTAATTTGAAAAAGATTTCGGAGGAACATTTTAAAGCAAAGCCAGCTAAAGTAATTTCATTGCACACCTGGACTTATCTAGTGGCAGCCTCGGTGGTGCTGCTTTTAGGATTGTTTTTGTTTAATCCATCTGAGCCTGTTTTTGAAGATTACAATCAATATGAAACCGCTTATTTGAGCGAAAGAGGAGCGGTAATCGAAAGTTTGAAACCAGCTGAAGCAGCATTTAATGCTAAAGATTATAAAACGGCTATTCCGCTTTTTGAGTCCATTTTAAAAACAAATAAAACAGCCGAAATACAGTATTTTTATGCTGTTTCTTTGTTAGAAAATAACCAAATCAAGCAAGCCGAAGCGGAGTTTAATGCGTTGAAATCAGGAAATTCAATTTACAAAAACAAAGCGATTTTTGGTTTGGCTTTAGCCAAATTAAAACAAAAAGACTATAAAGGATGCAAAGAAATCTTAGTAACTATTCCATCCGATTATGAAAACTACGATAAGGTTCAGGAGTTGTTAGATAAGCTGGATTAAACAGAAAATTCAAATTACTAAGGCACAAAAGAGTAAGGATATTTTACACTTTTGTGTCTTTTTTGGTTTAAAATGATTTTTAAATAAAAAAAACGGCTCTTTTGTGTTGATTTCTTATAAAACTTTAGAACTTTGCGCTTTTAAAAATTACCATTGGAAACTAAATTAATTATTACCGATACGCATACCCATTTGTACAGCGAAGAATTTGATCAGGATAGAGACGAAATGATGCAAAGAGCTTTTGAAGCTGGAGTAACACGTTTTTTTATTCCCGCTATCGATTCGGCTTATACCGCTGCAATGTACGATTTGGAACTAAAATATCCTGAAAATATTTTTCTGATGACCGGAGTGCATCCTACGCATGTGAAAGAGAATTATGAAGAGGAGTTGCAACATGTAGAAGCAGAATTAGCAAACCGAAAATTCTATGCTATTGGCGAAATTGGAATTGATTTGTATTGGGATAAAACCCATCTGAAAGAACAACAAATCGCTTTTAAAAGACAGATTCAATTGGCAAAAAAATACAAATTGCCTATTGTTATCCATTGTCGTGATGCTTTTGATGAAGTTTTTACCGTTTTAGAAGAAGAAAAATCAACTGATTTATTTGGGATTTTTCATTGCTTTTCGGGTACTTATGAGCAGGCTTTACAGGCTTTGTCCTATAATATGAAGTTAGGAATAGGAGGAGTGGTAACTTTTAAGAATGGTAAGATTGACCAATTTTTACATCAAATAGATTTAAAACATATCGTTTTAGAGACAGATGCTCCTTATTTAGCGCCAGTTCCTTTTAGAGGGAAAAGAAACGAAAGTAGTTATTTAGTCAATGTAATTGATAAATTATCACAGATTTACGGTGTTTCTGAGGAAGAGATCGCGAGAATAACTACTGAAAATTCGAAAGCAATTTTTGGGATTTAATGTAGAATTCGCTAAAATATAATATTTTTTTTGTTCATTTGTTTTTCTAACTAATACCAAAATGCAAAAGTTTGACGAGATTCGGCCTTATTATGATTCCGAAATAAATAAAGCCCTAAAAGGAGTGATTCATCATCCGATGTTAAAGTCATTGATGAATTTTTCTTTTCCTGATGTAGCCGATGAGGTTTGGAAAGAACAATTAATGAAGACACATTCCATTCGTGATTTTCAATGTAATTTTATCTATCAATCGGTTCAAAAAGTCTTAGAAAAAAGTTCTGAAGGCTTATCAACTTCAGGTTTCGAACATTTAGAACCTAATACTTCGTATTTGTTTATCTCTAATCATCGAGATATTTTACTAGATACCACTTTGTTAAATGCTACTTTATTTGAGCATGATTTAGTGATGACGGCTTCGGCCATTGGAGATAATTTGGTAAAACAGCCTTTTTTACATGTTTTGGCCAAATTGAATCGAAATTTTTTGGTTCAAAGAGGTCTAGGGCCAAGAGAAATGTTGCAAAGTTCGAAGACGTTGTCTGAATACATCAATCAATTGTTATTGCACGAAAATCGTTCGGTTTGGATTGCGCAACGCGAGGGAAGAACCAAAGACGGAAATGATGCGACCAATCCTGGGGTATTAAAAATGATTGGAATGGCTTCAGACGAAGCGAATTTGATGGATTATTTCAAAAAAGTAAAGATTGTTCCCGTTTCTATTTCCTATGAATACGATCCTACTGACGCTTTAAAAATGCCACAATTATTAGCCGAAGCGAATAACGAAGTGTATGTAAAGCAGGAAAATGAGGATTTTATGACCATATTGAGTGGCGCTCTTGGACAAAAGAAACGCATTTATATTCACATTGGAAAAGTTTTAGATACTGAAATTGATGCAATCATTGCCGAAAATGATAATGTAAATAAACAAATTCAGGCTTTGGCTCAGGCAATAGATGATTCTATTTTAAATAGTTATAAGCTATGGCCAACAAATTATATTGCCTACGATATTTTGAATGAAACCGATAAATATGCCGATCAATATACCGAGGATGAAAAAGCAGTTTTTGTGCGTAGATTAGAAAAACGTATTGATGCTTCTAATCCGATTGCTTGGCAAGGAATATTAGCCATGTATGCTAATCCTGTAGTCAATAAATTAAAATATTCTCATGAACTCAAGGACTAAAATTCTTTTAATTTATACCGGTGGAACCATTGGTATGCGCAAAGATTTAAAGACAGGCGCATTAAAAGCGTTCAACTTTAGTAAATTGTTACAAAGAATTCCTGAGTTGAAACAATTGGATTGTGAAATTGAAACGCATTCCTTTCAGAATCCAATTGATTCTTCTAATATGAATCCAGAACATTGGAAGGCTATTGCCAAAGTAATTGAGATTAATTATTCTCAATTTGATGGTTTTGTAGTACTTCATGGTTCAGATACGATGTCTTATACTGCTTCGGCATTGAGCTTTATGCTTGAAAATTTAGCAAAACCTGTTATTTTAACGGGTTCGCAATTGCCTATTGGCGACTTGCGTACCGATGCCAAAGAAAATTTAATTACTGCTATTCAAATTGCTGCTATGCGTGATAATGAACAAGCAGTTATTCGTGAAGTATGCTTGTATTTTGAATATAAACTTTACCGCGGTAATCGAACTACTAAAATGAGTTCGGAAAATTTTAATGCATTTGCTTCGCCAAATTACCCTGATTTGGCCGAGTCAGGAGTGTATTTGAATTTTAAAAACGAATTATTTTTAAATCCAATCAAAAATAAGCCTTTAGTAGTTAATTATGATTTTGATTCTAATGTGTTTATTATCAAAATGTTTCCTGGAATTAGTGAAGCTATTTTTAATGCTATTCTTGCCATTCCCGATTTAAAAGGAGTGGTATTAGAAACCTACGGATCAGGAAATGCTCCTACAGAAGAGTGGTTTTTAGCCACTTTAAAACAGGCTATTCAAAATGGAGTTCATATTGTAAATGTGACTCAGTGTTCGGCGGGCAGCGTGAATATGGGGCAATATGAAACGAGTTCGGATTTGAAGAAAATAGGAGTGATTTCAGGAAAAGACATCACTACCGAGGCTGCTATTACTAAATTGATGTTTTTGTTATGTCAAGAAATTGAAGCAAAGGATTTTAAATCTATTTTTGAAAAATCACTTAGAGGAGAATTGACAGAATAATACAAAATTTGTTTTTCTAACTCAGTTTTTTTTGTGTTATTTGCAAACCAAAATAGAGAGGTGTCCGAGTGGTTGAAGGAGCAAGCCTGGAAAGTTTGTATGTGGGTAACTGCATCGTGGGTTCGAATCCCATCCTCTCTGCTAATTAAAATTTTAAAAAAAACCAACAAACCCTTTTAAACAGTTGTTTAGAGGGGTTTTTATTTTGTTGCGATTTTTCTTGAATTTTTCATAAAATTTTAGTTTTTGTTATCAATTTATTACGTCTTTTAATGTTCGAATTTTATTTAGTTGTTAAAAAGACTATTTTTGAATTGCTTATCAATCAATATCTAGAATGATAAATTATTTTAATGGCAGAATTAAAAAAATTAACGGCAAGTGAGTATAAAAATATTTACGATACAATGTATTCTGTATTGTGCTTATTTGCAAATACATATGTTAATAATTTGGATTTGGCCAAAGATATCGTTCAGGATGTTTTTATAAAAATTTGGGAGGATAATATTGAATTTCACAATCAATTTACTGTTAAATCTTATTTGTATACTTCTGTACGAAATCGATCATTAGATTATTTAAAAAGTCACCGAGTAAAAGTCACTGAATCACTTGTTGTTGATGATTTTATAGATGCAGAATCCGATCCTTTTTTTCTGCAAGAAGTTGTTATTGCCGAAACTACAAATATTATAGACAATGCAATAAATACACTCCCAAAGAAATGTGCGCAAATTATTAGGTTAAGCGTTAAAGGAAAAAGTAATGCTGAAATTGCCGAAGAATTAGGCTTGTCATTGAATACCATTAAGGCTCAGAAAAAAATAGCTTATAAGAGACTTAAACCTTTATTAGAGCACTCTTTTGTGCTTATTGCATTTGTATTTGATATATAAAATATATTAAATTATTTCTTGCATTTCATCGATAATGTTATGGAATGTTAGATGTTTTTAAAAAAACATTAAAAAAAAATTAATAATTTTTTAACCCCATATTAATTTTTTGTCGTCATAGGATAAAATAAGCCTCCGCAAATGACGATTTTACATAAAATATTACAACTTTCAGACCAAATTGCAGTTTCGCTTTTAAATAACAAAAAGGCGCAAGCACTTGAAGAAACAGATTTGTTTTCTGAAAGTGAAAAAACTACAATATTATCCAATATTACGGACCCAGATAAAATTCAATCCCGTAAGGAGTTGCTCCATCAAATTGATAAAAAAGAAGATTGGAAAAAAATAAAAAGCAAAATTCAATTTGAAGAAACTACTCCCGTTAGATATCTTACTTTTTTCAAGTATGCTGCAGCCGTATTACTTTTGGTAGGAGCATCTTTTTATTTTTTACAAACTACAGTTTTTGATTCTGCTAATAGTGATGCTGTTGTTGTGGTAAAAGATTTGGCTCCAGGAACAGATAAGGCCACTTTAACTTTGGCAAATGGTAAACAAGTTGCATTAGTCAATGGAGTAGGTTATAATGCTAATGGAGTTCAAAGTAATGGAAAAGAAATTGTTTATAGTTCAGATGTAAAGGCCGCTAATAATGAATTCAATTATTTGTCCATACCAAGAGGGGGACAATTTTATCTTCAATTGTCTGATGGTACTAAAGTTTGGTTGAATTCTAAATCGGTTTTAAAGTATCCTGTTCTTTTTGGTGGAAATCAACGTACCGTTTTTTTAGAAGGGGAAGCTTATTTTGAAGTTTCTAAAAATCCGCATAAACCATTTAATGTTGTTACAAAATCAGGAAAAATCACTGTTCTAGGAACCCAATTTAATGTGAGTTCGTATGCAGAGGATAATTATTTTGCGACCACTTTAGCGGAAGGAAAAGTTCGATTATCAGAATTAAAGACCACAGTTAGTAAAGATAAAGTTATTGATTTGAAACCTGGTCAACAGGCAAATTATCATCCTAATAATGGAGGAAAACTTATTGTTGGAACTGTAGATGTGGAAAAATTCTCGGCTTGGAAAGAGGGTAAGTTTTATTTTGAAAATGAAAGCCTTAAAGACATCTTGAACAAATTAGCCCGTTGGTACAATTTTGATGTTCAATTTGAAAATAACAAAATTGAAGAAATTCTTTTTACAGGTTTTGTTTTAAAGCAAGAAAATTTAAGTCATATTCTAGAAATTATAAGTAAGACATCAAATATAAAATATACAATAACCGAAAAAAATCAAAACTATGAAGTAAAAATCATGCAGTAAAAAAAACCGGAAAATGCGGCAACATTATCCGGTGGTAATTATTTAGTAGAAAAAAAGAGTTCACCCATTTAACTAACTAAACGTTTTTAAAATTATGAAAAAAAAACTATCCGCAAAAGATTACGATCTAAAATCGATTCTTCGGGATAAAATTCTTTGTGTTATGAGGAAATCCCTAATTCTTTCAATATTTTTTGCCCATATAGCATCATTTGCTCTAGGTCAAAAAGTTAATGTTAACATCAAAAATGAACCGATATCTTCTGTATTCAAAAAAATAAGTAAACAAACTAAATTAGAGTTTTTTTATAGCGAAACTGTTTTTGATTCCAGTAAAAAAGTATCTGTTTCTGCTAATAATATCGAAGCAATGTCTTTGATAGGACAAATTATTGGAAACAAATATAAGGCGGAGCTGGTTGATAAAAATAGAATATTAATTGTTTTAAATAATTCAACCACAAATGCAATTTCTAAACCTACTGCTAAATCAGTTGTAGCAGCAAAAGTAACTGGTGTAGTTAAAAATGCTAAGGGAGAAGCTCTTATTGGAGCAACTGTATGGTGCAGGGGAACTCGTTTTGGTTCGATAACTGATGCAGAAGGTAAATTTGAAGTTGAAGCTAAAAAAGGAGATGTTTTAGTAATTGACTATGTTGGTTACGAACGAAAAGAAATAACGATTACTGATGAATCTAAATATTTGGAAGTTGTTATGGTTTTTGCTGTAAGTAAATTAGATGAGGTAAAAGTGGTTTCTACGGGTTATCAAAAAATTGATAATGAACGTTCTACAGGTTCGGTTTCGGTAGTGACAGCCAAAGATTTGGAGAAAATACCTGTTTCGAATGTGATGCATCAATTAGAAGGACAGGTGTCAGGATTAGCAGTAGATATTTTAGATTCTGACAATACTTTTGTTTACGGTAGAGTTTTTGGAGATGGTGCAGGTTCTACTAGTTATAATTTTAGAATCCGTGGTCAATCAACTTATCGATCAAATGGAATGCCATTAATCGTTTTAGATGGAACTCCTACAGAATTAGATATTCGTACATTAAACCCTGCCGATATTGAAAAAATTACCTTTTTGAAAGATGCAGCAGCAGCTTCTATTTATGGAGTTCGTTCAGCTAATGGGGTAATGGTTATTGAAACAAAAAAAGGAAAATTAGGTAAGTCTCGTATTTCTGTTGCACAAAATTACAGCATATCTGCAAAACCAAATTTGGCTAGTTTGCCATTGATGAATTCTAGTCAAGTTCTAAATTTAGAACAGGAATTGGTTGATAAAGGATTGGCTTTTGATCCTAACTCGGCTTTTAATTTGTTCTCTGCAATTCCTATTAGTCAAGGAATGGAAATTATGTTTCAAGAGAAAAGAGGAACAATTACTGCTGCAGAAAAAAATGCAAAATTAGATATTTTAAGAAATAGAAGTAATTACGATCAGATTCAAAAATATTTGATACAACCAGCTGAGTCTAGTAATTACAATATTTCATTAAGTGGAGGTAAAGACGATTACAGTTATTTTACTTCTGCTGCGTTTTCAAAAGAGAAACCAAATTCTGTTGGTGATGAAGGAAAGAGAATGACTTTTACAGTGAATCAGGATTTTAAATTATTTAAATCATTAAAATTAAGTACCAGTTTAAAAGGATCTTTTTTTAATTACCTTCAAAACGGTTTAGGTTTAAGTCCTTTAAATGCTAGTTTAACAACCTTGTTGCCATATGATCAGCTAGTAGATGATAATGGAAAATCAGTTGATTATTTTAGAACTTTTTATTCTAAAAATAGTTTGGATTTACAATCAAAAGGATATTTGCCTTGGACGTATAACTTTATAGATGAATTAAAAAACAGTAATAAAGAAACTAAGGAAAATAATTACTCTGCAAATATTGCATTAACATTACCTCTATTTAAAGGTTTAGAAGCAGTAGGGACATATTATATAGAAAATTCGGATCTAACAAATACGAATATTTACAATGATAAGATGTATTATACTAGAGATCTAATAAATTTAGCAACCTACTTAAACCCTAATACTAATGCTTTAACTTTTGGTTTGCCTAAAGGAGGTATTTATCAATCAACTGAGAATACTAGAAGTAGTTATACTGCAAGAGGTCAGTTAAATTATGATCTATTAATAGCTGATAAGCATAAAATTGATGCCTTAGGAGGTGTAGAGTTAAGACAGGTTAGAGAACAGATTTCAGGAAGAACTTTGTACGGGTATAATGAGAATACACAAACATCAATTGATATCCCATCTATAAATTATACTTCTGTTTACGGATTTTCAAGTTCAATGTCTTATGGTAATACCCAAAAAGATCAACGTCGTAGATTCTTATCGTATTATTCTAATGCAGCTTATTCGTTTGATAATAAATACGTTATTTCTGGAAGCGTTCGTTTAGATGATTATAATAATTTTGGTGTAGATAAATCATTACGAAGAACTCCTCTTTGGTCTACAGGGGCAAAATGGAATGTGTTTAAAGAAGCATTTATGAATAAAGCTTCTTTTGTATCTAATCTAAGTTTACGTTTAAGTTATGGTTACAACGGTAACATCAGTTTAACAACTTATCCGTTTACTAACATTTCATTAGCTGCAACGGATTCTTATTCACAATTACCTTTTGCATTCATTTCAGCTGCAGCTAACCCAACTCTAAGATGGGAAAAAACAGGAGTATTTAATGTTGGGGTAGATTTTGGATTTTTTAATTCAAGATTGAACGGATCTTTTGAATATTATAAAAAGAATAGCAAAGATTTAATTCAAGAGTTTCCAGTTTCTCCATTTTATGGTTTACCAAATAACAGTTTGACACGTAATACTGCAACTTTAGTTGGTCATGGAATCGATTTGAATTTAAACGGTGTTTTAGTTCGTAATAATGACTTTGGTGTCGATTTAAATTTAGTTACATCGTATAATACTAATGAAGTTACTGATTCTAGGTATACAAGTTATACGTCTTATCTGAATGGAACAGGGAGTACACCTCCAATTGTAGGTTATGGCTTGAATAGTATTTTTGCTTTCCGTTCAGCAGGATTAGACGCGAATGGTCGTACTCAAATTTATGATAAGCAAGGTAATATAGTTGCCTATAATAAAATTTTAACTGATATTGAAGACATGAAATACATGGGAACTTCAACTCCTCAATATTATGGAAGTATAAGTTCGAATATTAGATTTCATAAATTGTCTCTATATTTATTAGCTACTTACAAATTAGATTATGTGTTGTTTAAGCCTACATTTCAAACCTATGTAGATCGTTATGGCTCTTTTTCAAAATATGATTTAAATCAAGATATTGATAACCGATGGAGAGTACCAGGTGATGAAGCTAAAACTACGATTCCTGGAGTTCAAGGTATGTCAGGATATAGCCATGGACGTTATTACTTTAGTGATAATCGTGTGATTGATGGAGATCATATTCGATTTAGAGAAATTTCATTAAAGTATGATCTTTCATCGTATTTGAAAAAAACATTCATCAATAATGCTTCACTAACATTTGCTGCTAGAAATCTAGGTATTATTTGGCGAAAAAATAAGGATAATATTGATCCTGACTTTTTACCATACACGGGTGGAACTATTAAACTACCACCAGTAGGGATGTATACATTAGGACTTAATGTTAACTTTTAATTGTTTTAAAAAATGAAAAAATATTTAATAGGTATAATGGCTATTATCACGCTTTTTACTAGTTGTGATAATTATGTAGATATTAAAACGGAAGGTAAATTAATACCTGAAGAGACGGTTAATTTTAGGTATTTACTAAATAATTCTTCGATTTATAATAAGTATTACGGATTAATAGATGTTGCTTCGGATGATATTATCATGAGAGATGACCATGCTACATTTTACCAAAAAAATTATTCTTCTGCATTTTATCGTCCGTATCTTCAGGCGTATAAATGGGCTGATTCGATTTATTTTGCGGGTGAAACAGATTCTCAAATGAATGTGATGTATACTACATTGTATTACTCAAACGTAGTCATTGCTGATGTTATGAATAGTAAAAATGGAACCTACGAAGAAAAATTAAAACTAAAAGGAGAAGCTCAGGTACATCGTGCTTTTGCTTTCTTAAATTTGGTTACTATTTTTGGTAAAGCCTATGATGAAAGCACATCAAGCGCTGATTTGGGTATCCCTATTTTTACAACGCCTACTGTAAATGAAAAAGTTGAAAGAGCATCAGTTAAAAAGGTATACGAAACGATTATTTCTGATTTAACTGAAGCTGCAAATGCAGGATTGAATGATATAAATACAGGAAGAAATGTGGTATTCCCTTCTAAGGCTGCTGCATACGGACTTTTAGCAAGAACGTATTTGTATATGGGTAATTATACAGAAGCATTAAAATATGCCGAACAAGCACTTACACTTAAAAATTCGTTACTTAATTTGGCAAATTATATCAATACTGGTGATGGCGCTTTCCCAAGATCATTCCAAGATCCAGAGTTGATTTTATCAAAACAAACCACAACTTATTCTAGTTCGCCACTTTTCTTGTCAATTAGTGATGAGTTAATCAATTCTTTTGATACTAAAGATTTGAGATATGAAAAATATACTCGTTCAATAAATACACTTACAAGAGGTACACTAACGCAAGGTAGAGCCTTATGTAAAGAGATACTTACTGGTGAATCAAGAAATGCAGGACCAACAGTTCCTGAAATGATGTTGATTAAGGCAGAATGTTTAGCTAGAGCTAATAATGCCTCTGGAGCGATGGATGTGATAAATACATTACGTAAATCACGTTTCAGAGCCGCAGATTATTATGATTTGACTGCAACTGACGCAACTGATGCTTTGGTTAAAGTATTAGCCGAAAGAAGAAAAGAATTAATGGGAGTAGGCGGATTCCGTTGGGCAGACTTAAAACGTTTGAACAAAGAGAGTCGTTTTGCTAAGACAATAACACATCCATTCCTTACCCAAACATTTACAATTACTCCTGGAGGTAATAGATACCAATTTCCTTTTGCTCCTATTTATTTCGAATTGGCACCAGATTTGCAACAAAACAATTAGATAAATACAGCCTTTAAATTAAATACTTGTCCGAGATAATTCTCGGACAAGTTAAATAATTCATATTATGAGAATATTTAAATTATTAACACTACTTTTAGTTGTTAATTTTTCTTTTGTAGTTAACGCTCAAACAAAAACCTTTGAAATAATTCCCGAATTTCCAAAACCTGGAGAACAAGTAACTATTTCTTATAATCCAACGAATACAAATTTAAAAGATGCTACCGAGATTACTGGATTAATGTATATCTATGACGATTTTCGATGGATTATAAAAGATATAACACTGAATAAGACAAAAGCCGGTAATTGGGAAACTAGAGAGCAATTAACTAATCATGCGTCATTAATCAACTGTGTTTTTAATTCAGGTTCAAAAATTGACAACGGTGGAAAATTAACCTATACATGGATGTTGCAAGATGAACCAGGAGGCTTCTTGGCATGGGGAATTCTAAGAAATGCAAATTTTAAAGACCAAGTCCCTGTAAAAGTTGATGAAGCTTCTTTTATTCAAGATTCAGTGGCTTTGATGTGGGTTAAAAATGAACTGAAATATTTTCCGAAAAGCCGAACAAAAGTTTTTTATGAAGGACTTTTATTAAGTAAAAAAGTAAATAATCTAGGTTTTGACGATCGTTGTAAAAAAGAACTTCGATATGTTTTGACCAATAAGTTAAATAATAGAGAGCAATATTCAGTTCAGAAAGCCCTACAACTTTTAGATGTAACAACTCAAAAAAGCTTTATTGACTCTGTTCAAAATGCACTTTTAAAGTCTTATCCAAATGGTGTATTGGCTAGAGATTTGGAGTTGAAAAAAATATTTTTTCAATCCAATATTGATTTGAAATCTAAACTATTTTTCGATTTTGTAAAAAAATATCCAAAAGCAAATTATGAAGACGTTTATACTGATATGGAAAATTTGTATGCCGATAAAATTTATAAATCTATTGCATATAATGCTGTTTTAAAAAATAAAGATTATTCTTTAGTTCTAAATAGTCTAAAAGAAGTATCGTATACAAATTTATTAGATTTTAGTTGGCATCTTATTTCTATTCCTTTTGATAGAGATCAAGCTGGAATTGAAAAAGCTTCTCTAGAAACATTAAAAATGTATGTAGACGCAATTATACCCGAATTAGAAATTCGAGAAACAGTTGTTCCTAAAGAATACAAAGGGATGTTATCTCTTAATCAATGGCGAGGATTATCTTTAGAATATGCAGCTAAAGAATATTTTACCGCCTCAAAAATGTACGAAAGATTTAAAGATTTCAAAAAATCAGATAGATTATTAGAAAAAATAAAATCAGTATTAGCCTATAAGAATTCTTCTTTCAATGAGGTGTATTATCGAATGTTAATTCGTAATGGAAGAATAGAAGAAGCTAGTACTTTTTTTGGAATTTGTGTTAAAGAGAATAATGTGACTCCTGAAATGTTGACAGTTGCAAAAGATTATTTTGTGAAAGCAGGTGGAGTAAATTCTGAATTTGAGAATTATTTAAAAACCTTAAAGTCGGATGATAAAATCAAAGAACATAAAGACAAATTATTGTCGGAGTTAGTGAATTTACCCATTGAAAGTTTTTCACTTGAAAGTAACAAAGGTTTTAATGTAGTATTAAGTGAATTAAAAGGTAAAATTGTAGTGCTTGACTTTTGGGCAACTTGGTGTGGGCCTTGTAAAAATGCGATGCCAGGAATGCAAATGGCTGTGAATCGTTTTAAAAATGACGATGATGTTAGGTTTTATTTTGTGGATACTCAAGAAACTATCAAGGATTACAAGAAAAAAACACAGGATTATATCAAAGAAAAAGGATTTGATTTTACCCTTCTTTACGACAATAAAAATGAGTTGACAGGTAAAATGGATGCCACTTATGAAAAATATGCCAAAGCCTTCCATTTCTCGGGTATTCCTCAAAAAATGATTATAGACAAGGAAGGAAAATTACGTTGGAGGTCTACAGGTTATTCAGGTAGTCCAACAGAATTAGCAGATGAAATTGCTATTATTGTTGAGTACTTAAAGACTGAGAAAAATTAATGAAAGTATTATTTAATTCATATAGAAAAAAGAGCATCTTTTTAGGATCGTTAATTTTTTTTATAGTGTCCTGCCAGTATAGTTTAGCACAAACCATTTGGCAAGGTCAGTATCATTCCTACAGGGTTATTTTGTCTGGGGATTTGGCTAAATATAAAACCGATTCTTTAAGTGTTAAAATACCTGAATTAGAGATAGATAAAAAAGTAATAACAACAGTAAAAGAAGATAGCTTATCTTTTAAAAATGAAATGTATGGTTTTTCTTTTAAAGGGAAATACAATGAGGATAAAAGCGCAATTTCAGGAATTTTTAATTATTACTCCATTCCAAATGCAGCAATTGTTTTAAAGAAGGAAAAGGAAATAAAGCCTCTTTTTTTTAAGCAACATCCTCAAAAACCATTGCCATATCAAAATATGGACATTATTTTTTTAGGGAATAAAACGAAGCTTACTTATGGTGGGACATTGTGTATACCTGAAAAAATTAAAAAATATCCATTGGTTATCTTATTATCAGGAACCGGGCAAAACGATCGTAATTATACCTATTTTGGTAGAGAATTTTTCACCGTTTTAGCTGATTATTTAGCACGAAATGGGATAGCTTCTTTGCGAATAGACGACAGGGGTATTGGTAAAACGACTGGAGACTTTGAAAAAGCAACTACAGGTGATTTTGCTAATGATACTGACGATGCCATTACTTTTTTGAAAAGTATGAAAGGTATAGATACGTCTTTCCTAGGCTTGTTAGGGCATAGCGAAGGAGGAATGATTGCTTCAATTGTGAGTGCTAGAAATCCAAATGTGAAATTCATGATTAGCTTGGCAGGAGTAGGACTTAGTGGTTTAGAAATGTTAAATCTTCAAAATAGAGCGATTTTAAAAAGTTATAAATTTTCAGATGAAGTGGTAGACAAGCAAATGGAATTGTATACTATTTTATTCAAAGCCGTTTATGATACTAAAAATGAAGAGTCTGTAAAGCCAATTATGGAAATCAAATTGAAGGAGTGGATGCAAAAGCAGGATTCTACTATGTTGAAAAAAATGCAACTATGGGACGGACGTGATCAAACTTTTTTATACCGTTATTCTCGTGACGCAGATAAAAGTTGGTACCGTTATCATATTCATTACAACCCCGCAGACTATTTACCTAAGATTACATTTCCAGTACTGGTTGTAAATGGAGATAAAGATATTCAGGTTCCTGCTGATGAAAATATTAATTCTTTTAAAAAGTATCTTAAATCTAAGGATTTAACGACAAAAGTATATCCAGGATTAAATCACATGTTTCAACATTGTACAACTTGTACGCAAAAAGAAATCAAAGAATTAGATGAGGTTATTGCAGTTGAAGTATTGTCAGATGTTGCAAATTGGATTAAGCAACGTTTTAAAAAATAAGTATTTATTAGCTGTTTAGTTATAAGTACTTTACTTTTTTGATTATAATTTTTATGAAATAAAGTAAGCGTTGCAAACCCAATGTTTACTATTATTGTATACTGTTCTCCAATTTTCTTGGAATAATTAGCAACTCAAGTTTAGTTAGTTTAAAGAAAAAAAACCATAAAACTCTAATTCAGAGTTTTATGGTTTTTTTATTTGATTTCTATATTTATTTACTTTATTGATTGCAACTTTACAATTGCAGATTCTAGCCCGTCACCAGAAACTTTTAAGCTTATGGCTCCTGCTTTTTTAGAGGCTTTGACTAAAACAACCAACTTTCCGCTGAAAAGTTTCATGGTGTTTTTGTGAAACATTTCTGTTGAGGTTGCATCTCCATTACAAGCGGCTCGGTAAGTACCAGCACCAGTTACTTCAAATTTCAATTGGTTATCCGCAAGTGGACATGGAGTTCCGGTTTTATCCACAACTGAAACAGTAACGAAAGAAATGTCCTCGCCATCGGCTTTTATGGTTTTTCGGTCTGGAGTAAGAACAATTTTGTATGGCGTACCGGCTGTATGGATTTCGCTTTCAGCAGCCGATTTGCCATTCGAATCAAAAGCTACCACTTTTAGGGTTCCTGGTTCGTATTTTACATCATTCCACATCAAACGATATCTGTTTTGCGGAGTTGCATCGTTCTTTTTTTGTATGCCCATACTTTTACCATTCACAAAAAGTTCGGCACTATCATAGCTGGTATAGACAAAAACAGGAGTAATTTCGCCCTCTCGTCCTTTCCAGTCCCAGTGGGGTAAAATATGTAATGTTTTATCGGTAGTATTCCATCTGCTTCTGTACAGGTAAAAGCGATCTTTTGGAAGACCTGCTAAGTCCGAAATTCCAAAATAAGAACTTCTGGAGGGCCATTTTTCATCATAAGGAGTAGGTTCTCCTAAGTAATCAAACCCAGTCCATACAAATTCACCAATAACCCAAGGTTTGTCATCCTGTAATACAAAATCCTCATCGGGTACATTAGACCAGCTACAGGCTTCTAAATCGTAAGAGGAACATTGTAAATCATCGTATTGTTTGTTTTTAAATTGTTGTACAGGGAATTTGTAAACACCTCTTGAGCTAACTGTAGACGCGGTTTCTGAACCTAAAATAAATCCTTGAGGAAATGCTTTGTAAGCTTCTTCATAAAGATGAACCCTGTAATTAAGTCCAGGTACGTCAAGGATAGAACCAAATCCAGAAGCCATTGTTTGTTTTACTTGATCCATCCCAACGGTTACAGGACGAGTTGGGTCTTCTCTATGAAAAATGTCTTGCAGAAATTTTGCTCTTTTTAGTCCTTCGGCACCATATTGGTCTGGAACTTCATTTCCAGAACTCCACATGACAATACATGGATGATTTCGGGTAGCTCGTACTAAATTAACAATGTCTTTTTCGGCATATTCTTCAAAGAAACGGTGGTATCCATTTTTTACTTTTGGCTTTGCCCATTCGTCAAAACTTTCAGCCAAGAATAAAAATCCCATTTCATCGGCTAGTTCTAATTGTTCAAAAGAAGGCATATTGTGCGAACTACGAATCGCATTACAGCCCATATCTTTTAAGATGGTTAGCTGTCTTTTTAATGCTGCTTTATTAACTGCTGCACCAAGTGGTCCTAAGTCATGATGAAGACAAACGCCTTTGAATTTCATAGTTTTTCCATTCAAACTAAATCCGATTTTTGGTTCGTATTTAATGGAACGGATACCAAATTTTGTAATTTCTTCATCTTTTATTTTTCCATCACTAGAAATTAATTGGTTAACCGCTGTGTAGAGATAAGGAGTGTCAGGACTCCATAAATGAGGATTAGTGATATTGATGGTTTGTTCTAATTTTCCATCAATTGATTGCGGACTTTTAACTGTTGCTACGATGTTGTTTTTGGCATCTTTAATGATGCTAACCATAGAACAATTATTCGCCGTGGCATTGGTTTTAATGTTTACCGTTGCTGCAGTAGTACTCACCGAAGGTGTGGTGATAAATGTACTCCATTGCTCAAAACTTTCTGTGTTTTTAACAATAATACTTACTTTTCGATACAATCCAGCACCTGGGTACCATCTGGAGGAATAAGGTTGATTTGTCAGTTTTACAGCTAGATTATTTGCAGTACCTATTTTGATGTCTTTTGTAATATCAATATAAAAATAGCTGTAACCATAAGCCCATTCTCCCACTTTTTTTCCATTCAAATACACCTCAGGTTCGCTCATCGCACCATCAAAAACAAGAAGGGTTTTTTTTCCTTTTTCGAATTGAGGAAGGGTGAAATTTTTACGATACCATCCTGAACCTATATGTGGCAATGCACCTGTTCGACCCGTTTTTTCAGTGGCGACTTTTTCACCATTTTGCTCTATGGCTGTAACTTGTATGTCCCATTTTTTGTCAAAGGGACCGTAAATAGCCCAATCGTGGGGTACGCTAACGGTTTCCCATTGAGAGTCATTGAAGTTAATTGAGGAGGCATCCTCTCTTATATCTTTAGCAAATTTCCAATTGTCCTTAAGTACTACGGTGCTTCGTTGGTTTTTAAATTTTTGTGCAGAAGTGCTTAGCGATACAAAAACGAATAGAAAAAGGATAGTCAGGTTTTTTGCTATGTTGTTATTCATTCTAAATTGTTTTTTGAAAATGTTAAGTTCCAAAAGTAAAACTTTTTTATTGATAAGTTTTTTATGAAATTTTAATTGGTTTTGGATAAGTGCATATTGTCTTTTATTTTTCTTTGAAATAGAATACATTAGCTTTCCTAATTCGATCAATATAAAATGAACAAAAACAAACCTCTTAGGTTGATTTCCGTTTTCATTATTCTTGCAATGACCATTGCTTATTTTTTTGTGGTTACAACCAAGGGTACATCTGCTCAGGAATCCAATGAAGTCGTTGGTGCGGCTGGGCAACCTACTTATAAACCTACCATTGAAAATAAAAATAACAAACCAAGTGATACTCCTGAAAGGATGGTTTGGATACCAGGAGGTGAATTTTCTATGGGCAGTAAAAGGGAATCAGAAAGCTTATGTAGTAAGCCTGGAGTTACACAAGATGCATTACCAATTCATCAGGTATATGTAGATGGGTTTTGGATGGATGCAACCGAAGTAACAAATGAGCAATTTCAAAAATTTGTGGATGCTACCGGTTATGTTACGGTTGCCGAAATGAAACCTACTGCTGAAGAGTTTCCCAATGTGCCATTGGAAAATTTGTTTGCAGGTTCTACTGTTTATACACCTACGCCTATTAAAGTTGCATTAGATAATTATTTACAGTGGTGGCGTTTTCAAAAAGCAGCCGACTGGAGGCATCCCGAAGGACCCAATAGCTCGATTAAAAATCGAGAGCATTACCCTGTTGTACATATTGCTTATGAAGACGCACTGGCTTATGCTAAATGGGCTGGAAAACGATTACCCACTGAGGCCGAATGGGAATTTGCAGCTCGTGGAGGGAAAACGGGAGAATTGTACAGTTGGGGGAATACTTTAACAGTTGAAGGAAAATACCAAGCTAATATTTATCAAGGAAATTTTCCTGTTGAAAACGGGGATAGTGCAGAAGATGGTTTTGCTGGAATTGCTCCTGTAGCTCAATATGCTCCTAATCCTTATGGTTTGTATGATATGGGGGGTAATGTATGGGAATGGGTGAATGACTGGTATAGTTCTGATTATTACAGTCAATTAAGTAAAGAAGCAAAAGTTGCCAAAAACCCAAAAGGGCCTGATATGCCTTATGATGCAAGAGGTGGTAACGAGTTAAAAAGAGTACATCGTGGAGGTTCTTTTCTTTGTACTTCCGAATATTGCAGTCGTTACATGGTAGGAACAAGAGGTAATGGTGAAGTTCGATCGCCAACGAATCATCTTGGGTTTAGATGTGTCAAGTAGCTTTTTTTGGGCTAATCCAAGTTGGAATATAAAAAAATCATACTTTTTTAAAAGGTATCTCATTAAACAACAAAGGCTTTCTAATTTTAGAAAGCCTTTGTTGTATGGTTTAAATTCTTATTAGGTATTTAAAATCCGAAAAGTTCTTGTAGTTTCTTACCTAAATCTTCACCTCTTAAATTATCGGCTATTAATTTACCTTCGCCATCAATTAAATAAGTAGTAGGCACTGCAATTACTTTATACAATGTAGCTACCTCATTATCATTGAAGTTAGGCCATTTCATCTTTTCGTCATCTAAAGCTTTTTGCCATGCTTTTGGATCACTATCAATTGAAATACTGATTACTTCAAAACCTTTGCTAGCATATTTTTCATAATTCGCTTTTACATTAGGTAATTCTTGGCGGCAAGGCTTACACCATGATGCCCAAAAATCAATTAAAACTGCTTTTTTACCTTTGATTAACTCGGCTAAGCTATGTTTAACTCCATTTGCATCCGTTGTCACAAAATCGTGTACTTTTTCACCAATTTTATTCGCTGGATATAATAACTCTGAAGCCATTTCTCCATAGTAACTTTCTTTTGCTTCTTTAGACATTCCTTCAAAAGTAGGTCGTTGATCCGGTGTGAAATAGGAGTATAGTGATAGCATCATCAAAGGTCCCCAAAAAGTTTCTTTGTTAGCTTGAATCACTCTCTCGAATTCGGATTCTACAGTCTTGAAGAAATCCTTTTCAGCTTTTTCATACTCTTTAAAAGCTGGCAATTGCATAAGAGAGTCCATTTTTTTGCTGTTTTTTTCGCCCTTGGTCTTGGAAGCTAGAATGATGATGTCTTTATAACGAGATTGATTACTTTCGAACAAATCATTTAATTTTTCTCTAAAAAGAACCTGACTTTTGAAATAGTCATTACTTTTTGATCCAGAAACAACGATGTTCTTGAATTTGTCCTTTTCTCCTTTTTTTGCTACTTCACCTTTAAGGGTGATAGTTGCATTTTCAATCATGATTTGGTAATAATCATTCTTCTCTCCCAATACTAAATAATACAAACGTGGTTCAGAAACGTCACCTTTAAAAGTAAATTTTCCATTTTTAATCACCGTTTCTAATTCTGTTTTTTGGGAGTATTTGGAAAAAGGAACCAAAGCAATTTTGGTTCCATTAGTAGCTCCTTTTAAAGTTCCTTTAAGTACGTATCCTTTACTGCTGTTAGCTAAACTGACAGCTGAAAGTAATAAGAAAAAAATACTAAAAAGTAATCCTGTAAATTTTGTTTTCATGATGTTGTTTTGATTATTTGGTAACGTTTTGTGTCAATGTTCCGTTACCAGGATTGTCAATTGCTCCCTGTGGGAAAGGCATTGTCCAAAGATGGGATGTTGGCGATAAAGTTAAGGTTTTGCCCTCTACAACTTTAGTTAAAGTTGTTGTATAGGTTCCTTCATGGTTCCATCTACGAATATCACAAAATGGTACAATACTTAAAATTAATTCGTTTCTTTTGGTTTTCATGATATGCCCCATAGCTTGAGCTACTGTTGTAGCTGTTAAATCAGCATAACTTGTACTAAGAATACGTTTTTTACGAACAGTATTTACCGCATTCATAGCGCCTGTTAAATCATTTTTACGAGCTAAACACTCCGCTTTAATTAAATAGATTTCTGCTGTCGTAATACCGCCTAAGTTGAAGAAACCTTGTATCGTACCAAAATAGTATGTGTCGGCACCTACTGTTCTAATTTTCCAACGTGATTTGAATTTAGCATCACCAGCTTCAAATTCATTGCCTCTTTCGTATGGAATGGTGCTTTCACTACTGTTATTGTTTGAAGAACCATGTCTAAATGAATAATTTTCAACATAATTAAATCCCATAGGTGAAGTGGTTCTAATATAGGATGTTGCATTTTCAATTTGAGTTTTATTAGCTTCATAATAGGCTGTCCAGTCATACAATTGGTTATTTTCTGCTAAAGCTTTTTCTGCAAATTCTAACGCTTTTGTGTAATTATTCATTTGTAAATAGATACGAGCATAAAAAGCATTAGCTGTTCCTATAGTTGGGTGTAAAATTGTAGCTCCAACTTTAGGTAAATAAGGAAGAGCTTCTTCCATGTCTTTAAGCATAAAATCATACATCGCCTGAATGCTGATTTGTGTATATGGTGCATTTACATTGGCACTAGTAATTAATGGTACAGATTGTTTTGTTGAGGCAGTAGTTGCGTCATAGGTGTCTGCATAAAAATTAACTAAATTGAAATAGGTCATAGCACGTAAAACTTTAGCTTGAGCCCATACTACTCGTTTCGCATCTTCTGTAGCGTCTTTGCTTACAAGTGCATTCTCAATGATTAAATTAAATGCGTTGATAGCTCCGTAACTTGCATAGTAAGTGGTCTCATCGGCATTGTTTAAGGGAATTCTGTTAATAGTTTCATCCCAAAAATAATTGGCTTTATACAATGGATAAAAGCTCAAAGTACCACTAGATTGCCATTTGTCGTTTAATAAATTTTGAGCTTGTGTGATATCAACACGATGGTTTCCATATTCGTAACGCAACATCGCTTCAAAATCAGCTAATGTTTCTGGTATTTTTTTCCCTTTAGGAACATCATCTAAATAACTTTCACAACTACTTAAGCTAATGAAAAATAGGAAAAAATTCAACAAGATGATTTTATGTATGGTCTTTTTCATGATTGTTTGTTTTAAAAGTTAACATTTAATCCAAATACAAAATTTGGTGAGTTAAATCCTCCTAGCATAAATTTAGCATCGTTACTATGTGCAAGTGTAAACACGTTCTCAACATTAAAATTTAAATGTGCAGCTGCCATTCTCAATTTAGAAACTAACGAAGAAGGGAAATTATATCCTAATGAAATATTACTTAGTCTGATGTTAGTTGCATCTAATACATTGATGTCTGCTAATGAATAAATAGAATATAAAGCAGAACTAAAATCATTATCATATTCAAAAACCGCACGAGGAATGTTTGTTGTTAATTCATCACCTGGATTTCTCCATCTGTTTTTGATGTCACTATTTACAACACCAATAGTAGTAATATAACCACCTGCTGCACTATTATATGTATTATTTAGCATAGGAAGCTTGTTGTTTCTAATCTTGTGTCCTCCTTGATAGATAAATAGCATTGACAAATCAACATTTTTGTATTTAAAAGTACTTCCAAAGGAACCACTGTATTTAGGTGTTGTAGTTCCTAAATTTACTATAGATTCTAAATCTGTAGGTTGTGAACTTTGCGCTGTTCCTTGACTATTATATACTTGTGGTAATCCTGTAGCTGATAAACCAGCCCATTTGTAACCATAAATAGAATTATATGGAGTTCCTATTCTTGGGAATTCACTTGGGTAATCTATTTGTAAGATGTAAAATGGAGCTTTTACATTTACATAAGTCACTTTGTTTTTGTTGTATCCGTAAATTGCAGAAGCATTCCAACTAAAGTTGTTAGTTTTAATAACGGTACCGTTTAAAGTAACCTCGATACCTCGGTTTTGCATTTCTCCATTGTTGATGGTGTATGTTGAATATCCCCAACCTTCAGTAGGGACTCCTTGTGTATTTGCTAATAAATCTTGACCTTTTTTGTTATACAGTTCTACAGTCCCGTTTAAACGGTTTTTAAATAAAGCAAAATCAACTCCAAGGTTTGTGGTGGTTGTTTTTTCCCAAGATAATTCTGGGTTAGGCCTTGTTCCTACATAACCATATGTTCCTCCTACTGTTGTACTGTTAAAATAGAAAGCTGTCATGTATGGAGCTGAATCTTTAGCTATATTTCCACCAATACCATTAGATACTCTCAATTTTAACATGTCTATCCATGAAACATTGAAAAAGTCTTCGTCACTAATATTCCAGGCAGCACCCACAGACCAAGTAGGTTTGTTTTGGTACTTATTATCGGTTCCCCATAAGTTAGAACGATCCCAACGTAAACTTCCACTAGCAGTATATTTTTTGTTAAAGGTATAATCGGCATTTCCATATAATGAAACAAAGCGATTAGTGATTTCACGAATTTGAGCAAAATCTCCAGCAGCCATAGAACCACCTATAATTAGTCCAGATGGATTTAATAAACTACCTTGATTTACAGGGCTAAAAGTAAGTAAAGACGGGTCGAAGTTGTATAAAGTGTTCGAACGGTATTCGTTTTTTGAGTGACGTATTTCATTACCAACAATGGCTGATAAAAAATGTTTGTCGCCAAAGTTTTTAGTAATATCTAATTGCTGTCTGAAATTATATGCATTAGAGTATTGATTAGTTTCATTATAAATATTTCCATAAGGTAAGTTGTATACGGCTTTTCCAGCTACAGCAGAAGCCATTTGATTTACCCTATTACGTACACCGTAAGATTCTTTGTTTCTTAATAAACTACCTCTATCTGAGGCATATTCATACTGGAACATGGTGTTGTGTTTTAACCAACTAGCTAATTTGAAGTTAGCTTTGATATAATTTCTGCTTAAAAAGTTTTTATTGTCCTGGATTCCGTAATTTAATTCATCCATTGGGGTTAAATCCATATTGTACAATCCAAAACTTTGAATAGCGTTTAATGTAGATTGATTGAATCTTGAAGCTGCGGTATAAACAAATGGATTTCCTTGGTCATCTACTAAACTATTATAAGGTTGATAAGTTGATAATCCTGGAGATAGTACATTGAAAGTTTGGGTGTTTCCGTCCAAATATTTAAAAAAGGCACCTACATCTATGGTTAACCAATCTGTTACTTCTGTTGAATTGCGAAGGTTTATTCCTAAAGATTTATCTTTAGTATTGATGTCTTCATATTCATTACCTCTGTAAGTTATAGAAGCATTAAAGTTATTTTGCTCACTTGCTTTACCAATAGTAAGGTTATGTTGTTGATACATTGGACTACGTTTTGCATATTTAGCCATGTCATCATAATACTTATAACCATTAGAAGCTAAATCATTTAAAGTAGCGTTCATAGTCGCTTGTGTGGTCTTTCCTGCGTAATAATTTAAAATAGATTGTAAACCAAAGCTAGTGAAAACAGCATTGTTAAGTAATGAATTAGCATAAGTTGCTGCACTACCATTTGTTGCTTGTAATTTGGGGTTTTTATTAGCCCATTCTTTTTCTAAATCGATTATGGCTTCAGAATCTGTTAAATTATCTGTGTAATAACGATAAGGGGTAATTGTCAAGTTTGAAGAAAAAGAGATGTTTGTTTTTCCCTTTTTAGATTTTTTAGTAACAATAACTACTACACCATTAGCTGCTCTGGCACCATAGATTGAGGTAGCTGCAGCATCTTTTAATACGGTAATGTTTTCAATATCGTCTAAATTTAAATCAGGTAAACTTTCTGTTAAACTACCTGTTGATGAGTAACGCGTGTTTTCAATTGGGAAACCATCAATAACATACAATGGAGTAGTAAAACCTTTCATTGTGGTAGTTCCTCTTAAAACACCATTTTGAAATCCAGCTACTCTTCCTTCAATTATAGTGCTTAAACTATTTAAACGTTGACTTTTGAAATCTTCTGTTCCAATTTTTGAAAATGCGCCAGTTGCTTGTTTACGGGAAAGGGTTTTATAACCTGTTACTAAAACTTCATCTAGTTTGTTTACATCACTTTCAAGTACTACTTGGACATTTCTTTCTGAACCTATTATGATATTTTTGTTTTTGTAACCAATGAATGAAAATTCTAAAACATCGTTTGTCGAAGCATTTATTGAAAATTGACCATCAAAATCAGTCACTGTTGCTTTAGTAGTTCCTTTTATATTTATGTTTACTCCAGGAATTGGTAAGCCTTTTTCATCTATTACTTTACCGGTTATTTGGTTTTGTTGTACAGAAGAAAAAGAACTTTTTTTTATGATTATTGTATTGTTTCCTGTGGCTACTAATTGTAAGTGTTTATTAGCTAATACTTTTTGAAGTAATTTTTCTGTGCTAATATTCCCTTTGGGTAAGATAATTTTAGGGGAATTTTTAAATAAATCTATTTCGTATATGAAATTGTACTCGGTTTGATCCATGATCAAATCAAAAACTTCATTAACGTTTAATGAGGTATCTCTCTGAATCTTAATAATCTTATTTTGTGATAATAAGTTATTAGGTGTGATACTAAATACCAAATTGCAAAATAAAAAGATAAAAGTTTTCATAATAAGCTTTAAAAGCTGGCTTCTTGAAAGAAACCTACTCGTAGTTAAGTTAATTTCCATAAATTTGTTTTTGGTTAGTTATATTTTATTCGACTGACATTATTAGGGGACTTGATATTTAAGACTTTGGCGAGTTTTATCTTGTCCTCTTTTTTTATTTTACTTGTTTTATTTCATAGGCAAAAAGTTGTTTTTAGTTGTAATGATTAGGTAGTTATTTAAGAATTATTTTTTTATCGTTAATTTCATAGGTATTGATTGAAGTACTCATCATGATGGACAGGATTTCTTCTATACTTTGATTTTTTCGTAATACCCCCTTGAATTTTACATTTTCTAGAGTTGGGTTGTCAAAAACAACTTTCATGTCATACCATCTTGAAAGTACTTCCATAATGGTTTTTAAATTCTCTTCTTTAAAGCTAAATTCGCCGTCTTTCCAAGAAATATCCGCTTTAACATTTGTCTTTTTAATGTTTAAAGAACCGTTAGTCAAGTTGCTAGTGGCTTGGTTATTTGGTTCCATTGTTTTTGAATTATTGTTATAATGGATAGCAATTTTACCTTCAATTAAAGTGGTTGTAATTTTTTTATCTCCTTTGTAAGCTTTAATATTAAATTTGGTTCCTAAAACTTCAACGGTTTGTTTTCCTTGATGAACCATAAATTTAGAGCCTCCGTTTTTTCTACTTGAAGCAATTGAAAAATAAGCTTCCCCATATAATAATTCAACTTCACGTAATTTTCCGTTTAGAAAACTAACAGGGAATTTAATTTCTGATTCAGAGTTCAGTATGATTGTACTTCCATCAGAAAGATTAAGTGTATATTGTCCTCCTCTTGGAATTGTTAAGATGTTATATGCCATTTCACTTGCAGGTGATTCAATAGCAGTATATGAAATAGAAGCACTATCTGTTTTGATAAATGGGGTGCGATAGTTTGTTTTTTCTCCTAATGTTATTTTTGTTCCATTACTTAGGGTCAAAATCGCTTTATTAGAACCTATTTTAATCTGATTATTGACAATTACAGGTGTGTTGATGCTTGATGGACTCGTAAATTGATGGGTAGGTTGAAACCAATATAAAGTTACGGCGAGAATAGTAATGGCTGCAGCTGCAAAATAGACGTATTTTGATTTCTTCTTTTTTGTATTTTTATTAAATACTAATTGATGGATTGTTTTTGTAGGTTCGTATTTTTTCCTTTCAGAAATCAACTGATTTGCCGCTATGTACTCATTAAAATAATTCAGGTTCTTTTCTCCTTTTAACCATTCTGCTAATTGTTCGGATTCTTCCTCTGTAATGGTATTTTCAATTAAGCGGATAATTAATTTATTTATACGATTTGACTGCATTTCTTTTCGGTTTTTGTTAATATGATGAAAAAAACATGAGATACCCTATATGTTTATTGAATTTTTTTTATTCATTTGTAGAAACTCTTTAATTAATGCCAAAGAAAAAGGAGGAAAGTTGAGTAAAACTGAGGAATTAAATACTATTGTAACTGCCATTAAAGTTGGAGATAAAAAAGTTTATGAGCAGCTTTATCTGACTTATTATAATAAGTTATGTCATTTTTTATCAGGCTACACAACTGATGATATCATTATCGAGGATGTAGTTCAAGAGGTTTTTTTAAAAATTTGGACTAAGAGACAAGAACTACATATTACAATTTCTTTGAATAGTTATTTATACCGAGCAGCTTATGTTACGTTGATGGAAAACCATAGGTATGTAAAGCGAAAACACGATATGTTGTCTTCCTATTATTATACGGCATTAACCTTAGCTTCTGATAAAAGTCAAAAAACCAAAGATTTACAATTGATTAAATTAGAAGAATGTATAGCTAGTTTACCACAGCGATGTCAGGAGATTTTTCGAGAAAATAAGTTAAACGAAAAAAAATATGCAGATGTTGCTCAAAAATTTAATGTCTCAGTTAAAACTGTTGAAGCTCATATCTCTAGAGCCTTAGCTATTTTACGTGAGTGTTTAACTAAATGAATTTTGAATTCGGTTATAGCATTTTTTACAACGAACTTCTAATAATTAGACTGCTTTTATTTTCAATTTGATCTTGTCTTTGATTCAGAATTAATTCGGCCAAAAGACGTCCCATTTCTTTAAAATCTGTCGATATGGTAGTGATTCCTTCTGCAACTACTTTTTTAAGTGGTGTGTCATTATAAGATATGATGCCAACATCCTTTCCAATGATCAGTTGTTGCTTTTTGGCTTGTTCTATGACATTGACTAGGTGACGATCATCTGGAATGAGATAAAGGTCTCCTATTTGGATTTCATTAGTATCAAAATTTGAAATGATTTCGTATTGGAAACTCTGCTTTTCGCAAAATGAAATAAAACCCTCACGCATACCTACGGGTTGTTTGTAACTTGAAAAGATTAAGATGAGTTTTTTGTATTTTTCAATTTTAGTTTTACCTGATTCTAATGCATGGAAGGTATCTTTAGAGTGGTTTTGGTGTACCGAAGGATAGTTTTTTAATTCATTATTTGTTTGATCCAAAATGAATACATCCTCGGAGGGTAAGGTTTTGATTATTGATGCCACATTGACCAGATTGGTGGGCATAATAATGTATTTAGAATAATTTCCATTATTGTCGTGAATGAGTTTCTTAAAGACTTCAGGGTTAAAATAATGGAAAAAAATATCGATTTCGGCATTGCGATTCATCGTTTCCATAAAGGAATTGTAAAGATCTTCTTTGAATGCATTTAATTCGTCGAATAATAAGAATATGCGTTGTGCGAAACTAAAATCTTCACTTTTTACATAATAGCCTTTGCCTAAAATAGCATAAATAATTCCTCTTTTTTTAAGCTCGTCGTAGGCGAGTAAGACGGTGTCTCTCGAAATCCCAAATTCAAGCGATACTTTGTTTACAGAAGGAAGTTTATCACCTCTTTTTAATCGTTTTTCTGCAATTGAAATTTCGACAGATACTATAATCTGTTTGTATTTAGGGAGATTTTGCCTTTTGTTAATGGATATAATTTTCATTCCAAATTTTTAAAAAGATAAAGATATAAATTAACCGGTGTGTAGTAGTATGGTTTCTGAAAGTATTTTTTTTGAGTTTCCCTTTAACTGAAAGCCTGATTTGTTTGC
Organism: Flavobacterium sp. GCM10022190; assembly: GCF_042656445.1. NCBI lineage: Bacteria > Pseudomonadati > Bacteroidota > Flavobacteriia > Flavobacteriales > Flavobacteriaceae > Flavobacterium > Flavobacterium sp. GCM10022190. Next base: position 1,048,459 of record NZ_JBHSOQ010000001.1, read on the forward strand.
TAAGTAGAATAGAGCTGTTTTGTTTTTGTCTCCATCTATATCCAGTAGAAATACTAAAAAACTGGTTGGTACTGGCTTGTTTTAGTCAATTTTGTACATACATTTGTTAAATACTCCATAAAAGGAATGATTGAAAAAAATACATTTGCTGTTTTTCTAGTTTATCTTAAAGTAGTTTTTTGTAGGTAATAGTAATTAGGGTTTTATAAAAGAAAAGTAATGATTGTACGTTTAATGAATCGGTTAGAAAAACAGATTTTAACAATTAAAAATTTGTTTTTAATATTGACGTTGTTTTCTACAATGATTAATGCCCAAACAAATACCGAGTTGAGCGAAATAGGTTTAGGATGGAGTAATAACTCGGTTAACACCGTGATTTTTAGAAATAATGCCATTACTACGTATAAAAATTTTCAGTTTGCCGCTTATTATAATCCGGAGGGGAAAATGGTTTTGGCCAAACGAAAATTAAACACAAAGAAATGGGATGTTAGTGTTACTCCCTATTTTGGAAATGTCAAGGATGCCCATAATTCAATTAGTATAGTTGTTGATGTTGAAGGTTATGTACATGTAAGCTGGGATCATCATGATACGCCTTTGCGATATGCAAAAAGTAAAAAACCTTTAAGTTTAGAATTAGCAGAAGAACAAGCCATGACAGGCCAGGAGGAAGCTAAAGTAACCTATCCGGAGTTTCATAATTTGCCTAATGGAAATTTGTTGTTTTGTTATCGTTCAGGTGCTTCCGGAAGAGGTAATATGATTATGAAAGTTTATGATGTTAAAACTCAAAAGTGGACTTCATTGCAAAATAATCTTATTGATGGTGAAAATAAGCGAAGTGCTTATTGGCAAATTTGTGTAGGTAAAAAAGGGATATATCTTTCTTGGGTATGGAGAGAAAGTTGGGATGTGTCTACTAATAATACTATTTGTTATGCTTTTTCTGCAGATGGAGGAAAAACATGGGAGAAATCTTCGGGAGAAAAATACCAATTGCCTATTACAAAAGCTTCGGCTGAAGTAGCTTGGGCAGTTCCTCAAAATAGTAGTTTAATCAATCAAACGGCGATGACCGTAGATAAGTATGGTAATCCTTATATAGCAAGCTATTGGGATAATAATGGAGTGCCACAATACAAAGTAGTGTACTTTGCAAAAGATAAATGGAATCTAATCAATACTGATTTTCATAAAAATGCATTTCATTTAGGAGGAGGTGGAACTAAAAGTATTCCAATATCTAGACCTGAAATATTGGTTCGTAAATCGATGTTGTACTTGTTGTTTCGTGATCAAGAACGAGCTAACAAAATTTCGTTGGCCTACACCCATTTGGATAAAAACAATTGGGAAATACAAGATATAAGTTCTTTTTCGGTAGGACAATGGGAACCTAATTTTGATAAAGAATTATGGAATAAGAAAAAACAATTGCATATTTTTTCTCAAAACGTAAGTCAAGCCGATGGTGAAGGTATACTGAATGTGGTTCCTCAGCCCGTAGAAGTTTTAGAAATCAAGAACCTACCCTAACATAAATAAAAAAACAAAACTAGATTAGAATGAGAAGTAAAATTATTTTTACCCTTTTATTAGCTGTACAATTCGTTTTTGCTCAGGAACCTAATGAATGGGAAAATCCCAATATAGTGGATAAAAACAAGGTAGAAGGAAGAGCGACATTTGTTCTTTTTCAAAATGAATCAATTGCCAAAAATAACAAGGCAGAAACTTCTGCGTATTACAAAAGTTTAAATGGTGAATGGCGATTCAATATTGTAAAAAAACCTCTTGATAGACCATTGGATTTTTACAAGATTGAATTTGATGATACAAAATGGTCAACTATTACAGTACCTTCTAACTGGGAAATGCAAGGTTTTGATATTCCAATTTATACCAATATCACGTATCCATTTCCAAAAAATCCTCCTTTTGTAAATAACGAATACAATCCAGTAGGAACCTATAGAAGAACATTTACAGTACCTGAAAATTGGAACGGAAAAGAAGTGCTTTTACACTTTGGTTCTATTTCGGGTTATGCTCGAATTTTCTTGAATGGAAAAGAAGTTGGGATGACAAAGGCAGCTAAAACAGCAGCTGAGTTTGATGTGACTTCTTATTTGAAAAAAGGGGAAAACTTTTTAGCTGTTCAAGTCTTTCGTTGGCATGATGGAAGTTATTTAGAAGATCAAGATTTTTGGCGATTAAGTGGTCTTGAGCGTGATGTGTATTTGCAAGCGATGCCTAAGCTCACTATTTGGGATTATTTTGTTCATGCTGATTTAAATGATAATTATACGAATGGTATTTTTAACACCACTGTTAAACTAAAAGCATTTCAACAAAATAAAATTAAAAATGCTAAGCTTACATTGAGTTTGTTAGATGCACAAGGCAATAAAATCTATTCAGAAACTAAAGCAGTTACTAATACTACCAAAGAAGTTGCGTTTAATTCGATAATTAATAATGTAAATAAATGGAGTTCAGAAACACCGTATTTATATCGTTATGTTATCAAATTAGAAACGCCTAATGCTAGTGATAATGGAATCGTTTTTGGTAAAATTGGTTTTAGAAAAGTGGAGTTAAAAAATGCCCAACTTTTAGTAAATGGAAAAGCTATTTTAGTTCGCGGAGTAAATACACAGGATCATCATGAAACAAAAGGGCATACACCTGATCATCCCACAATGCGCAGAGATGTTGAATTGATGAAGCAAAATAATATCAATGCTATCAGAATGAGCCACTATCCGCATGATTCTTATTTGTATGAGTTGTGCGATGAATATGGAATGTATGTAATTGATGAAGCCAATATTGAAAGTCATGGAATGGGTGTAGAAGGACAAAATATTTCTGCCGAATCAAAGCATCCTTCTTATGTGCCAATGTGGTTTCCAGCGCATATGGATCGAATCGAACGTATGTTAGAATCCAATAAAAATCATACGTCAATTATTATTTGGTCGATGGGTAATGAGTGTGGAAATGGACCTGTTTTTCACGAGGCCTATAAGTGGTTGAAAAAGCGTGATGCCTCACGTTTGGTTCATTCAGAACAAGCGAAAGAAAACGCAAATACAGATATTGTAGCTCCAATGTATCCTACAATAAAATACATGAAAGAATATGCCGCTGCTACCGATAAAACAAGACCATTTATCATGTGTGAATATTCACATGCTATGGGGAATAGTAATGGAAACTTTCAAGAATATTTTGATATTATCAATAGTAGCCCGCACATGCAAGGAGGTTTTATTTGGGATTGGGTAGACCAAGGAATTAAAACCAAAGATAAAAATGGAACTCCATTTTATGCCTATGGAGGGGATTTAGGAGGCGAAAATTTATTAAATGATGAGAATTTCTGTAATAATGGATTGGTGAATGCAGGAAGAGTTCCACATCCAGCCTTAGTTGAGGTGAAAAAAGTGTACCAAAGTATTTTGTTTAGTTTAAAAGGTTCAAACCAGTTAACTATTAAAAATATTTTTCATTATACAAATTTAAATCAGTACCAATTTAAATTTGAAGTGCTGAAAAATGGAAAAGTAGTGCAAGAAAAGCCATTCGAAGTAGATTGTGCTCCAGAAAGTACAGTGACTGTTGATTTGCCATTGGATGCCTTAGAAGATAAAGGAGAGTATTTCTTAAATGTTTTTGCATACACTAAAACAGCCACAGATTTAGTTCCTGTAAATCATGAAGTTGCTAGAGAACAATTTTCGATAGGAAAAGGAAACTTCTTTGCCGAAAAAACAACTGAGCTAACTAAAAAGTCGGCATTGAAGTTTAAGAAAAAAGGAACGGAACTCACTTTTGAAAATCATAACATTGAAGGAAGTTTTGATTTAGCAAAAGGAGTGCTAAAAACCTATAATTTTAAAAATGCCGGTACGGATATTATTTCTAAATTCCCAACACCTTATTTCTGGAGAGCGCCAACCGATAATGATTTTGGTAACAAAATGCCTGAAAAATTAATCATTTGGAAAGAGGCACATTTGAACCCAGAAGTAAAATCGGTTACGGTAGGTAAACAAACGAATTTGGGGTTGCCAATTGATGTGCAATATGTTTTAGCAGGTGTAAACGTGCCTTATACAGTGAATTATTTAATTCAAAATAATGGCGAAATAAAAGTGACGGCTAGTATTGATAGAACTGGAAAGGATTTGCCTGAAATGCCTCGTTTTGGTATGCGAGTAGAACTTCCAGGGGCTTTTGAAAATTTAAGTTATTATGGTCGCGGTCCTTTAGAAAATTATTCGGATCGAAAAACAGCTTCTTTCGTGGGGACTTATCAAGATAAAGTAGCTAATCAATTTACTTGGGAATACATTAGACCTCAAGAATGTGGGTACAAAACAGACACTCGTTGGTTTAAATTGCAAAATAAAAAAGGGTTAGGTTTAAAAGTTACAGGTGAGCAAGCACTTTGTTTTAGTACATTGAATGTTTCTACTGAGTCAATAGATCCAGGTTTAACAAAAGCGCAACGTCATACAACAGATGTTATACCGCAAGATACAGTATATGTTCATTTAGATTTAGCACAACGTGGTGTAGGAGGAGATGATAGTTGGAAATCACTTCCGCATAAGCCATATTTGTTATTGGCTCCTAAATATAGTTATACCTATACTTTAAGTTTGCTTTCTGATAACAAATAATCGTATTGTGAATCAATAGAAATGGTTTGGTTTTTTTATAGAGAAAGTCAGAGCGTTTTATGATGATACAAAAAGAAGAGAAGCATTATTGGATTAGTGCTTTGCTTCTTTTTGTGTTTTTCAACTTCGATTCTATATCATAAATAATGCTAGTTTTTAATCCCTAATTCATAGTTAAGTTATGAAATTCTATTTAAAAGTACTATTGTATTCTTTATTGTTGTTTCCTTTTTTGACTCAAGCTCAAAAGGAAAATTATACGATTACCGTAAAAAATAATCTTGATTTTAATCGTAAAGAAATAGTTTCAATAAGTGGAAAATCACTTTTAACTATTTTGAAAGGAAAGGAAGCTAAGGCTGTGCGCATCAAAAAAGCAGGAACTCAAGATTGTCAAGTGCTACAATGGATTGATTATAATGAGGACGGAGTGTTTGAAGAATTGCTTTTTCAAGCCGAGATTTCCGCTAAGGGAAAAGCCAATTATGAACTTTTCTTTGATGAAAATTGGCCATTGACAGAAAGTCCAATTGCAACGTATTCCCGATTTGTTCCAGAGCGAACAGATGATTATACTTGGGAAAATGATAAAGTAGCTTTTAGAACTTATGGGCCTGATGCTCAAAAAAGAATTGAACAAAATCGTCCCGAAGGGACACTTAGCAGCGGTATCGACCTTTGGTTAAAAAGAACCGAAAAGTCAATCATCAATGCATGGTATGCTGGAAACTTAAAAAGTCCAGGCTACTATCATATTGATCATGGCGAAGGATATGATCCTTATCATGTAGGAGCGAGTAGAGGTACAGGAGGAATTGGAATTTGGGAAGGGAATAACTTGGAGGTTTCTAAGAATTTTGTGCGCTATAAAACCATTGCGGTAGGACCTTTAAGAACTGTTTTTGAGCTAGTGTATGCGCCTTGGAGTCACTACGAAATCAATGAAACGAAAAGAATTTCGCTAGACTTAGGTTCTAATTTTTCTAAGTTTGAAATTGTTTATCAATCTAATAAACCCTTGCCTAATATTACCACTGGAATTACATTGCACGACAATAAAGGGGAAGTGAAAATTAATAAAAAAGAAGGTTGGTTTCGTCATGCTGAAAAAATAGACGGTTTTTTTCTGGGAGAAGGTATCATTGTTAATCCGAAGTTGGTGAAAGAAGCATTTGCAAATGTTTCCAAAATAAAAGACCAAAGTAACCTTTTGGTTGTTACCAAACCCAGAAAAAATAAAGTAAGTTATTATGCGGGTTTTGCATGGCAAAAAAGTGGTCAAGTGGCTAATGAAGCCGACTTCGACAATTTATTACAAAAACAAGCAAAAATGTTAGCAAACCCTCTTAGAATTGCGATTACGGAAAATAAATAAATCTTTTTTTGTAGATTCGCTTAAATTTAGAATTTGATGGATATAATTGCAGGTCTTAAAGATAAGGTAGTAGTAATTACAGGAGGTGCGGGTGTTTTGGGTGCAGGATTTACCTTAGCTTTAGCACAACAAGGAGCTAAAGTTGCAATTTTGGGAAGAGACGAACAAAAGGCTCAAAAATTAGCCCAACAAATCAATAATTCAGGTGGACAAGCAATCGGTATTTCGGTAAATGTTTGTGATGAGAGCAGTTTGAAAAAAGCCCATCAAATGATTAATGATGCCTTTGGATTAGTAGATATTCTAATCAACACCGCTGGAGGTAATCATCCTAAAGGAATTACTTCAGATAATTTTTTCGATATAAAGAATTTAAGTACCGAAGGAATTCAAACTTTTTTTAAACTCGATGCCGAAGGTTTGCGTTTTGTCATGGATTTAAATTTTATGGGTACTTTATTGCCTATTCAGGTTTTTGCTTTGGATATGATTGGTAGAGAAGGCTGTAGTATATTGAATGTGTCTTCAGTTGCTGCTTTTCATCCTTTAACAAAAGTACCTGCTTATAGTGCTGCCAAAGCAGCAATTAGCAATTTCACAGAATGGCTTTCGACTTATTTTGCTAAAGAAGGAATTCGAGTCAATGCTATTGCTCCGGGATTTTATTTGACAGAGCAAAATAAAAGTTTGCTTACCAATGAGGATGGAAGTTTGACCGAAAGAGGAATTAAAATATTGGAACAAACTCCTATGGGAAGATTTGGTGAACCAGAAGATTTAAACACCACTTTATTATGGCTTTGTAACCCTGCTTCACGATTTGTAACTGGGATGGTAGTTGCTGTGGATGGAGGTTTTTTAGCCTATACAGGAATATAAACAATAAAAAAAAATTATAAAAAATGGGAATTGAACAAACTTGGAGATGGTATGGGCCAAAGGATACGGTGCCACTTTCTCATATCAAAATGGCTGGAGCAACGGGAATTGTAACTGCTTTACACCACATTCCAAATGGAACCGTTTGGTCTGTTGAAGAAATTCAAAAAAGAAAAAAAGAAATTGAAGATGCTGGTTTAACTTGGTCAGTTGTTGAAAGTATTCCTGTGCATGAACATATCAAAACAAGAAAAGGAGATTATAAAAAATACATTGAAAATTACTGTCAAAGTATTACCAATTTAGGAGCTTGCGGAATTGATACAGTTTGTTACAATTTTATGCCTGTATTAGATTGGACAAGAACAGATTTATCTTTTGAAGTAGAAGATGGTTCTAAAGCCTTACGTTTTGATCGTATGGAATTTGCAGCTTTCGAATTGTTCTTGTTAAAAAGAAAAGGAGTTGAAAATGAATATACTGCAGAAGAAATTGCTAAAGCCAAAACGGTTTTTGAAGCGATGACTGAAGAGCAAAAAACAGGATTAGTTAAAAATATTATTGCAGGATTACCAGGTGCTGAAGAAGGTTATACTTTAGAGCAATTGCAAGCGGCTTTAGACGATTATGCCGAAATAGGTGATGCTGAATTAAGAAATAACCTTTACGAATTCTTAAAAGAAATTATTCCTGCTGCTGAAAAAGCGGGAGTTGTGATGGCTATTCACCCAGATGATCCTCCTTACCCAATTTTAGGATTACCAAGAGTTGTGAGTACAGAGGCCGATGCGAAACAATTAATCGAAGTAGTAGATAGTAAAAACAACGGTTTGTGTTTTTGTACAGGTTCTTACGGTGTAAGAGAAGATAATGACTTAGTAGGGATGGTTCAACGTTTAGGACACCGTATCAATTTTATCCACCTAAGAGCTACGAAACGCGATTCAGAAGGAAACTTCTATGAAGCAGATCACTTAGACGGAGATGTCGATATGTATGGTGTTATGAAAGCGATTGTGGAAGAACAGCAAAAACGTATCGACGCGGGTCGTCCTGACTATAGGTTGCCAATGCGTCCTGATCACGGTCACCAAATGCTGGATGATTTAGATAAGAAAATGAATCCAGGATACTCTGCTATAGGTCGATTAAGAGGTTTAGCCGAATTAAGAGGTCTTGAAAGAGGAATCAGAGGAAATCAAAATTAATATCATAAAAAGGAGCAATTTTTTTGCTCCTTTTTTGTTTAAATAGTGTTACTGTTCTATTCTAAAACAGTTAATTTTACATTACTAAATTTAGACTCAATGAATCTACTTCTCAGCCCATTTAAAGAAAAATTATTTTTTAGTATTTTGCTGGTATTACCTTTTCTCAGTGCTTTTGCACAGGAAGAAATAACTAAGCCGGAATTACAAGAAATAAAAGTAGATTCTTTATATAGAGAAGACCAGTTCTACTTTGCTTTTACTTATAATACTTTGCAACAAAAACCGGTAGGACTAAAACAACAAAAGTTCTCCATAGGATTGTCGGGTGGTTTTTTGAGAGATATGCCCATCAATAAAAACAGAACCAAAGCTTTTGCAACTGGAGTTGGTTTGAGTTTAAATAACTACAATCAAAATTTAGCAATTACAGGAACTGCTCAGGAGGCAAATTATGTCATTATGGGCTCTGAAACGAGTTTTGATAAAAATAAATTTACCCAATTATTAATTGATGTTCCGCTGGAGTTCAGGTGGCGAACATCCACGTATGAAAGTTATAAATTTTGGCGAATTTATGGAGGTGTCAAATTAAGCTACCTTGCATATAGTAAGTCGGTTTTGAATGATAGTCAAGGTAAAACGCTCATTACTAATAATGATGATTTTAATAAATTCTTGTACGGTTTATACCTTTCGGCGGGTTACAATACCTTCAATGTATATGCTTACTACGGCTTAAATCCTATTTTTAAAAACTTAAGTATCGAAGGCGAAAAAGCGAAGATGAACACGATGAATGTTGGGGTTATTTTTTACATTTTATAACCATAAGTACATCAAAAGTATCTGAGGTATACTTCCTGCAAGTACACCCATCGTCAATTCTTTTGGAGTATGCGCATTCATAATTAATCGCGAAGAAGCAACTAAACCATTTGTAATTACTAAAAAAATAGTGGTTAGCGTGCTAGTCGTTTGGTGATGCATACTCAATCCAAAAACAAAAAAAGTCAAAGCGCTAATTCCTATCATATGCAAACTTGCTTTTTTATTGGCAAACAATAAAATCAAGGCAATGAGAGTACTGGTTAAGGCACCTAGAATAAAAAAATGCAGTTCGGGATAGCGTTCAACGGTGATGCTTTTTTTTACTAGCAGAATCAGTAAAAAAGATTGGATTACTAATGGGAACTTTCTTTCAGATAATTCATGAGCCATGATAGAGCTTATTCGGCCAGTAGACTTTAGTAGAAAAAAAAAGAGTATTGGGATAATAAATGTAATCACAGCTACCTCAAGTAAAACCAAAGATTTTTCTTTGTTGATAACATAGGAATATTCTGGAAACAAATAGAACAACGTGGCATATATGGGGATAAATACCGGGTGAAAAATATAAGAGAAAAAAGGGAGTGTTTTTTTTAGCATGATTTTAGGGCTTGGATATACAAATATAAGCAAACTTAGAAATCTTACTTGTGTAGGTTTTTAGATTTCATTGAACTCATTTTTAACCCAAATTCCGCTGTAGAAAAAGCGGAATCGATAAAGTAAATCTAATCAATGTTTTAGGAAAAACATTGAAGATTTACTAAATCGGGGTTAACCCTTATGGAATCATTGGTGCTTTATTATCATAACTTCCAATGATTAATTCGGGTTTAATCCGTATTTCTATGGGTTCATTTTAAAAAGAAGTCTTATTTTTGAAGAAGTATTTTGCCATAACTCTATTTCGATTTCATGAATCTAACCATAAAGAATGTAATAGCAATTTTAGATGCGCAATGGTTTGGACAACATCCAGAAGCCAGTATTGATAGTATTTCTATTGATAGTAGATCATTACAAAATAGCGAACACAGCTTGTTTTTTGCATTAATTGGACCTAACAATGATGCTCATCATTATATTCAAGAACTAATTTCTATTGGAGTTCAGCATTTTGTGGTAAGTTACATACCAGAAGCTTGTGCAGATAAAGCCAATTTTTTAGTTGTTCAAAATACCTTAGAGGCCTTACAACAATTGGCCGCTTATTACCGTAGTCTTTTTCATTTTCCAATTATTGGTTTGACGGGAAGCAACGGAAAAACAATCGTGAAAGAATGGCTTAATTTTTTGTTGAGTCCCGATTATAATGTAATTCGTAGTCCTAAGAGTTATAATTCACAAGTAGGAGTTCCCTTATCGGTGGTGGCGATTAATGAAAAACACAATTTGGGAATTTTTGAAGCGGGAATTTCTACCGTTAACGAAATGGACAAATTAGAAAAAATCATCAAACCCAATATTGGTGTTCTGACGAATATCGGTTCCTCTCACGATGAAGGTTTTTCCAATTTAGATGAAAAAATCAAAGAAAAAATGCAGCTTTTTAACGATGCTGAAGTTTTGATTTATCCTAAAAGTGCTGATATTGAGAAATATATAAATCAAAATACAAAAGCTTTTTCATGGAGTTTTAAAGACGAAACGGCCGATGTTTTTGTGACTAAAAAAGTAGTTTCCAATCGTGAAACTACTTTAGAATACCAATTCAAAGGCAAGATTTACGAATTAAAAATTCCATTTGTAGATAAGGCTTCTATAGAAAATGCAGTGTCGAGTTTGTTAGTCTTATTGCATTTTGAATATGAAATAGAGGTGATTCAATCGCGTATGGAAATGCTTTTTCCAGTCCAAATGCGATTGGAAGTTAAAAACGGAATCAACAATTGCAGTATCATTGATGATAGTTATAGTTCCGATTATCAGTCGTTGAAGATTGCGCTGGATGTTTTGGAAAGTCAAAATCAATACGACAAGAAAACCGTAATTCTTTCGGATATTTTTCAAAGCGGTTTTCCCAATGAGCAATTGTATGCCAAAGTGGCTAAACTCGTAGTTTCCAATAAAATACATCGCGTGATTGGAATTGGAGAAACGATTTCAGAATTCAAAGAGCAATTTTCAAATTGTATTACCTTTAAAAATACAGCCGAATTTATAGCCAATTTTGAAAAACTGGATTTTTCTAACGAAAGTATTCTTATTAAGGGAGCGCGTTCGTTTCAGTTTGAAGAAATTGTGACTTTGCTCGAAGAGAAAACCCACGAAACAGTCTTGGAAATCAATCTGAATGCACTAAGTTATAATTTGAATTTCTTTAAATCCAAGTTACAACCAAAAGTAAAAATCATGGTTATGGTCAAGGCTTTTGGGTATGGAAATGGCGGATTGGAAATAGCCAAATTGCTAGAGCATCACAAAGTAGATTATTTAGGCGTGGCTTTTGCCGATGAAGGAATTTCATTGAAAAACGGCGGAATCAAATTGCCTATTATGGTTTTAAATCCCGAAAGCACTAGTTTTTCGGCGATTATTCAATATGGCTTAGAGCCTGAAATTTATAGTTTAAAAGGTTTGCATGCCTTTTTAAAAATTGCCAAACAAAAGAATTTGCAACATTTTCCAATTCATATTAAAGTGGATACCGGAATGCATCGTTTAGGATTTGAAGAAAATACTGTGGACGAATTGATTGCTACCCTAAAAGGAAATTCAACTGTTAAGGTGCAAAGTATTTTGTCGCATATGGCCACCAGTGATGATGTGAATTATCATGATTTTGCACTGTCGCAAATTCGACTTTTCGATAAATTATCTTCAAAAATTATCAATGAATTAGGAATTAGTCCTATTCGTCATATTTTGAATACTTCTGGAATTTCTAATTTCAAAGACGCTCAATTTGACATGGTGCGACTTGGAATTGGTTTGTATGGCGTTTCTAATGACGAAACCGAACAGAAATTTCTAGAAAATGTAGGAACGCTAAAATCCCTCATTTCTCAAATTAGAACCATTCCTGCAGGAGATAGTGTAGGTTATGGGCGACGATTTATGGCGGAGAAAACGACAAAAGTGGCTACCATCCCCATTGGTTATGCCGATGGGATTTCTAGAGCTTGGGGGAACGGAGTGGGTTTTGTAACGATTAAAGAACAAAAAGCATCCATTTTAGGAAGCGTTTGTATGGATATGCTCATGGTCGATGTAAGCGAAATTGATTGTTTGGAAGGGGATGATGTGATTATTTTTGGCGAAAGCCCAACGGTTTCACTTATGGCTAAAAAGTTAAATACGATTCCTTATGAGATCCTTACGAGTATTTCACAAAGGGTAAAACGAGTATTTTATCGTTAGTTTTTTTTAATTGATGCTTTTTCTTCCTAAAAAAAGTTTAATTTAGTTACTTTAATTGAAGTTTAATTGTAAAAAACAAATTCAGTATGGGAATGATTTCAGAGTTTAAGGCCTTTGCTATGAAAGGTAACGTAGTCGATTTGGCAATCGGGGTTATCATTGGTGGCGCTTTCGGTAAAATTGTTAGTTCGTTTATTGACGATGTAATTACACCGTTATTATTAAAACCTGCTCTCGAAGCAGCAAGCTTGACCAAAATTGAGGAGTTAACCATTTTTGGTGGCGTAAAATACGGTTTGTTTCTTTCGGCGGTTATTAATTTTGTAATCGTTGCCTTTGTGTTGTTTATTCTTGTAAAAGCAATCAATGCTACTAAAAAGAAAGAAGAAGCTGCTCCTGCACCTGCGGCTCCAGCTGGTCCAACTCAGGAAGAATTATTGGCTGAAATTAGAGATTTATTGAAAAAGTAAACCGCTTCACTATATGTTCAATTTAACCTGAATTTATTTCAGGACTAAACCATCTGCTGTGGCGGATGGTTTTTCTTTTTTGTTATATTTATAACTTTTTGTTACTTTTTGTGAACCGTCTTGTTTTCCTTTGAATATTAATTACTTTTGCAATTCGAAATTTGAAATGAATACAATTAAAGATATATAACTTATGAAAATAGCAGTTGTAGGTGCAACCGGAATGGTTGGAGAAGTAATGTTACAAGTATTAGCTGAAAGAAATTTTGTTAAAGCAAATGACGAATTAATTCTTGTGGCTTCTGAGCGTTCAGTAGGAAAAGAAATGGAGTTTCAAGGGAAAACATACAAAGTAGTAGGATTAGCTACTGCTGTGGATATGAAACCGGAAATTGCTTTATTCTCTGCTGGTGGAGATACTTCATTAGAATGGGCACCAAAATTTGCTGCAGTAGGAACTACTGTTGTAGATAACTCGTCAGCTTGGAGAATGGATGCGACTAAAAAATTAATTGTTCCTGAAATCAACGCGAACCAATTAACAAAAGAAGATAAAATCATTGCTAACCCAAACTGTTCTACAATTCAAATGGTTTTGGCTTTGGCACCTTTGCATAAAAAATACAACATCAAACGTGTTATTGTTTCTACTTACCAATCAATCACTGGAACAGGTGTGAAAGCTGTAAAACAGTTAGAAAACGAATACGCAGGAATTGATGGAGATATGGCTTACAAATACCAAATCCACCGTAATGCAATTCCACAATGTGATGTTTTTGAAGATAATGGATATACTAAAGAAGAGATGAAATTAGTTCGTGAGACTAAAAAAATCTTAAGTGATAACTCAATTGCCGTTACAGCTACTGCTGTTCGTGTGCCAATCGTAGGTGGACACTCTGAGGCGGTAAACGTAGAGTTCTCCAATGATTTTGATATCAACGAAGTAAGAAGCATCTTAGAAAGTACAGAAGGTGTTATTGTTCAAGATAACTTAAAAGAATTTGAATACCCAATGCCATTATTTGCTCAAGGTAAAAACGAAGTTTTCGTTGGTCGTTTAAGAAGAGACGAATCACAAGCAAACACATTGAACATGTGGATTGTTGCTGATAACTTAAGAAAAGGTGCTGCCACTAACACGATTCAAATCGCTGAATATTTAGTAGCTAACAACTTAGTGTAAGTACTAAATCACAATAAATAGAAAAGCTTCTCGAAAGAGAAGCTTTTTTTGTATAATAATATTATAAAATCCCACAGGTTTTGTACTTTCTCAATCTTGTCTTTGCGAGCGCAGCGAAGAAATCTCATCAAGAAATGCCATAAAGATTGGGTGAAAATACCACACGAAAGGATTCGTGCTGTAGCGGGGGAAACACCTGCTAATTAAGTCAAAAAATCTTAACTTAATGACATTGTTCGTGCGGTAGCGGGGTATCTGCGCTATCGGGTAAAATTTATTATTGAGATTGTTTTTTAACTACAGAATCTTTCTTTACGATAATTAATTGGTGATTTGTATTTTTTATGGTGTCGTTAGAACTTGTAAATTGATTTTTTTGACCTAAAATCTTATTGTTAATAATAATGTTTTCCTTTTCATTCGTTTCTTCAGAAGAGAATTTTTTCATTTTAAAAATATTCATTTCCGCAAGAATTCCAACTATGAGTAATAGTCCTAGAACCGTTACCGGAATCCAGAAAAATTTATTTAACGGGTTTAGCACATGTGTGTTGAAAAAGTAATGAATTAGTAATGCAAATATTGAAACAGAAGCAGTTAGGCCAATTATTAATAAAATTGCAGATAAAATATCCTTTGCAGATGCTACAATATTTACATTGATAATTAGCAACGCTAAAACTGAAGAAAAAATACCAATTACCTCAATGTTTCTTGTAGATTGGTTTTTAATATCATTTTTAATATTTGTTAATTCTTGTGAAGAGGTATTAATCCTGTTTTCAAGAATTGATTGTTGTTGTTGAATGTGATTCAAGTACTGAAGTGTACTTGAATTTATTGATTGTTGTGTAGCCGAACTTGTATTTTGTGAATTTGTTGTTGAAGATGATATTCCTCCTGTCGTACTATTAGAATTATTATTTGCCATAATTAATCTAATTTATTTTTAAATGTGAACTCTTCACTCAAAATAATGAATTTATCTATCAAACTTTTTCTTTCATCTTTTACCAACTCATATAATATTTCATTTAATGTGTTAATATCTCTCCTAACTATGCAGCCGTTTTCTACTTTCTGTTGTCCGCCAGGTTGTAATTTAATAATATCTCCAAATTCTATTTGTTCAATATTATTACACTTCCTTCCTAAGACTTCTTTTTCAATATTTATTCGCAGATTAAATTCCTTAATATCAATTTCCTGAAATTCAGCATTTAGAAGTTTTTTCGAATTAACAACTTCCTTTACAATAAAATAAGACCTTACGAAACCTATTCTTCGTATTTGGATTCCTAGAGAACTATAATCTATATTGTTAAAGAAATCAATTTTCTCAGCATAATTGTCAATAGAGTCTAAATACAAATCAATTCTGTTCTTTGATGCTTGAACTTTATAATTTTTATAGATAATTTCAAGCCTTGGTAATTCACTTGGAGCTGAATTATCTATGGGTATGTAATTTAAACGTTCAGGTTGCCCAAGTACATCTTGAATATTTAATGATAATTTCTCGATTGGTTTATTATAGTCTTCTTTTAAGAAAAAAGCTACTTGAATGTTTATAGTCTCCATGTTAAATTTAATTTTTTTCAAATATATAAAATAGTTGCTTTTCGTAATGTGCTTTGATAATTTTCGTCAACTAGTTTGTGAGTCTAATAATATCAGGCTTATCGATTCTAAATTAGGTAAATAGGTTTGATATTTGTTAGGTTTTATTTGAACCCAAATATATTAAAATATTCTTACAAAATAATTCCATAAGTTATAGCCTTGTTAAGGAAATTCAACTCATTAGGAATTCTAAGATTCAGGACTTATCTTTGCCTCTCATGAAAAGAAAGCAAATTCTATATAGTTTAATGCTCACGGCGGCGGTATTGTTCTCGATACTGTTCCAGTCTTTTCATAGCTATGAGCATTTAGAAAAACAGCTTTCGCATACGGTTTGTCATCACAAGACTACCCAAAACAAAAACGAAATTACCCATCAGCACAAGGTTTTTGAACAATGTGAGGTATGTCATTTTGCTTTTAGTAGTTTTGTGCAAACACAAATAGCTAACTATCATTTCTTCGTTGATTACAAAGAAATCCCTTTCTTCAGTAAAGAACAGCGATCTATTGTTTCTTTCCCGGGCAGCTTGTATGCTCATCGTGGCCCGCCTGCAAGTATTGTTTAATTACGGACTTTATTATTACTATTAAAATCATTTGTTTTTACCATTAAGAAGTTAAGAGAATTAAGTCATAATCTTAATAAATCGTAATCCCTTAATGGTTTAAAATAGTACAATGGTTTTGTAAACTAATTAAATCAATTCTATTTCCTTTTCTTCTATTGTTGTTCAATCAGGAGGAAATAAACAATACATTCTTTCAATGAAAAAATATATCATTGCCCTATTTTTAGGGTTATCGGCTATGGTGCAAGCCCAAAATACACTTTCAGGAACGGTTACCGATGAGGCGCAACAACCTATTATTGGTGTTTCGGTTTACATTTCAGAATTACATAAAGGCACCATCACAGATGCTAACGGAAATTATAGTTTTAAAAATTTACCCAATGGGAATTTCCGAATCGCTTTTAGCTACATGGGTTATAAAACCCTTAATCAATGGGTCGATAAATTAAACAAACAAACCCGATTGAATATTCAATTGCAAAGTGCTGTTTTAGAAATAGATGAGGTAATTGTGTCTACACCTTTCAATAAAATGCAATCGCAAAACGTAATGAAAGTAGAACACGAAAGCATAAATAGTTTAAAACAAAAAGGAACGGCTACCTTAATTGAAGGTCTGGCAACGATTCCTGGAGTTTCGCAGATTTCAACAGGAACTTCAATAGGGAAACCGGTTATTCGTGGTTTGAGTGCTAACCGAGTGTTAGTGTATTCTCAAGGGGTTCGTTTAGAAAATCAGCAATTTGGAGGCGAACACGGTTTGGGTTTAAATGATGCTGGGGTGGAGAGTGTAGAGGTTATTAAAGGTCCGGCTTCTTTGTTGTACGGTTCGGATGCAATGGGTGGTGTTTTGTTTTTTAACCCTGAAAAATTTGCCGATGCTCACACTTTTAAGGCAAACGTGAATCAACGTTATTTTAGCAATACATTAGGTAGTAATGCCTCTGTAGGACTAAAAACATCAACAGATAATTGGAAGTTTTTGGCAAGAGGAACCTACAATACTCATTCGGATTATAAGATGCCAAATGGTGATCGTGTGACCAATACCCGTTATAATGAAACCGACTTTAAAACCGGTGTTGCTTATAATAATACTACATTTTCAACCGTATTGCGATACAACTTTAACCAATTGGATTTAGGTATTCCAGAAGAAGGAATAGCAGAACAAACTATAAGTAAGCGTCCTGATTTTCCAAGCCAAGGGGTAGATAATCATTTGTTGAGTTTGAATAATGTGATCTATTTTGGTAATTCTAAATTAGATGTCGATTTAGGTTTTATTTCAAATAATCGAAAAGAATTTGAGGATAGTAATGTTGCTTCTTTAGATATGTTGTTGAATACCTATAATTACAATTTGAAGTATCATTTGCCTAAAAAAGGAAATTTTGAAACTATTTTAGGAGTGCAAGGAATGCATCAAACAAATAAAAATCGAGGAGAAGAGTATTTAATTCCAGATGCAACGACTAATGATTTTGGTGTATTTGGTACAGTAAATTATGAATGGGGTACTAATGTATTACAGGCAGGATTGCGTTTTGATAATCGTAATTTAAATTCATTGGCTCATGAAGCCGAAGAACACGAGGAAGAAGAAGCTGATGAAGAGCACGAACATCATGGTGGTGATTTTGAGGCATTGAGTAGGTCGTTTAATAGTTTTAATGCCTCTTTGGGGTATAAAACAAATCTTTCGGAACCATTGGTTTTGAGAGTGAATGTGGCTTCAGGATTTAGAGCACCAAATTTAGCCGAATTGACTTCAAATGGTGTGCATCATGGAACCAATCGTTTTGAAGAGGGAAATAGTGCATTGAAAAATGAACAAAATATTCAAACCGATTTGAATTTAGAATATCAAAATCAACATTTTGAGTTTTTTATAAATGGATTTTACAATCATATCGATAATTACATTTATGCCGCTCCTAATGGAGAAGTGATTGATGATACAGATGTTTTTGCTTATGTGCAAGACAATGCCCGTTTGTATGGAGGTGAAATAGGTTTGCATATTCATCCTCATCCACTGGATTGGTTACATTATGAAACCAGTTTTGAAACGGTAACCGCTAAGAAACAAAATGGTGATTATTTGCCTTTAATTCCAGCTAACAAATGGAATAATACACTTCGTACTGAATTTAAAATCAAAAATTGGTTGGAAGAAGGTTTTGCTTCTTTTAACGTAAATACAACTTTTGATCAAAATAAAGTTAGTGGTTTTGAAACGGCGACTAATGGTTATACCCTAATTAATTTAGGTTTAGGAGGAAAAGTAAAGCTTGGAAACAAAGCTTTTGATGTGAATTTGAATGCGAATAATCTATTCGATAAAAAATACATTGCACATCTTTCTCGATTAAAAACCGATGGTATTCCTAATATCGGTAGAAACATTGTTTTAGGACTCAATTTTAATTTGTAATTTTTATAAGTTCAAAGCTTAGCTAGCTTTTTAGCTAATAATAGATCAGTTTTAAACCATTAAGTTGTTAAGAATCATTGAGTTTCCTGCTCCTTTTTCTTAATTTCTTAATGGTTTTCTTGTTTGTCGACTTTTAGAGAAAAGTTTTGTTTTTGTAATTTTGTTTAGTAAATTTATAAAAAGTTTAAACAAAATATAAATTGTTTTTGTTTACTCGGATTAGGAATCATAAACAACAGCAAGATCATGCAAAAACATTTTACAACGGAACGATTAGAATCTTTAGAAAAAGCTTACAGAATACATTTGATCAATAGTTTAGGAGGATTTAAGAGTGTTTCTTTGATAGGAACGATTAATAAATCGGAGGTTACTAATTTGGCGATTTTTAGTTCCATTTTTCATATTGGAGCGCATCCGCCATTAATTGCAATGATCTTTAGGCCTAGTCCACCCGAGAGAAATACCCTTAGCAATATTCTGGAAACGGGTTATTATACTATCAATCACATAAACGAAAGTATCTACAAACAGGCGCATCAAACTTCTGCGCGTTACGATGAGGATATTTCAGAATTTGAGGTAACAGGTTTAGAAGCAGAATTTAAGAATGATTTTTTTGCACCGTTTGTGAAGCAAAGTCATATTCAGATTGCTGTTCTTTTTAAAGAGAAAATAGATATTGCTATCAATAATACTTCAATGGTAATTGGAGAAATCACAGAGATTTATGTACCCGAAAATTGTATCAGTGACGATGGCTTTTTGGACATTGAAAAAGCAAATACAATTACCTGTTCTGGTTTGGATAGCTACCATAAGACAGTGCGTCTCGACCGATTAAGTTATGCTAAGCCTAATAAACCGCTAAGTTCCTTATCCATAAATTGTTGTGATTAAAAAAGAAATCAATATAGTTTGGTTTAAAAGAGATCTTCGTTTTGTTGATAACGAAGCGCTTTTTGCTGCTCATCATGCAGGTTTGCCTCTTTTGTTGGTTTATTTTTTTGAACCCTCTGTAATGAATTATCCCGATTCCGATGTTCGTCATTGGCGGTTTGTGTATGAGTCACTCAAAGAATTACAACAACGTTTAGCTGCTCATAAGGCTACAGTTTATTTTTTTCATTCCGAAGTACAGCCCGTTTTGGAGCAATTACTTCTTCGTTACGATATTAAAACGGTTTTTTCGCATCAGGAAATTGGAAACAAACTCACTTTTGATAGGGACGTATCTATAGAAGCTTTTTTTGAACAACATGGAATTGCTTGGAAAGAATCACAATTGCATGGTGTAATCCGAAAATTAAAATCAAGAATTGATTGGGAGAAAAGATGGGAAAAAGTAATGCGTGATGAGCCTAAAATAGTGGCAGAATCTGCATTGAATGTGGAAACAATAGAGGAATCTTTTTATCAATCGCTTAAAGGTGAAACACTTCCAGAATCGATTACCACTAGGAATACTAATTTTCAGCAAGGAGGAGAATATTGGGCTTGGCGCTATTTGGATAGTTTTGTAAAAAAACGATACGTTAATTACAGCAAACATATTTCTAAACCTGCCTTAAGTAGAAGTTCTTGTAGTCGTTTGTCTCCTTATTTAGCCTATGGCAATATTAGTATGCGAATGGTTTACCAATATACGAATCAACATTATAGTGAGTCGACTAACAAAAGAGCGCTTCGCAATTTTATTTCTCGTTTGCACTGGCATTGCCATTTTATGCAAAAATTTGAAGACGAATGTAGTATGGAATTTGAAAATCTTAATTCGGCATACGATAGTTTGATAAGGCCTAGAAACGAGAACTATATCAAAGCCTGGCAGGAAGGTAAAACAGGTGTTCCTATTGTAGATGCCTGTATGCGTTGTCTGGTCACAACAGGATATATCAACTTTAGAATGCGGGCCATGGTGGTTTCCTTTTTTACTTTTAATTTATGGCAAGACTGGCGAGAATTGCATTTTCTAGCAAGGCAGTTTCTGGATTATGAACCAGGGATTCATTATCCGCAAATTCAAATGCAATCTGGAACGACAGGAATTAATACCATCCGTATTTACAATCCTATTAAAAATTCGGAAGATCATGATCCTGAAGGAGAATTTATCAAAAAATGGGTCCCTGAGTTGGTCGAAGTACCATCGAGTTTAATTCATGAACCATGGAAATTGAATCCTATAGAACAACAATTGTATCGATGTGAGATAGGGACAGATTATCCAGCACCTATTGTTAATATTGAAGAAACAAGAAAACAAGCGAGCGACATTGTGTGGAGTTTTCGAAAGAAAGACGAGGTCAAAGAAGAGGCTAAACGCATTTTGAAGAAACATGTAAAACAAAAGTCGTCTTGATGATTAGCGCACTTTCTGGATTTTCAGGAACTTTTTGTGGGTTTGAATTTCGATTCTGCTATCGTTAAATAAAAACAATTGTCAAATGAAAGGGGTTAAAAAACAACATCTTCCTAGTAAAAATTGCGTAAGCTGTAATAGACCTTTCGCTTGGCGAAAGAAATGGGAAAAAGATTGGGAGCAAGTAAAATACTGTAGTACAAAATGCAGAAGCCAGAAAAATCATGAATAAAACATTACGATTAGTGCTAGGAGATCAGTTAAATAGCCGTCATTCTTGGTTTAAGAATCAGGAAGATGAGGTTGTTTATGTAATGATGGAATTGCGTTCAGAAACCGATTATGTGCAACATCATATTCAAAAAGTAGTGGGATTTTTTGCTGCTATGAAGGCGTTTTGTCTTGATTTACAAGCTAAAGGACATAAAGTACTTTATATTCATTTGAATGATGCATCCAATAAACAATCGTTTCAAAATAATATTCAACTCTTAATTGATGAGCATCAATTTACGCATTTTGAATACCAGCAACCTGATGAATATCGAGTAGATGCATTGTTAAAATCATGTTGTCAGGCTATTACGATTTCTAGTGCTGTGGTTGATACCGAACATTTCTATACTTCTCGATTTGAATTGGCTGAATTCTTCGAAGGCAAGAAAGTGTACTTGATGGAGAACTTTTATAGAATGCTTAGAAAAAAACATCATGTGCTCATGCAAGGAGGGCAACCACTTACAGGAAAGTGGAATTATGATAGTGATAACCGAAAGAAATTGCCAAAAAATCATAAGCCCACGCCACCATTGGTATTTTGTAATGATGTTTCGGCTATTGTTGATGAAGTAAACGAAGCAAACATAAAAACTATTGGGACAATAGATGCTAAAAATTTTGTTTGGCCCATCACTAGATCACAATCATTACAATTGTTGGATTTTTTTCTTGCCGAATGTTTGCCACTGTTTGGTAGTTATCAAGACGCGATGCTTCCTAATGAATGGTCTCTATATCATTCTAGGCTTTCCTTTGCATTGAACGTAAAAATGCTATCGCCACAGGAAGTAATTGACAGTGCTATTCAAGAATGGTATCGAAGACCCGAAGTAATTGAGTATAATCAGTTGGAAGGATTTGTGAGGCAAATAATTGGTTGGCGAGAGTATATGCGGGGCATTTATTGGGCTCAAATGCCTGAATTTGCTTCGATGAATTATTTTTCACATCAAGCGAAATTGCCGCAATGGTTTTGGAACGGAAACACGAAGATGAATTGTTTGAAACAAGTCATTCATCAATCTTTAGAATATGCTTATGCTCATCATATACAACGCTTGATGGTAACGGGCAATTTTGCGCTTTTAGCAGGCATACATCCTGATGAAGTGGATGCTTGGTATTTAGGAATTTATATCGATGCCATCGAATGGGTTGAAATTACAAATACGCGTGGGATGAGTCAGTTTGCCGATGGAGGAATTGTAGGTACAAAACCTTATGTGAGTTCTGCTGCTTACATTGACAAAATGAGCCATTACTGTGGAAGTTGTTTTTATAAAAAGCAACTCAAAACAGGTGAAAAAGCCTGCCCCTTCAATAGTTTATATTGGAATTTTTACGATAAACAGGAGGCTAAATTAAGTTCCAATCCGCGTATTGGGATGATGTATAATCTTTGGCGGAAAATGAAATCATCGGATAAAGCAGCATTGTTAGAACAAGCAAATTACTATTTACAAAATATAGAGGATTTATGAAAACAGCTATTGTATGGTTTAAAACAGATTTACGTTTAGTTGATAATGAGACAGTATTGAAAGCGATTGCAAAAAGTGAAAAAGTAATAGCGGTGTATTGTTTTGAGGAGTCTCATTTTCAAAAAACTACTTATGGTTTTCAAAAAACAGGTAGTTTTAGAGCACAGTTTTTACTGGAATCCTTACAGGATTTAGATCGTAATTTGCGTCAATTAGGTTCTGGTTTAGTGGTGGTTAAAGGAAAAGCTGAGATTGAAATTCCAAAAATTGTACAAGAATACAAAGCACAAAAGGTTTTTGCAAAAAAAGAAGTAACCATCGAAGAAAAGCAAACCGAAAGTTTGCTCAGAGAGGCCCTTTTTAAAATCCGATGCGAACTTGAAACCTTTAGTACAAGTACCTTATATCATCCCGAAGATTTGCCTTTTTCGATTAAAACTATTCCTGATTTGTTTACGAGTTTTAGAAGAAAGACAGAATTAGATGCAACGATTAGGAATGCATTTGAAAAACCAATTGCGATCCCATCACCTGAAATTCCCGAATTGCAATTGCCCACACTAAAAGAGTTGGGTTTGGAGTATCAAGCTATGGATTCACGTGTAGTGCTTCCGTTTAAAGGCGGAGAAACTGAAGCTTTGAAAAGACTACAATATTACTTTTTTGAATCCAAACAACTGTCGGTTTATAAAGAAAAAAGGAATGAAATGGTAGGAGGGGATTATTCTTCTAAGTTTTCGCCTTGGTTAGCTTTGGGTTGTATTTCGCCGCGAACCATTTACAAAGAAATAAAAAAATATGAATTGCAAAATGGGGCAAATGAATCTACTTATTGGTTGGTTTTTGAATTATTGTGGCGGGATTTTTTCCGTTTTCAGTTCAAAAAGCAACAAAATAAATTTTACAGACTTTCAGGTCTAAAAGAACGAGCCGATCAACCAAAAGCTTTTAATGAAACTTTGTTTTTAGATTGGATTAATGGAACTACGGCTTCGGATTTTATCAATGCGAATATGCTCGAATTGAAGCAAACGGGATTTATGAGTAACAGAGGGCGACAAAATGTAGCAAGTTATTTTTGCAACGAACTCAATTTTGATTGGCGTATTGGGGCTGCTTATTTTGAATCCCAGTTAATCGATTATGATGCATGTAGTAATTGGGGCAACTGGGCTTATTTAGCTGGAGTGGGAAATGATTCCAGATCAAAACGATTATTTAATATAGAAAACCAAGCCGATACGTATGATAAGGATAGAATGTATAGAGATTTGTGGCTTAAAAAATAATTTAGAATCTGCAATTGATTGTTTTGTTACATTTGTGAATATGAAAAAATACAATATGAAACTTAAGCTTGTTTTTATAATGATGATAACAAAAGGAGCCTTTTCCTTCGGACAGAAATCAATTGTGTATCCTGAAACCCGAAGCGATAAAACGATTGATACCTATTTTGGTACTCAAGTAAACGATCCTTATCGTTGGCTAGAAGATGACCGTTCAGAAGAAACGGCTGCTTGGGTGGTAGCGCAAAATAAAGTAACCAATGCGTTTTTAGAGCAAATTCCATTTCGTAACCAGCTAAAAGCGCGAATGGAGCAGTTATGGAATTATGAAAAAACAGGCGCTCCATTTACCGAAGGTAATTTTACCTATTACTTTAAAAATAACGGTTTGCAAAATCAATCGGTTTTGTATCGTAAAGATGCGAATGGAAATGAATCGCTCTTTCTAGATCCTAATACTTTTTCAAAAGATGGAACAACTTCTTTGGGAGAAATTTCCTTTTCTAAAGATGGTTCAAAGTTGGCTTATTCCATTTCCGAAGGGGGAAGTGATTGGCGAAAAGTAATCATTATGGATGCTTTAAGTGGGAAGGTAATTGAGGATACATTAGTGGATGTTAAATTTACTAGTTTGTCTTGGCAAGGCAATGAAGGTTTTTATTATTCGAGTTATGATAAGCCAAAAGGGAGTGAATTGTCGGCTAAGACGGACCAACATAAATTGTATTTTCATAAACTGGGGACATCTCAAAAAGAAGATAAGGTAATCTTTGGCGAAAGCCAAAAAAGAAGATATGTAGGAGGAACGGTTACACAAGACGATCGTTATTTGATTATTTCGGCGGCCAATTCTACTTATGGAAATGAGCTGTATGTGAAAGATTTGTCGCAACCTAACAATCCTATCATTTCAATTGTAAGCGATTTTAAAAATGATTACAATATTCTGGTGAATGAAGGTTCTAAATTGTTTGTGGTAACCGATTATCAGGCGCCAAATAAAAGAATTATTGTTATCGATGTAAGCAAACCATCGGTTGCCAATTGGCAAAATTTAATTCCAGAAAGTACGAATGTTTTAGAACCAAGTACTTGTAGCGGATTTATTTTTGCTCATTATATGAAAGATGCGGTTTCATTAGTAAAACAGTATGATTATTCTGGAAAATTGATTCGTGAAGTGCAGCTTCCAGGCGTAGGTACTGCAGATGGTTTTAGCGGAAAACAAAAAGATAAAATCGTCTATTTTACCTTTACAAATTATGTTACCCCTGCGACCATTTATGCTTTTGATCCCAATTCAGGATTGTCAAATGTATATGAAAAATCCAAATGTCAATTTAATTCTGAAGACTATGAGTCGAAGCAGGTTTTTTATACCTCTAAAGATGGAACCAAAGTTCCTATGATTATAACCCACAAAAAAGGATTGGAATTAAACGGTAAAAATCCAACTATTTTATACGGTTACGGTGGATTCAATATTAGTTTGACACCTAATTTTAGTATTTCTAATGCGGTATGGATGGAAAATGGAGGTGTGTATGCTGTTGCTAATTTGCGTGGAGGTGGCGAGTATGGTAAAGAATGGCATGATGCGGGTACAAAAATGCAAAAGCAAAATGTTTTTGATGATTTCATTGCTGCCGGGGAATATTTGATTGCTAAAAAATATACTTCTTCTAACTTCTTAGCCATTCGTGGCGGTTCTAATGGTGGTTTATTGGTAGGTGCAGTGATGACACAACGCCCTGATTTGGCTAAGGTAGCTTTGCCCGCAGTTGGGGTTTTGGATATGTTGCGTTACCATACTTTTACCGCTGGTGCTGGTTGGGCTTACGATTACGGAACAGCGCAGGATAACAAAGCAATGTTTGAGTATCTTAAAGCTTACTCGCCTTTGCATAATATCAAGAAAGGAGTGCAATATCCAGCCACAATGATTACAACAGGTGATCATGACGATAGAGTAGTTCCAGCGCATAGTTTTAAATTTGCAGCCGAATTGCAAGCGAAACAAATAGGGGATAATCCAGCTTTAATCCGTATTGATGTAAAAGCGGGTCATGGTGCTGGAAAATCATTGGCGGCAACGATTCAGGAAAACGTAGATATTCAGGCTTTTACTTTGTTTAATATGGGCGTTACTCCATTGTTGAATGCAAACTAGCCCTAGTTTTTTTCAATGTTTGTCACAAATTTTTACTAATACATTCGTTTTTTATAGTGTGGTTTATTAAATTAGAGGAATAATATTTAATCGATCAAACCATGAAAATTCAATTTAATACCGACAAACATATTGAGGGACACCAAAGAGCAGAAGCTTATTTTGCTACTGAAATAGAAACGGCATTAGCTCGTTTTGAAGAAAAAATAACTCGCGTTGAAGTACATTTTGGACAAGAAAATAGTGCAAAAATGGGCATCAAAGATAAGCGTTGCTTGATTGAGGTACGTCCGGCTAAATTAGCTCCTTTAGCTGTAACGGAACATGATGATACAAATGAAAAAGCTTTTAGAGGAGCACTAGAAAAAGTAAAAAAAGCATTGACAACTACTTTTGAAAAACAAAAAGAACATTAATGTACCATAAGTAAAGCATACAAAAAAGGCAGTTACACAAATTCGTAACTGCCTTTTTTTATTGCAAATTGTTGCTTTATTGATTAAATAATAAATGCGCTAATAAATCATCTCTTTTGTAGATGTCATTATAAAAGTGAATGGTTCCGTCGTTATCTGCCCATGCAGTAAAATAACCAATGTACACTGGGATTTTGTTGGTAAGCGTGTGCCAAGTTTCTTTACCGCTATGCATGGCTGTTTCAATTTTTTCAGCAGTCCATTTTGGGTCGTCTTTAAGAATTTCCATTGCTAATTCCTTTGGTTTTGCTACTCGAATACAACCATGACTAAAAGCTCGGCTCTCTTTTTCAAATAAACTTTTCGAGGGAGTGTCATGAAGGTAGATATCATTAGAATTGGGGAATAAGAATTTAATTAGACCTAATGAGTTCTTAGGGCCTGGTTTTTGTCTAACACTATTACCTTTCCATTCCATGTCGTGTTCGGCTAAGTAATTTGGATTTTTGGCTATTCCTGGCAGGATTTCATTTTTTAAAATGCTATTTGGAACATTCCAGTAAGGGCTAAAAACAATGTATTTCATCGGAGCACTAAAGATGACCGTTTTATTCATGGTTTTACCCACCACTACTTTTGAACGTAGAACCACTTCTTGGTTTTTGAAATACGAAAGTTGAAATGATGGAATATTGATAGCGATTAATTCTTTAGATTTTGGAATGTCACTAGAAACCCATCGACAGCGTTCCATGTTAACAATTATGGTTTTAATTCGTTCGCTAATAGGTATATTTAAATCTTGAATAAATGCCTTTGTGATGGTGCTTCCTGAAAGCATGCCATGTCTTTGTTTGTAATGCAAAACGCCTTGGGCTAATTCTTCGTCGTAAATTACACTTTTAGAATTTGATTTAAGATCTTCAGATAGGTATAAACGGCTTCTTATTTCGGCAATGGTTTGGGCGCTATCTCCAATTTTGTAAGTGCTAACAGCCGTATCAATTGTAATGCTTTTCCAGCCTCCTTTTTTTTCAATTTGACGGTATTTTTGTAATGCTTTTTTAAGTAGAAAATATTGTCCAATAAGTTTTTTTTCTTCTTTGTTAATGAGTGTAGGATTGGTCAAAAGGGAATCCAAATAGCTAACGTAAGAAAGTTTTTTTCTTGGTATATGCCAACCTGTTTCTGTCGATTTTTCAGAATCTAATCCGTGATAAACATTTTGTGCATAAAAAAAATACATGGCCGAATGGAAAAGCTCTATTTCGGTATTTGGATTTGTGTCTTTTTCTAAGTTGTCTTTAATTTCATTTAGCTTTTCTTTATAGGGGATACTAATTTTTAGGCCTTCCTCGTCTATGTTGTTTATTTTGTCATACAAAAGATAGGCAAATTCATTAATGTTGTTATCGTCATACCAAACATAGTGGTATTGATGTTTTTGGTATAATTTCTTAACGTCCTTCTCGTATTTTTTTAGTAGCGGATAATTTTTGAAAAAAGTATTGATTGCTGTACTGTCGAAGGTTTTTTGGGTTTCTTCGGCAAAAGGTTCTTTTTGTGCAATTGGATTTTCATCATTTTTGTTTTTGCACGAAAAAAATAATGATAAGATTGCAATTATAATAAGGCTGGAGGAAAGGATTATTTTTTTCATACGAACGGTTTTAAGTTTAATCCAAATGTTTTAAACAAAGTAAGATGAATTTATGGAATAGTAAATTACAATTTTTTAGGATTGTTTTACATAATAGCTGTTTTTTTATTACGAATTCAAATGTGGGTACGCTAGAATTTGGCTTATAAAAATGTTATATTCTTTGAAAGAGCTAATTTTTTTTAACGAAATTATTTTTAAAAAGTTCAAAATGGGGTTTTTGTTGTAGAGTTCCTTATTTTATATGGTCAAGAGTTTGAAATGTAAATTATTTTTAAATTTGCCCCCATAAATTAATGGGTTAAACTAAGAAAATATGAAAATTGAGAAGCGTTGGATCATTTCTTTTGTTGTAATTAGTATTGTTTGTATTTCGGGACTTTTTTGGCAAGTACCCTTAGAACCTGAGGCTGTACATTCCCAATTTGGGACAATCGAACAAATCGTTCCTGCCGATGTTGCTTGGATGCTTACTTCTTGTTGTTTGGTACTTATTATGACGCCTGGTTTGGCCTTTTTTTACGGCGGTATGGTAGGGAAGAAAAATGTAATTTCTACGATGCTGCAAAGTTTTATTTGCATGGGTGTAGTTACTCTAATTTGGGTTGTTGTGGGCTTTAGTTTGGCCTTTGGAGAGCCGTTAGGGATTCATATAGGAGATGGATTCTATAGTTTTGTAGGTGATCCAACAACTTTTGTGTTTTTAGATTACGTAGGTGTGTTACCTCATAAGTTGATTGCTAGTACGGTGCCTTTCATGCTTTTTTCTTTATTCCAAATGAAATTTGCTATCATAGCACCAGCTATTATTACAGGTTCTTTTGCTGAACGTGTTCGCTTTATTTCCTACTTATTATTCATTTGTTTGTTTAGTATTTTTATCTATTCTCCTTTGTGTCATGCTGTTTGGTACCCAACAGGGATATTAGGGTCTTTCTTTGGTGTAAAAGATTTTGCAGGAGGAACTGTAGTACATATGAGTGCGGGATTTGCAGCTCTGGCAGGGGTTTTAGTTTTAGGTAAAAGAAAAAACAGCAATCATGTGCCTACAAATATTCCTTTTGTTTTATTAGGGACAGGTATGCTTTGGTTTGGGTGGATAGGTTTCAATGCGGGTTCATCGATGGAGGCTAATGGTGTTGCTGCAATGGCATTTGGAACTACAACTACAGCATCTGCGGCAGCTATGCTTACTTGGATTTTCTTCGATCGAATTAATGGTCGAAAAGTTTCTGCTCTGGGTGCTTGTATTGGAGCAGTAGTAGGATTGGTTTCTATTACTCCTGCAGCAGGTTATGTATCGGTTCCAGAGAGTATGTTTTTTGGATTTATAGCGGCTTTGGTATCTAATAAAATTGTGTACTCTAAATATTTAAAAGGTATTGATGATACCTTAGATGTATTTGCTTGTCATGGTGTAGGAGGAATCATGGGGATGATTTTAACCGCTATTTTTGCTCATGGAGAGGATGCAAGTTTGCTTCACGGTGGATGGGGTGTTTTTGGTCACCATATGACCGCTTTATTGCTGGTTTCTATTTATACTTTCTTTGGTGCTTATTTGTTATTTAAAATTACAGACAAAATTATCCCAATGCGTGTTTCGGAAGAAGCAGAAATTATGGGATTGGATTTGTCACAACACGACGAAACTTTATTTCCTATAGAGTGTGCGGAATAAGTTTTTAAACTAACCACATTATATACTAGGGCAAGTTTTTATTTATAAAAGCTTGCCCTAGGTCTTATTTATTTGCTTAATTTTGCGCAAATATTTTAAAAACAGTGGGAAGTAAAAATAAATTAAAACGATTCAAAGAGAACGAGACATTCAATAATGTTTTTCAACCAACTAGAGAAGAAGTAGTAGGTGATTTATTTTCTTTAAAAGGGAAATGGAATACGGACTTCTTTAAAAATGACAATCCTATCGTATTGGAATTAGGTTGTGGAAAAGGGGAGTATTCTGTAGGTTTAGCCGAAAGATATCCTAACAAAAACTTTATTGGTATTGATATTAAAGGAGCCCGTTTTTGGAGAGGAGCTAAAACCGCTGTTGAAACAGGTTTATATAACGTAGCTTTTGTTCGAACGCAAATCGAGTTGATTAATCATATTTTTGCGGAGAACGAAGTAGATGAAATATGGATTACTTTTCCAGATCCTCAAATTAAATACAAGCGTACCAAACACAGAATGACTAATTCACAGTTTTTACAATTGTATAAAAAAATTCTAAAAAAAGACGGAGTAGTCAATCTTAAAACCGATAGCGAATTTATGCACGGTTATACCTTAGGATTGTTGCACGGAGAAGGTCATGAGGTTTTGTATGCTAATCATAATGTGTATGTGAACGAAGGTAGTCCTGAGGAAGTTACTGCTTTTCAAACTTTTTACGAAAAACAATATTTAGAAATTAATAAAGCAATCACCTATATCCGTTTTAAGATTAAAGACTAAAGCCTTTCTGATATAAGATGTTTTGGGTATTCCTGTAAGTAAGGCTTATGAATATAATTGTATCCTTGTTATCTGGTTTTATTTCTGCCTTTATAGGAATTACTCCTCCGGGTTTGTTAAATATGACTGCGGCCAAAGTAAGTATGAAAGACGGAAGGCGTCATGCTTTTTGGTTTGTTTTAGGTGCAGTTGTGGTTATATTTCTACAGGTTTATCTCGCTGTTTTGTTTGCTCAAATTATTAATAGTAGACCTGATATTGTTTTGCTATTGCGTGAAGTTGGCTTTGTGGTTTTTACGGCTTTAACAGTCTATTTTTTTTGGTTAGCCAAAACGCCTAAACTAAAGAAACCCAAGTTGAAAAAACACAGTACTAAGAAACGTTTCTTTTTAGGGATGTTTTTATCGGCATTGAATTTTTTCCCAATACCCTACTATGTTTTTATCAGTGTTTCCTTGTCATCGTATGCTCTTTTTTCTTTTGATCTTACTTCAATTTTAATTTTTGTAAGTGGAGCAGTTATAGGTTCGTTTCTTGTTTTCTATTTATACATTCTTTTTTTTCAAAAAATTGAAACTAAGGCTGATTATCTTCTTCGTAATATGAATGTTATTATTGGAAGTATTACTGGTCTAGTCGCCGTTTTGGCTTTGGTTAATATTTTACAATATTACTACTAAGCTTTTTTGTTGTATAGTTTTGCATTAGTGAAATATTTAATTTTACAGTACTATGTCGAATGCCGATAATGCTAATTTTTTTGAAAGAGTCTATGCGGTAGTTAGGCAAATTCCTTATGGAAGAGTGACTTCTTATGGAGCTATTGCTAAATATCTAGGAGCTGCTCGTTCTTCAAGAATGGTTGGTTGGGCAATGAATGCTTCTCATGCAATGGAAGATGTTCCTGCTCATAGAGTAGTCAATCGAAAAGGCTTGCTTACGGGTAAATTTCATTTCGATGGAACCAATTTGATGCAGCAATTATTAGAGAATGAAGGCTTGCAAGTAGTCGATAATCAAATAGTCGATTTCGAAAAATACTTTTGGGATCCGCAGCAAGAACTTTAAAGCTTTAAAAGTCTAAAAATCACATTATAAGTCTTTATCGTTAGAACTGATTGCGGTATTAATAATTACAATTCAAATACTTTAAATTAAGAACTTAATCTATTATCTTTGCAATCTGAAATCAGTTTAAATAAACGTTAGCTCTTTAAACTGAAAATAGCAATTGAATAATAGTAAATATAGTAATGAAATTAGATAGAAAAGAAATTCTTAAGGCTTTAGAGACAATTACTATTGCAGGAGAAGGAAAAAACATGGTTGAAAGTGGAGCAGTTACCAATGTTCTTACTTTTGGCGATGAAGTAGTGGTTGATTTGGTTTTACATACTCCAGCCATGCACATAAAAAAACGTGCTGAAGACGATATCAAAAAGACAATTTTAGAAAAAGTTTCTGCCGAAGCTAAGATTAAAGTTAATATAAAAGTTGAAGCTCCTGAAAAGCCAGAAATTAAAGGAAAAGCAATTCCAGGAATCAAAAATATTATTGCTGTAGCTTCTGGTAAAGGAGGTGTAGGTAAATCTACTGTAACAGCAAATTTAGCGGTTTCATTAGCTAAAATGGGCTTCAGTGTAGGAGTTTTGGATGCGGATATTTATGGTCCATCAATGCCTATCATGTTTGATGTTGAAAATGAAAAACCAATTTCGGTTACGGTTGATGGAAAATCAAAAATGAAACCTATTGAAAGTTATGAAGTAAAAATGCTTTCCATTGGGTTCTTTACGTCGCCAAGTCAAGCCGTAATTTGGAGAGGTCCTATGGCTTCTAAGGCTTTAAATCAAATGATTTTTGATGCCGATTGGGGAGAATTGGATTTTATGTTAATCGATTTGCCTCCAGGTACAGGAGATATCCACCTTTCTATCATGCAATCTTTGCCAGTTACTGGTGCCGTTGTAGTAAGTACACCTCAGGCTGTGGCTTTGGCTGATGCCAAAAAAGGAGTTTCTATGTTTATGTCAGAAGCTATCAATGTTCCTGTGTTAGGAATTATTGAAAACATGGCTTATTTTACTCCAGAAGAATTACCTAACAATAAATACTATATTTTTGGTCAAGAAGGCGCTAAAAATTTAGCAGAAGATTTAGCAGTTCCATTTTTAGGAGAAGTTCCAATTGTTCAATCTATTCGTGAAGCAGGAGATTATGGTCGTCCAGCAGCTTTGCAAACAGGGTCGATTATCGAAACAGTTTTTGAAAATATTACACGTAAAGTGGTCGAAGAAACCGTTAGCAGAAATGAGAGTTTACCTGCTACTGAAGCGATAAAAATTACTACTATGGCTGGTTGTTCAGCGATAAAAAAATAATTTAAGTAAAGAAAATGACAACAGAAGAATTAACAATTGAAGTTCAAAAAGCACTGGCTGAAATCAGACCTTTTTTAGAGTCAGATGGAGGTAATATTAGTCTTATTTCTATAGAAGATGATAAGCATGTAAAAGTGCGTCTTGAAGGAGCTTGTACTAATTGTAGTGTGAATCAAATGACACTTAAAGCTGGCGTGGAAACAACAATTAAAAAGTTTGCTCCACAAATAGAAACAGTTGTAAATGTTTTGTAAGGCATAGGTTGTCTAAAAATTATTTACCCAAATTATTTTGTTCAATCAATCAATTCCCAATAATAAATAATGGATGTTTTAATTAAAATTAAGGATAGAGAAGGAGTAGTTCATGAGTTACAAGCTCCCACAGATATGGCCATGAATATCATGGAACTTTGTAAAGCTTACGAATTGCCTGTGGAAGGTACTTGTGGAGGAATGGCAATGTGTGCTTCTTGTCAATGTTATGTTTTAAATGATGTGGCTTTGCCAGAAATGGGAGAAGATGAAGAAGCAATGCTTTCTGAGGCTTTCTATGTAAAATCGAATAGTCGTTTGGGTTGTCAAATTCCTATTACTGTAGATCTAGAAGGATTAGAATTAGAATTAGCTCCTGAGAGTTAATATTCTATTTTGTGTATAATGAATAAGGCTGTTTTTAATTGAAAAAGCAGCCTTATTTGTTTAGTATCGTTACCGCTCGAGGAAGAATTCGTTCTACAAATAATCTGTAGGCATAATCAGAAGGATGTAAGCCATCAGAGGCTACTAAATTTGTATTATTTAAGCCTTGACGAGTTATATCTGTGATATTGATAAATAATAGTTCATTTGATTCACAATATGATTTTGCAAAGGAATTGTAACGATCAATTTCTTTTGATATATTTTCGGTATTACCAAAGCTTTGCCCGTAAGGAGTATAAGCATAATCTGGAATAGAAATTACCATTAATTTGTTTTTATCACCTTTGGCCAGATTAATTGCTTTGGAAACAAGTTGTGGAAATTCTTTTTCATAAACACTAAAATTCAAACCTCGATATTGGTTGTTGACACCAATTAATAGTGTAACCAAATCAAAATTAGGGATTGGTTTGTTGATTTCTATAGCTTGTATCAATTCGCTTGTTGTCCATCCTGTTCGGGCAATAACTTCTAGCGAAAACTTGTTTTGTAGATTAAGATTTCTCAAGGATTCTTTTAGTTGCTCAGGAAATTTACAGGTTTCGCATACACTTTGACCTATGGTGTAGCTATCGCCTAGTGCCAGATAGTTTACAGTGTAGTTTAGTGTAGGAAGTGATAAGGATGAATTTACTTTTGGCGGACTTGTAGTAGGGGATATTATCAATGCATTTTCGGTACTGCAACTTATGCTTAGTGCTATAAATAAAAACGTAACTACTATTTTTAATTTTCTTTTCATGTTAAAATCAATTTCTAGTAGTTACGTTTTTTTTGATGTTATGGATTAGTGTTTTAAGCCATTTCTACTTTCATGGAGATTATTTCTTCGATCGCATTCCAAAGTTCGATTCTTTTTTCTAAGGCCAGAATAGAAACTTCTTCAACTTCTTTCCACTTTTGTTCGTCATTTTCGCAAAGTTCATTAATCATTTGCATTGCCATAGGTCCGTGTTCGTCGGCATCTAGCTCAATGTGTCTTTCAAAGTAGTAGATTAATTTAGTTAAATCAGTTTCTGGGAATTGAGCCTGAAAGTTCTTTAAAATGGCAAAGAACATACTTGGGATTAAGTCTTCACGGCCAAAGGTAAAAGCTGCAGCTATTTCATGCGTTTTTCCTTCTTCAATAACACGGAACGTAAAGTCTATAAATGCTTTAATGTTGGGGTGTAAATCACTTTTTTTAATTGCTACAAAAATGTTTTGTAAAGATTGTATTTGTTCTAAGAAATGTTGGATTTTGCTTGTATCTGCTCCACAAGCCTCCATCGCTTCGATGTACATTTCGTAATGACTTTGATGTCTTCCGTCCAGCGCCAAATCACTTTCCTCGGCTAAAACAATTTCGTTAATTAAATATCTTGTTTCTGGATTTTTAGTTGCAAACCATGGTGTGCTAGTGCATGTTAGTCTTTCTTGTAAGGCTTTTAATAAAGACATAAAGTCCCAAACAGCATACACATGGCTTTCTAGAAAGGTGTGTAAATCCTCTATCGTTTTTACTTTGCTGTAAAGTGAATGTTGGAGTAATACGTTTTTTTGGGTCTCAATACTTTTATTAATATGCTGAATATTCATCGTGTAATAATTTTGTGTAAAGATAAAAAAGCTATAAGTTTTCGGTGAAATTTGCTATCAATTTTATCAATACTTTAATAATTGTTTCTTTTATGTTCTTTTCAAAATTTACTTTATTTTTATTTACGTCTTAGTTTGATTTTTGGTTTTATTAGTTGTTGAAATTTGGTTTTTTGTATCAATTTCAGCATTTTTGTTTGTTTTTTATATCGTTTAGTCTTAATTTCTGAAAAAAATTTAATTACTTATTTAGAATCATTTTAAATTAATTACATATCTTTGTAATCTCTCTAGTCATAGAGTTTAAAGCTTTAATCTTTTTTTATTGTAAATGGGAATTAATAATCATTTAAAAGCATCATTTTTTGAGTCCTTTAAAAAAGGAGACGAAAAAGCTTTTACGTATTTCTACGAGTTGTATTTTAATGCCATAAAGAATTTTAGTATATCTTTTATCTACGATGTTGAAGAGGCTGAAAATATTGTTCAAGAAGCATTTTTAAATCTATGGGAAAAGAGAGGGCAAGTTGAATCAGTCAATGGAATACAATCTTTTTTATTTACCTATGCTAAGTCAAAATGTTTAAATGCAATCCGACATAATAAAGTTAAAGATCGTTTTAAGAGTCAGATATTAAATGAAAAAGAACGAGCCTTAGACTTGGAAATTTTAAATTCATTGCCCTTAGATGAATTAGAATTTAAAGAATTAGAAAAAGTTATTGAAAATTCAATTAAACAATTACCATTAACGACACAAAAGGTTTTTATTCAAAAACGTTTTGAAAACAAGAAAAATGCTGAAATAGCTGAGGAAATGAATATTTCAATTAAAACGGTCGAAGCCCACATGACTAAAGCTTTAAAGTTGTTGAAAGAGGGTTTGTCAGATTATCATTTTATTCTTATCCATTTTTATTTTTAAATCAAAATTAAAAAAAAGTTAAAAAAAGCTTAGGGTTTTATTAAACTTAGGTGTACTTACTAAAAGCACTAAATAAATCCTTATGCAAATACCTGATTTAATTTATAAATATTTAAACAATCAAACCACTGAGGTGGAGGTTGAAAAACTTTTTGATTGGATTGAAGCTTCTGAAGAAAATAAGCAACTTTTTATTGGCATAAAAAAAACATGGGTATTAGCTACACTTCCGGGAAATAACCCTACTGAGGTTATTCAGTTGAATAAAAAGAAGCGCAAAACGATTACTTTATTTAAATACGCAGCAGTATTTGTAATTCTTTTAGGTTTAGGTAAACTCGCTTTTGATTATTCTAAAAAACCACAATCAGAAAACGAAATTATTCTAGAATTAGGAGATGGACGTATTGAATATGTTAGCAAGCAAAATCAAACCAATTTATTGGATGAAAATGGAAAATTGATTGCAGAGAAAAAAGAGGATCAAATTGTCTATCATGGAAAAGTTAATGATGATAAAGTAAATTATAATACTTTGACTGTTCCTTATGGTAAAACATTTATCGTTGTCCTTTCAGATGGAACGAAAGTCACTATAAATTCAGGAACTACTTTACGTTATCCGGAACAATTTGGAATTCACAGTAACAGACAAGTCTATCTGAGCGGAGAAGCTTTTTTTGAAGTAACAAAAGATAAATCTCACCCTTTTATTGTAAATATAGACGATGTAGCAGTTAAAGTACTAGGAACCAAATTCAATATCAGTGCTTATCCAGAGGAGGCAACTGTAAATAGTACTCTTGTTGAAGGAAGTATCCAGTTAGAAGAAGATGCAAATAAATCAAATTCGGTTGTAATAGTTCCTAATCAAATGGTAGTGTGGAATAAGATTTCTAAAAAAATGGCTGTAACAACTGTAGATACGGCTTTTTATACCGCTTGGATAAATGGAGAGTTAGTATTCAAAGACACTCCTTTCTCTGTTATTGCTAAGATTATTCAACGCACCTATAATGTTGAAATAATTAATAAAAGTACGGAATTAGCTAAGCAGCGTTTTTCTGGAACAATTTCTACCAAAGAATCGAGTGTAGAAAATATTTTAGAATTATTAAAACGCGATACCGCTTTCCAATATTCAAAAGATAATAACACAATAACCATTTCCAATATTCCTTAAATTCAAAAGCAGATGGCATTTTTTAATCCCCCCAATTTTTTAAAGCGAATAGTTTTAGTCGTAATTTTTCTTTCAGTCGTTCCAGGCTATTCGCAAAATTCATCCATTAGTTTAAATTTTAATGATAAACCAATTTCTTTGATTATTAAAGAAATAGAGCAACAAAGTCATTTTCGTATTATTTACAATGCACGAAAAATTGATGTAGCTCAAAAAAAATCAATAAATATTCGTAATGCTTCCCTAGAAGCAGTGTTAAACGAAATATTCAAGAATACTGCTATTTCGTTTTACATTCAAAAAAAGCAGGTTTTGTTAATTGAGAAAACGACACCAACTACTAATGTTGTGAAGCATAATGAAACCGAAAGATTCATTCGTGGAAAGGTAATAGATGCTAAAACAAAATTTCCTTTACCCGCAGCCAGTATTAGGGTAAAAGGAACAGGAATGGGTGTAATAACCGATTTTAATGGTGAATTTGTATACAAACTAAATGGTAACAATATAAATGATATCGAGCTTGAGGTTACTTATATTGGTATGCAATCACAGCTTATAAAAGTAAGTAACAAATCAGAATTTGTATTCGCATTAGAAGAATCGGTTGATTCTTTAGACCAAATTGTTATTACGTCTTCTTATGGTACTAAGAAGATGAAAGAGGAAGTTGTAGGGAGTATTTCGACATTGAGATCTAAAGATATTGCTGTAGATCAAGCTTCTGAAAGTATTGATAAAATGGTCGAAGGACAAATTGCTGGGGTTTTAATTGAAAATACTTCAGGTGTAGGAAATCCAGTGAAAATTAATATTCGTGGACAAGGTACTTTACAATCTTTGACCAATTCTAGGATTGGAACTTCTACTCAGCCATTAATTATAATTGACGGAGTAATTATGTCGGAACAATTACCTATTGATAGTGCATTTTTTGATGGAAACGGTGATTTTGCAGAAACCTTGTCGAATCCTTTGAGTCAAATTACACCTGAAACTATAGAAAGTTTTACTGTTCTTAAGGATGCAGCTGCTGTAGGTTTATACGGAGCTGATGGTGCGAATGGTGTCATTTTAATTACGACCAAAAAAGGAAAAAAAGGAAAGACTAAATTTGGTTTTTCAAATCAATTAGGGGTTTCGTCTGCAATAAATCAAATCAAATATTTAAATGGAGAACAATTTAATGAATTAAGAAATGATTATACAAAAAACAATTCGGAGTCGAATATGATTCCTTATAATGGAGTGAATACGAATTGGTTTGATTTGTTAAATAGAGATGGTATTTATAATAAATACAATTTTAATGTTTCTGGCGGAACAGATAAGTTTAGCTATCGAAGTAGTATTAATTATTTAGATATTGATGAACCTCAAATGGGAAATACAACTAAGCAATTAACCGCCGGAATTAATCTTGGATTTAATCATAAAAAGTTGGATGTGAGTTTATCTCTTAATCCGAGTTACATCCAAAAAGATGCTCCAAATGTTTATTATAGTTTTGCTTTTCTTCCTACGATTGCTCCCTACAATGAAGATGGAAGTTATTCAACTACTGGTTTAACGGGTGCGTTTGGGGGAAATCCATTAGCAGGAATTGCGCAGAACAGAAATCTAACGGATACTTATGGAATCTTAGGAAGTTTAAATTTAGGTTATCAGTTAAATAATGCCATTCGATTATCGACTTTGTTTGGTATAGATTATTCGGATAAAGAACAGGATCGTTATTATTCGGGAGAAAATGAAAGTGGACAAAATAATAGAAGTTTTGAACTTAATGGAATTAAATATAACAGATGGGGTAGAAGAATTATCAATCAAAGAAACACAACTAAGTGGAATTGGCAAGGACAATTATTGTTTAATAAAACTTTAGCAAAACATCATGGATTAGATGGTGTGATTGGTTTTGAACTTTCGGAAGAAAAAGGAAAATTTAACTATGCTGAAGGTTCAGGCTTTGTGAATCCAAATCAGTTGAATGCTGTTGCCGATGCCATTCAGGATGATGATCCAAATACTCCTGAGGATGATTCAAGAGATAATCAAAATTATAAATACGAAATTAATAATAGTTCAAGAGTTTCGGCTTTTTCACAGATTAATTACAATTATAAAAAGAAGTATTATGTATTAGCCAATTTTAGAAGAGATCAAAGTTCTGTTTTTGGAAGTGATAATAATGTGGCTTTTAATAGTGGTGTAGGTGCGGGATGGCTTTTGAGTAACGAAGATTTTTTAAATCAAAAATCTTGGATAGACCTTTTAAAATTAAAAGCAAGTTACGGTTCTACAGGAAATTCAAGAATTGGTTCCTATCGTTCAAAAGGAATTTATACTGTTTCTCAAAACGGATATAATGGCTATAATGATGCTACGCCTAGCGATGCGCCTAATGGAAATTTAGGATGGGAGAAAAATACAAAGTTTAATGCGGGTGTTGATTTTAATATTTTCAACAGAATACAAATGTCTCTGGAATATTATTATGATTACAAAACCGATTTGATAAGCAGTAGAGATGTTCCTACCGAAACAGGATATAGTTCAGTGCAACTTAATGCTGCAACTATGTATAATAAAGGAATTGAATTTTCGACTAAAATTAATTGGTTTCAAAAGGAAAAATTCAAGTGGAATACTTCTGTAAACATTTCAACAGTTAAGAATAAAGTAACTGATTTAGTTGGTTTAGGAAGTGATTATTCCCTTGCCAGTTTGGCGTTAGCGCAAAAAATAGGCTATAGTACTACTACAATTTGGGGAGTAAAATGGGCAGGTATTGATCCTGCAACTGGACGAGAGTTAGTTGAAAAAGGCGGAGCGATATACGATGATGCCACTTACAAAAGAAACTTTTCTAATGCCGATTGGGAACCAATTGGTGATACGCAACCTAAAGCTTTTGGAGGATTTAGTAATGTATTTTCAATCAATAATAGTTTAAGTTTAGCAATTAGAGGTTCATTTCAATGGGGAGGTAAAGATTTAATTTCAAATGAATTAATCTCTAAATACAGTAACATCAGTAATAGAAACTTGTCGGTTAATGCATATGATTATTGGAGAAATCCAGGTGATATTGTCACACAGCCTGCTCCTAATAAAGTTGCACCTATAGCTAATTTGAGTAAATATGTTTACGATGCTACTTTTATCAAATTAAGCAATATCAATTTGAGTTATAGTGTTCCAATTAGAAACACCTTTCTTGATAATTTGAATCTGTTTTTTGATATCTCAAATGTGGCTTATTGGTACAAAGATAAAAGCCCAAAAGGGATGAATGGAATTAGGGAGTTTAGTTATACTTACCCACAAGCTAGAACAATTTCACTAGGAATTAATACTAAATTTTAAGAAAATGATAAAAAGTCAATATAAAATCAGTTTTGTCGTATTCCTTTTTGCTGGATTGTTGTTGCTACAATCTTGTAGTGATTTCCTAGAGCAGGAACCGGGTACTAAAATTTCAATTACAGAGCAACTTTCTACTAAACAAGGTGTTTTAACGGCATTGAATGGTGTTTACAGTAATCTTGAGGCTAATTTAAGAGGAGAACGTTTTGCTGTTTATGCTGATTTACAAGGTGGAAACCTTAAGTTTTCACCAAATAAAGTAACTAGTTCTTCAAAAGGTGTGATTGCAATACCAACAAATATTGCTAATGTCTATTCTTTTGATGATCAATCTGCTGATTCAGATTTTGAATCTTTTTATAATGAAAGTTATGATATCATAAATCAGTGTAATTTGATTTTAGAATTTACAGATGCACTTACAGATGCAGGAACAACCGAAAAAAATCAAATCAAAGCAGAAGCATTAACTATAAGAGCATATACACATTTTTTACTAGCTGAAGTGTATAGTCAAAATTATGGCTATACTGAAAATGCTTCACACTTTGGTATTATTTACAAAACAAAATCTATTTTGCAAGGACTGGAATATCCAGCTCGTAAAACAGCAGCCGAAACCTATTCTTTAATTATTTCGGATCTAAAAAATGCCTTGGAACTGTATTCTTCAAGTTCATTTTTAACAGGGCCATCCTATTCTTTTTTTAGTGCTGCAAGTACGAAAGCATTGTTAGCAAGAGTTTATCTGTCTAAACATGATTGGCAAAATGCTTATGATATTGCAGATGATGTGATTAAAAATTCAGGAGTAAATTTAGTTGCTACTGAAAATTATTTGGCAGAATGGGAAAAACCAAACGTACCCATTAGTGAAGTTTTACTTGAGTTTTCAATTCCTAAGGATGCTTCGGGTGCGATTGGAGGTTCCTTATCAGCCTTTTTTGGATATGTAAATACAACAAGTTATGGGGATTATGTGGCCTCGCAGGATTTACTGGGATTGTATGGTACAAGCGATATTCGTAAAAATTTATTTTTAGTGCAACCGTTATCAACCTTAGTTAATGATGTTCAGGTAAATAGAAATTATTCTTTTACAAAAAAATTCCAGGATAATCCGGGATATGTTGCTTTCAGATTGTCGGAGCAATATTTAATTAGAGCTGAAGCAGCATTAAAGCTTCAAAATATAAATCAGGCAAAAACAGATATCAATATTATCAGAGCAAGAGCCAATGCTACTTTGCTTTCGGATAGTGAAAATCTTGAAGAAGCTTTGTTTTTGGAAAGAAGAAAGGAATTGTGTTTTGAAGGACATTTGTTCTTTGATATTGCCCGAAATAAAAAGAATGTTCAAAGAAATGATGGTTGTATTTCCAATAACTGCCAAATGAACTATCCATCTCTTAAATATGTGTTACCAATTCCGCTAGCAAATAAAAATCTTAACTCTAATTTAGTTCAAAATGAATCGTATAATTAAACATATATCGGTAGTATTTGTGTTCGTGATACTTATGCTTTCATGTTCCAAAGATGAATTTAAGTCCACTACCTATAATCTTGATCCTTTTGTGAGATTTAATTTTTTAGTGAATACTAATAATGTTCCACTAGAATATCCTGCTGTAGGTACGTCTTTGATTCCATTGAGTACGTATACAAATCAATCTTTAAAAACTTTAAAGGTTCCGGTAACATTAAGTTCGCCAACTTTAAAAGAAGCGGTTCGAGTTAATTTTAGTGCTACAACTTCAGGTGATTCGAATGTTTTTAGTATCGAACCAACTAACGAATTATTGTTTGATGGTAATAAACTTACGGATACTATTTCCCTTTCTTTTGATAAAAGATGGATAAAAAATCAGGGTATTAACTTGAAATTAGAATCGGTTTCGAATCCAGATGTTCATATTGGTAATTTAAATTCGATCGCTCCTAATGATACTTTTGAGATCAAATTAGGAGAAATAAATACAACGTATAAATTGTCTACTAGTAAAATTGAATTAAAAGGGGAATTAGGTGAGGTTGTAGATTTTAAGTTAGAATTTCCTAATGGCTTTTTTCGTTCAGAAATTGAAAATGCTTCTTTTTTTAATTTCCGTAATGGATTTAAATACTCACTAACTCGTGATGATTTTGATGAAAATATAAATTCGATTACCTATCACTTAACGCTTTTAGAAGATATTCAAGATGATGATGTTAGTTATATTACTAAAATTACACTTAATGCAATTCAAGATTATGAGATTAAGGGGCAAAATAGTTTGACAATTGAGAAACCTTTAATAACTCCGAGAGATGTAAATGTGAATCCTGCTGCTAATTTTTATAATTTATCAGATCCTTTTTATAGAACATATGGGGCTAATTGGTTTGAAAGAAATGGAACTTGTTCTTGGTTTGCTTTTAATGCGTTTACTTTTCCAGTAGTTGTGAATAAAGATGATTCAAATGCTATTCAATTTAGTGGTCAAGGAACCGCTGATACCTCAGATGATGTCTATCATGATGCTTTTAAAATTGGGTTTAATGTTACCTCAGGGACTAATACGACTAATTCTTTTGGTTTGAAAAATTGGTTCACTAATGAATCTACTTCTGCAGCTAATTCACCTGGCTTTAATATTACTTCTGCTCTTGAATTTTTTCCAGAGGGCGGAAATAATAAAACGAAAGGAATTGTTTTAGTCAACCAACAGGATATCATTATTTCAGGAACAAATGGTAAAAGTTATACTATAGAAATTGCTGGTGAGGGAACTTATCAGGACAAAGGGAATGGTTTGTTTGAGATTTCATTTGATTTACGATTAACAAATCAGGCTTTATTTGGAGGAACTGTTTCTTCTAAATATAAAATATATAATAAAAGTACTTTTCCAACATTAACCCCATTAAGTGAACCTTGTTTAAAACCAGTAACCTTATAAATATGAAATTAAAATTAATCACTTTTTCCGTTTTAGTTTTGTCGTGTTTAACGGCTTATAAAAGCTTTGAAGGTCCTAAATATATAGATATTCAGGAATTACGAAAAGTATATTCTAGTGGTGATGTTTCCAAATGGCCTAAAGCCGAATTGGACAAAAGTATCGATAAGAAAACTTTTCAGGATATTGGGGTTTTGCCAGAAGTAACTTATCCTGACTATAATCCGTATTCGAAAGAAAAAGAAAGCTTAGGGAAAATTCTTTTTTTCGATCCTAGACTATCAGTGAGTGGTCAAATTGCCTGTGCTTCCTGTCATAATCCAGAATTAGGTTGGACGGATAATTTGACGCGTTCTTTTGGTCACGACAGACAAACTGGTAAACGAAATTCAATGACTATTTTGAATTCGGCTTTTGCTACTTCTTTATTTTGGGATGGTCGTGCTAAAAGTTTAGAAGATCAGGCACAATTTCCTATTGGTGACCCACTAGAAATGAATGAAAAACTAACGATTGCAGTTGATAAAATTGCTACTATAAAAGGTTATAAGCCTCTTTTTAAAGCGGCTTTTGGGGATGATGCGGTTTCATTACAACGTATTCAATATGCTATCGCAACCTTTGAAAGAACTATTGTAAGTCCTAAAAGTAAATTCGACCATTTTGTTAGTGGTAAATCGGAAGCATTCACTGATCAACAAGTAAAAGGTTTGCATTTATTTAGAACAAAAGCACAA
Organism: Flavobacterium sp. GCM10022190; assembly: GCF_042656445.1. Lineage (NCBI taxonomy): Bacteria > Pseudomonadati > Bacteroidota > Flavobacteriia > Flavobacteriales > Flavobacteriaceae > Flavobacterium > Flavobacterium sp. GCM10022190. The sequence continues at coordinate 1,093,042 of NZ_JBHSOQ010000001.1, forward strand.
TGTATTAATTGTCATAATACCCCTTATTTTAGTGATAATCAATTTCATAATGATGGACAAACGCTTTTTGGAACTAAAAATGAGGACTTTGGCCGTTTTAATGTAACTCATAAAATGGAAGATTTGGGTAAGTTTAGAACGCCAACACTAAGAGAAGTTGTTAATACTAGACCTTGGATGCATCACGGTCATTTCCCAACTTTATTAGATGTTGTAGAATTTTATAATTTGGGTAATCCTTCAGCAATACAAAAAAAATATTTAGGGACTGCCAGAGATACTCTAATTCCTAAACCAGATCCTTTGCTAAAAAAATTAAATTTAAACAAAGAAGAAATTAATGATTTATTAGCTTTTATAGAGACTTTAAGTACTCCGAGAGGGAGAATTATTATACCTACATTACCAAAATAATTGATTTTTTGGTTTTTATTTAAAAGCTGAAATACCCGTGATGTCCATTCCTGTTATCAGTAAATGGATATCATGGGTTCCTTCATAAGTAATGACTGATTCTAGGTTCATCATGTGTCTCATTATAGAATAATCTCCAGTGATTCCCATGGCGCCTAGAATCTGTCTTGCTTCACGAGCGATGTTAATGGCCATATCAACATTGTTTCGTTTAGCCATTGATATTTGTGCCGATGTTGCCTTGCCTTCATTTCTTAAGGTACCTAATCGCCAGGTTAGTAATTGTGCTTTGGTGATTTCGGTAATCATTTCGGCCAATTTTTTTTGTTGGAGTTGCATTCCTGCGATAGGTTTTCCAAATTGTATTCTTTCTTTAGCATAACGCAAAGCGGTATCATAACAGTCCATTGCCGCACCAATGGCACCCCAAGCAATTCCGTAACGAGCCGAATCCAAACAACCCAGTGGCGCACCTAATCCAGATTTGTTTGGTAGTAGGTTTTCTTTAGGAACTTTGACGTTGTCAAAAATTAATTCACCAGTTGCCGAAGCGCGTAATGACCATTTGTGATGGGTTTCGGGAGTAGAGAAGCCTTCCATGCCACGTTCTACAATTAAACCATGAATTCTCCCTTCTTCGTTTTTGGCCCATACGACAGCAATATCAGCAAAAGGGGCGTTAGAAATCCATATTTTAGCACCATTTAAGAGATAATGGTCGCCTTTATCTTTAAAATTGGTGGTCATGCCTCCAGGGTCGGAGCCATGATTGGGTTCGGTTAAACCAAAGCAGCCCATCCATTCTCCAGAAGCCAGTTTTGGTAAGTATTTTAGTCGTTGTTCTTCGTTACCGTATTTCCAAATAGGATACATAACCAATGATGATTGTACAGATGCTGTTGAACGTACACCTGAATCGCCTCTTTCTATTTCTTGCATGATCAAGCCATACGAAATTTGGTCTAATCCTGCGCCGCCATATTCTTGTGGGATGTAAGGTCCAAAAGCACCAATATCGGCTAATCCTTTTATAATTTGTGTAGGGAAATCGGCTTTTTGGGCATAGTCCTCAATGATGGGAGAAACTTCGCGTTTGACCCATTCGCGAGCAGCGTCACGAACCAATTTATGTTCCTCTAATAAAAGTTCATCAAGGTTGTAATAGTCTGGTGCTTGAAATAGATCTGGTTTCATGGTTTCTCATTGGTATTATAGTGGTGGGACTTTTTTAATGCAAAATCAAAAGTTATACTATAAATTTACACAAAGGATTTTTAATCAAGCATGAAAAAGTAATTAAAATTCTCTTAAAATAAAGATGGCTAATTGGATTTGAATGATTTACATTTTTAAATAAAAATCCTTCGTCAGTTCAATGTATTCTGGAGTGTATTGGTGGCGAGTAGTTTCGATGATGAGTTCGTCAATAGGAAATTCAGAATTTTCATTTCGGCTGAAAGCCAATAAACTGCGTTTAATCTCAGAAGTAGGTGTGCCTTTTACGCGGGTAATTTTTAAAGGGTATAATTCATATTCATGGGCTAATGCCAAGAATTTTTCTTCTTCTTTGAACGGAATGATTACTGCGAAAATTCCATTTTCAGAAAGTAATAAAGCAGCAGCTTCAATGAGCTCGTCAAATGGCATGGCATCTTGGAAACGTGCCAAGTCTCGTTGCTCATTATCCGATTTATAATCTTCGCTGTAAAAAGGAGGATTGGAAACAATTAAATCATATTCATCTTCTGGTTCTTCGACAAATTCGTCTAAACCAGCGTGAAAACAAAACAAGCGATCATTCCAAGGAGAATTTTCAAAATTATCTGTGGCTTGTTCATAAGCTTCTTCATCGATTTCTAAAGCATCAATTTGTTCGGCATTACTACGTTGTGCTAACATCAAAGCGATGATTCCAGTTCCGGTTCCAATATCTAAAACACTAAACGGATTATTACTTATTGGTATCCAGGCACCTAATAAAACACCATCTGTGCCTACTTTCATAGCGCAACGATCCTGATGAATAGAGAATTTTTTGAATTGGAATTTGGACATAGTAATGGCAGAATAAAGATTAGTGATTATTTTTACTTTTAAAACTGAGCACTAAAAACTGAATACTGATTACTTTTTTAAAGATACATTTCGATTAATCCCTCCGGTAAATCCATGATGACTTTTTTGTTTTCACGATCAACTTTAATCAGAAAATGATCAATCATTGGAATCAGGATTTCGGTACCATCTTTTAATACTTCAAAAAGTGGTTGCGCAGTAGTATCGTTAATAGACTGAATTTCACCAACAATCCCTAAACGTTTGTCTTCTACTTCAAAACCTATTACTTCATGAAAATAGAATTTATTACCGGTAAGTTTCGGTAACATTTTTAATGGGAGATATAAATCACTACCTAACAAAGACTCTGCGTCTTCTTCAGTATTTATATCTTCAAAACGGATTCTAAGAAAATCGTTTTTGTGTAGAGAACTACTTTCAATAAAAAAAGGAACCAAGTGTTTGTTGCGTTCAACAAACACTGATTCCAAGTTTTCGTATAACTCAGGCTCATCTGTGTCTAAATAAGCCAAGATTTCCCCTTTGAAACTAAATTTTTTAGCGATTTTACCTAAATAGAAACAATCTTCTTTACGCATTTTCGCCTGTTAAATTAAGCTTGAGCTTCTTCGTTGTTTTCTTCTGCAACTGGAGCTTCTTCTTCAGTTGTAGCTTCTTCTGCCTGAGCAGCAGCAATAGCATCAGCCTCAGCTTGAGCAGCAGCAGCGATACGTTTTGCGTTTACTTCTTGTTCAGCTTTTAATGCTTTAGCTTTAACATCAGCTTGTGCTTTTGATAAACCATCTTTTTTAGCATTAACTTTTCCAGCTTTAGCTTCTAACCATTCAGTTAATTTAGCGTCAGCTTGTTCTTGTGTTAAAGCTCCTTTACGAACTCCTCCATCAAGGTGGTGTTTCAATAAAGCTCCTTTGTAAGATAGGATAGCTCTTGCAGTGTCAGTTGGCTGAGCACCATTGTGTAACCATTTAACAGCGCTATCAAGGTTTAAGTCGATAGTTGCAGGGTTAGTGTTTGGATTGTAAGTACCGATTTTCTCTAAGTATCTACCATCTCTTTTTGAGCGAGCGTCTGCTGCTACAACCCAGTAAAAAGGTTTTCCTTTTTTACCGTGTCTTTGTAATCTAATTTTTACTGACATAATCTTTGTGATTAAATTTTGAGGTACACGACCTCGATTAATTAAGGCTGCAAAGATACATTATTTTTTAATATAGCAAATAGAATTTTAGTATTTTGATATGTAATAATTTAGCGATTTTTTTGTTTCTTTTTTTTAAGCATTTCGGTTATTTTAATTCGAATAGTTTATTTTTGTTTGTAAATTTTATTTTATGAAAAAGTTTTTCCCTTTTTTAGTGTTATTTTTCTCTTTGTTTTCTTGTCAAGAGGATGTTAAGTTTAACAATCCAGCCTTTCAAGGAATGAAAGATAATGTCCTTTGGAAAGCTGTTCAAACTCGTGCAACAGTATATTCAAGTGGGAAGGTGGTTGTTGAGGCCTATACAGCTACTGAGGTAATGACCTTAGAAAATAGTTCTACGGCAGTTGGTGTTTATACTATAGGAACAAATGCCAATACAACGGCAAATTATCAATATACGGATCCAATTACTAAAGAAACAATTATGTTTTCATCAGGTTTTAATGTGGGTAATGGTGAGCTTGAAATTACTGAATATGATGCTGTTGGGAAAACTATTTCAGGAACATTTAAATGTAATTTAGTTAATACTTTCGATAATCCAATGGCTGGGCCAAGATTAAATTTTCAATACGGTGTTTTTTATAAAGTGCCAGTTACTGTAAATTAAGGTTACACCCTGTTCTTTAAAAGAAAATAATTAAGAATATAAATATGCTTATTTATAGTGTGTTATAAAAAAATAAGACTACATTTGTTCTAATTATTGTAAATAAATATATATGAACATTTTTGTTGGAAGCCTTCCATTCAGTATTGAGGAAGCAGATTTAAGAGAGTCTTTTGAGGCTTACGGAGCAGTTGATTCTGTTAAAATTATTACTGATAAATTTACTGGAAGAAGTAAAGGGTTTGGTTTTGTTGAGATGCCAGTTGATGCTGAAGCTCAAAAAGCAATTGAAGAATTGAACGGAGCGTCTGTTCAAGGTCGTACAATTGTAGTGAATAAATCAGAACCAAAACCAGAAGGTGAAAGAAGAAGTTTTAATAACAACCGTAGAAATGATTCTCGTGGAAGTTATGGAAACAACCGTGGTGGTGATAGCCGTGGAAACAGAGGAGGATACTAAAATTATTTTTCTTGATATAAAAAAGGAGACAGTTGTTAAATTGTCTCCTTTTTTTATGTGTATTTGTAGGTATTAGATATTAGCTGCTAACCAATCTCCAACTTCTTTAGTTCCGTAAGCTTTACCACCGTTAGCTAAATCTTCAGTAACAACACCTGCTTCTAAAGCTTTGTTAACAGCGTCTCTCATTGCTTTTCCTTCTTCCATCAATCCGAAGTTTTCAAACATCATAGCAGCTGATAATACAGTAGCCATTGGATTAGCAATGTTTAAACCTGTTGCTTGTGGGTAAGAACCGTGGATTGGTTCAAATAAAGATACTTCTGCTCCCATTGATGCTGATGGCATTAATCCCATAGATCCTGAAATTACAGAAGCTTCATCAGTTAAGATATCTCCAAATAAGTTTTCAGTAATTAATACGTCATAAGAGTTTGGCCATTGAACCAAACGCATCGCAACTGCATCCACAAATTCATAGCTTACTTCAACTTCTGGATAGTCTTTTTCCATAGCCTGAACAGTTTCTCTCCATAAACGTGAAGTTTCAAGAACGTTAGCTTTGTCAACACAACATAGTTTTTTTCTACGAGTCATCGCTAATTCAAATCCTTTTTTAGCCAAACGTTGTACCTCAGCTCTTGTGTAAACACAGTTATCATAAGCAGTATCTCCACCGTCTTTTCTTCCTTTTTCACCAAAGTAAATACCACCTGTTAATTCTCTTAAGAAAACTAAATCAGTTCCTTCGATTCTTTCTCTTTTTAATGGGGATTTATCTAATAAAGAAGGGAAAGTAAATGTAGGTCTTACGTTTGCAAATAAACCTAACGCTTTACGCATTTTTAATAAACCTTGTTCTGGACGAACTGGTGCAGAAGGGTCGTTGTCGTATTTAGGGTGTCCAATAGCACCAAATAAAACAGCATCAGCATTTTTACAAACTTCGTGAGTGGCATCTGGATAAGGTTCGCCTACTGCATCAATCGCAGCAGCACCAGTTAAAGCTGGTTTCCAAGTAATTTCATGTCCAAATTTTTGTGCAACTGCATCAGATACTTTTACTGCTTGTTCAATTACTTCTGGTCCGATTCCGTCACCGGCTAAAAGTGCGATATTTAACTTCATTATTTTATGATTTATATTAATTATTTGTTTTGAAATTTATTCGGCTACAACGTTTAGCATTTTTTGTGTAGCTATGATGGCTGCAACGGTTTGGTCAGAATCTAATCCTCTTGTTTTGAATTCTTTTCCGTCATTTAGCCAAGTGATAATTGTTTCGCATAAAGCATCCGAACTACTTCCAGGTGGGATTCTTACTGCGTAATCAATCAGCTTAGGAAGGCTCATTTTTTTAGTTTTATAAATCTTCGCTAAGGCATTCATAAAGGCATCAAATTGGCCGTCACCTTGGGCGTGTTCTTCGATGATTTGTCCGTCTATTTTTAGACAAAGTGTTGTTGAAGGGCGCATTCCTTTAGCATGAGAAAGTAAATACGATTCTACCGTAATTTTTTCTTGGTAGGTATGACTGTCTAATACATCCGAAATGATATAAGGTAAATCTTCTTTAGTAACCGTTTCTTTTTTATCACCTAATTCAATAATTCTTTGGGTTACTAATTTTAAATCCTCTTGGTTTAATTGTAATCCTAATTCTTGAAGGTTTTTTTCAATATTGGCTTTTCCGGAAGTTTTTCCTAAAGCATATTTTCTTTTTCTTCCAAAACGTTCTGGAAGTAAATCGTTGAAATATAAGTTGTTTTTATTATCACCATCAGCATGGATTCCAGCTGTTTGAGTAAAAACATTGTCGCCTACAATTGGTTTATTTGCTGGGATACGGTATCCAGTAAAGGTTTCTACTAATTTACTAACCGAGTATAATGAGGTTTCTTTTACGCCTATTTCAATATTTGGCATAAAGTCGTTTATTACAGCAATGGTGCTGGCTAAAGGTGCATTTCCAGCACGTTCACCCATACCGTTTACAGTAACGTGTAGTCCGTGAACACCTGCTTTTAAGGCTTCCATCACATTGGCAACGCTTAAATCATAGTCGTTGTGGGCGTGGAAATCAAAGTGGATGTGCGGATATTTTTTGGTAATTTCTGAAATATACTCGAATGTTTCAGACGGGATAAGTACTCCTAAGGTATCGGGAAGTAAAATTCTTTTTACGGGTTGGGTACTAATGAAATCTAAGTATTGGTAAACATATTCAGGAGAGTTACGCATACCATTACTCCAGTCTTCTAAATACACATTGGTGGTAATTCCGTTTTCTTTTGCTAAAGAAATAGCTTCAGTAATTTCGGTGAAATGCTGTTCAGGTGTTTTTTTTAATTGATGGGTAAGGTGGTTGAGTGAACCTTTGGTTAGAAGGTTTTGAACCTTTGCACCCGATTTTTTCATCCATTCAATAGAAAGACCTTTATCTACAAAAGTCAATACTTCAATTTTATCGGTATATCCTTTTGCTTCGGCCCAAGTCATAATTCCCTTAACACCTTCAAATTCGCCTTCACTTACACGAGCAGAAGCAATTTCGATTCGGTCTACATGTAACTCTTCTAATAATAATTGGGCAATGGTTAGTTTTTCTGCAGCAGAAAATGAGACTCCTGAGGTTTGTTCACCATCACGAAGTGTCGTATCCATTATTTCAATTTTTCTCTTTCCCATTATAATTTGATGCTTAAAAAAGTTCTGATTTCATCAAACAGAAATCATTTTGTTGTGTGTTTTATAAAACGGTAAAAGCAGCTGCTAAATACAATTCCAGAGGAATGCTTTAGCAGCTGCGTTTTAGTATGATTGTGTTATTTAGTAAGGTAGCTTGCTAGCAAAACTTACGATTTCTTCTTTCACACTTTGTAAATAGTCGATATCATCAAAACCATTTAACATGTTGTTCTTTTTATATCCATTGATATCAAAAGATTCTTTTTCTCCTGTCGCTTTTAAAGTGATTGTTTGCTCAGGTAAATTGATTTCTAATTCCGTATTCGGATCTGCTTCAATTGCAGCAAAGATTTTATCTGAAAATTCAGGAGAAACCTGTACTGGCAATACACCAATGTTTAAACAGTTTCCTTTGAAAATATCTGCAAAGAAAGAAGAAACTACAGCGCGGAATCCATAATCGTAAACAGCCCAAGCTGCGTGCTCACGAGAAGAACCAGATCCGAAGTTTTTTCCACCTACAAGGATTTTTCCACTGTAAGTTGGGTTGTTTAATACGAAATCTGCTTTTGGAGTTCCGTCTCCGTTGTATCTCCAGTCTCTAAAAAGGTTGTCTCCAAAACCTTCACGTTTTGTAGCTTTCAAGAAACGTGCAGGAATGATTTGATCAGTATCTACGTTCTCAATAGGTAGTGGCACTGCACTACAAGTAAGTATATTAAATTTATCGTATGCCATTTTTTTTTAGATTTCAGATTTTAGACTTCAGATTTTAGATTGTTTTCTAAAATAAGATCACTAGTCTTTTAAAATCTTTATTTTTTAATACTTTTTGAAATTGTTGTTGCTTTTTGAACTTGCTATTTGACTATAACAAATCTCTTGGGTCAGTTAATTTTCCAGTAACTGCTGCAGCTGCTGCCATAATTGGAGAAGCTAATAATGTTCTAGAACCTGGACCTTGACGACCTTCGAAGTTTCTGTTAGAGGTACTTACTGCATATTTTCCAGCTGGTACTTTATCATCATTCATTGCTAAACAAGCCGAACATCCTGGTTGACGTAATACGAAACCAGCTTCAGTAAGGATGTCTAATATTCCTTCTTCTTTAATTTGTGCTTCCACAACGTGAGAACCTGGAACTAACCAAGCAGTAACATTATCCGCTTTTTTACGGCCTTTTACAATTTCGGCAAAAGCTCTAAAGTCTTCGATACGACCATTAGTACAACTTCCTAAGAAAACATAATCAATAGGTTTTCCAATCATTACGTCGTCTTCATTGAAGCCCATGTAGGCTAATGATTTTTTATACGTTTCTTCACCGCCTTCTACCTCGCTAGCAGCAGGAATGTGTTGGCTAATACCAATTCCCATTCCAGGGTTTGTTCCGTAAGTGATCATTGGTTCGATATCTTCCGCATTGAAGTTTAATTCAGCATCAAATGTTGCGTCAGCATCTGTTTTTAAAGTTTTCCAATATTCTACAGCTTTAGTCCAAGCTTCCCCTTTTGGAGCATATAATCGTCCTTCTAAGAAATCGAAAGTTGTTTGGTCAGGAGCAATCATACCACCACGAGCACCCATTTCGATAGAAAGGTTACAAACAGTCATACGACCTTCCATAGTCATTTCTTCAAAAACATTTCCTGCATATTCTACGAAATATCCTGTTCCTCCAGAAGTAGTTAATTTAGAAATAATGTATAATGCAACGTCTTTAGGAGTAACACCTTTGTTTAGTTTTCCGTTAACGTTGATACGCATTTTTTTAGGCTTTGGTTGCATGATACATTGAGTAGAAAGCACCATCTCTACTTCAGATGTACCAATACCAAAAGCGATAGCACCAAAAGCACCATGAGTAGAAGTATGTGAATCTCCACATACGATTGTAGCACCTGGTAAGGTAATTCCGTTTTCAGGACCTACTACGTGTACAATTCCATTTTTTTGATGACCTAATCCCCAGTGTGAAATACCGTATTCTGCTGCATTAGTTTCTAATGCTTTTAATTGATTTGCAGATAAAGCATCTTCAACAGGCAAGTGTTGATTAATGGTCGGTGTATTGTGATCGGCAGTTGCGAAAGTACGTTCTGGATATAATACTGAAACGCCTCTTGTTTTAAGCCCCAAGAAAGCTACTGGACTAGTAACTTCGTGAATGAAATGACGATCAATAAAAAACACATCTGGTCCGTCTTCAATTTTACGCACAACATGCGAATCCCATACTTTGTCAAATAATGTCTTGCTCATTTTTTAAATTTTTTAGTGTATTTCTGTGGTTTTACAACCTTTTATTCTAAACTAGTGGTAATAAGGGAGCAAAAGTATAAAAATCAAATTTTGTTTTCAATTAATATTATAGATTATATACGATACCCAAACCAATTTAATTCGATATACAATGTTTGTTTGCTACAGTTGATTTTTAATGGGTTAGTTAGTTTTATTTCTCTTTCATAGTATAAAGTTATTTTTGTAACAATGTTTATTCGCTTCTGTATTTTGTGGATTATGAGGTGTTTTTGTAGTTTCGGATGATTATTTTTAATAAATGGTTTTGATTTCACTTTAAATCAATAGATTTTTTAATTTTTTTGAAAGAATGTTTTTCTGATATTTTTTTGTTCTCCCTTTTATTTTGCTTTTTTTGATTTTTCATGGAGTGTATTTTATTTTAAAAAAATATTACGACAACCAAAAAAAATTAAAACTTGTTTTGGAATAGTAAATTTTTAAAAATGGTTTGTCTATAAATGCGTGTTTAATTTTTTTGTCAACTCTTTAAATTTTAGTACTTTTGTAAGTATTTATTTAAATACAGAGTTAGTTGTTTGCTCCTTTAAAAGTGTTTATAGAAGTACTCCGTATGAACACCTTTTTTTATTGGGTACTTAATGCTAAGGTGGTTTAAGGAAAGTAATTATGAAGAAAATAGTATTAAGTCTGGTTTTGTATTTTTTATTTAGTTGTTCGATTTGTATCCATGGCCAAGTTCGAAAAGTGTATAGTAGTATTGAGACTAAAAATGTCTTGTATTATAAGGTTGAGGAGATTGTGAATATGACATTTGGAGGGTCAACTACGAGATATACAGTTTCTAATTTAAGTTTGATAAGTCGAGTTGAAATGGGGCCGGAAAATATCAGGATAATTACACCTGTCTATAAAGAAGAAAACCCTAGAAAAAAACATTATATTGAGACTAGGAATGTAGATGCAAATGTTGTACGAGAGCCAACAAAATTGCTTGAAATTGCCATCGAAAGTGGTAAAATTGAAATTCCAGATAACCCACCGATAGAGCAGCGCTCGCTAGCTTTGGTTATTACTAAATTGGTTAAATTAGAGGATAAACCTGTCATCAATTTGACTTCCACACCCGTTAAAGATACCACAACAGCTAGTAGTGATGCACCTAAAACAGCGAAAAAAGACTTTATTCTAGTAAATGTTGTCCATGTTTATGAAAGGGTACTTGAAAAAGGGTATAAGTCGATCTTTATGTTCAAGGAGGTCGCAAATCAATATTATTTCAAGAATCAAATGGAAAAGGCTGCAAGGTGGTACGAAGAACTTTTTGCAATGACAAACGACTTGGAACCTATTTATTATTTCCGTTTTGGAGATGCATTACGAAAAACAGGAAAAGCAGAAAGGGGAAGTGTTTTAGTGGAGCAATATAATAAGTTGGTTGAATGAGAATAGAACTTTCTATTTTGTGAACTCAGCATAATAAAAATTTGCTTTTTGTATATTACCAAGTTGTTGGTAAATCATTGTTAAAAATTTTAATGTGTTTTTATCAGAAGGATTTAGCTTATGAGCCTTTTCAAAAGCAAAACTAGCTTCAGAAAGGTTTCCAGTAATTGCAAGTGAATTACCGTAGTTTAACCATAATTCATGGGAGTTTGAATTTTGTTTTATTCCTTCTTTAAAAATCTTAATAGCTTCCGAATATTCTTTTTTGTTAAATAAAGCTGTACCGTAATAATTAAAGGTGTTTTCTTGTTTGAAATTGTTTTTAATCAATGTTTTGTAAATAGAAATAGCTTGGTCGAAATCGTTATTTCTGAAATAAGCATCTGCTAAATTAGATTGTAAAGAATAGTCGTTTTTGGCTAAAGACAAAGCTTGTTTTGTGTAATTAATTGACGCTCGATAATCTTTAATCTTAAAATAACAAACGCCAATATTTGTTAGGGTGCCTTTGTCGTTTGGATCAATTGTTAATGCTTTTTGATAAGATTCAATGATAAAAGGTAATTGTTGTTTTTGAATATCGACATCAGAAGATAGTTGATTAAAAAAAACAGTCGCGTAATTAAAAATTCCAATCTGAATTCAATATCTAGGAGTCCTTTCAGATAAGAGAAGGCTTAATCAGATGAGGCAAAATAAATTAAAACTAGTACCTCAGTATATGTTTTTGAAAAATTGTTTGCTCAACCCAATAAATTATTGCGTGTAAATATCGCTTAATTTATTAATATTCATATAGCTAATATAGGATTTCATTATGTAACAAGAGTTAGTAAAATGGAGTAAACGGAAGTCAATTGAAAAAAGTTAAAATCAGACTACATATCTAAAGAATTAAACAAATCTTATAAATAGAATTTATTGGTTAAAGTAGTTTCTAAATCACTAGTAAACAGATTGGAAAAATGTTTTTTCATTAAAAAACTAAAAAAAATCACTAAATCCATTCCGTACTTTCGGTATAATTTTCTGGAAAATAGGTTAGATATTGGACAAATCTCGGAGTCTTTCCGTAATTTGGAGTAGCACAATGAGGTAAAGCTTGATGCCAAATAATGAAATCACCTGCATTGCCAATTATGGGCTTGGCAACCAATGTTTTTAGAGCAAATTCTCTTGGGTTTTCATTTGAAGGAATTGTATTTATCCAATTGGCTATTTGATTATGGAAATTAGGTACACAATTAAAAGCACCTTCATTTTCATTACAATCTGAAAGATATAATAAGCCTTGTAATCGAAAAGGAATAGGCTGTTTTAGGCTAACATCCCAATGTAAATTACTTCCTAAAAAATTAAATTCATTAGTAACTGGAGGATTAAAACTTACTTTATCTATCGTTTTATAGATTTTAGTGGTTTGATATAACTGTTCATAAGCTTTTTGAATCTTTATTGACGCTCTGTTTTTCTCTAATGTAGGATGATTGTAAAAGTTAACCATTAATCCGCTTTGTTTTTCATGGTGTTTGTACCAGGAACTACTATCATTTATATCTTTTTCTAAAAATTCTAAAATTGCTTTTTGGGTCGCTATGCAATCTTCAAGTGGGATAGCATTTTTTATAACAACATAGCCATTAGATTCCCAAAAAGCTAAGTCATTTTTTGAAAGGACATTTTCAATTTGAATTGATTTTGACACTTTTCTTTTCTTACTTTCTACCCAATCTATGAAATTTATTAAAGATGGTCTCTGCTGATAAAGATATTGCAGGGTTTCTTCCATGCTAATACCCAATTGGTATAAATATCCAGTTTCAGTATTCCAGTCAGATGGTACTTTTGTTTTAGAATTGGTATTTAAAATTCGATTCCAAAAATTTTCTAACAAATCTAATTTCATTTTATACTATGTTTTTGGGTAAATTAGTTAATAAAAATTATTAATGACAAAAATAATTATTTATCATTGTAACGGTCTAATTTAATACGTTTCTTGAAATGTTACATGTTAATTGTGGTATTATTAATTCATCATCGAAATTAAAAGAAAAGTATGTCTGTTCTTCTTTTGAAATTTAATCCCACTATTTAAAAAATGAAGAAACCTATTTATATTCTTGGTACAGGACTTTCGCATAATGGATCTGCTGTACTGCTTAAAGATGGCCGTGTTTGCGTTGCGATTGAAAAAGAACGTCTAACCCGGATTAAACACGATGGGGGAAATGATACACTGGCCATTCAATATTGCTTAGAAGCTGAAGGAATTGATATGAGTGCAATAAGTTTAGTTGTGCAGTGTGCAAATTTTGATATCCCAAATCCTAAACAATTTAATGGGAAAAGGATTTTTTCTGATGCTAATAGCCCTCAAATTATTACTATTTCACATCATTTGTCGCATGCATATAGTGCAGTAGGAACTTCTCCGTTTTCAGAATGCGCAGTTATGATTATTGATGGATGTGGAAGTCCTTTGAATCAGCATCTGGAACTGCATCCAGAAGAAAAGTTGACAATTCAATCAAAATTCATCAGGCAAAATAAGATGTTATGTGAAAAAGATAGTTTTTATCATTTCCGGGATAATAAATTAATTCCTTTGTTTAAGGATTTTAGTGAAATGGGTGAAATGAATAATGACCTTTTAGCAATGTCAACCACTAAGCATTCGATAGGAGGATTTTATGCTGCGGTTAGTAAATATGTCTTTGGAGATATGGAAGATGTTGGAAAACTAATGGGCTTAGCCCCTTTTGGAAAATCAAATAGTTTTGATTGTGATGCGTTTGAGTTTAGAAATAAATGCTTATTTGTTAAAGATGATTGGAAGAGAAATTTTCTTAATCCTTCTAAAGGCTATGAATATTTTATACAGCATTTTTCCTATTATGCAGATGTTGCCAGATGGGCTCAGGAACAGGTTGAAAAAGCTATTTTGAGTTGTTTTAAATTTCGAATGGAGCGATTTCCGCATAAAAATTTATGTTTTTCAGGAGGAGTTGCTCTTAATGCAGTTGCAAATTCAAAATTAGAAGATGCATTCCCTGAAACGAATATCTTTTTTGAGCCTGCTGCGGCCGATAACGGATTGGCTCTGGGATGCGCATTCTATGGATGGATCAGTTATTTTGGTGAAGAAAAAATACAGCATGATGGGAGTACCTGCTTTGGGAAACAATATTCTCAGGAAGAAATAGATGTTGTGGTAAAGAAAGAGATAGGTGAAGATTTTAATAAACTGTTTTTCTTGAATGAAGAAGAGTTGATTTCATATTGCGCGGCAAAATTAAATAATGGTAAAACTATTGGATGGTTTCAGTCAGGTTCTGAGTTTGGTCCCAGGTCTCTTGGTCGAAGAAGTATATTAGCTCATCCAGGTGTTGAGAATATGAAAAATCACATCAATAGAAATATAAAGTTCAGGGAAGATTTTCGTCCTTTTGCTCCAGCGGTTTTGAAAGATAAGGTTGAAGATTATTTTGAAAAAGGTCGCAATAGTCCTTATATGATTTTAGTTGATAAAACGCGACCAGAATTTTTGCAACAGCTCGTAAATGTTACTCATTGTGATGGTACGGCGAGGGTGCAAACCGTTGATGTAAATTGGAATTACAGATTTAATAAATTAATTGAAGAATTTGGTAAGCATAGTGGAATTTCGGTATTACTTAATACCAGTTTCAATAAAAGAGGAATGCCCATGGTCGAATCTCCATTAGACGCTATTGAATTGTTTAAGGAAACAGCTATTGATGTATTAGTGATGGAAAATACAGTAATAGAGAAAAAAGCCTTTTAATTGTTTTTTAAATTATTAATTAGTGTTTTGGCTGTTGGTGTATTCATTTTTTCTAATTCAGCAATTATGAGCTTTTTTTGATCTTCATCAATAATTGGTTTGGGTTTTTTGAATGCTTCAATTGAAGCTTCCTTTAAAAAGAGAGTATCGGTCCATTCATTTCTTATTCCGTCAATAACAAGGTGTATTCGGTCATTATTTCCGCCGTTTTTTACGGAATGCAAAAAATTTGTATTTAAATACCAGCATTCACCCTCATTCATGATTATTCTTTCTCCGTCCAAGATGAATTCCACATTTGGGTTTGTTATAATTGGTATATGTAACCGAAACATATTGTCTTCATAGCCTAAACAATAATCGGTATGAGGTTTTATTTCGGCTCCCGGTCCAAGGTTTAATAATCGTACAGCTGTTTTTTCAAACAAAAAGCCATTGAGAATTTCTTTCAAGTAGTCACACTGACTAAGTGCATCAGTAGGAATGAATTCTTCTGTGCTGTTTGAAAAAGCATTTATATTGCTGGAGTCTCCACCTTTTGACATTAAGGCAATAGAAGTCCATTTTCCGGAATAGTCATTAGAATTGTAATGGTTGACCCATTTTTGGGTTATTATTTTCTGAATATCATTTTTTAGTTTTTGACTGTTAAAAACTAGTGGGAATTTTATGGTTCGTACTAATTGGGTCATAATCTAATCTCTTAGCCATTTTAACATTTTTGGAAAAGCTTCTTTGTTTTCTTTTTTGGCTTTTTCTTCACTGAGGCATAGTCCTGCCCATTCTAAAAATGGTAAGCCAATATAGTTTTTATTTGTAAAGTTTGTTATAAACCATTCCGAATTCCCTTTGTAGCCATCAGTGTGGAAAACAAATGAGGGTTCAAGATTTAAGTGTGTTAAAGCCGCATAAGACCAGAGAATAGCTGCTATTTCTTCCCCCTGTGTTGGCCATTCGTTAGGAATGTTATTAGTGCCAATTTTTTTTCTGGTTTCGCTGTCAGTTACGGCTAAATGGCCAGCTTCGTGTAGTAAATCTCCAGGGTATTTTAATTTTTCAAAATCCACAAAGATACAATTTGCTCCTAAAGCAAGTCCAGGTAAAAATGTCGGAGTGTTTAATTCTTTTTCTATAACAGTTATTTCTATTTTGTCTAAAAACTGTAAGATTATTTCTATTTCAAATAATTTTTTCTTGTAGGGCATGGCAGATATTAAACGAAGATTAAATAATCATTAATTGTTTTGATTAGCAATATTATTTTTTAATAAAAAAGATATTATGTCAGCAATATATGATAAATTTTTAATATATTTACTTTTTATTAACAGAAATAATATTTCAAAATCTTTAAAATTTATATATTATGTCAACAGAACCATTTATAGGTGAAATTAAAATTTTTGGATTCAATTTTGCTCCGCAAAGCTATCAAATGTGCAGTGGGCAAATTATGTCAATTGCTCAAAACACAGCGTTGTTTTCTTTGTTAGGAACAACGTATGGTGGAAATGGTCAAACTACTTTTGCACTCCCTGATTTACGAGGACGTGTAGCTAAAAGCCAAGGACAAGGTCCAGGGCTTAGTAATTATTCAATTGGGCAATTGGGTGGTACTACATCAGTGACTTTATTAACATCAAACTTGCCAGCTCATAATCATCAGGCAACTGGAATCACAGCAAATCTTCCTGTAGCTAGTGGGTTAGGTGATAAAGATTCTCCAGTAGGAAATTATTTGGCTCAAGCTCCTATAGATATGTATGCTACTGCTGCTACAGCGGGTATGAATTATGGTAGTTCCTTAGCAGCTTCAGGAACAACAGGAATTGCAGGATCATCCATTCCTGTTGATATACAAAATCCCTATCTAGTAGTAAATTATTGTATTGCTATATATGGAATATTTCCAAGTAGGAATTAGTCAATTAAAACAAGAACTTATGTCAACAGAACCATTTATAGGAGAAATTAAAATTTTTGGATTTAATTTTAATCCAAGAGGTCATGAAATGTGTAATGGGCAAATTTTATCAATTGCTCAAAATACAGCCTTATTCTCATTATTAGGAACAACATACGGTGGAAATGGTCAAACTACTTTTGCTTTACCAGATTTTCGTGGGAGAGTTCCCGTTGGACAAGGTCAAGGGCCTGGGCTTTCAGATCGTGTATTAGGAGAGAGTTCAGGAGCAACATCTGCATATATACTTACATCTAATATGCCAGCCCATGTTCATTCAGCATCAGGAATTTCTTTAAGCATTCCAGTTTCTGAAGGAGGAGCAGATACAGATAGTCCTGTAAACGCAGTTTTAGCAAATACTTCATCAGGATTATATACTGATGCAGCAAATGGTTCTTCGGCTTCTATTGTAGCCTCTGGAGTAACAGCTGTTACCGGGTCTTCAATGCCTTTTTCAATTGAGAACCCATACTTAATATTAAATTATTCGATAGCTACGCAAGGAATATTCCCAAGCAGAAACTAGTTTGAAGAACATTTCAAATAATAACAAATTAATATTATGCCTAAAATTGGAGTCTTATTACCTCGTTCAACCTACTATGAAACAATTAGTTTTGATTTGTTCGAAGGTCTTCGTTCTGGCCTAAATCATTATGGATTACAGGATGTTAAAATAGTTACTGAAAATATAGGTTTTGGAAGTGATAAACAACAATGTTACCGAAGTGCTGAAAAATTATTATTAGAAGAAAATGTAACAATGGTAATTGCCTTTATGGGTCATAGAATGGCTCAGTTGCTTCGCCCTCTTTTTTTAGCGGCTAATAAAATTCTTATTGTTTTAGATTCAGGAGCTAATTTACCCACTGAATACACTTCTTGTCCAAATATTATCTATCATTCCTTGCAAAACTCATTAGGAGCTTGGTTTTCATCGAAACAGGCTATTAAAGATGGTTATTTTTCAGCAGGAATGGTTACAGGATATTATGACGGTGGTTATCTTCAAACCTACAGTTTGTGTAATAGCTTTGAACAAGCAGGAGGTCAAATTTGTTTTAATCACGCCACTGGATATAAAGAAAATGATTTTACAATGGAACCATTAAAAAACTATTTGGATCAATTTCCAAATAGTGCGCTTTTAAGTCTTTTTAGTGGTGATTATGTACAATGGTATTTTTCTGAAATTAAAGATTGGATTTCCGACAAAAAAACCACTTTGTATCTTTCTCCCTTTAGCTTTGAAGAAACAATGTTACAAAAAGCTGTTTTTCCTAATTGTACAGTAAAAGGTGTTGCTGCATGGTCTAAGAGTATAGATTCGCCAGAGAACCATTTATTTATTAGTGCCATTAAAAAAACAGGAAGAACTCCTAATTTATTTTCACTATTGGCATGGGAAAGTGCCCTAATAATAATAAAACTCTTGGAGCTTTTAGACCAACATGAGAATAACATAGTAGAGACTGTTTCAGATTTATTAAGTTTCGAGTTCGAAAGTCCAAGAGGAAAAATAAGTTTTAACAAAAAAACAAATACATCAGTTGCACCATTATATGAAGCAGAAATTCTTCTAAATGAAGAAGACGGAATGTGTAGGCTAAATTTACTTGCAAAAATAGCAGATACATATCAAAATTTTGAATTACTAAGCAAATTAGAGTTAGGTTCAGCTACCTCTGCATGGTACAATAGTTATGTATGTATATAATCTATGAATAGCCAAAAAAAAATACTAATCTTATGTGGAGGTAAATATGCTTTCAAAGCACTACAAAAACTAGCGTTTGAAAACTTTTTATGCGGAATTGGAATTGGAAAAAGTTCTAGCTTGGTCATTGAAGCATTAGAAACAGAGTCAGAAAATAATAATTTGGCTTTTAAATCTTTTCCGGATAAAAAGAGCATATCAGAAATGAAATCATGGATTGAAAAATTGAAGCCCGATTTTATTTTTTCGATAAGTTTTCCTTTTTTGATACCAGAAGATGTTCTTTCCTACGGTAAAGAAAAATTTATCAATTTTCACCCTGGTCCTTTACCTCAATATCGTGGCCCCATGCCCATTTTTGAAGTTCTTAAAAATCAAGAAAAATCTACGGCAATAAGTGTTCATTTTATGGATTCTAAATATGATCAAGGTCCTATTATTTTTAAAGATCCTTTAAAAATTGAACAAAATGATACTTATGGGAAACTGGCTGTTAAACTCAGTGATCATACTGCTCAAGTTGCATTAAATATGGCAAATATGATTCAATATGCTGAAAAAATACCAAGTTCTATACAAGAATCCAAAGATGCTTATTTTTATGAAAAGCCCGAGTTTTCAGATACCTGTATTAAATGGAAAAATATGACTGCTGACGAAATAATAGCTTTAATAAATTCATGTAATCCATGGAATATTGGTGCAGACACTTCATTTGAAGGGGAACAAATTAAAATTATTGCAGCTTCTCTCTACAATAAACCACATCAAAACTTAAATCCTGGGACAATTACTTCTATAACTGAAGATGGAAATATCAGTGTTGCTTGTTCAGATGACCAACAAGTTTCTATTGAAATATTAAAAACAGATATGGGAATAATTACTGCAAAACAATTCAATTTTCAAGCAAACATTTTAGGAAAAAAATTTAAATAAATTATGAAAAGAAGACAATTTGTTAAAAGCACAGCTATTTTCACTACTGGAGCTTTGGTTTTTTCAGAAACTGAAGTCCATGCTTCAACAAGTGATAAGGAATCTAATGTATTGGATTTAAAACCAATTGTTAATTCTAAAGAGAAAATTTCGATTAAGGGCTTCATTAAGGATTTTGATACACTTCAGCCAATTACTAATGCTAATATAAATATATCGGTAAAAAGAAATAGATTTTTCTCTACTTATAGAGAACTAAACTCAAACAATGGTTCTTATACAATAAATTCTGGTTTCTCTGATTCTGGTAAAAATTCTAACAAACTAAAGGTAAAAATTACGGCTAACGGTTACAAAACCTACAATGGCTATCTCTATTTAACCAAGTACGGATGTAATATACATAGCAGTGAATGGGATTACAATCCTAAATTTAATCCTGATTATTGCCCCAATAACAATAAATCATCTGATGAAATAACATCAAAATTTAACTTTCATTTAATAAAAGAATAAATCATTTAAAAAAATTATTGCTTATGAAAAAAAACTTTACTTTAATTTTTACATTGCTCCTTTGTTGCTTTTACATAGAAGGTAAAGCACAAACACAATTTTGGAGTGATACTTTTGAAAGTTCACCTTCGAGTGGGACCAGAACAACTGAAGAAAATGGAGGGACTATATCGCCCAGTACGGCCTATTTTAAATTAACTGATGGGACTACAGTTTCTCAGTTTGTACCTTTTACTGGGAAAGAGGGGACTTATTATTGGGCTGGTGAAGATCATAATGCACTAGGAACAGGATTTACTGCAAGTGGAGCCGTTAGTAATCAAACTGCGGCGGCTGCAACAAATGAACTTCAAATATTATGGTCAAATATTAATATTAGCGGGAAAACCGGATTGAGTTTTAAAGGGTTATTAGCAGCGAATAGTACTAACGAACCTTGGGATAATACACAAGCTTGTAATAGTGGTGTAGGAACTACTAATACGGATTACATCATTATTGAATACAGTATAGACGGAGGACCATACAATAGTTTGATTCGTTTTTTTAACAGAGGAAGCGCTAGTGGTATAGGAGATAAATATCTTTTTGAAGATACAGATGGCGATGGTTGTGGTGATGGAACCCAATTAACTAATGCGTTTAATGAATTTACTAAGTCTATCGCAGGGACAGGAACTACAATGAACTTATTAATTCGTGTTTTTTCTGAAGGTTCAAATGAAGAATGGGGAATTGACAATTTTCGTTTATTTGAAACACCTTCATGTACGGCACCAACTGTAACAGCAAATCCTTCAAACAGGTCAATTTGTAATGGAAGTAATACTACATTTGCTATTGCTGCAACAGGAGCAACAACATATCAATGGCAGGTAAATACAGGTTCAGGTTTTACAGATATTACTAATGGAGGTGTTTATTCTAGTGCAACAACATCTACATTGACCATTACAGGAGCAACTGCTGGTATGAATGGTTATTTATACCGTTGTGTAGCTAAGGATGGTTCTTGTAGTACCAATTCGAGTTCAGCGACTTTAACAGTTTCAAATCCAGTATTAACACCACAATCGCAGACGAATATTGCTTGTAATGGTGGCGCAAACGGAGCAGCCAGTGTAAATGCTGCTACTGGAGGAACAGGGCCATATACCTACAATTGGACTCCGGGCAACCCAACAGGTGATGGAACAACATCAGTTACAGGATTAACAGCTGGAGCATGGACATGTACTGTTACTGATGCCAATGGATGTCAGGCTACAAAAACATTTAATATAACTCAGCCATCAGCTGTTTCAGCATCAACAGTTGTAACGAATATAGCATGTTATGGTGGTTCAACAGGGGCAATTAATTTAACACCAACTGGAGGAACAGCTCCGTATACTTTTGATTGGGGAGGTGGACTTACAACAGAAGATAGGACAGGATTAGTAGCAGGTACATATTCAGTTATTATTACGGATGCTAATGGATGTACAGCAACTCGAAATATTACTGTAAATCAGCCAGCATCAGCTGTTTCAGCATCAACAGTTGTAACTAATATAGCATGTTATGGTGGTTCGACAGGGGCAATTAATTTAACGCCAACTGGAGGAACAGCTCCGTATACTTTTGATTGGGGAGGTGGACTTACAACAGAAGATAGGACAGGATTAGTAGCAGGTACATATTCAGTTATTATTACGGATGCTAATGGATGTACAGCAACTCG
>NZ_JBHSOQ010000001.1:1114971-1115580 GCF_042656445.1 Flavobacterium sp. GCM10022190
TCGAAATATTACTGTAAATCAGCCAGCATCAGCTGTTTCAGCATCAACAGTTGTAACTAATATAGCATGTTATGGTGGTTCAACAGGAGCAATTAATTTAACTCCAACTGGCGGAACAGCTCCTTACACCTTTAACTGGGGTGGTGGGGTTACAACAGAAGATAGGACAGGGTTATCAGCAGGTACTTATTCAGTTACTATCACAGATGTTAATAGTTGCACGGCTACTATTTCAAACATACAAATATCACAACCAACTGCTTTGAACGCTACAGCCGGAAGTAAAACGGATGTTTCTTGTAATGGTGGATCGAATGGTACCGCTACAGTTTCTCCAACAGGGGGAACGCCAAGTTATACCTATTCATGGTCACCATCAGGAGGTACAGCAGCAACAGCTACAGGATTAGCAGCAGGAAGTTATACAGTTACCGTAACCGATGCTAATGGATGTACAGCTACAAAATCATTTACAATTACACAACCAACTGCTTTGAACGCTACAGCCGGAAGTAAAACGGATGTTTCTTGTAATGGTGGATCGAATGGTACCGCTACAGTTTCTCCAACAGGGGGAACGCCAAGTTATACCTATTCATGGTCACCATC